>CAZBDV010000011.1:0-70989 GCA_964490765.1 uncultured Candidatus Cloacimonadota bacterium | reverse complement strand
GTCAACCTCTTATGGTGGCGAGGGGAGAACAACATCCGAGATGACTTATCCTTATGCCGGTAACACCTATGTTAATTGGGATTTTAGTGAGACCTGGTCAGAGGATACAGGTGAGAATGTAAATAACGGTTATCCCTATCTCAGCTGGCAATCAGGGGAGGTAAATCCTGATCCCAATGTTGCTATTAATCCTTTACCTGCCAATGGAAGTTCGAATGTTCCAATAACTCTTGAGACAGTGAGCTGGCAATACATAAGTAATCCCGCTTATACAGATCCTGTTGGTTTCAGGGTGTATATGAATACTACAGGTGATTTTGCTGCTGATGATTTCGTCTGGATTCCCTACAATGCAGGCCAGGAAACCTATTCCAGTTCGGATGTAATACCGAATCTAACATATGAAACCACATTTTACTGGCAGGTCATTCCCACTACAGATTACCCTGAAAGAGATCTTACTAATAGACGAAACCGCAGTTTACCCCGGGTCCGTAATACACAGGCCGGGATGCGTGGAGATGCAGATAATACACCGGTATGGTCATTTACGACCGCAGCAGAACCTTTACCACCGGCACCAGCGACAGCACACTCCCCGTTTCCGAACAATGGGGCAACAGATGTCCCGACTGATACTCATCTCGGCTGGACTTATACTACGGGTGCCGGTTATTCAAATCCTGACGGCTTTATGGTGAATTTCTGGAGTGGTGACACGAGTGATGACCCCATCCAGGTGGATTTACCCGGTGGCGTGGGAGAACATATCCTGGCTGAACCACCGATAGATCTCGTTTATGAAGAGACCTATTACTGGCAGGTAAAGCCGTATGTAAATCACAGCGGTGGTAATGTATATGCCTCTAATTGCCCGATCTGGAGTTTCACTACTCTGGAAGAGATTACACCACCAGTAACCGCACATACCCCCCTCCCTTCTGACGGAGCAACTTCAGTTCCGGTTAACACTCCGATTGGCTGGATCTATACTTCAGAGGCAGGTTACAGCGATCCGGACGGTTTTCTGGTTAATATGTGGTCGGGAGATACAGGCGAAAATCCCTTCCAGGCAGATATTGAGGGTGGACCTGGCGAGTATCTCTTTGATGAACACCCCTTCGATTTTGACTATGAGGAGATCTATTACTGGCAGATTGTTCCCTACGTAAATGTATATTACAATGATGAGACCATCTATGCAGAGAACTGTCCGATCTGGAGTTTTACTACCGCGGAAGAGGGAACCTTACCTCCACCTCCGGCGACAGCACATTCCCCGATACCTTCTGATGGAGCGACATCAGTCCCGATAAACACTCCCATCGGCTGGAGCTATACATTCGTTCCTGGCTATTCCAATCCTGATGGCTATCTGGTTAATATGTGGACAGATGACATGAATGAAGATCCCTTCCAGATATATATCGAAGGTGGTTCGGGTGTATATCTTATCCCCGACTATGCCTATAACTTTGATTATGAAGAGAGCTATCTCTGGCAGGTAATACCTTATATCCTGCACAATGATGAGGAGATATTTGCTGAAGATTGTCCCTTCTGGAGCTTTACTACAGCATTAGACGGCACACCTCCTCCAGCTCCATCAGCAGCACACTCACCAATTCCGGATGATGAGGCAGCAAACGTTCCAGTAACTACCCCCATCGGCTGGACATATACCTTCCAGGAGGGATATTCCTATCCCGATGGATTTCTGATCAATATGTGGATGGGAGGTACAGGTGATGATCCTGTCCAGGTCGAACTGGAAGGTGGAGCAGGAGAGCATCTGTATACCGACCACCCCTTTGATTTCGACTATGAAGAGACTTACTTCTGGCAGGTCATACCTTATGTGAATCATAACGATGAACCTATCTATGCCGAAGATTGCCCGCTCTGGAGTTTTATCACTATCGATGAAAATACCATTCCACAACCTCCGGCAGCAGCACATTCACCAATTCCGGAGAGTGGAGCGACTGACGTCTCAATAGACACACCCCTGGGCTGGACTTACACATCAGAAACGGGTTATTCTGATCCGGACGGCTTTTTGATCAAATTATGGTGTGGTGATATAAACGAGGATCCTTTGGAAACTGAGATCGAGGGTGGTGTCGGTGAACATCTCCTGACAGAACATCCTTTTGACCTGCAGTATGATGAAACCTACTTCTGGCAGGTTATACCCTTTGTGTATTATAAAGATGACACGATCTACGCTGCTGATTGTCCTATCTGGTCCTTCCAGACCGAGCAGACAAGCACTACGGATACAACCGAGATAGTAGCTGTAACCCGTTTGAGAGGAAACTACCCTAACCCCTTTAATCCGGAAACGATGATCGGTTATACTCTGGCTGAAGCCGGAATGGTAAGGATAGAGATCTTCAATATCAATGGTCAGAGAATAGTAACTCTAATCAATGGTGTAAAAGAGGCCGGCGATCATGAGATTCTCTGGGACGGTAAAGATGATGCTGGTCGCAGGGTAACTTCCGGTGTCTATTTCTACAGAATGGTAGCCAGAGACTATTCACAGGTAGCAAAAATGCTGCTTCTGAAATAATTATCTCCTTTTGACGTTAACATTAATAGAATGCAGTAATAAATAAATGCCCGACTCCCGGGAAAGCACTCCTGGCGGGAAATATCACTCCGCCTTGCTTGTGGAACCCCGTTTCACGGGGTTCCACCGGAGTGATTGGTTCTATCATATAGGACCGGGCAATATTTCTTCAGACACCCCGCTATAGCGGGGTGTTTTTTTATCACAATTCCTGTCGATTATCGAGCCGTTATCATCAGGACAGCAATAGAATGTAACCGATTCTTACTTAAGCAAAAAAAAGACTTTACAAGAGTTCTGCTCCCCGCGAAGATAATAAATAAAATTGAAGAGATATAACCTATGGAGATAAACAGAGACCTGCATAACAATGAACAGTTGTTGAGTAAAAGAATATCCTTCCTTGTCAATGGAGAAGAGCAACAGATAACCGTGCCACCTGGTATGACATTACTGGAATTGATTCATCAGAAGTTGAAACTCTACGGAACTAAATCGACTTGTAATGAAGGGGATTGCGGTTCCTGCACGGTGATAATCGGCAGCCTAAACGAAGGCCAGATATCCTATAAGGCTGTAAACTCATGTATTTACCCGGCCGTAAGGATACATAAGAAGCATTTGATAACTATCGAAGGTATAGGAACTCCCGACAACCTGCATCCTGTCCAGAAGGCACTTCTGGATTTTCACGGTACGCAGTGTGGTTACTGCACACCGGGGTTCGTTATGGCTCTGCTGGCTCTATTCCTTAACACCCGGCAACCGCAGGAAGCGGAGATTATCAGTGCACTGGAAGGTAATCTCTGCCGCTGTACCGGCTATGATGCGATCTTCCGGGCTGCTCTCTATCTCAAAGAGAACCTGAATGAAGAGCTCTCTCTCTTACCGGAAAAATTGCAAGATTATGAAAAGATCAGGAATTTCTCCGAATTTCCTGAAGATGTTTCTGAAGAGAATAGAGAATATTACAATACGATCGGCTATCTGCAACCCCGCTCTATCGAGGAACTTCTGACAGATCTGGAGAAATTCGACAATGTCCGGGAATATGCCTTTCTTAACGGTGCTACTGATATTCTCGTTCAGTCTAATATCAACAATATTTCCCGGCCCTGGTTAATAGATATTACCATCATTCCGGAGTTAAGACGCATATTCAAGGAAGAACGAAACATCAGGATCGGAGCTTCTGTAACCCTGAGCGAGACAGTAAAATCACCCCTGATTACAGAATATTTTCCTTTCCTGATCAAAACCATATCACTTATCGCTTCACGACAGATACGTAATCTAGCTACTATAGTCGGTAACATAGGTAATGCATCACCGGTGGCAGACACGCCACCCGTGCTAATGGTTCTTGATTCTGAACTGGAATTGCTCTCGGTGGGAGGGAAGCGGAGAGTCAAGTTGAGTGATTATTATCTCGATTATAAAAAAACACTATTACAGAAGGGTGAGTTCATCTCTGCTGTCATAATTCCCATACCGGAAGGAACTTATCGTTTTCAGGATATGACAAAAGCTGCTAAACGGAGAGCGGTTGATATCTCGACTGTCAATTCGGCAATCTCGATTGGAATGGAGAATGGCAAACTGAAAAATGTCAGGCTCGCATTCGGCGGTGTAGCTCCCTATCCTGCTCTGGCCAGAGAAGCAATGGCCTATATGGAGGGGAAGGAACCTGACAGCTCCTGGTTTGCAAAGGCAGCAGATATAGCAGCATCTGAATTCAAGCCGATCAGTGATATTAGAGGAAGAGAGGAATACCGGCAGACCCTTATCCGTAACCATACCTACAGGTATCTGAGTGAGTTAGTACAAGACCTTGAAAGAACACGAAAAGGGAAGTAAGGAGTAAATATGGGTAAACAACCCTGGCATATCAGTGGTAGACTCCATGTTACCGGAAATTCCAGATTCATTGGGGAAGGTAAGTTACCGGACGGGTTACTGCATGTGGCGATTCTTTTCTCTCCAGTAGCCCACGCCAGGATAAGCAAACTCGATATCTCTTCAGCCCTGGCGATGAGAGATGTAACAGCAGTAATTACAGCCAGGGATATCCCCGGAAAGAACTCTCTCGGTCATGGCCCCGATGAGGAGCCTCTCCTGGCGGAGAATGAGGTCGTCTATGTAGGGCAGCCAGTAGCTATCGTCCTCTCTCCCTATCCCCGAGTAGCGAAAAAGGGGGTTGAGAGCATCGTCCTGAAATACAAGAAACTGGAACCTCTGCTGGATATCAGGCAGGCAGACGAGGCGAAGTCCTGGTATGTACCGGAGAGGGTTTTTGAATGTGGAGATCCGGAAAGGGGTTTGAAAGAGGCACACTTCATCCTGGAAGGAGAAGTGGAGAGTTCTGCACAGGAGCATTTCTATTTCGAGACTCAGCGCTGTCTGGCAATACCGGGTGAAGGTGAGGAGATGACCCTCTATTCTGCAACTCAGAGTACTATGGAGGTTCAGGAGGCGGCGGCAGGAATTCTTGGAACGGCAGTTCATAATGTTGTCGTTGATGTATCACGGCTTGGAGGAGCTTTCGGCGGAAAGGAGAGCAGGGGAACTATCATCGCCTGTCTGGCAGCTCTCGGAGCCAGAGTGACCGGTAAACCTGTAGAGCTAAAGTTGAGCCGGAAAGAGGATTTCCTCTATACCGGTAAGCGACATCCCTTCCTGGGAAGATATAGAGTCGGTTTCAATGAAACCGGAGAGATAGATGCCTACGATGTCGAACTCTTATCGAATGGAGGTGCTTTCACCGACCTGTCACTGGCTATACTGCATCGAGCAATGTTTCATGCCGAAAACACTTATTACATCCCCAATGTGAGGATCAGAGGGCGTGCCTGCAGGACAAATCTGCCCCCCAATACGGCCTTTCGTGGTTTTGGTGCACCACAGGGTATCTTTGTTATGGAAAGCGTTATCGAGAGGATAGCTCATACCTTGAAGAGAGACCCGTTAGAAATCAGAAAGATAAACTCCTACAGGGCTGGACAGGAAACACCTTACGGCCAGGTTTTACAAGAGTCAGATATGAATGATCTCTTCGACCGTCTGCAGGAGTTTAGCAATTACCGGGAGATGAAGAAGAAGATCGAACAGTTCAATAGTGAGCATACTGATCGAAAAAGAGGTATGGCAGTAGTTCCGGTCAAGTTCGGTATCTCATTTACATCACCAGTACTCAATCAGGGCTCAGCTCTTATCTGGATCTATATTGACGGCACCGTATCCGTATCCACCTGCGGGGTAGAGATGGGGCAGGAGGTCAATACCAAGATCGCTCTGGTTGTAGCCAGGGTGTTCGGTATCTCGCTGAAGAATATTCGTGTGGAGAGCAGTAATACCCGGCGAACAGGTAACGCTTCTCCGACAGCAGCCTCAACCGGGAGCGATATCAATGGTAATGCAGCGAGGATTGCAGCAGAAAAGATCAAGGCAAGGCTCACTCCAATCGCCTGTGAACTACTGGAAACAGGTAATGGAGTGAAAAGTGATCCGGAATCGCTTGTATTTGCCGATAATAAAGTCTATGACAATAATGCTCCTCTCTTCACCATATCATTTCCTGAACTGATTAAACAGGCGTATCAAAGACGTACTCCTCTCGGAGCACACGGGTTCTATAAAACCCCCGGGATCTGGTTTGACAGTAAAAACGGTAAGGGTAATCCCTTCTATTACTTTGTGTTCGGATGTGCTGCAGTGAGTGTCGAGGTCGATCTCCTGAGTGGAGAAAACAGGCTTCTTGATGTTTATATAGTTCATCAGAACGGTAAGTCGCTCGATATTAACATAGACAGAGGTCAGACCATTGGTGCTTTTATTCAATCTTATGGCTGGTGCACTATAGAAGAGATCCCCTGGAACGATAACGGCGAATATCTCGCCTCTACTGTATCTACATACAAAATACCCTGTATTCGTGACCTGCCGGAAAGAATGGAGATAGAATTCACCGAATCGGGTTCCGAATATGCCAGTGTTTTCGGAAGTAAGGCGATCGGTGAGCCACCTTATATATACGGTGAAGCCGCATTCTTTGCGATCAAGAATGCTATACAGTCGCTTACCGACAGAGAGGTAACTCTCACTTTCCCCGCAACTCCGGAAGCAGTACTTATGGCTGTAGAGAAAATAAAAAAAGAGAAAACTCTTTCGAGTTGATATGATAGAGATTATAGATAACGCGCGAACGAGAAGAGAAATCAGTAAGTAATGGGGAATCCTATAGTCGGTTGGGTGCCGACTATAGAGATGCTCAGTGGCTGGAGAGAGGTAACTGAGTTTACTTTCAGTGATAGAGATTGAATTAGAGTGAGGGTTTTATTAACATATACTGATTGAGAGTGTTTAAACACTGAAATCAGGAGAAGTTGAAGGAGAA
Organism: uncultured Candidatus Cloacimonadota bacterium; assembly: GCA_964490765.1. GTDB lineage: Bacteria > Cloacimonadota > Cloacimonadia > Cloacimonadales > JAJBBL01 > CAZBDV01. Next base: position 64,021 of record CAZBDV010000011.1, on the reverse strand, counting down.
GACAAGTGAGCGATAATTTGTTTCTAACAGAAGCACAATTCCAGGCAGAAATAGACCGTTGCGTCTATTGTGAAGAGAAACCGTGCAAGGTGGCCTGTCCCTCAGACTGTTCGCCGGCAGATTTTATCATGGCAGTGGCAGCCGGTTATCCCCAGGATTACGAAAGGTCAGCCAGAATGATCTTCAGCAAGAATCCACTGGGGGGTATTTGCGGTGCGGTTTGTCCTGATTATCACTGTATGAAGGCGTGTGCCCGCGAGGGGTTTGACAGGCCAATAGATATACCGGCTGTGCAGGCAACTATTATCCAGCGAGCAAAAGAGCTTGGCAGACTGCCGAAATTTTTTCCCGAGCAGGATAACGGTAAGAGGATTGCAATAATAGGTGCAGGCCCGGCGGGGATCGGTGCTGCGGTAACACTGGCTCAGATGGGTTACAGGGTTGATATCCTTGACGAGCAGAAATCCTTTGGTGGTGCCTGTCAACTCATACCGGAATGGAGATTACCGAAGGGTGTTCTTCTGACCGATATCGAGTTTCTAGAACAGTCGTTTGGCCTGAGTTTTCATTTCTCCGGACCTGTTGAAGAACCGGAGAAACTCCTGAACGAAGGGTTTGATGGGCTAGTTATCGGAGTAGGTCTAACAGAACCGGTCAGGTTGAATATCCCCGGCGACGAATATGCAATATACGGAACGAGTTTACTGCGTGACCCGCTCTCTATCGAAATGGAGGGTAAACGGGCTGTATTTGTCGGGGGGGCTATAGCAGCAGATCTGGCTCTTACTGCCAGAACGCTCGGCGCTGCTCACGCAGAGATGGTAGTCCTGGAGAGTTATGCTGAAATGCCACTTACTCCAGCTGAAAGGGCGGACCTGCAGGCTGGTGGTGTCCATATCACCAACCGTATGAGATTGACAGAGATCGTTCAGGAGGAGGGAATTGTAAAGGGTGTCAGGATCCGGCCGGTAATGCTCCCGCCAGGCGAGGAGTTCCATCCTGCGAAGATAATAGACGAACCGGAGAGTGGTGAGATCTTCCGTCCGTTCGATCTGGTGTTTATAGCTATTGGTAACAGGCCATCCTTAACAGAGAATGAGAAGTATAAAGAGAATAAGCGTATCGTTTTAGCAGGAGATATGGCTCATGGCCCGACGACGGTCGTTGAAGCTGTAGCAGCCGGTAAGAACAGTGCCCTGCTGCTCCACGCCAGATTAGCGGATAAAGAACCACCGGAGATAGCCGAGCCACTGAAAAGCTATCATTCTCTTTTACCGGAAGATAATCTACCCGTTTCTCTCAAGTCATCATTCTTTGGTATCCCGCTCAAATCACCCTTTCTTCTTTCTGCTGCGCCACCGACAGACGGATATGAACAGATGAAATTGGCCTATGAAGCCGGCTGGGCTGGTGGTATTATGAAAACAGCTTTCGATAATCTGCCCATCCATATTCCCGGTGAATATATGTTCGTTCTGAACGATAAGACCTATGCTAATTGCGATAATGTTTCCGACCATCCAATCGACAGGGTATGTGAGGAGATAGCCAGGCTGGTTGTCGAGTATCCTGATAGGCTGACTATGGGTTCTACAGGTGGTCCTGTTACAGGTAATGATGAAGCTGATAAGAAGGTATGGCAGAGCAATACAAGAAAGCTGGAAGAGGCTGGAGCTAAGGGGATCGAATACAGTCTATCCTGCCCGCAGGGTGGTGACGGGACACATGGTGATATAGTATCCCAGAATGCCGGATTAACAGCCAGAGTAATCGATTGGGTAATGGAGACCGGCAGGGGTGATATCCCCAAACTATTTAAACTCACCGGTGCGGTAACGGCTATACAGCCGATTATCGATGCTATCAAAGAGGTCCTCGATAAATATCCCGAAAAGAAAGCAGGGGTAACACTCGCCAATACCTTCCCCGTCCTGGCACTCCGGGATGGTTTCTCCGACAGATGGGAGAAGGGAATAGTGGTTGGTATGTCCGGTGAAGGGGTGCTCCCTATTAGTTACCTGACTCTCGCCAGAGCTTCAGCCAGAGGGGTATCCATCTCCGGGAATGGAGGCCCGATGGACTATAAGGGTGCAGCAGATTTTCTTGCCCTGGGAGCGGAGACGGTGCAGTTCTGTACTATTGTCGAGAAATATGGTTACGGAATAATCGACGAACTGGAGAATGGGCTGAGTTTCCTTCTCAAAGAGAGGGGAATTCCCTCGGTCAGTGAACTGATCGGGAGAGCATTGCCCGATCCGATAGTAGGTTTCGATGATTTGCCGGAGAAGAGCAAGGTTCCGGTAGTGAACAGGGATCTCTGTCAGCACTGCGGTAACTGCGCAAGATGCCCGTATCTTGCTATAGAGCTTGATGAGGAGAAGATACCACTGATTGACGAAGACAAGTGTGTCGGCTGCTCTCTCTGCACTCTGAGATGCTTCTCAGGAGCTTTACGAATGAAAGATATCGAAGAGGAATAAATCAGTGTAAACAGAAAAGGGATTAAAACGTTGTAACGGTATTAGAGGATAGATTAATGGAGATAAAGAGAAGAGCTACAAGAGGAATCAAACTGGGTGATCTGATTATTGGTGACGGTAACCCGATCAGGGTTCAATCGATGACCAATACACATACAGATGATGTTAAGGCTACAATAAACCAGATAAGAGAACTCATAGCTGCCGGCAGTGAGATCATTCGGGTTGCTCTCCCAGATATGGATGCTGCTCGAGCGCTGACAGAGATCAGAAAGAATTGTCCCATACCTCTCATTGCAGATATCCATTTCGATTATCGTCTTGCCCTCGCTGCTATAGATAAGGGGATTGACGGACTGAGACTCAACCCGGGTAACATAGGTTCAGAAAGTAAGGTTAAAGAAGTGGCAACCAGAGCACGTGAGAAGAGAATACCTATCCGTATAGGAGTAAATAGTGGTTCTCTCGCTAAAGATAAGCTAAAGAAATATGGTGTTACACCGGCTGGATTGGTAGAATCTGCCCTCGAACACATTGCGATACTGGAGCGATGCCGGTTCGAGGATATCAAAATATCGGTCAAGGCAGCGTCCGTTCCTATGACTGTCGAAGCTTACCGCTTGCTGAGCGAGAAAGTGTCCTATCCGCTGCATCTGGGGGTTACCGAAGCGGGAACAGAGATGGCAGGGTCTGTCAAATCCTCCGTTGCTCTGGGTATATTGCTCGCTGAAGGTATAGGAGATACTATCCGGGTTTCTCTCACTGCCGATCCGGTTAAAGAGGTAGCCGTCGGCCTGGAGATCCTCAAGGCTCTCGGTTTGCGCAAAGGATTGAACATCGTTTCCTGCCCGACCTGCGGCCGGACAGAGATCGATCTTATCTCTCTTGCCGAAGATGTAGGAAGAAGACTGGCACCCTATCGGGATCGTGATCTTACGGTTGCTGTCATGGGGTGTATCGTCAATGGGCCCGGTGAGGCGAGGATGGCAGATTTTGGCATTGCCGGTGGTAAGGGTGAGGGATTGATATTTCGTAAAGGAGAGATCATCAAAAAGGTTCCGGAAGCTCTCCTCCTCGAAGAACTTATCGCTATCATTGATCAGCATTTAAAAGGTTAATTAGATTTGCTATGATAGTATCACAGACCGCTGGAACCCGGTTTATCAGCTTCACGCTCACGGGTTGCTTCCTCTTACTGATATTCTGTTCATCACTGATTGCTACTAACGACATCACTGTCAGAGGGGTCAGTTTCAGTGGTAATGAATCGATCTCCGACCGGGAATTACGGGGTCGAGTCCTGACCCGGCCGGGTGAAATATACAATCCACAGACAACACAGGAAGATTGTAGAAGGATAGCCTCTTTTTATCAGCAGCGGGGATTTTACCATATCCGGGTTAATTATCCCGATGCTGTTCCAGTAGGGCCAAGGGAGGTGGAAGTCCGTTTCTATATTGAAGAGGAAGAGCCATATCTGATCAGAGAGATACACCTCTCCGGCAACAGCTACTTCTCCACCGAACGTATTGCCCAGCTTACAGGAATATACCCTACTGGCTCCTATTCGCTCGATACAGTGAATTCCCTTCTATATCAGATAGTAGATCTCTATGCTTCACGAGGATTCCTCTTTGCCAGTGCTGAACTCGATAGCCTCGTAGTGAGGGATAACGGAGGTGTTGCTGCTTTTCTTAAGGTCGATGAAGGGAGATTCGGCCGCTTTGACCGCTTTATATACGAAGGTAATGAGACTACACGCGAGAAGACGCTTCTCCGGATCTCCGGCTTAGATCAGATGGAGTTATTTAATCTCCATAATCTTCGCCAGGCAGAAGAGAATGTCAGACGAAAAGAATATGTAAGAGAATTCTCGATTATACCTATCAATCATCAGACACTTCTCCTTAAACTGGAAGAGGATAGAATGACTCGTATTTCCGGTATGCTCGGATACGACAGTTCGCAAAAGAATACAGGGAGTAAATTGACCGGTTTTATTGATCTCAAGTTCCTCAATCTTTACGGGACTGACAGGGAGCTCGCCTTCTCCTGGAAACAGTTGAGGTCAGACAGGCAGTCGGTAGAGTTCCGTTATCATGAATCGGGCCCCTTTACCTTCCCTGTTGCCGGGGATTTTACACTCTACAGGGAAACAGTCGATTCTACTTATATCAAAACTACTTTTGACAGTGAGATCTATTACTATACCCTCAGAAACAAGTACGGAATATATCTCGGATCGGATGACTTCTTTCCCGGAACGAGAAGGCCAAAGGTTATCGAAAAAGCAGCTCATAAGAAAATCGGTGCCTTCTGGTATTACAACTCGGAGGACTATCATCTAAATCCGACAAAGGGAATGCGTCTTGACATTAAACATTTCTATGTTATGAAAAGAAGAGTGGGGGATTGGGTCAATAAACAGGCCACGGAAATCAAATGGAATAATTACTTTACCCTATCACCGAGGCTTGTGCTGATGTCCTCTCTCAATGGGAAGCAGATACAGAATCGTGACCTGGAGCCTTATGAACTCTATACACTGGGTGGGACAGATGATCTGCGGGGATTTCGGGAGGATCAGTTCAGCGGTTACAGAATCGGATGGTCTAATCTGGAATTGAGATATTTACTTGCCAGAAAATCGCGGGTATTTCTCTTTGCCGATTACGGGGTTGTGCAACAACAACTCGAGGAAGCTACAGATACCCTTAAAGACCTGTTCGGTATCGGTTTCGGTATCAGGCTCGATACGAGAATCGGTTTGATTGGTGTCGATTACGGTGTGAGCCATAGTAATGGCGAATGGCTTCATCCCCTGGATGGGATGATCCATTTCGGGCTGCAGACTAGCCTGTGAAGTATCAAAGAGAAGGAAACGAATTGTTAATAATAAAAAGGAAAATAAAATGAGGTAAGAAAATGGATGGAACTCAATTAAAGAAAGTAGGGGTCTATGTTGATGTATCGAATGTGGCACTTAATGGCGGCTACGGTATGCACTACGATGTTTTGAGAGAATTTGCCTGTCGTAGTAATGGGATTGCTATGAGATTGAATACTTACGTCCCTTATGACGAAGAACGAGCCAGAAAGGATTTCGAATATTATAGAAAATCGAATAATTTTCAATCTCTGTTGAGAGATTTTGGATATAAAGTAATCGTGAAACAGGTTCGCTGGTTCACAGATGAGGATGGTCATCGCTACAGTAAATCAAACGCAGATCTCGATATGGCTGTAGATGCTCTGTTACAATCAGAGAAACTCGATTATGTTATTCTCGTCACAGGGGATGGTGATTTTGTCCAGGTAGTACGCGCTCTACAGAATAAAGGCTGCCGGGTAGAGGTCATTGGATTCAACAATGTCGCCCACATTCTTAAGAAGGAGGCAGATAGTTTTGTGTCAGGTTATCTTATACCTGATCTTCTCCCAATAGAGGATAATAACGGTAACGAAAACGTCAAATGGGGAGAAACCAAGAGCAGGGTGAGAGGTGTCTGTTACTCCTACAATCAGGATAAGGGCTTCGGATTCATGCGCTATATACGGCATCTGGGAGATGGACTATGGATTACTGACTCCCGCAAAGAGGAGTCTCCATATAAAACTGCCTTCTTCCATAAATCAAATCTTATCGATAATGTAGATCTGAATCTACTTCCCAATCGGGATATTATCTTCGAGTTTGAACTTACTCCGAGTGATAAGGGGCTTTCAGCAACCAATATCAACTTGATTCACAGCTGATATCAGAAACCTATCAGAGGCTATTCTTTGCTGATTAATATCGGGATATATCTCGAAAACGAAGAGTTGCTGAGAGAGAGCAGGCTTTCTGGCCTTGTAAGAGAATTTGTCAAGACAGGGATCCGCTGCTTTCTCTATCTGCCTGAACCGGTAGATACCTTTGCTAAGCTTGATGCACAATACGCTGTAATTCGGGATGAACAGCAAGGAATATCTCTTACTGATATTAGGGAGAAGGAGTTTATTGCCCGGGAGATTGAGTTCTGTTGCAAGAATAAAATTGATCTCATTCTTACTGATATCCCCTCTATTCTCAATAAAGAACAGGAGTTTAATCTTCCTGTCATCGATTTAAAACAGGAGTTAAGAAAGAGAGATAGCTGCAAGGAATGTGCCGGTAGAACCTTAAAAATACTATTTGAACACTACTCCCTTTCGGATCGCTATGTAGTGATAGATGTCGGAACTAACAATGTTCTTCTTGTCTGGGCGGTTATAATTAATGGAGAGATTAAAGTCATTCATCGCGCTTCCAGGATATCGGCTATGGGAAAGAACATGAGGGATGGCAAGTTAACGAAAGCCGGTATAGAGAGGGTGAAAAAGATACTTAGTGATTTCATGCGGTTATCGGAGTATTTTTCCCGAGATATTATTGTTTTGGGGACAAGCTGTTCCCGGGAGAGCGATAATATCAATCTCGTAAGTGATTGGCTGAAGAGTCGTTATGATATCGAATACCGCATCCTTTCCGACGAGGAAGAGGCCAGTTTGATGGGAAGAGCCAACCGGAATCACTTCCAGGAATACAGAGAACTCATCCTCTTTGATATTGGTGGTGGAAGCACAGAATTCATTTATTACCAGGGGGATAAGGCCGTATATCAGGACAGCCTCCGTCTGGGGATTAGAAGGTTGGAAAATCTGAGCAACGATAAGAGAGTAAACAGGATAGATTATATCAATAAAAGGCTTGACCAGCTTCCTGCAGGGCTTCTGAGAGATCCTGCCCTGGTCGGCATTGGAGGAACGGTAACCAACATCAGTGCCGTTAAGAAAGGTCTGATCTATTATGATAGTGCTGAAGTACATAAGAGCAGTCTCTCCCGGAACGATATAGAGTACTATTTCAATAAATTCTCAAGTATGGAACTATTAGATATTGCTGAACTAATGCCATTCGAACCTTTGAGAGCTAATGTTATAACTACCGGCTTGCTGATTGTCAGAGCTATAATGGACTATTTCAATCAGGATATAATCTATGTCAGTGACTTTGGTATCCAGTTCGGAATCTTAGAGCAGATAGCAACTGCAAAAACAAAGGGGAGAATTTTCCCATAAATTCTCCCCCACTTTTCTTTGTTTTCTTATGAAAGAGATTCCATTATTCTCTGAAATCTCTCTTTATTGCTTCAGGTGATTGCTGGCGAAGAGCCGGATATTCTAAGGTAGCTTTAACGCGATACAATTTTATATCACCGATGATGGAGCTCTGCCAGATTACTATATCATCTTCGTAATTCATTATTCCGGAGTAGTCAGGAATGAATTCTCCACCTAATTCAGTAGCAGTTTCAACAATGTAACCGGTGGCACCTGGAACAGCTTCCCAGCTGATATAGACAACCCCCTCTTCTATACTGATCCCGATAATCTCTGGTGCTTCCAGTCCTATACCCTGTTCATTAATCTCGATGATGAAGGGATCCTCATTACCCATAAAGGGTCTTCTGACTGTCCTGCCCGATACATCAGCTGCAGAGATATAATAATAGACAGTCTCTCCAAAAGATTGGGGGGGGATATGAGCAATATAGATATCATTTCCCTGCGAGAGCAAAGGAGATTGATTAAAAGGATTCTCTACCGATGTTTTCCAGTGAACAAGTATCTCTTCGCTTATAAGAGACTGACCACTATAGGCCTTGATCTCAACCTCAATGGGGATATCCTCTCCACTGTAATTTATCTGGGAGGGGGTATGATTGACATAGAGCATTCCCTGATCGGCAAGCCCCATAACACGGCAGTGAAGAGCATCATTACTTGCCCAGCTTCCTGTGTAACCTATTACCTCATAGCCCGGCATGGCTTCTTGATATGAGACGATAGCTGCAGCATCGTTAACCGAGCCCTGTATGGGAATATATACCCTGTTATTTACTATGAGAGAATTGGTGTAGGGTTCATTATTCGGTGTATAAACCCTGTATACCTGATAAGGGGTCCCATAAGAACTGGTTTGATCGGCAAAATAATCGGCAGCTGCTTCGATTTGAGTATATTGGGAATGTGTTGTAGGAACGGATCTAATCATAACTTTATCTACATCAAGAAATTTGGCCCAGGTATCGATATGCTGTATATATTCTCCCGTCGGATCAGGTATTTTGTGATAGCTGGTTATCCCCAGATAGTTCTGCATATGTTGATCAACCTCTGATGGTGTCAGGGGAGTATTCTCATTATCAACGAGGGTCGTGGATGCTCCTACCCCCATACCGTCACCCATCATATTACCACCGGTATGTGTCAGTGGCATCTCATAATAGGGGATAGAGAAGTAGTTACTGATAACTGAGGGGATCTGGTTATCAGCAGGACGGGGACGGTTATAATCGAAATCAACAACTCCGATTGCATCAGCCGTAGCCATGCTCCAGGGACCGTAATCCCTTGTCCAGTAAGTATCTGAGGAAGCTATGATAAACTCACAGTTATCCATATTGACATCATTATTCTGATAGTTATTCATTGCCGTGTTCAGGTTGTTGTTTGAAACAATAGTATAGACAATAGTCTCTTCCGACAGGGCACTGATAAGGGAATAGGGAATGCCGAGAGGGTAGCGGATCAGGACTCCCTGCATAGGCTCCCATTCGGCTATATATCTTGGCTCAACAGGAATTGAGGGGTCGTTACCGAGGGATATAGTCTCCAGAGTCATTGACCCCGAAATCTCACTCTCGGTTTGAGAGGTTACAGTGACTGTAGCTGTATCATTCCCCGAAGCTCCGGGGGGTATAGTCACCTTTACAAGAATACTTTTGCTGCTCCCGCCGGTTATGTTACCGGTTTCGGTTATCTCTGAACGAATGTATGGGGCTGTATTTTGCATGGAGACAATACCATCACCAAGATCGAGAAATGATAGTTCCTGCTCCTCTAAAGAACCTGCAGTCTCTGCTTCCCAGAAGCTGACATCCCACTCGTTGCCCGATACTGTCAGGTTATAATTATCGGTAACATTTCCCGTATTACTTACAGTCATCAGGTATTCGACAACAGAGCCGTTATAACCATTATCTGCAGCCTGTTCAGGGGTAACGGAGACATCATAATAAGGATCAGTAGGTATAGTACCGCCAAACACTATCTTGATCTGAGGTTTATAACTTGCCGTAGATGTGGTAGTGGCATTTGTCTGATCGGAACTATCTGATCTTGTATATCTGAAACCATTAGGGGAGTTAAATACTCTCTGCTGCCCTGAAGAGGTCCAGGCCGGAACCTGGCTGAAGGCTGTGTCTATCAGGATGTTATCTACCCCATTCCACTGAAAAGGCTCATCGAGAGTCAGCATATCCCAATCGCCTGCAACAGGGGTATATTGAGCGACTGAATAGACTGTTTCGAAGGGGCCATTATCGTGAGAAGAGGCGTTTGTAGCCGTAGTATGTTTCATTCTGATGATAAAATTTGGCAGGCTATAAGCTGGAGTCTGGGTGACATAAAATCCTAATTCGGCGATCAGCCCCTGTCCACTATAGCCAGCAGCATTGATCTCATCAGCCGTATAAACCATCTGCCCGCGTAAACTGCGATAATAGATATTGATAGGAGCGGCCTGTGTTGTAGTATTTGTGGAAGTCCCTTCGCCGATTTCAATAATAACAATACCGACGGTAGTGTTGCGGATATCGACAGTCGAATATTCACCACCAGCAATGTTCAGAGTAAACTGCACTATCGTACCGATAGGAATATCGGGGTCAATTGCGAGTTGATAGACGGCGTCGGTTGAACCTCCGGCAGGTATGGTGGGTATAATGAACAGAGGTTCTGAAATAGACACCAGAGGATTATTAATTTCCAGTATGGCTGTTCCGGCTGGCGAGGCAGCAAGACCAGCATTCTGAACCGTGAAGTACAGTGATACTGTTTCTCCGGGATCGAGCATACCGTTGTTATTACCTCCCGGTGTTGGATCTTGAATTATCAGGTCAATAACCTCAATTTCAGGGGCATTGAGCTGGAAATTAAAGTTGGCTGTCCAGCTATCCAATCCGGAAGTGATGAAAAGAGAAAAATATAGAGTGGTTTGATTTTCAAGATCGTCAGCAGTCTCTATTTGAAACGCGTTGTTGACTGTGATAGAACCTGAAGCAGCAATATTGCCAAAATTCGTTTGATTATCTATAATTGTCACTCCCTCCGACGTGGTAGTCAATGTGGCAGAAACATTATCTGCAGGATCAAGGCCTACATTGGCCAGGGTGACCGAGATATCGATCAATTCATCATACTGTGGAGTATCTGGTTGATTACCATTGAGGGTATAGCTATCGAGTACTACAAAAGGTCCCTCTGCGGGGATTACTTCAACATTACCAAGATGAGTTACTTTATTATAGGCAGTGACTGTGAGATTAAGATTTACCGGCTGGCTCGGAGGATCAACCATTTCCAGAGTTATCATTCCCGATGTATTGGTATAACCATAGGCCAGTATTTCATAATCAGGAGTAGTAAGAGATACGAGTGCATCAGGGACTCCGGTTGAGACCTGCAGGGTACTGACCCCGAGGGGGATAGATGAACTATAGCTGACGTTCATTGTTTCCGGAGCCATCGAACGTACCTGCAGAGAAGCATCACCGAAGATATGCCAGCAGAGGAACTCTGCAGGTCCCTCGCTGGTAGAGGGGTAATCGTCTATCATCTGAAAGGAACCATTATAGTAAAGTCCACCTATAGTATTCTTCTGGTCACTAACGAGTAATTCTGTTATCTCCTGCTGTGCAGACATAGGGGGTTGCCATAACTGATTTCTGGAAGAGCCGTAGAAGGCAACAGCACCTGTAGGGGCACCTGTTGTGTTATTAGTCGCTCTGAGCCAGGCCTCAGCAAAGCAGGTATACGAGACAAAATTACCGTTAACACAGGCAACGGATACAATAAACGGTAGCATATAATCATTAGTTAGGGCATTGACCTGAGTATTGGAGTAGCCGGTAGTTCCCCACGAGGTAATGGAACCATGACCGGTGTAGTTGGCAAAGCCCCGTCCGGAATCAACAGCAATAGTTACGTCTGTTGCTGTTGCCGATGGGGCATAGATCTGATCGACATATGTATAGGTGTAACCTAAAAGATTGTCACGAATGAGATTCATATGCTGAATATCAGAGAGCCCTCCGTGTCCTATGCCAGCGCCTTCATCAGAGGCTACTCCCATAGCATTGGAAAGCCAGGTATCTGTAGTATCAATATCACGTTCGTAATGGATCACCTTCTCCACCTGATTTGCTACCTGAGCTGCAGTTTCAGCGGAGAATCTGCCTATGAAGATATCAGCGTAGGGATCGGCTCCTGCCAGGAGTGAATAAGCAGGATCGGAAGCATTGCTCGAATAGCTGTTAGGTGCTACCTGAGCAGCATCTCCTGCCAACTGGACAAAGACCAGTCCATCGTTAAGATCGTATTCTGCCTGGATGAAGCTCATTATAGATCCGGAATCATTGCCTATTTCAGATACCGGATAGATATCTGTCGGTACACCTTTCTGATTTTTCCAGTTTACATAGGGCATCACAGCATCGACGAAAGCGTCATGGGCGATTACGATCATTCTCCCCTGCTCTTCCAGCGGGCTGTATCGCAGGGTAGAGAAGTTGAGAAAGCGGTTTTCGTATACAGTCTCGAAATCTCGAGTATAGCCATCTCTCTCTTCTACCAGAACATTATGCGTATCCACCCCAATTCTGTTGATCTCAACTCTTATTCTGTTGTAGACTCGAAGAATACCGCTCACTGGATTATACTGGAATGGATTCACGGAGACTATCTGGCCTCTAAAATCACGCAGGATATAGGGTGCTCCCAGCTCGGCAAGGTTAGCGGGAAAGAAACTGTCTTTTTGATATGTTTCCGAGAATGTGTAGGGGATCTCAGCAAGGTTTTGATTACGGTAGATCAACCCCTTAGAGGGTGCTACGGCCATTTCATAATCGATATATTCTGAGAAAATGACTCTCACATCGTTCAGGGCATCTCCGGAGATGATTATACTCCGATTGATATAAGGTAATGCCGGCTCCCCTTCCCGGAGAATAGCAGGTTCATTTTCCAGGGTAAGATGATAGTATATATCACCTGCAATATCTACCGGTTGCCTGGAAAAACTACCGAACGAATATTCTATAACAGTGCGCTCAGTGTGGGAACTAATCAATTCTACATTGAAGGGAGATTGATCAATAATGACCTCTTCAGCGGTCAGAACCGTGAGCAGGCTGAAGATTAAAAGAAAAGGGATTATTCGTTTCATATTTCTTCCTCTTATAATTAGACTGATAAAAGCTCTTCAATTATTACTATATAAAAACATCAACTAAAAGAATCAATAACCCTTAGCTTCGAACACTGTCAATGTAAATCTGCATACTGTTGGACACGAAATGTTGTTGCCCGGCCGGTAAAAAAGAGAGATTTGTCATCTCTTAATCCATTACCAGTAAGGAGATTATAACGCTTTTCATCCAGTTTCTGCAGGATATAGATATTAGCTGAGGGAATAAAGAAAAGGATAAATTAACTGCAGGGAAGAGAAAAGTAAAATAAAACTGGACAAGGGAACTTCTATGAAAATAGTGGTTCACCAAACTAATTTCAATTAAAGAGGTTGTGATGCCAACAGCATTTGAAGAAAAGGATGAGAAAGAAAAAAAGGTAACAGAAGAGGTTGCCGCAGACGAGAAGAAAACAGACGAAACAGAGGAAACCCCTCAACCGGAAGAGACGAAAGAAGATTTCGAGCAGATGCTGGAAAGTGATTTCGTCGATACAGACAGGATTGTGGAAGGTGATGTCGTTACCGGCAAGGTAATCGCTATCAACGACAACTATATTTTCATCACTCTGGGTGGGAAGAATGAAGCTTATGCTGAGAGAGATGAATATGAGACAAAGACCGGTAAACTGAAGGTTGATATAGGGGACGAGATTCGTGGCTTTGTAGTCAAGAAGACCGATTCCGAGATTGTCATCTCCAAGAGTCTTAACAGGAAATATGTAGATAAAGGTTTCCTGAAAGAGGCTTACGAAAAGAAGGTCCCTGTCAAAGGTAAGATCGTCAGTACTATCAAGGGTGGTTACTCTGTAGAGATACTGGGGACCAGAGCATTTTGCCCCTTTTCTCAGGCTGATATAAGATATATCTCCGATCCCCAATCGATGATCGGACATTATTACGATTTCGAAATTACAGAAATATCTTCCGATATGCGTAATATCATTATCTCCCGAAAAGCTCTCATGGAAAAAGAGATAGCCGAGATGAAAGAGGAGACGATGAAGAAGCTGGAAGTGGGTGCCGTAATGACAGGAATCGTTAGCAGGATTGCCGACTTTGGCGCTTTTGTCGATCTCGGTGGAATCGACGGACTTTTACATATTTCCCAGCTTTCCTGGATGAAGGTCGATAATCCACGTGATGTGGTAAAGATAGGTGACGAGATACAGGTCAAGGTTATCGGAATCGATGGTGAAAAGATTGCCCTCAGTATGAAAGAGTTACAACCTGACCCGATGATCAAGGCACTGGAAGAGCTCAAGGAGGACGATATCGTTAAATGCCGTATTCTTCGTAATGAATCTTTCGGAAGCTTCTGTGAAATCAAGCCTGGTGTTGAGGGATTGATCCCGATATCCGAGATGCTGCGTGGCAGCAGAGTTAATGACCCTTCAGAAGTAGTCAGTATTGGCGATTATGTCGAGGCTCAGATAATCAGGATAAACCGGGAAGAACGCAAGATCTCGCTCTCTTTGAAAGCTCTAAAGGATGATCCCTGGGAAACGATCGACGACCACCTCAGAGAGGGTGAAGAGGTGGAAGGTATCATCGAAAGTATAACAAATTTCGGAGTCTTCGTTAGAGTACAGGAAGGGTTGACCGGACTGTTACCTAAATCGAAGATCGCCAGATCGAGTTTCAAGTTCAACGAAGAGGATATCGGCAGTAAGATAACTCTCAGGGTTCAGCAGATCGATAAAGCTAAAAGAAGAATATCATTAGAACCACTTGAGATGAGTCCCGCTTCCAATGATTTCATTAGAAGTTCCGGCGATACACGTAAACCAAAACAGGATTGGAAGAAATACGTTAACAACGCTCAGGAAGTACCGGAAGATAATCCTTTCTCTGATCTGTAAGAAATAATCTAAACTGCAGGGTAGAAAGTAACATAATGCGTATATATACCTCGTAGATACTTTTCGGGGCCCCGGGTGTCGGCACGAGCCGACCCCCGGGGCCCCTAATGTTTGCTCATTACTACTTAGCTATAAAATAACCCTTTTCCCGGTTAAAGGCCAACTTAATTATCAATCATCTAACCTGTCTGGAGAGAGTTATCTACCTGTCGTCACCATTGAAATTTAACGTCCAGTTCTCTGGCTGCCTTCACGTCGTCCACCCTCTTAACTGGAGTAGTGACCGGAGCTGTTTTAACAGTTTCTGGCTCTTTTTCACTCTCTTCTGCGATCTCTATCATCGCCTTGATAAAGAGGTCGAGTGTCTCGAGGCTTTCGGTCTCTGTCGGTTCGATCATCAAAGCTTCCGGAACGATAAGCGGGAAATAGACGGTCGGTGCATGAAATCCCTTATCGAGTAACCTTTTAGCTATATCCATCGTCCTGATGTCGTTCTTCTCTTTCTGCCATTTGCCACTCGCTACGAATTCATGCATGCAGTACGAGGGGTAGGGGACATAGTAATACTCTTTCAGTTTTGTCAGGAGGTAATTGGCATTAATGATGGCGTTTTCTGAAACCCTGCGTAACCCTTTCTCACCGAGCATTTTGAGGTAGATATATGCCCTGACGAAGACCCCGAAGTTACCGAAAAAGCTGTGAACTTTACCGATAGATGTCTCACAGTCTGCATAATCGAGGAAGTATTTATCATTTTTCTTGTTAACCACAGGATAGGGGACAAAGGTGAGCAGTTTTTCAACCACCCCGACAGGCCCTGAACCGGGTCCACCACCGCCGTGGGGAGTGGAAAAAGTTTTATGCAGGTTGAAATGCATGATATCAAAACCGATCTGCCCCGGTTTGACAAGACCGAGGAGAGCATTGAAGTTAGCACCGTCCAGATACATCAGGCCATCGACTTCGTGAATAATCTCAGCAATTTCTTTGAATTGTGTTTCGAAGAGACCCAAAGTATTGGGGTTGGTCAGCATAAAACCGGCTACATCGTCATCAACGAGCTCTTTCAGTGCTTTTAGATCGACTCTCCCTTTACTGTCCGATTTGATCTCTACAGTGTTATAGCCGACAAGAGCAGCACTGGCCGGATTGGTTCCGTGTGCTGAATCGGGCATTATAACTTTGTTTTTATGACTGTTACCCTTCTTTTCATGATAGGCCTGCATAATCTTGAGTCCGGTAAATTCACCCTGGGCACCGGCAACCGGTTGCAGGGTAACGGTTGCGAAACCGGAGATCTCTGCCAGATCTTTCTGCAGTTCATAGATGATCTCCAGCGCACCCTGAACAGTCTCTTCCGGTTGATGCGGATGGATGTTGCTAAAGCCACAATTCCTGACGAGTGTTTCGTGTAGTTTCGGATTATATTTCATAGTGCAGGAACCCAGGGGATAGAATCCCTTCTCAATACAGTGGTTCATATTGCTCAACTCCATGAAGTGTCGCATAACATCGAGTTCACTGACTTCCGGCATTCTGAGTTCTTGCTGACGTTGAAATTTCTGTGGGATACATTCGTTAACTTTGATCTCCACGTCATTCTGAGGCAGTGTATAACCCTTTCTACCCGGTGTATGTTTTTCAAAGATTGTTTTAGCCATTATGAACCTCCTTCAAGCTATTGACGAATTCATCGAGCATTGCTCTGCTCTTCTTCTCAGTAACGGCGACCAGCATTGCCTGCTCATAGCCGAATGGCTCCAGATCAATACCAGCGAAGATATTTTCGGGTAGCAGTTTTTCGATTATCACTCCTGGCTTGAGTGGTGTCCTGATCGCGAATTCCTTGAAGAAGGGGGCATCATTGAGCATTTCATAACCCGGTAATTTGGCTATCTCATTTGCCAGATAGTGAGCCTTGGTGGTTGATTGGCTTGCTACTTCGGTAAGGCCGGTCTTACCCATCAGGCACATATAGACGGTTGCAGCCAGAGCACAGAGTGATTGATTACTACATATATTAGAGGTTGCCTTTTCCCGCCTGATATGCTGTTCTCTCGCCTGCAGGGTGAGAGCATAGGCCTTCTTCCCGTCTTTATCTACGGTTCCACCTGATATTCTGCCTGGCATAGTTCTGGCCAGGCTCATTCTGGTGGCAAAGAAACCGAGCAACGGTCCACCATAGAACTGCCCATTCCCGAGAGCCTGTCCCTCACCCACTACTATATCGGCATTATATTCTGCCGGAGCGTTTAGCAGGCCGAGAGATATGGGATCGACAGCTACTATGAACATCAGGTTCTTGATCTTATGAGCTATCTTTTCAACCTGGAAGGGATCTTCGATATTACCGAGGAAATTAGGGGTCTGGAGAACGACACAGGCTGTCTCATCATCGACGAGTCTGGATAACTCATCATAGTCGAGCAGTCCCTCTTTCTCCGGAACAATCACTAGTTCGATACCTATACCACAGACGAAAGATCTGATCACCTGCAGGTAAGAGGGATTGATAGTTCCCGCAATAACAGCCTTCTTCCTTTTATTCTTACGAACTGACATTAAAATGGCCTCTGCAGTGGCAGTTGCCCCGTCGTACATGCTGGCATTGGCTATCTCCATTCCAGTCAGATCACAGATAAGAGACTGAAATTCGTAAATGTACTGTAGCGTTCCCTGGCTTACTTCAGCCTGGTAGGGGGTATAGGAAGAGTGAAATTCGGGCCGGAGTAAGACATGGTCAACTGCAGCCGGAATGTAGTGGTCATAGATACCACCACCGAGGAAAGAATTGACTCTGCACGTCGATAAGTTTTTCGCTGCCAGGCGGGATATCTTGTTGCTTATCTCCCACTCTGAATAGGGTTTCTCCAGGTTCAAGGCAGCAGTCTTTCTGAACTGATCGGGGATATTGGCTATGAGATCCTCGAAAGACTTTACACCGATCTCCTGCAGCATCTTCTGCCGTTCTTTGTCGGTATTGGAAATATAGGGCATAAAGAACTCCTTTGAAATTTTGATACTAATATACACCTTGAAAAACAGAGGTCCTATTTTGTCAAGACAGCTCTTATTGGATGATAGCAAGAAAGCTCTTTCCCTTTTTCAGTAGGGGATTAAGGGCTATAGAATACTCTAACGGAGATTGATGAGAATAATACCGATAATCAGCAGGAAAAGAGCCAGTCGTTGTTTGGGTGTGAATATCTTTCTCCAGATGAAGAGATCACTCACTATGCTCAACAGGACTATACTTGAGGCGGTCAGTGGATAGGCGATCGGAGCGGGAACGGTCTCCAGTCCCAGGAGGAAGAATCTAGTCGATAATTGATTGGGAATACCGAGCAGCAATCCGAACAGGAAGTAGCGAAAAGAGAAGTCTCTTCTGGTAATGATAATCCAGGCCAGGGTAAAGCAGAAGGCAGCGACAAAGAGGATAAAGACAAAAGGTGCCTGATCTGGCTGGCCGAGTTCAGCATAGATCTTGAGGGTAGAGTCTGTGATACCGGAGATAAAAAAGAGGACTATGAGCCAGATATATTCACCGATCTTATTCTTCTCGGTGATTGTCCAGAAGGCGAGCAGGATCACCATTATACCGATAAAGTTAAAATGATTGACTCTGTCGGCAAAGAAGAAGACCGACAGGAATGTCGGGATGATGACAGCAATTCTCATCACACCAACACTGAGTGACAGCCCATTGATATAAATATTTCTTTGATAGACGATAAAATTGCAGAGGAAACAGAAGCCGGTAAAAATCCCGAAGAGAATATCGAAGAGGGAAGGGGAGAAATTAGCCGGAGATACCTGCAGGAAACTGAAGATAGCAGCGAGGAAATAGTTGCCGAGAAAGATCATCATTATATCTATCTTCTTTCCCCTTGAAATGATCAGCAACATATTGGCTATGATCACCGAGCAGAGTATACTCAGCAGGATAAAAAACATCTCTCTCCCTCTCTTTTGAATTTGCAGCCACACTGTTTGGCCAGTCAGCAATATGTCAATGCAAATGTCATCTCCACAGGCTGGATGGGGAAGTTTTGGACCTGAATGTCAGAGCGAAAAAAAACGATAAAAGAATTGACAGTTTATTCAGACTGAACAAGAAGAAGCAAAAGTAAAAAATATTTATCAAATGTTACGTTAAATCAATAGCTAAGTGACATAAAAGATATAATACGAGGAGCAAACAATGAAGCAAGCAGTGTTAACAGCACTCATCCTGATATTGGTATCGGCGATGACCTTCGGGGTAGAACTTCCCTTTCTTGAGGAGCATTATCAACCCCGTTCTATAATAGCAGCGTTTTCAGCTGAGGCAATAGGTAACCGATACGGTGAAATCGAATTCAGCCGTAGCGAGGATGGTATTGTGATAACTCAAATCGAGAGTTTCGACCGTCTGGCGAATGAGTATCGGATAGTCGATCTGGTTCAGATGCATGACAGAGTGACTCATCTCGATTGGAATGATAATGGCGTTTATCTGCAGAACATCTATCGATTAGTTCTGGAAAGCAACGATAATATTGAGAAGGCTCAGGCCGCACTGGTAAAAGATAAAAACTTTCTTTTTGTTGAATATGAATCGATCAATCGACCCCTCTATGAGCCAAACGACCCCGATTATTACCTTCAGTGGCATCACCCTGTAATCCAGTCTTCTGAAGCATGGGATTATGTTCAGGGTAGCAGTGAGATAATAGTCTCCATAACAGACACGGGAGTCAAATGGAACCATCCCGACCTGGCAGATAATATCTGGATTAACGAGGCAGAACTTCCAGGAATCACCATAGATTGGGCTAACGGTTTGATACTCGGCGGGGATGGGATAGATAATGATGGTAATGGATACATAGATGATGTTATCGGCTGGGACTTTGTCGAAGCAAATAACAACCCCTATCAGGCCTTTCCTGGTAACACGCACGGAACACATGTAGCTGGATGCACCGGAGCTGTCGGAGATAACAATGACGGACTGACGGGAGTTGCGATGAACGTATCATTGATGGTCTGTAAAGGTGCTCCCTCTAATGCACCGAGTGGTGGTGTTCAGCATGCTTACCAGCAGGTACAGTATTCTGCTCAGAGTGGTGCTCACATCATTAACTGCAGCTGGATCGGCCAGGGTAACGGATCTTATCCCAACTCGGTGGTAAATTATGCAACCTCTCTCGGTTCGCTCGTTATTGCTGGTGCCGGAAATAATGGTATCGAACATACTCCAGGTAATGCCTGGTTCCCTTCCGATGCTGATAATGCAATGTCTGTTGCTGCTACTGATTCGGATGATAATAAGGCAGGTTTTTCCGATTATGGTTTACCGATTGATATTGCTGCACCCGGAGTCAATATCTGGTCAACTTATTATAATAACCAGGGCGAGAATAGCTATCAGGCCTCGAGTGGAACTTCGATGGCCAGTCCAGTCGCATCCGGTGTTGCTGCCCTGGTAAAGACACTCCATCCTGATATGGCACCTCTTGATCTGCGAGATCGCTTAATGATGACAGCAGATTATATAGACGACCAGAATCCAGCATATGCTGGCCTGCTCGGCGCTGGCAGGGTAAATGCCTATAAGGCTACCATGTTCGATAAAATTCCCGAGCTCTCGATCTACAATGTGACTCTGCAGGAACATTCAGGTGATGGTGACAGTGTCCCCAACCCGGGAGAGGAGATAGACCTTATCCTCGGATTGTATAATGAGATCTACTGGCTAACTGCTGCCGATATTACAGCAACTCTTACATCAGATTTATCAGATATCGATATTCTGATCTCAGAAGTTTCCTATCCGAATATAGATGGGGGTTCGATCGTCTTCAATACACATCAACCTTTCAGATTTTCTACACCGGATGAGTTGAGTGACCTGACAATACCTTTCACCCTGACGATAGTCGCGAATGAGAATTCTGATTTTCCCTTCGTCAAGGCTTTCAATTTCACAGCTACACTATCTCTGCAACAGGCCAACTGGCCTATGGAAATTACAGGTTCTTCCACCTCATCTGCTGCTCTGATCGATATCGATGGCAGCGGGACGAAGGAGATTGTTTTCGGTGATACACAGGGTAACCTGCAGGTATTGAACCAGGAGAGGGCTTCCCTTCCCGGCTTCCCGGTAAATCTCGGCTCTAACATAAATTCTGCTGTAGCAGTATCAGATCTCAATAACAGTGGTAGTGCTGAGATTGTTGCCAATTCGCAGAGTGGGCTGATATCCTGCCTAGATGGAACTGGTGAAATTATCTTTCAATACAACGCTGGTGGACAGTTTCGTTCCAATCCCATGATACTCGATGTGAATAACGACGGCTATTTTGAGATAGTAGCTCTCACATTTACCAATCCCCGTTTGATTATTCTCAAACACGACGGGACTGACTTTCCCGGATTTCCTGTAAGCATTAGCGGTCCGGTTTTATCTTCCCCATCCTCGGCAGACCTGAATGGTGACGGACATAAGGAGATAATTTTCAGCACCAGTACAGGTAACTTACATGCCATCTCTGCAGTAACAGGTGAAGATCTGAACGGCTGGCCAGTCTCTACAGCTTCCGCTTCCTGGAGTGGCCCTATTGCAGGGGATGTGACAGGAAACAATCAACCTGACGTAGTCGTTGCAAATGTTCAGGGTAATATCTTCTGTTTCGACAGACAGGGTAATGAGATATTCACCAGAAACATTGGTAACCAGATCAGGTCGGGTATCGTAGTTCACGATATCGATGATGACGGCAACAATGAGATAGTATTCGCTGATATGGGCGGGAATATCGTTGTTCTGGATGGAAATGGTGATAACTGGGGACTGTTTCCTGTTAATACCGGATATGTTATAGAACATACACCTGTTCTTGCCGATATGGATGGTGACGGTAATCTAGATATCATCTATGGTGATAATGGTGGATATCTCCGATCGTTAAACATCTCGGGCAATGAAACACCAAACTTCCCTATCAAGTTAGCCAGTGGTGCAACAGCCAGTCCGGCAATCGGGTATATTGGAGGTAACAACAACCCCGACATTGTTATTCCTACCGGTAATCTCTATAATTTCATAGATTTCAAAAGGCCGATCGGAACTATTGGCTGGGGACATTACAAAGGGAGCATACGCCGGACAGGCAACAGCTTCGACCTGACAGGTGTAGAATCTGTTCCTGATGAGATAGCAGGAGTTACTGAACTGCTCGGGAACTATCCCAATCCCTTTAATCCCGATACCAGAATCAGCTTCTCTCTCGCCACAGAAAGCGACGTGACCATCAAGGTGTATAACATCCGTGGCCAGCTGGTTAGAAGGTTGTTGTCCGAAAGATTGGGGGACGGCGAACACAGAGTAATCTGGAACGGTAAAGATGATCAGGGCAACAATGTGAGTAGTGGTCTCTACTTCTATATACTGCAGGCTGGAAATTACAGTGCGAGCAGCAAGATGCTGCTACTGAAGTAGAGCTGTAATAGATTTATCAATTAAGATAGAATAGGGGCGGTTACATTACTGCCCCTACGGTTTATAGACAAATCTCTCTGAATGTCTTGCCTGAAGTTTCAGAAGGAGCAACAGGAAAAGGTTCAAGGATTGGCATTCAGACAAAACAGAGGAGAGAGGATGAAGATGTTTAAGATAATGTTACCGGTTATCATTTTACTGATGATTACCCTGTCTTACGGAGAGGATACGGGGGGAAGGTACCTGATTATTTCCGATTTGAAGCTAGCACCGAATCCCTTTACACCTTATTCGGTCTTTACAGATCTAATTGAGCAGGATGACGGAGAGGGTTTGAGGATCAGTTTCCGTGTAGAGAGCCAGGCCAGGTTTGTCTGGATAACAGTCGGAATATTTGATGTCAGAGGCAATCTGGTCAGAAAAATAACCGAACTGGAACCGGTATATAGTAGTAAGGGACCCGGCGATGTTGGAGAATCTGCCGATATAATATTATGGTGGGACGGCAAGACCGATTTCGAGAGAATGGCTCCTAATGGCCGCTATGTGATTCATCTTAAGGTTAGTGATTCAGAAGCGGAAAACTTCTATCGAGAAAAGATGGCCACTGTTGTGCTGGTGAAGTAGGGGGTAGCAATGCTGAAAAGAATATTCGAAATTGCCCTCCTGTCATCGTTAATCATAGTTCCGCTGCAGGGGAAAGATAGCAATATGCAGGCCGCCTTTATCGATGATATCCTCGGAGCACGAGCCTGGGGGATGGGTGGAGCTTACAGGACTATTGTCAATAATGCCTCGGCAATGATCTGGAATCCTGCAGGTCTTCTCGATATTGAAGAGAAGCGCAGTATCGTTGTCGATCATGTAGAACTGATGGAATTCTACTCCTACTCCTATCTTGGTTATGCTCAACGCCTCGACTCAAAAAAAACTGTCGGTTCTGGACTCTTCTATTCGGGCGATGATATAATGTCTGAATTAATCGGCTATCTCTCGCTTGGTATTGATGGTAATGCTGTATCTGAACTTGTTGCCGCCGGATATATGCCGGCAGGACTGGTCAATATTGGGATCAGCGGTAAGGTCTTCTATGCCTCTTACGGGAATAAGGGGTATGATCCCGATCTTCCCGACTATCTGCAGGGGCATGAAGTTTCCGGTAACGCCCTCGGGTTCGGTCTCGATCTCGGCTTGAAAGTCAAACCGACAGCGAGGGATCATTTCTCCCTGACCTTTAAGAACCTGCTTAACAGGATCAATTGGGATAGTGATAATACCGCCGGAACCGCTCTCGGCAAGTATGGAGAAACCCTGCCGGTCGGATTCACTGTCGGCTATGTCAGATATCAGGATAGGTTGAATATTACTCTTGATATTGATAAGAGCCTTTATTTTGATGTGGAAGATAATATCCATTTTGGACTGGAATATCAATTCCTGAGAGAACTGATCCTGAGAGCTGGATATGCGCAGGAGTTAGTAACTGCCGATAATCAGAGGTTTAGTATCGGAGCAGGTATTAATCTGGAATTACCCTCTCTGACTGCGGTCACTGTCGATCTCGCCTATCTTAACTTTCTGGATTGGGAGAAAAACAATTCAATCCTTCTCGGGGTTTGCTTCGACTTATGATCGAAAGAACTATACTCTGCAAGCGGAGCAGTATGGGAATAATATTACTTTACAACTTCTTCCGACAGGTAATTTGGTAAACAGGTGAATTATTATGCGTAACAACCCATCAGGTAAATTGGCTTTGATACTGGTCTTGTTGATCAGCCTGCTCGCTTTTATACCGGTTAATAGACTGAAAGCAGCGATGAGGAGCACTATAGATTATATCGACTCTAATAAGGGAGATATAGGTAAAGAGGAGCGTCAGACAAGTATATACTATCATACTAACAGTCTCGATCAGCTCTGGTACGGTTCTGACAGCTGGGGGGTGAAATATGATTTTCGGACTGTTACGGTTGTCGATTTTTTCACAATAGAGACCGTCTCTGTCTATTTCCCTCAAATGTCGGGTGAAATTAACCTGAAGATATATACCGATGAATTGCAGCCTCTGGATTCTCTGGCAGTGAGTTTCAGTGATATCCCTATTCAGGAGGGTTGGAATGAATTCGATCTCAATCTTGCTGACCAGGTAACCAGTCAGATACTCTGGGTCATTGTCGATTACGAAACCAACCATAGCAATACCAACCCGGAGAGTAATCGCTATATGGGGGCTTCTGCTGTCGGAGGGGAGCATAGCTATTTCTGGGTACCACCAGAAGACCCGAACGGTTCCATACCGGGCTATTATGCCAATATGGCCGAGATGAGTATAGTTTCTGAACTGCTGATTACCGTCGGGGGAATACTCCATTTCGGTGAGGAGGGATATGACCTGGAACTCTCCTCTTTCGAATTTACGGGTGATTTCGTTCCGGGAGGCAATATCACTCCGGGTGCTACAATTAAGAACAACTCGGCTACCGATATCGATGACCTCATTGGAATCTCGGTGAGGCTTACCAATGCCGATCCTGAAGAAGATACCTGGGATGTTACTATACCTTACAATCTCGAACTCCCAGCAGGTGAAGAGATCACAATCTTGTTTGACAATGAACAGTACATTTATACCCTGCTCGAAACTCCAGCCCAGTATCGCCTTCGGGCTGAATTGCAATATGATCTCGATCCCTATCTGGTTAACAATTTGATAGAGTTTACAGCTCATACCTTTGTCCAGCCACGCGAAAAATATCTGATAGAGAATTTCGTCAGGTCCACAGACCAGTCGAGCCTCAATATTATAGACACTCAACAGGATTTAGTCGCTGATTCGCTATACTTCATCAACTATTTCTTCAATCCGCTCGATGAACCCTATTATGCTGCCGATGCGGCTTTACGGAAAGATTTTTATCGCTTAGGGGGGTATCCCTTTACGATAATCGAGGGGATAGAGAGTATAGCTGGATACTTCCCAGCTTATGCCGATACTTTGAGTGCCAGATTGAATAATATAATCCCTGCTGAAACTTTTCTCTACCTCGATGAAGAGACGAACCAGAATATTATTGACCCCACAGATTACCTGATGCAACTCCGATTTGATATCAGAAATGATAATACTCACATCTTCGATAATAACCTGAGCAATCTGAGAATGTTTATGGCTCTCGTCGAAAAAGATAATCCTGATATCCCGGGTGCTCATCTGATATACCTGCACCGTTATATGTCGGACGGTAGCCTGACACTCGGGTTCGAAGATCAGTATCAATTCGTCTGGACTCATAATATTCAGACTATCAATCCTGTATACTGGGAGATCGTAGAAGAGAATCTCGAGCATTTCGAAATAATCGTCTGGCTGCAGAATAGAATAACTAGAGAGGTCTGTTTTGTTGAATCTTTCCGGCTTGATGAGTTCGAATTTGCTACCAGTGTAGGTGAGGAGATAATCACTCCTTTAACTACCGAGGTTTCACTCTATCCCAACCCTCTCCGGAGTAATCAGAGCTTGCAGTTCAATATTACGGGCAGAAAAGATATAAGCAGGGTGCAGATAAGGATTTATAACATCAGAGGCCAATTGATAGAGGAGTTAAACGAAGATTCTTCCGGAGCAGAGAAGCAGATCGTCTGGGACGGCCTGAAGAACAGGGTAGAGGCTCTCAGTAGTGGAGTCTATATCGCTCGAATAGAAGTTAGTGGAGAGAAGGGAGAATCAGAGTTATCCTATAGAAAATTTCTAATTCTGCCTTAAATTAAATGAAAAGAAACGATGATAGATTTAACAGGGAAAAAGCGAAGCAGGAGATTGTTTTAAGCTGATGAGAACGGTAAATATACTCTCCCGCCGCTATGTTGAACTGACCGGTGCTATACATAATCACAGCAGTTTCTCTTATGATTGTGATGTTGAAATAGGGGCTATTCTCCAGGCTGCTTTTAAGAACCAGCTCGACTATCTGACAATAAACGATCACCATGCTATTCCCGATGAAAAGGTAGTCCGGCAAGAATTGCAGAGAGTTAAAGATGAGAATGGTTATGAACCTTTTGTTATTACAGGTAGCGAGTTGAATGATCCGGAAGATAATCATCACCTTCTCACCTTCGGCCAGGATGTTCCGCAAGGGAACAGGCAGGTCGAGGAGTATATACAGGAGATCAGGGAGAATTCGGGACTACTTTTTGCCGCTCATCCTTATGAGAGGAGGATATGCAAGGACTATCCTCTCTATATCTGGGAGAAAGTGGAGCAGCTGGAAAAAGTGGATGGTATGGAGATCTGGAATTTTACTTCGAGCTGGCTCTCGAAGTTACATCCACGACGAAACGGCCTCTTGTTCGTTCTCTTTCCCAGCCTTTTTGTCAAGAATCCATTCCAGCAAAACCTTATTCTCTGGGATAACCTCAATAGCAAAGGGTTCAGGATTGCTGCTATCGGAAGTACCGATGCTCATGGAACTAATCACAGGTTTCTCTTTATCCGCTTCCGTGTGCTTACCCATAGATTCCTCTTCAGTACTATCAGGACCAATGTGTTACTCCCTGAAGAGGTTGAACTGAGTGAGAAAAATATTTTGCAGGCACTGAAGCGGGGTAACAGTTACATCGTCAACTACCGGGCTGGGAATCCCTATAATTTCTATGCCGGGATTGGTAATGGCGAGGAGAAGGTGGTTAGCTTCGGCGAGGAGATTGTATGGGAGAAGGATCTTAAATTCTTCTATATGCTACCGAAATATGCGGTCATCAAACTGATCAAAGATGGTGAGATCGTTGCCAGTCAGAATAACAGATATGGCTCATTCCCGGTTAATTCGACAGGTATTTACCGATTGCAGATTGAACGATTGGGTGCCAGCTGGATATTTACCAATAATATATATGTGATAAACGATTGAGGTTAAGAGAGTGAGTACACTGCTCCAGCTTGACTCAGTGCAAAATGTAGCAATATCGAATTAAATGAAAGTATTAACACTTAAGCAGCAAAAGGATAATTAAATGGATAGGATTGCCGTCCGGGATTTACCCGGGTATATGAATAGCGAGATTACAAGTTTTTTTCTGGTACAGGAAAAAGAATTAAGACAGGGAGCAAGAGACTTCTTTATCAGGTTACGACTGGGAGATAAGGGGGGTGCGGTTAATGGTTATGTCTGGACTAATGCTCAGGAATTGAATGAACTGTTCTCTGTGGGAGATGTTATCAAGGTCAAGGGATTCATCAAAGACTACAAAGGGCAACTGCAGGTATCAATTATCAATTTGCGTGTTGCAGAACCTGAGGAGTATGAATTACCGGATTTTATTGCCACAACCGGTAAGGATATCAATAAGATGGCAGACTCTCTCTTCGAATATATCAACGGTATTCAGAATCCCTTCCTCAAGAAACTCCTCACTGCTATCTTTGAAGATCGAGAATTCTTTTCCAGTTTCAGTCGCTCTCCTGCTGCCAAGAACTGGCATCATAACTATGCCGGTGGCCTACTGGAACATACAATAGCTGTTACTGTTATTTCTGATTTCGCGTCCCGTCAATATCCGGTCGATAGAGATCTCCTGATTACAGGAGCTCTGTTACACGATATCGGAAAGGTGTATGAATACAGTATAAAGGCTGCGATAGACTTCACCAATATTGGCAGGCTTATAGGGCATATCAGTATTGCGGATGAGATCATTACGAAGAAGGCTGCTGCGATAGATGCTTTCCCCGATGAACTTCTCATGACAGTCCGGCATCTCATTCTTTCTCATCACGGAGAATACGAGAAAGGTGCTGTCCGTTTACCCCAAACTATTGAGGCGGTCGTTCTACACTTTGCTGATAATCTTGATGCCCAGACTACAGGGGTGATGCAGCTTATTGATGCGGTAAAGGAGGGGACTGCCGAGTGGACAGAATACGACAGACTGAATAACCGATATATCTATCTCGGCAGGATAGAAGATTAACTTTTTCACAAAAATCGAACAACACGAGCTACAGAATTATGTTTCAGACTTCCGTATTGGCAAGTGGCAGTAAAGGTAACTGCATCCTCGTCAGGACCGAAGAGACCAAGCTTCTCTTCGATGCCGGTTTGAGCTGGCGTCAAACACAGAATGCACTACAGCAACTGGCTCTCTCACCCCAGAGGATCAGGGGAATAATAATCAGTCACGAACATTCCGACCATATACAGGGTGTAGGAGTTATCTGCCGAAAGTTGAAGGTCCCAGTCTATATCACAGAGCTGACCTATTCAGCATCAATAAGACGTTTCGAAAAGGTCGATTCGGAGATTGTATTCTTCCGGGCTGGAGATCATCTGCAAGTAGGAGATCTGGAGATTCACCCTTTCCCCTCATCCCACGATGCGATAGATAGCTGCAATTTTACAATCAGGAAACTGGGAGATCCGGACAGGAAGTTGGGGATTGCTACCGACCTGGGTTTTAGTTCCAGATTACTTTTAGAGAATCTGAAAGATTCTACTACCCTTATTCTCGAGAGTAATCACGATGTCAGGATGCTTATGGAAGGACCTTATCCCTGGCAGGTTAAACAGAGGATTAAAAGTATTAACGGACACCTCTCCAATGATCAGGCTATAGGTGTCCTGACTCAAATTTTCCATCCCGGCTTGAGGAATATCATTCTGGCTCATCTGAGTGAGCATAATAATCATCCTACATTAGTCGAGGAGTTGATGAGGCAGTTCGTTACTAATATCAAAGCTCAGGCAAAGATTAATATCTCTGATCCCAAACAGGCTACACCTCTTATAGATATCTGATCTCGGTGACAGACGATTTTAAAATCAGTGAATTCAGGGTTGCAACAGAAAACAGGATTATCGTTACTCTATTATCTCAGGATGAGTCATAGCTTACGAAGTATCTTCTTGATCTCTTCTCCGGAAACTTGTAACGGGTTTTGAGCCATATTTCTGCTGCCGAGTATCTCCTCTGTTGCTGAAGTTATAAAATCTTCCGGTAGCTGGAGATCGGGATCCGTTAACCATCTATCAAGCCAAATATAAAACTCTTCTCTCTCTAACCCGACATGTTGGAATAACCGTTGCAGCTCGTTATCTACTGCTGGTCTGAAGAGTTCCATGATAAATCTCATAACTACCCCATTAGCTTTACCGTGCGAAAGTCCATAATGAGTGGTTAGAGGATATCCAATAGAATGTTGCAGGGTGGTGCTACTCTGGGCAATAACCAGTCCTCCATACAGTGAAGCAGTGAGCAGCTTATCACGATAGCGAAGGTTATCCGGATTCTTCACGGCAGGTTCCAGGTAGTTAATGATAGTTTTGATACCATCGTAGATAAGTGGAAAGAGAAGATCGCATCTCTTCCGGGAATAAAGGCCCTCCAGAAGATGGCTCAAAGCATCGATTGCCGTATCTATCGTAACCCTTTCCGGTAGGCTGAGAGTATAGACGGGATCACAGAAAGAGAGAGTAGGGAACATAAGCGGGTTGCCGAAGCCAGCCTTCTTTTTGAGCTTCCTGTCAGAAATAACACTGTAGGGGGTTGCTTCTGTTCCAGTCCCTGCAGTGGTGGGTATTGCCACTATGGGATAAGCCCGTGTTATCTGATCCGGCTGGTAGCAAGCTCTCTGCTCGAGATCGTTAGCAGCTATGACCGATATTGCCTTGGCTGCATCAATGGGACTGCCACCTCCAATACCGATAACAAAATCACATCTATTGACCCTGAACAGGCCGGCACCCTCTTGAACGACAGATAATTCAGGATTCTCTTCTATACTATCGAAATGGTAGTGATCAATATCTAATTTTTTTAAGACTTCCAGAAGATCGGGCAATGCTCCTGAGACTCTGGCAGAACGTCTCCCGGTTACGATCAGGGCTTTATTGCCAAGCTGAGCTAATCTATCTCCAGCTTGCTTTAGGCTTCCCTCTCCCCGGAATATTTCGGTAGGCATGTAGTATCGGATCATGATAATCTTTCCTCTATATTTTTATTCTGACACTAGATAATGATTTTTTAAATAGTTGCAGGTTGCGAATCATCAGGATATTGCAGATAGCCGATGACCAGTAGATCATCCCCAATATGTTCGATTTTATCAGGTTTCAGTCTGATTGCTCTTTCCAGCGTATCTATCTGAAGAGCATTGAAGACACTGTTTTTACCGCCTAATATCTTCGGTGCGACAAAATAGTAGATCTTATCAACCAGTTTCTGGCGAATAAAAGAGCTGCTCAGCTCTGTCCCTGCTTCAACCATTATGGTATGGACTTCCAGGGTATTAAGTTCCCGCATGAGAGCTACCAGCGAAAGATAGTTCTTATCAACAGCAGCGAGAGAACCGATCGTTATCTTCTTACCTGTCAGCTTATCCTCTTTCGACCTGTTTTCGTAATCCTCTCTTTTATATATTATTGTCGGTATTCTGGCAGCACTTTTGACAATATTACTCTTGAGCGGTATGCGGAGATAAGAATCGAGTATGATCCTGAGTATCGGTTCTGATTTATCTCCCAGCCTGATATTGAACAATGGATCGTCTTTGATTACAGTATTGATACCGGTCACTACAACTTCCGCTTCTTTTCTGAGCTGGTGGACATATTCCCGAGATTCGGGGGAAGTGATCCATCTGGAATCTCCACTACTGGTAGCAATTTTCCCGTCCAGTGTAACGGCATTTTTCATAATAACGAAAGGGCGGTGCTTCTTTCTCAGTGTGAGATATCGTTCCAGTTGCCTTTCTATCTTCTCTGTCCAGAAACCTTTATGAACTTCGATTCCAGCAGCTTTCAGGGTGTCAAAACCTTTGCCGTTAACTTCCGGATTGGGGTCGGTAATACCAGCGTATACCCTTACTATACCAGCTTTGATAATACTATCTGTGCAGGGTGGAGTTCGTCCCTGATGACAGCAGGGTTCCATAGTAACATAGAGTTCCGCCCCTTCAACCGGCTCTGTTGCATTCTTCAGAGCCTCTATTTCGGCATGGTTCTTACCGCAGGGCTGAGTGAAACCCTCTCCAATAATGCGGCCATCTTTTACGATTACAGCGCCTACAAAGGGATTAATACCGGATATCTTTCGTCCCTGTTCAGCAAGTTCGTAGGCTCTTTGAAAAAACTGCTCGTTAAATTTCATCTGATGTCTCTTTTCTGACTTAGTTTCAGGATACTGTCTACCTGCTGTTAACTCTTCCTGTTCTTGATACGCTCAATATTCTTCTTCGCCAGTTCGGCTCCGGGGTCTAGTTTCAAACATTCTTCGAGTAGTGATAATGCCGCCTCTTCCTTACCCTGGTCTTCATATATGATTGCCAGATTGTTCAGGACATTGATATCATCAGATTTCTGTTCCCGGAGTTGCTGATAGAGCTTCTCTGCAACTTCGTAATTCTTCAGCATCTGATAGATCAGGGCGAGATTGTATTTATACTCATAAAACTCCGGATCGAGTTCAACAGCAGTCAGGTAATACTTAAGTGCTGTCTGATAATCCTTTTCAAGCAGATGATAAAGCCCATTCAGATAGTGGACATCAGCAGAATCAATGAGGATTTCACTATATTGGTCGATATACTGTTTCGCTTTGGGCATCTCCTGTTTGGAGATGCAACCGGATATGAGCATAATCGCTTCTCTCTCGCCATAATAGAAACTCGGACTTCCGATAATGAGTTCTTTCACCAGCCATCTATCGTTAATTTTGCCCATTATTATGCTGAGATCATATTTGTTGTTTATTTCGTAATATACGAGGGCTTCCTGCCGGTTTTCGGAAACAGCAGAGAGAATGATATGATAAGAGGTAATCTGCTTCAACAACCTGTTGCCGGTACGTCTAATGATGTAGTTGCTTCTGTAGAGTTCTTCGCTATATTTGTCCTGTGAATAGAGCAATTGGATAGAATCTTCCCATTCTTGTGCTATCATCTTCTCCAGGTATTCCCCGGAAAAGTATTCGTAGTTATCTTTATTCTCCAGGCCAGTCTTGATCTTCAAATTGAGCTTTCGTTGTAAATAACGTTCAGGGAGGACGAGGAATGGTGCAATTCGGTTGAAATACTGTTCCAACTCCTTCTTACCATCTTCTGTCTGAGCCATCTCTGTCGGTATTCTGTCTTTGAATAGATCGGAGGGTACTTCACACCATTGGTCGAAGAGCCGGGTAGTCAAACTGCTCAATTCCTGAAAAGAATCTACTTTGGCTTTCTTGATAGAATTTTCGAATTCGTTTCCCTGTCCTTTCTGGAGTATATAGGCACATTCCTGGGGGCATTTATAATCTATTCGCTTTTCATTACAGCAGAGCCAGCAGATATCTTTTCCCGTCCTCGGGCAGTAACGCTGGGCGCGATAATTACTACAAATCTTACATCTTTTGTGGGCTTCGGCTATTTTGATACTCAAATGCTTGTGCTCCTTGTTTTGTTGTTACAAACTCTCCAAATTACAGCGTAACAGGGTAATCTGTCCACTTTATCCTGCAGTTGGGTTCGATCATATCCTCAGAGTCTTTGTTCTCCATTGTCTGTAATATAGTCATCGATTAGTGGGGGCATTCTTCTTTTGAATGCCGATTTTTCGTAAAGGTTAACAACCCTCTTAACGTCGTGTTCAGTAAATCCCTGTTCAATCAACTCGCCCGGACTCAGCCTTTTTTCGGTTAGCAGGTAGAGAATAGAATCGAGGGTCTCATAATTCAAACCGAGTTCTTCCTCATCTGTCTGCCCCTGCCAGAGGTCTGCTGAGGGGTCTTTATTGATGATTCTCTCTCCAATATCAAGATAACCTGCTAATCTTTTGACTTCGGTTTTATATAGATGCCCTATCGGTTCGAAGGCACAGGCATTATCACCATACTGTGTCGTATACCCGGTTAGAAGCTCCGTTCTATTTCCGGTACCTATAACTAAAGCATCATATTCAACCGAGAGGTCGTAGAGGATAGACATTCTAATCCTGGCCATGAAGTTCCCCTTCCTTAATGTATTTGCTTCAGGAGCATTTTCTGCAAAGTAAGTATCGACATAAGGGGTGATGGAGATGACCCGATGTTGCAGCATCAAATGTTCGGTTAGTTCAAGAGCATCTTCTACGTTCTTATGGTTACTGGTCCGGTATGGGAGTATAATCGACCAGACGTTAGTACTACCCAGTGCCTCGGTAGCAAGAGCTGCTGTAACTGCCGAATCAAGCCCACCGGAGAGGCCAAGTATTACGGATTTCATTCCTGCCCGGGTGAGGTAGAATCTTATAAAATCGATTATTCTGTACTTTTCCTGTGTTAAATCAATCTCACGCATAGAGTTTTTCCTGCTTCTCCCATTATCTCTCTATTATTATCAGAAATCACCCTGATAGGGATGACAGATTATCTTTAAAATCTTCGAATCCAGCATATTCCTGCTCTCTTTCGGTTCTATAAGAAGAGCTGTATCGGGTAGCTTATTACTCCCGGCAACTGCCAGGACTCTTGAGCGGGGAGGTACGAGTTTACGGTCGACAACCAGAACTGCACTCTCTATGCAGCGTTTGATACTTGCAGAGAGACCAGCAGTAGTGGCAGCCATTATCTCTGCCGGAAATAGAGTCCGGAATTTTCCCGATCTGGAGTGATAGAGGCTGTCGATAATATGTTCTCCTATCAGAGTCTGTATGTTCTCACTCTCCAGTTTCTCTTTTACCTTATGATACTGCTCAGAGTCAAACTCTTCTCCGTCAGGGAAAAAAACTACGATAGTTGTGATATCAGGGAAGGAGAACTGGTGGGCAATGTCGGCCTGAGTGGTTGTAACGACGATGTATTCTGGCCTGTTCTGCTTAACCTCTTTCTCCACCTCTCTCTGTAATTGTGGCAGGAGTGCTTTAGCTGGGTCGAGTAGATATACCATTGTTAGATGCGGACTTCAATACCCAAACG
This sequence comes from uncultured Candidatus Cloacimonadota bacterium, assembly GCA_964490765.1. GTDB lineage: Bacteria > Cloacimonadota > Cloacimonadia > Cloacimonadales > JAJBBL01 > CAZBDV01. The sequence continues at coordinate 29,938 of CAZBDV010000011.1, read as the reverse complement.
CAATCCCAGACCTGACATGTTTATTTCATCCCAGGTTATTCCTTCTGCTCCTCTCTCAATATCTTTTTTCATCTTGCCACCATTATAGAAGGTCTCTCCGTAAAAGCTAGCATTTTCACTGAGCGGATATTTGGCACCGAGTTGAACACTCCAGTTGAAGCCATTATAGAAATTTACCTCGTCGATCTTCTCGTTGGGTGGTTCAACAGTAGTATCTTCTGCAATAAATACTTTTTCCCAGAGCAAGCCCCAGCCAAGCCCAACGCCACCGTAAGGAATGACTGGCAGGTCTACCGGAACGCCAATCCGGACAGCTGCCATCAGTGGGACGTAATAGGTTGTCAGGTCAGAGCCAACCTGTTTCTGTTCTACTTCAGTTCCACCGGGTGTTTCGGAAACTGATATAGTACGTGTCTGACGTTCATTACGATAGAAAAAATCACCACCGATTCCCATATCGACTATATTATCGATATTGAAACCGTAACTGATTCCGGGGAAGATACCGATCTTGGTAGCAGAAGGTGAGAGAAATCCCAGGCGGACATTCAAACCTTTATTAGCGTGAAGGGTCGGTATCAGAAGTAACATAACGGCCATAATTATCAGAGTTTTTTTCATTCTATCCTCCCGATAGAGAAATAAAAAATGAGTAAGGGTAACCGAAGCTACCCTTACTTCATTAACATCACATCTTATTTATTAACTTGAAAGGTCTTGTCACCCTTTTTGAAGAAGTTGACAATCTGAGTAGCTGCAGCGATAGCAGCGTTAATATTTGCCTCTTTAGTCTGAGCACCCATCTTCTTTGGAGTAAAGAAGAACCTGCCCGGATATTTTTCTGCTATCTCATCTTTACATTCGGGGGCGATATCCGAAGCGTATTTGAAATCCGGTCTTGTTTCCATCATCTTCAATAGAGAGGCTTCGTCAATGATCTCAGCACGGGCTGTATTGATGATAGCACCGTTTTTCTTCATCTTCGACATCAATTCGTAGTTGATACAGCAGATAGTCTCCTTTACCTTCGGGAGGTGCAGAGATATATAGTCGCAGGTTCTGTAGAGTTCTTCTACCGTCTTAACCGGTTTTATACCATCCTTGACAAGGACATCTTCGGCAATAAAGGGGTCATAAGCATAGATATCCATACCGAAACCTTTACCGATACGGGCAACATGTTTTCCGACATTACCACAGGCATGGATTCCGAGTTTCTTTCCTTTCAGTTCAGTACCGCTTTTACCCGAGAAGCCGTTTCGTGCCAGGTTCAACATCATTCCAAAAGCCAATTCGGCTACTGCATTAGAATTCTGGCCGGGTGTATTCATTACGACGATCTGCTTCTTACTTGCTGCTTCCAGATCGACATTATCATAACCGGCACCGGCTCTGACAATTATCTGCAGATGAGGAGCCCTCTCTATTACCTCTGCGGTCATCTTATCACTTCGTACTATGACGGCATTGGCATCAGATAATGCATTAATCAATTCCTCCCGTTGCTGATAACTCTCGAGTAAAACGAGCGAATAACCTGCATCACTGACAATCTTACTAATCTCATCAATAGCTGCTGGAGCAAAAGGTTTCTCTGTAGCTACCAGGATTTTCTTAGACATAGTTCCTCCAATTGGATTTATTTTTATTCATAATCATAAGTATCACTTTTTAGGTCAAGGATAAAAAAAGAGAGCAATCCAACACCTTATATAACATCGAATTATAGTTCCAGAACTTCCCGCTGGAGTAATCGCTAAATCGTTATGACAAATACTAATCGCAAAATTCAGTTTGCTTAATAATTCATCTTCTTCAGAGTCTGATTATAGTCCTCGATCATCCTGTTATAGTTCTCTACCAGAAGGTTAAAGTTATTCACTTCTTTCTCGTACTCGGAATAGATAGCATCGTATTCGTTATAGAACATCTGAACCAACCCTTCATCGGCCATATTTGTCAGGGTCATATTGAGTTGATTGACACGTTCCCTTTTCTCTTCTAACTCTATACTCTGTTGTTCCAGAGCCTTTTCCAGTGTCTCTAAATGAACCTCCAATCTATAGGTCTCAATTATTCCCTGATACATATCTCCCTGGTCCAGTTCGAATAGCTCCGCAATCCCGAAGTCCAGTGGTCGATTATCACTATCCCTTTCATTGTGCGATTGATAGAATATTGCCTGAACGTCAGGTGTCAGATAGATACTGGTCGTTCCTATCGGCACCGGAGCAGTAGTTTCCACATAACAGTAACCACTGTTCAGAATCGAATAAGAGACAGGACATTTCACTCCCAGTCCTACATGTCCCACACCGGTTTCCAGATCTTCACCGTCGAAGGAGAAGATTGCCGTGCCGTAACCCATCTCCTCGGCTATCAAAGATGCCAGGATCGTCTTATCGGAACATACACCTCTCTGATCGAAGAGAGTTACGTATGGATGACGGGGGAGTAGTTCAAGCATAGTCGGAATGTCTTCCAGGGTGGAGAATGCAGTCACCATTGCTGCTTTGGAATCATCATAAGGGATACTCTGAACGAAACGCATGGCCAGTTCCAGTGCCTGATCCTGGCTAAGGTTTTCTTGTTCGGCAAAATTAGAGAGTGTAGTTACAAGGCGGGAGATTGTATCGTCTGTCGGGTTTGTTTTCTTGATGAAGGTATAATAATCACCCTGATCTCTGATATCCGGTATATATTCAGAGTACTCAGAGTAATAATCATAGTAACTCCTGTATAGGGTTTTCCTTATCGTATAATCTCTGTTTCTGAAACTGAAATTATAGACCACTTCATAGGGGTCTTCCGCCTCGGGAAAGACCAGTTCTGGTTGACGATAGCCGTTAAAGTGGCCAGATGCAGTCAGAAAGACAAGAAAAGCGATAAGAATCAGCAAGATGATTATCAAACTGCCTCTTATTTTCATTCCATCCATCAAACTCTCCCAACAATTTATACTAATAACCTACTGTTAATAAGTCGAGTCAACAACTTTTTCTCTTCATACCTAAGCAGGGGAGACTTATTACAAGGGCAGCTACAATTCAGTGATCGTGCAAGTTGTATGGTATGAAAGCAGCCGGCTATATATCACATCCTATATTCATTCATTATCAGATAAATGGATGGAGAATATCTTAGAGAGCCTTTCTCTCTCATAACTCGCAATATACTACCCGAAAGAGCGATTTCTTTATTTGACAATAATTCCCGCTCTCGGTAAAGAGATAAACAAAAAAGTGAGCTGAGCGGTTATGGGATACGAAATCCGAAGAATAGTACCAGATGATAGAGAAGAAATAATCCGGATTAGTAGCCAGATCTGGGAGGGTGACGATTATATCCCTCTCGTTTTCGATTCCTGGGTGAAGGATCAAGAGGGTGAGTTCGTAGCCTTATTATTTGCAGGACGTATTATCGGTTTTCTCAAACTGACCTATCTGACAGAGACCGATCTCTGGCTGGAAGGCTTAAGGAAAGATATTAAGACTGAACATAAGGGTGTTGGTAAGAGACTTAACGACTATTTTTTTAGCAAGCTGAAAAAAGAGAAGAGGATCAGTTCAATCCGTTTCTCTACCTATATCGATAATGTCGAATCCCGGCATATAACAGAAAAGGCCGGGTTCAGGGTTTTTCATGTTATGTCCAATAAGTACTATACGATTGAAGAGGAAGAGAAACAGCTATTACTGGAGAGAGGTGGAAGTGAAAGAAAGTTCAGAGGAGCAGAGCTCTCTTTTGAGGAAATGGCTACCTTTGTCGAACATTCCAGCTTCTTGAAAGATTCCAGAAATTGTATCACTATCGACTGGAAAGCTTATCCCTATTCCCGGAAATTTTTGAGAGAGGCATTCTATGAGCCTGGTCAGTACATAGCTAAAAAAAGGGGTAATAAAATCTCTGGCTTACTGTTGTACAATCTGCGCTTTTTGACAATGTCCGGCGGCTCTCTCTCTTTCTTCGATGTAGAAGACGATGATATCGCAAGAGAACTCTTCGAAGAGATGAAGACAAATTGTATCCTAAAGAACTGGACCGAAATAGAAGCGAAGATTCCGACCAAAGAACCTTATTTAAGGACTGTCGGAAGCCTCGATATGAAGAGCTGGGAAATGGAAGACGATTTCTATATCTATGAATATCCACTGGAAAGGTTACGCGAAGGATGGGAGCAGGATTAACTGTAATCTGGAAGCTCGAAAACTACTGTCTTAAGAATTACAGTAGTGTTAACAGATCGAGTAATTTCTTGATAGAATAGGTAGACTGAAACTCACCTTCGTTATCTTTGCTCTCCGGATTGAACCAGCAGGTGTCTATACCCGAAAGATTACCCCCCGCTATATCACTTGTCAGGCTGTCGCCAATTATCAGAACCTCGTCCTTATCCGGATTATCAAGCTTCTTGAGAGTAATATCGAAAAAGAGGGGATCCGGTTTCGGATAGCCTATCTCTTCCGAAATGACAATTAACCTGAAGTATCTGTCAAGACCGGCCTTTTTGATTCTCCGCCTTTGCACGACTGCAATCCCGTTAGTAACAAGAGCCATCCTGTATTTTCCCTTTAATTCCTCCAGCAGTTCTATAGCGGTGGGCAGTAGAACAGAGCATTCTCCAAGTTTCAGGATATAGATCTCCCCAAACTTGTGAGGATCGAGATCGAGTCCGAGTGACTTGAAGAGCCTGGCAAATCGCTCTGCACGTAGTTCGGGTAGAGAGATCATTCCACTCTCGAACTGCCGCCAGAGTTCATTATTGATCAGCCTGTAACCTGTAACGATCTCATCCTCATCGTGAGGAACTGAGAAGTGTTTGAAGGTATTGAGCAGAGCTTCACGTTCTGCCCGGTCATAGTCAAAGAGTGTACCATCAGCATCAAAGAGTAGTGTTGTATATCTATTTCTCATAAATCAAATCTGGTGTAGAGAGGTGAGAAGTCAATGAAATTCTGCTGCACGAATGAGTTGAAAAGTCAGATGAGAATGAATGGGGTGGCTGATGGGACTTGAACCCACAACGTCTGGAACCACAATCCAGTGCTCTAACCGGTTGAACTACAGCCACCGTCTAATAAATGGCACGCCAGAGAGGATTCGAACCTCTGACCCACGGCTTAGAAGGCCGTTGCTCTGTCCAACTGAGCTACTGGCGCTTTTCAGGAAAAAATCACTCAAGAAAATGGTAGCGGCGCAGGGACTCGAACCCCGGACACTCGGATTATGATTCCGATGCTCTAACCGACTGAGCTACGCCGCCAATGGTAGCGAGGAGAGGATTCGAACCTCTGACCTTCGGGTTATGAGCCCGACGAGCTACCAGACTGCTCCACCTCGCAACAATTTTCTGCTTCAGTCAAAGTTTTCATTCGAGAGTTGATGTCAAGGAAAAACGAAAAATCTTGACGATATTACCCTATAAAATGTTTTGATTCCAATGGAGAAAAACTTAACAATGAACGAAATAATTCTAAATATACATCCTCTGGAAAAGAGATTAGCTATACTGGAAGACAGCCGTCTGATGGAGCTGTTTGTCGAGACCCAGAACAAAGGGACTATTATAGGCAACATCTACAAAGGTAGAGTGAAGGATATCCTGCCCGGTATGGGGGCAGCATTTATTGATATAGGTTTGGAAAGGACAGCTTTTCTGCACTATTCAGATATTGTGACAGATTTTTTCAGCTTAACGGAAACCAATACCCAGGCCAGAAAATATTCTGACCAGGAATCGAAGAAGATCAATCAACTCCTGACCAAGGGGCAGGAGATTATAGTTCAGATACAGAAAGGTCCGATAAACAAGAAAGGTGCCAGACTGACCTGTCAGATCTCTGTACCCGGCAAGTATCTCGTTCTCTTTCCTAACAAGAGCAAGATAGCTATATCACGGAAGATCAATGCAGGTTCCGAGAAAAACCGCATCAAATCGATACTGAACAAAGTCAAAGACAAGAATGTCGGTGTTATTGTCAGGACAGATGCAGAGGGTATATCCGAAGAGGATTTTATCAACGAATATGAGGGGTTGTATAAGAGCTGGAAACTGATCGAACATAAGATCAATGTTGAACCAACGCCCTCCTGTATCTATGATCAGAACGATATGGCGAGTAAACTGATCAGGGATTTCTTCAACTCTCAAGTCGATCGGCTGGTAGTGGATGACAGAGAGTTTATGAAGAGATTGATTACCGAATTGAAGGATGTAGCTCCCGATCTGGTGAGCAGAATTGAATATTATGATGAAGACTCACCAATCTTCGACGCTTTTGGGATAGAGCGTGAGATACAAAAGATATTCCATGCCCATATCCCCTTGCCGAGTGGTGGTAATATTGCCATTGAACAGACCGAAGCTCTCGTTGCAGTTGATGTCAATACCGGTAGCTTCACCGGGCACAAAGATTACGAATCTACAATCAGAAAGACCAATATCGAGGCAGCAGTAGAATTAGCCAGACAGCTGAGACTACGAGACCTCAGTGGTATGGTAATTGTTGATTTCATCGATATGAGATCAGAAGCCTACAAGAACGAAGTTTTCGAGATATTGAAGAGAGAGCTCCGGAAAGACAAGGCAAAGAGTAAAGCCTATTTCTTCGGACCCCTTGGCCTGGTAGAACTTACCAGGAAGCGAACCGGACCAGGCCTTCTGAACACCTATTCCGAACACTGTCAGTGCTGCAACGGAACTGGCCGTGTCCTCTCCCGAGAGGCGGTGGCTATGAAAATTCACCGCAGTCTGGAGCGGGCAGAGTATTATGTAAGAAACAAACCAATCACCCTGGTCATTCATCCATTGATAAAAGAATATCTACAGGCATTTCCCGATTATTTCAGAGGGATCAAACCGAGGGTTATAATCGAAGAGGATATGGATATCAATATGGATAAATACAGGATATTCTATGATGACCCCAAAAAAGAGCTGACAATAGTATATAGTGCTTGACAAAAAAAGCAGAAGGAAAAAAGTGAACAACACTTCAATGTAATACCGATGTTAATAAGGAGAGATTGATGTACGCCATAGTGAATTTTAAAGGCAATCAATATAAGGTAGAGAAAGAGAGTACTCTCAAGGTTCCTTATCTTGCTGATAAGGAGGTAGGGAGCGAGCTGGAGATTAATGATATCTATATGCTCCGCAATGATGACGATATCGAGATCGGAAGACCGACAGTCGATAAAGCAAAAGTCATTGCCGAGGTTATTGCCCATAAACGTGACAGAAAGATCATCGTTTTTAAGAAGAAACGACGAAAGGGTTATGCCAAGAAGCAGGGCCATCGTCAGGATTTCACCGAAATCAGGATCAAAGATATCATAAGATAAAAAAGGATGTTATAATGGCACATAAAAAAGGTGTAGGCAGTAGTAGAAACGGAAGAGACAGTAATCCGCAATATCTCGGAGTAAAGAGATACGGTGGACAGCGAGTAGTCCCGGGCAACATAATTGTGCGTCAGAAAGGGACTAAAGTTCATCCCGGCCGGAATGTCGGGTTAGGAAAAGATTTCACTATCTTTAGTTTGGTAGAAGGATGCGTTAAATTTGAAACCAAAACTTCCGGTAGAAAATTCGTCAGTGTAATGCCGGAGTAAAAAACAGGATAAAGAGATGAACGAAATATTAAGCAGCTTTCAGGCTGCTTTTTATTTTCTCTTTTTGTAGGTAATCGTGTCAGAAGCGATATTACGGAGAAGAATCAAGATATTTTTACCCGCAATTTTTATATTTAGAACTAGAATATACAGAACTGTTTTATCAGCAGAGAGAAACAGCCGACAAGACGATCATCTAAATAATAGAAATAAACCATGATATATTGGAGGTCTATCTAATGGCAAGTATGAACAGTTACAATTTCTATCCCAAACTGGAAGATATGTCGCCAGTGCGGGCGGTAGCCGAAACTTTGATGAATAATCCGAGAGTTCGTAAGGTAACAGTAGCAGAGGCTTATGAACTCGCTTTGCAGCAACCCGGTGTAGCGAAGACTGATCTGGACATCTATCCACCGATAGCCGAGAAGTACAAACTACCCAAGGGTGCGAAAGTGCTGGATGACTGTCACGGCAAGATAATTGGCAGAACGGCGAAAGCACGTATCTTCTATAACAGGATAACCCCCGATAAGAAGAATAAGGTCGAGGGTGACTTGAGAGAAGCTATCTTTCAGCTTGAACATTATGACCTCATTAAAGCGGAGGCGGTACTGGGTCTTGATCCAGATCTGATGATCAAAGCGACCTTTGTTACCACAACTTCAGATGCCTGTAATGTTTTCAACTGGCTCTGTAACTTTACCCCCTTCGAGGTTATGGAGGAGCAATACAGAAACAGTAAATTGATCGATGTTCAGGATATACTCATTGTCGGGTTCAATGAATGGACCTGTAATGACTCTTTCTATCATAATGTCGGTTCTCCGCAGCTGGCACTGGTCGATGAAAAGCATAACGTAATCTTCAATTTTGGGATGCGTTACTTTGGAGAGCGCAAGAAGGGAACCTTGACACTTGCCTGGACCTCCGGGATGCGGCTCGGTATGGCAGCCTGTCATGGCGGGATCAAGGAGATCGATTTCACCGGTTGCGAAGAGGAAAAATATCAGAAACTCGGAAAGCGGTCTGTAGCTTTCTATGGCCTGTCCGGGACGGGTAAATCTTCACATACCAATACCCCCGATAATGGGGGAACTCTCCCCAGAGGATTCAAGAAGGTGGTTTTACATGATGACGCATTTCAGATAGATATGGAAGAGAAGGTCTGTCGGGTATGGGAACCTTCTCTCTTCGATAAAACAGATAGCCGTAACCTGAATCATCCCGACTGGAAATACTGTCTCAGTGTAATGAATCACGCTCTGATAGATAACCACGGCAGGATAGTCCCTCTCGGTCTGGATGTTCGCCAGGGTAATGGAAGGGCCTTATTCGATCGTGACCTTCTGGGAGCCTGGGTCAATAAATGTAGCTTTCCCAAAGCACTCTCCTGGTTGATGAAAGATAATACGTTACCTCCAATAATCAGATACAGTAGTAATGATCTGGCGATTGCAATGGGAGCGACTCTGATGACTCGCAGGAGCAGAGCCGAAAATGTTACGGAAGATGAACTGAAGAAACTCGTTTTTGAACCTTTTGCCAATCCATTCAGGGTCTACGAGCTCTATAAGGATATCAATGCCTTCTTCAATGTTCTTGAGCTCGGTGCTACCTGTTATACCTTCAATTCGGCCGGTTTTTGGAAATCGAGTGACAGCGATCTGGAACCGATCAAGCTCCAGACCTCATTGAGATTGCAGACAGCAATACTTATGGATGAGTTGAAATGGGAAGAATGGGATATGCTTCCTGGTGCAATGATCCCGACCAGAGAGAGTGTAGATGCTATACTCCCAGATTTTTATGAGACCTATGATCCGAAGACGAGAGAGAATATGCACGATTATCAGACGACAATGAAAGATAGATTCAATCAGAGAAGAGAATACCTGAAATCATCAGATCTCAGTCAGAAGCCGGAAATACTTGATAAGCTTCTCAAAGCGCTTGAGTTGCAATTTTCATAAGCTCCTTAGCCAAAAATGAGAGGCCTGCTGTTATAATGCAGGCCTCTTCTTTTATTATCTACCTGCCAGACTTGTGCATTACTAAGCTATCGTGACATCCTCGCAGAGATAGACATCCTGGATTGCATTGAGGAGCTCGACCCCTTGCTGCATCGGTTTCTGGAAAGCCTTGCGTCCAGAAATCAGACCCATTCCTCCGGCTCTTTTGTTGATAACAGCCGTTCTTACAGCTTGAGCGAGATCATTTTCACCGGAAGCTCCACCGGAATTGATCAAACCGGCTCTTCCCATGAAACAGTTCACCACCTGGTATCTGGTCAGATCTACAGGATGGTCGGTCGTTAATTCATCATAGACTTTTTTATGAGTTTTTCCAAATTTCAGTGCCCTGTACCCTCCGTTGTTTTCCGGCTGCTTCTGCTTGACTATGTCTGCCTGTATCGTAGCGGAGAGATAGTTTGCCTGTCCGGTCAGATCGGCAGCGAGGTGATAGTCTTTATCCTTTTTGAACTCGGGATTGCGGAGATAAGCCCAGAGGATAGTGACCAATCCGAGCGTATGAGCGTAAGCGAAAGCTTCGGAAATTTCCTGAATCTGACGATTGCTCTCCTCAGAACCGTAATAGATCGTAGCCCCTACTGCTACGGCACCCATATCGAATGCCTGATCAACATCGGCAAAGAGGATCTGGTCGTAACTGTTAGGGTAGGAGAGTAGTTCATTATGATTGAGTTTGACAATGAAGGGGATCTTGTGAGCGTATTTACGGGCTACGGCACCAAGGACTCCTACTGTTGAGGCTACTCCGTTACAACCACCTTCAACAGCCAGTTTAACGATGTTATCAGGATCGAAATAGATCGGATTTGGAGCAAAAGATGCACCAGCAGAATGTTCTATTCCCTGATCTACAGGGAGAATAGAGAGATATCCCGTTCCGGCAAGCCGGCCGGTATTAAAGAGAAGCTGCATATTACGGAGAACATTGGGAGAACGGTCCGACAGTCTTACTACCTCATCCACGAACGTAGGGCAGGGTATGTAAAGATTGTCCTTCGTTACGGTCTGACATTTGTGCTGGAGCAGATAGTCACTCTCTTCTCCCAGTAATTCAATTATTTTATCGATCATAAAACCTCCTTTTCCCCATTTGCGGGGCGATTGGTTATATATGTAAAAACGGGTAGAAATTTTTTCTCAGGTATTGCCGGTTTCTCTTTTGCCATTCTTCATTCAGGCAGGGTGTTTTCCCGTATTGTTTACGCCTGTTATCGAATATCTCGATCCATTCGGGAAAGAGGCTTTTCTCTCTATCCCTGTCGAACAGGATAGTGGTATTATAACCGTTAAGCAGGTCATGCATAACATTGATGAATTTATTGTTTGGGAGTATTGCTGCCCAGAAGAGGAGAAAATTGATCAGGTCGTGTTCGGGATAGCTGTAACGGCTCTCACTAAAATCGATGTAATAGTAATCTCCCGATCTGTCTTCGATCAGATAATTCCGCGGATTGGTATCTATATGAGAGAGTACCAGGTCATCCTTACTTTTTGCTTCATGCAGGGCAGAGAGCATTCTCCCAATCCGGAAAGGATCGAAGTTAAGCTCTGCAGAGAGAGTTTTACCCCTGATACGAGCAATCTCGATAGTCCGATCGTCTATGATCCGGATGAGTTCCGGTGTATAGGCTAGTTTCAGTCTGTAGACCCGGAGTTCATTGGCACAATCCTCCTGAGAGCGGCAGTATTTGATCAGTGACTTCCCATCATCCGAATAGACAAGCTTTGATTTCATTCCAGTGTGATCTCGATCTTACCCTTTTTTGTACCCTTAAGATTATTGACGAAGGAGAATATAAGGTCACGGAAGATGTTCTGAACAAAGGGAACCATCTTGATCTCCTTCTTGTCTATCATTAGCCTAATAGACTGGTTTCTATCAGTCAGGCAATCATCCCTCTTTCTCCTTCCGGCCAGAATCTCTCCAACCATTGTATAACATGTCACCCCACAACGGGTGCAACATTCTTCGTCTGCTATCGGTAGAACCTCGAACACCTTCTGCTCTACAAGATCGGCCAGCTTACTAACTTCGGTGAGATTACTGATTACCGGCAGGCCGTGATAATCTTTCATCTTCTCACTGATCTTACCACTGATAGCAAAGACATTATTATCGACGAGTTCTTCGAGTTGCTCTTCTGACTCGGCACATATAATCTTCGGTAGTGGCTCCCTCTTCATTCCTTCGACTACTACCCAATCTGCCTGTATCATATCGAGCAGTTCGGGAAGAGCTATCCTTTCCGGCCTGATCAGATAGGTTTCTTTCAAGCCACGGGCAAAGACCATCTCTGCTCCCGCCTGCTGGAATGACCAGCTATCGGAACCTTCACGTTCCATAGTAAAATCTTCGAAGTGAATATCTTTTATAGCAGCGACTCGGTTCCCTCGCCTTTTCAACTCTTCGATCAATCTGGTTACGGTTGTTGTCTTTCCTGACTTACTGTAACCTGCAACAGAAAATACCTTCATCTCGACCTCAAATTCTCTATATTTGTTTTAGCTTCCGGAACACCATTGTAAAGGAATTCAACCGTTTTACAGGGGTATTCTTCACAGTCAGCACAACTCTGATACCCCTTGTCTATTACACACCGTCTGATCGGACATTTATGACACCAGGCAAAATGCATACCGTCAGACATACACCCCTCACACTCGATATCTTTAGAGGTGAGGTTAGCTTCATACTGTTTCGACCATTTTTGGGCCACGATCTCTTTCCCTGTCTGATCATTATCACGAGTGGCAATGTAACACTCACATTTGTAGCAATCAATACCACAGGCTGATACGATTCTCTTCATATTGAACTCCTCGAAAACCTTCTCTCAAAAAGCGAAAATCATTTCTATTACAAACTAATATAGCGATAAGTAGTTTTTGTCAAGTTACCTCTCTAATCGACCGAAAAAAGGTGTGGTTCAATCCTTTTTGCTATTATTATGTAACCAGGAACACCTTGCAGGTGACTACGAGAGGTAAGGATGAAGAAGTATGATTTCGTTTTGAAGCATCTCTCCTGTCCCGGCTGTGCCGCTGAGATAGAGAGAGAATTGCGGGCAATAGAGGGTATTGCGGGTGTAACACTCGATTTTCTGGGCAGAGAGTTGATTGTCTATATCAGTGATTATTCCCTGGAAGTTAAGCTGCCCGATCTGGTCAGCCAGATCGTTAAGAAAATCGAACCCGATATAGAGGTCATACTCGCCTCCCACAGGGAAAAGGAATACCGTTTCCGTGATAGTATCTATAGCTCCTTCAAGACCAGGAAGACGCTCCTGAACGTTTTGGGTGTTCTTTTCTTTCTTATAGCATTTATCAATCTGTCACCACCCTTCAGGCTGCCTCTATATCTTGTGAGTTATTTGATCATCGGCTGGGATGTTATCAGGGGAGCATTGCGAAAATTATTCAGCCGCTACATCTTCAATGAACATCTTCTCATGACAGTTGCTACTGTCGGCGCCCTGATTATCGGAGAATCTGCTGAAGCGGTAGCTGTTATGCTCTTCTATCAGATCGGCAGGTTCTTCGAGAGCAAAATAGTGGAGTATTCTCAGCATTCGATCGAAGAGATGCAGAAACTCAAACCTGATTATGCCAATCTACTGCGGAACGGAAACGTCCTGAAGGTTCTCCCCGAGCAGGTGAAGATAGACGATAAGATACTGGTTAAACCGGGCGAGAGAGTTCCACTCGACGGAGTAATAATAGAGGGAAATACCAGCATAGACAATTCTCTCCTGACAGGAGAATCATATCCCGAAAGCGTTGTTGCAGGGAGTTCTGTAGCTGCAGGTGCAGTAAACCTCGCCAGTTCTGTAACACTCAAGATCAGCCGAGAATATGAAAGTTCAACGATCTCGAGGATAATTGACCTCGTAAGAATGGCTAAGAGTAGAAAAACGAAGACCGAGCGATTCATTACTCGTTTTGCCGCAGTATATACACCGGTTGTTCTTGCACTTGCTCTTTTGATAGCCGTCATACCTCCCTTCCTCCTCTCACTCGGTGATTTCCAGAGTTGGTTTTATCGGGCACTAATATTCCTGGTCATTTCCTGCCCCTGTGCTCTCGTCATATCCGTCCCACTCAGCTTCTTCTCAGGGCTTGCAGTCCTGATCAGGCACGGCATACTCGTAAAGGGTGGAGTCTTTCTGGAGAATCTGGCCAGAACGGGTACAGTTATTCTCGATAAAACTGGTACCCTGACGCGAGGTAAACTGGAGGTTAGTAAAATAGAACCTCTACCTGGCGTAGCCGAATCTTTCCTGCTCCACCAGGCATACATTGCCGAATCTAATTCCAATCATCCGCTTGCCTCGGCTGTCAGTGCCGAATACCACCGCCAGCTTTCGGATCATAAGAGTGAGGAGCTTTCTGGTTACAAATTTCAGGAAATACCGGGCAAAGGTGTCCGGGCGACAAAGAGTGGAAAAGCCATTCTGTCCGGTAGGCCTGACTTTCTACGGCAGGAGGGGGTAGAGATAACGGATGACCTGGAAGGGATGGTAAATGGCAAGACTCTGATTGGGGTAGCATTGAACGGAAGATTACTCGGAACCGTCGAGTTTACTGAGAGTCTACGAGCCCGAATTTCGGAGACAATAGCAAGATTGAAGAGAGCAGGGATTAAACGGATAGTAATGCTCACCGGTGACAAACCGGATGTAGCTGCCAGTGTAGCAGCTGCTCTCGGTATCACAGAATATTACGGCTCGCTTCTGCCGGAGGATAAACTCGAACATATCAACAGGATTAAGAAAGAAACAACTCACAAGATCCTCTATATAGGGGACGGTATCAACGATGCACCGGCTATGGCCCTGGCTGATACAGGAATGGCGATGGGAGGTATAGGTTCTGCTGCTGCTATTGAATCGTCTGATATCGTTCTGCAGACCGATGAGATCGATAAACTCCCTGGAATACTGGGGCTGGCCCGCAAGTCGTTGAATAATGCCAGGCAGAATATTGTCCTTGCTCTTGGAATCAAATCTCTCTTTCTGCTGCTCGGTGGACTGGGTTTGATAACGATCTGGGGAGCAGTCTTCGCTGATGTTGGAGTTACTCTCCTTGCTGTGATGAACTCGCTCCGTCTGCTTAGATATAGGAAAAATCTTTTCTGACAGTTTCCAGGACAAACCAGGGTTAACTAATTGGGAAGAGTATAGTCGGCATCGTGCCGACTATACTCTTCCCCAGAGATCTCTCTCTGATCTTAGTGGTTGGCTGTTTTACATTCAATGGTCTCAATTATAATCGGAAGCTTGACAGAGAGTCTGTTCTTGTGATAAATATTTAAGGAAGAAAATCGCGGAGGGAAAGACCATATGACAGCGAAAGAGAAGCTCAGTAAGTATCGCGAAAAGCGAGATTTCAAAAGAACATCAGAACCTGAGGGTGGGGGTGATAAAAAGGGTGATAAACCGATTTTTGTGATCCAGAAACATTTTGCCAGCAGGCTACACTATGATTTCCGGCTGGAGGTCGAGGGAGTTCTCAAGTCCTGGGCTGTTCCGAAAGGGCCTTCTACCGATCCCCGTGATAAGCGGTTAGCTGTTCCAACAGAGGATCATCCCCTCGAGTATGCCGATTTTGAGGGTGAGATACCTGAAGGTGAATATGGGGCAGGCAAAGTGCTCGTCTGGGATACCGGAACCTACAGAAACATCAAAACTGATGAGAAAGAGGATAAACCTGTCTCTATGCTACAGGCATTAGAGGATGGACACGTGACGGTCTGGCTGGAGGGAAAGAAACTCAGGGGTGGATATGCCCTGATCAGAACCGGCAAAGGTAAAGATCAACGCTGGCTATTAGTCAAGATGAATGACGAAGAGGCCGACGCCCGCCGTAATCCGGTCGAGACAGAACCGGAGTCTGTTCTTTCTGGAAAAACCAGGATAAAACAAAAAGACAAATGAGTTAATGAGTAAGATGAATAATTTGAAATTCGGTTTGTTCTCATCTCTTTCTGACAAAGAAAAGAAGTTGATCAAGAAGGGTCCTCAACCTGACTCTATCGACCCTATGCTGGCAACACTCTCTCACAGGAGATTTTCTGATGAGAATTGGTTATTCGAACGAAAACTGGACGGAGAACGTTGTATTTCATTTCGCACAGGGAATGCCTTACATCTTATGTCACGGAACAATAAAAAACTTAACAATACTTATCCTGAGATAGTTACTGCTCTAGCCAAAGAAGAGATTAGTGATTTTATCACAGATGGTGAGATTCTGGCATTTGATAAGAATCTTACCAGTTTTGCCAGATTACAGAACAGGATGCATATTAGTGATCCTGAAAAAGCCCTAGATAGCGATGTAAAAGTTTATTATTATATATTCGATTTGCTCTATGTAAATGGATATAACATAGAGAGGCTTCCTTTGAGAAAGCGTAAAAATCTACTGAGACAAGCTTTCAAGTGGGAAGATCCGATTCGTTTCGTACAGCATAAGAATGAAGACGGCGAAGAGTATTTTCAATCGGCATGTGAAAAAGGGTGGGAAGGACTAATTGCTAAAAATGCTGAGAGCAGATATATAAAGGGCAGGTCTAAGCAGTGGTTGAAGTTTAAATGTATCAATCAGCAGGAATTTGTGATTGGAGGCTTTACGGAGCCAGAGGGGGCGCGTATCGGCTTCGGTGCCCTTCTAATCGGCTATTATGAGGAGGATGAACTGATCTATGCCGGTAAAGTGGGAACCGGCTTTGATGATAAGATGTTGAAGAATTTAAGTGAAAGATTGAAAGACAATATAGAGAAGTCATCTCCTTTTAAAGATAACAATGACCTACAGATCAAGAATGTCCAGTGGGTCAAGCCTGAATTAGTTGCAGAAATTGGGTTTACCGAATGGACAGAGGATGGTAAACTACGCCATCCCCGATTTTTAGGGCTGCGCCGGGACAAGAGGCCACAGGATGTTAAACGAGAAGCACCGGAGTAGATATGAAAAAACTGACTATCGACAGGCATATAATCGAGATATCAAATGAGGATAAGGTTTTCTTTCCTGAAGATAAAATATCTAAAGGAGACCTGGTCGAATACTATCTAAAGATAGCCAAAACAATCCTTCCCTATATGAAAGATCGTCCGATCACCATGCATAGATTTCCGGAGGGCATAAAAGGTGATAGTTTTTATCAGCATAAAGCTTCTGACTATTTTCCTGGCTGGCTGAAACTGAGCCGGATTGAAAAGAAAGAGGGAGGTGTAGTACCCCGGGTTATCTGTAATAATAGAGCCACCCTGGTATATCTTGCGAATCAGGCCTGCATAACACCGCATACCTGGTTAAGCAGAAGGGATAAACCTGACTATCCTGACCGTATGATATTTGATCTTGATCCGCCTGAACGTGATTTTACACAGATAAGCTGGGCAGCGGAAATCTTACACGAATTTCTCGTGAAGGAGCTTAACTTAACCGTATTTGTCATGACAACTGGTTCAAAAGGAGTTCACTTGATCGTACCCTTGAGAAGAGATAAGCGGTTTGATAAAGTCCGATCTTTCGCCCAATCAGTTGCAGAGTTTGTGGCAGAGCAATATCCTGAACGGATAACTGCAAAGATAAAAAAGGGGGAGACCCCAAGAACCCGCCTGTTAATAGATACTTCAAGAAATGCCTACGGACAGACCACGGTTACCCCTTATGCAGTCAGGGCAAAACCTGGCGCTCCGGTAGCGACACCCGTTCATTGGGATGAACTTTCTGATGATCAACTCAACGCACGGAGTTATAATATGACAAACATTTTCAGAAGGTTAGCTCAAATAGAAGATCCGTGGCAAGATATGAGCGAAATTAAACAGACATTAAAGCACGCAGAGCGTAAATTGCAGGATATCATAACTACCTAGATTGACCACGGATGTCAGGGGTCTATCGTGCTTACTTTTCTGAGAGATTTCCGATTTAACGCTTTATTTAATAGAGCCTCTTTAAGAGAAATCTAAGAAATCTGTCTGGAAGTAACCAGTTTCACTCCCTCTTTTTTCATCTTCTGCAATGCTCTCTCGCCATCACCTTCTCTGGCGTTTACTGCTGCAATAGCATCGGTCACTACGTAGGTCTCAAATCCTTTTTTAACGGCATCGAGAGCAGTCTCCTTGACACAGTAATCGGTGGTCAGGCCGGTAATATAGAGATCAGTGACCTTCTTGGCTTTGAGGAATTTCTCCAGATCATCATTGGTAGCATGGAAGGCTGAATAGGCCTCATCTGCCTTACCGGTTCCCTTGAGAAATACCTTGTCGATGTTATCCTCTTTTCTGTGATGAGAAGAATCACTTCCCCTGTCTTTGCGATCTTTCTTACCTTTCATCTGAATATCGCTGATCTCGGTGTCGAGTTTCGGGTGAAATTCTGCACCCTCTGTTCCAGCTATACAATGAGGCGGCCACTTTTCGAAGTGTTTGGAATCCTGCGGATGATAATCTTTCGAAGCTACTACGAGTGGGAATTTCTTCATTAACCTGTTTATCGTTGGAATTATCATATCACCATTCGGTGCCGGAAGGGCACCCCCTGGACAGAAATCTATCTGGACATCGACTATTAAAAGTGCTTTCATCAATCCTCCTTAGCCTTTCACTCTCTTTTCTGTGGTTTTAATCAAATTGTTTCTCAAACGAATAAGCTTACTACTCAATCCGACCTTATAGATATGGGGATTCTCGAATCGCTTATACTCATCCGGGAGTATATTGAACTCCCTCCTACTGTATTCGGCGATCTGCTGTACAGGAATTCTACTGGTAACCTGTTCACCCTTTATCATAACCCTCTCCAGTAGAGGGGAGTATTCCTTACCTTTTAGAGAGCACCAGGTCTCCTGCTCGTGCGGATGATAGATTGTATCGATTTGCTTTTCTCCCTCAAGACAGATCGCATCGGCATAGAAAGAACCATCCCCGTTGTAATAACGGTATACCGACTTCACGCCCGGGATAACGATCTTTGCTATGGTTTCCGAGAGCTTCAGCCTTGGTTTGCCATCACTCATACTCAATTTATAAACCCCATCGAGTGCTGCATCATCTCTTCCGGTAACGAGAGAGGTTCCGACACCAAAACCGTCTATTGGTGCGTTCTGCTGGTTAAGGCTCCTGATGACATACTCATCGAGCTGGTTAGAGGCGAAAATTTTGACATAGGTGAGTCCCGCTGCATCGAGCATCTCTCTGGCTTGCTTACTGAGATAGGCAAGGTCGCCGCTATCGAGCCGGATACCTCTCAGCCTGGCACCTTTACTCTCCATTTCACTGGCTACTTTAATGGCATTCGGCACACCAGAATTCAGCGTGTTATAGGTATCAACAAGCAGTATGCAATTATCGGGATAGATCCTGGCATAATGCCTGAAGGCAGTCAGTTCGGATTCGAAATTCTGAATCCAGGAATGTGCCTGTGTCCCTGCAGGTGGAATATCATAGAGTCTGGCTGCATAAACATTAGATGTGGAATCACAACCACCAATGACCGCAGCTCTGCTGGCATGCAGACCACCCCAGCTCTGAGCACGCCTCAGGCCGAAATCCATTACAGCCCGGGATCCGGCTACATTGCGGATACGAGTGGCTTTGGTGGCTATCAGAGACTGAAAATTAATGATGTTCAGGAGCAGCGTCTCGATGATCTGTGTTTCCAGAATATTACCCTTGACTATCATTAGTGGTTCATAGGGAAAGACTATCTCTCCTTCTCTCGGAGCGAAGATCTCACCACGAAAGGTGAACCTGGTAAGATATTCAATGAAGTCTTTTTTAAAACCAAGTTTCTCCAGATAGCGGCAGGAACTACTATCGAAACGGAAATTGTGTAAACTGTCCAGAAAATCCTGTAATCCAGCAAAGATCACATAACCACCATCAAAAGGATTTTCCCGGAAGAAATAATCAAACGTTGCTTCTGTTTCTCTCTTCCCGGTTAAAAAATAGCCCTGTGCCATCGTCAGTTCGTAAAGATCGGTATATAAGCCCAGAAATTGATTCTTGCTCTCCATTACGACTCCATCAAATCGGATATGTAACTGATCATTCGTTTCTATATCATCAGTTTATCTGCTTATCATAATCATTAATAAGTTACAATGGAAACGATAAATGTCAATGACTTTCGCTGATGAGGCACGAGCTGATTATCTATGCTGAACAGGGCTTATTGTTATAATAATTTTCTAAATTTTCGGGCGTGAGATAAGAACTGTTTTGAGTTCTGGCGGAGGTTTTAAGCGGGGGCTCGAATATTTCTAAAGGAGAGATGAACAGCTCTGTGCCGGGGAGATAATAACCACGGCACAGAGCCCTCGAAGTGCTATTCTCCGAATCTCCAATAGTCGGAATAAATTACCTTTGTGTAATTTATGAGTTCGTTACCCATTGCGGAGATATTAATGACTGTATCAACCATCTCTTCATACCATTCACCGGTAGCTGGATCGTAATGGTAATATTGAGTTATCTCCATATCTGTGACGAATCTTGGATTTTTATCCACCTGGAACTCTTTTTTGATCAGGGCACCAGATTGTTTATCCAACCAGAGAGTACCCAGCTGTGTGGTATTGTTATGATTAGTTTCATAAGCGAAATCGAATGCTAGACAATGGAAACCGTTAATATTCTCTTCAGTACCGTTTAGCTCTATACTCAGTCCCTGGCCAGGTTCGGTGAAAAACATCCCCTCCTGTTTGGGAGTGTTATCCCTTTTCAGTGGTTCGGCGTACTGCAGCATGGCCTCATCTCTGTTCTGTTCCACGCCATCGACTGTAGAAGATATCAGCTCGTTCATCACAAGATTCTCAAAAGGTTCGTGGCTTATTACATATTCGGTCTTAGTAGTTTCTTCATCTTCCTTGAGATTTCTAGTTTCTGTTATGGTAACCGTTTTACCCGGCACAAGGTTCCAGTTCTCGCGGGCTATAGCGGTTGCTCTTTCCCAGAGATCATTGTTTCCGGCAACGAGCAGTCCGAGCGAGGTTAAACATAACAGGGTTGCTACGATTCTTTTCATTGATCTACTCCTTTTTGTAGTTTTTATTTGATCTCGTAAATGTTTCTGTAAGGCATCATATCTATCAGCTTATATTCGGGATCTATACCGACAAATACAGGTTCGTTATCGAGAGTAAGTTCCAGGTCGGTTTCCTCTTCAGTGAACAGAAGGTATTCACGATAGATGGGCCGTTTCATCTTCCTGCCACCGGCAAAAACCTGATCATATACCACTACTTCTATCCAGTCCGAAAGCTCGCCACTTTCCAGGTTGCCCAGTCCATCAGAATAGAACTTTTTGGTCGATATACGAGTCGTGAGTGTATAACTACCGTCGGAATTCTGTTGCGACGAAGCCTCGAGTATTTTGTTTTCGTAGAGTGTGATCCTCTTGAATGTATCTTCGAAGAAGTAGTGTAGTGAATCAGGTACATCGATATAATCGAACAGTTCCAGAGTCGTAGGATAAGGTGGTTCCTGATATCCCTTATCAGCAACAAACCTGCGGAATGAGCTGTTCAATTCTTCTTCACCAATATAACTGGCCAGGCCGTAAAATGCTATAGCCCCCTTGCTGTAATGGATATATTGTTGGCCTTCATCGAGATAGACAGGGTTTTCTTCTCTGCTTTCGGAAGACCTGCCCGAGAGGTAGGATGTCAGGTCATAAAGTAACTGGCTGCGAAAGATATCAGAGGAAAATTCCCGCTTCATTATCATCAGGGCACTGTATTGAGCCAGGGCCTCGACTATGGTCAGGGCTCCTTTTACATTGGCTCCTATCACCTGATGTGCCCACCACTGATGAGCAGCCTCGTGAGCAGTAATCGCGAAGGGATAATTCACCTTATCTGTCCGGATATCGGCGATAAAACCTATCGCCTCCGAGAAGGGGATCAGAGTAGGCAGGGATTGAGCAAAGGACCCGTAGCGTGGAAACTCGGCTATCCGTAACACAGTGTGGGGATAGGGGCCGAATGAATTTTCCAGATACCGGAGGGAATTCTTCGCCCCTCTCATCATATCGGCAATGTTGTAATGATGTTTGGAATCATAATAGATCTCGATATCGATATCGTTCCAGCGGTCTTTCATAATTTCGTACTCTGCTGAAAGAATAGCATAATAGTTGATCATCTTACCGTCTAACCGGTAATGGAAGTAGTTTCTGTCATTTTCAGACCAGCTGGTGATCAGATCACCGGAAGTGAGAGCGGTCTGTCGGGCAGAAGTACTGAGCAGTGCTTCGAAAGTAACCCAATCGGCGTCTTGCGAAACATAATTTCTGGCCAGGCCGGCTGGATCATCGATTTCCCGGAACCTTTCCTTTTCCGGCAGATTGTATCTCCTTCTCGTACGGGGTGAGTTGATCTCGTATCGGTCATTGTATCCTATGGAGGGGAAATATGTGCTATGGATAAAAGTTCCGTTCCGGTTGATGTATTGATTTTCATCCAGGTTGAAACCCTTGGTCAGCAAACTGAGTTCGAACTTCAGTTCTGTCTTTCCTCCCGGGAACAAAGGCTCTTCTAATTCATAGATATGGTAATTGAAAGTCGTATCTTTCTCCTGAAGAATGTGTTCGTCCGAAAATGCAAGAGTGGTGACTTCTACACCCTGTGGCAGCATAACGTGAATACTGGAGACAGGTTCCCCGGTTTTGTTCTCCAGAGTATATACCCCGCCATAGATAAGGTCTTTTGTCTCCGGATAGATATCGACCCTGATGTTGATATCGGTAATCTTCGGTTGGGGTAAATCGGCATATTTGCTGTATCGCAGTTCGAAATCTACCGCCAGCCGCTCTGCTGCTTTCGGTGAGAGATAACTGTTCAGGATATTCGTGTTGTAAAAAATGTAACCCCCTGTAGCCAGGAAAAGCAGAAGAATAGCAAGGGGGAAGAGATAATTATGTTTCACCCTGATATCCGACCAGAATTTCCGGTAGTTGAACCCGCTATATCCCCTTTTCCGGAGCATAACAGTCAGATAGGCTATCAATAAGGCCAACAACGACCAGTAAATGGTAAACCAGACATATCCCGGAAGATTGTTACCCAGGCCATTCATATCGGAGTAGATCACAACCGGTGTCTCATTGAATCGCAGCAGGGTATGATGCAATCCGGCATATTGCAGAAAGGGGGTCAATAGATAGAAGGCAATGAAAACGAAATGACCGGTGTACTTGTTCCCGACGAGATTATGTATGAACAAACAGAGGATAGTCAGCACAATATACTGGGGAAGATTGAGACCGAAGAGAATCTTCAGATAGGTGGTCAACTCATACTCATTGTATCCCTTGAACATCTGATAGAATATGCCGACGATGGTAAAAACCGCAAATAGGAAGACCAGCAGAGATAGCAGACTGAATAGTTGTGACAGATAAAATGTAAAGTTCTTGCCGGGAGTTGAATCGAGCATATGATGATAGTTGTGATCTCTACTGTTCCAGACGAGTTCTCCCGTATAGAGGGTGATAAAAACTACGATTAACAGGGAGATGGAAAATGCAAGAGCTTCAGCTACATTGTAAGTGATTGGCAATCTGCCCGTATTGTAAACCGTTCCGTACTGGATTACTATCAGAAGCATGAAACTGATACCAATGAGGGTCAGAATATAGACCGGCAGGGAGCGGAAGATGAGCTTCAGATTAAATCTGAGCAGGGAGAAAAACTGGCATAGTCGGGCTGCAAATCCGAACGAGAGTTGCGGTATTATTCTCGTTATCTTTACGCTTTCGCTCTGCTTTCTGATTCTGAGAGTTCTGGAACCGTTGTTATAGATCGAAGAGAGGTTGAATTTTGTGACACAACAGATAAGGAGCAGTATACTGAATAGTAACCAGGCTATCCTGTTCCAGAGAAACAGGCCACTCAGGGGAAGAACATTAGAATTCAGCTCGGTTATTGACCAGAGCCGGGTTGTTTCCATAAGGGCACTGAGCCCGAAAGGATCGATAAATGATGCAGTAACTCTATTGGCTATATTATTGATATAGCTGCCACCAATCAGATAGACTGTCAGAATGAAAAATGATGAGACATAGAGGTAAGTCGATTTTCTGGTTAAAAGAAAGATACCCAGTAGAATGGAGCTGATCAGAAGCGTATTGGGGATTATGAGGTGTGTTAGTGGGGTCAGGTAGTGCAATATTTCCGGTCGCATAAAATAATCCTTCTCTACCCAGGGCATAAAACAGGCAATAAGCATACCGAGCAGCAAAAAGAGGTTGAATATGGTGATGAGCAGGATATTGGCTGTCAAGCGGCCTGTGATGTATGACCATTTGCTTATCGGTTTGGTAAATAATAGCGAATGTGCTTTATACTCAAGATCTCTGTTCAGCATACTACCTATGAAGGCTGCTATAATGAAGATTAAAAATATACTGATCTTATCCATAAAATTCGAGTTCGAAACAGCCGAATTGAGTAACAACCGTTCACCACCGCTCATAACCACGATAGAGACATTGGAAAAAGCTCCACCAATGATATTGACGATCAGAAATCCGAACAGAAAGAGTACTGCACCGAAGATGTATGTCGAAAGTTGCTTTAAACGAAATCGTAATTCGAAAAGAAAGAATTCAAGCCACATCTCAAGCAACCTCTTCTTCAACTTCAGCAGTTCGATGATTGTTAATAGTCAGAAAATAGATGTCTTCCAGATCTACCGGTATGGGTTGAAAACCGTCTATTGCTTCTTCACTGAAAATATGGATCATCATCTTGCCTAAATAAAGACGAGAAGAAACAACTTCAAAACTGGAACGATAATCTTCCAACTCATCTTTCTCGATTACCCGCTTGTAAATCTTCCCCTCATATTTACTCAAAGCCCTATGAGGATTATCGACAAGCAAAAGATTTCCCCGGTCTATGATCGCCATGTTAGAGCATAACTCCCTCACGTCATCAACAATATGAGTGGAGAGGATGATGATGATATTCTCGCCTATTTCACTGAGAAGATTGTGGAAGCGATATCTCTCCTCCGGATCGAGCCCCGCTGTCGGTTCATCTACTATTACCAATCTCGGGTCTCCCAGAAGAGCCTGCGCTATTCCGAAACGCTGCTTCATACCTCCTGAATAACTCCCCAATCTCTTATGCCTTACACCGTAAAGATTGGTTTTATCCAGCAGGTAAGCTATTACATTCTTTCTCTCTTTGCGATTAGTAATCCCTTTTAATACCGCAAAATGATCGAGCATCTCCCACGCTGTCATGCGGGGATAGAAGTCGAACTCCTGAGGCAGGTAACCGAGTTGCTTGCGGATCTCCCGCTTATTATTCTTTACATCGAGATCATTGAAAACCACTCTTCCTTCATCTGCATCCTGAAGGGTCGAAATTATACGCATCAATGTCGATTTGCCCGCTCCATTAGGACCTAACAAACCAAACATTCCGTTCCTGAGTGTCAGGTTGATACCATTCAAAGCACGAGTTCCGTTACGGTAGGTATAGGCAAGATTCTCGATTCTCAATTCGTTCATCGCTCTCTCCATTTATTTTTTTAATTTGAATGACTTAAATGCAATTATGGTTCCAAATAGGCTGTTTAAGGGCTAAGTAACCTTTAGCCAGGTAGATAAGATGGGAGAGAAAATAAGGAGGAGACACTATATCATTATAATATATATCATATTGATATAGAAATATGTATTAATGATAGGAGAGTATTTTTGCAAGATAGGACTTCCTGTCTGATACTGGTCTTTTATCTCAGATAATCTATCTTAGAAAAAAAGATTGTGCGTTGCAACCGATAATAGAGATTTCTTCCGATAGTAAACTGTGCTATATTATATCTATGTCCTATGAGGAAAAAAGGAGTAGAAAAAGGAGATTAAATATGAGAAAGTTAAAGAAAATACTTACAGCCAAACCTGTTCTTGAAGGAGCTGGTGTGCATTTGCACCGGGTTTTCGGTTATCACGAGACCCCTCTTTTCGATCCTTTTTTGATGCTTGATGATTTTCGCAATGATGAGCCCGAGAATTATCTGGCTGGATTCCCCTGGCATCCCCATCGCGGCATAGAGACGATAACTTATATGCTGGAAGGTTCTGCGGAACACGGTGACAGTATCGGTAACAGAGGGACTATTCGTCCCGGTGAAGTACAATGGATGACTGCCGGATCGGGGATAATTCATCAGGAGATGCCCAAACCGGGCAGAGGGGGCAAAATGTACGGTTTTCAGCTCTGGGCTAATCTTCCCGCAACGCATAAAATGATCGATCCCCGCTATCAGGATATCAAAGCAGAAGAGATCCCGGAAGTCAAGACTGCTAATGATACATTAATCAGGATTATCAGTGGTGATTACGACGGAGTGAAAGGGCCAGTGAAAGATATAATTATAAACCCTCAATTCTGGGATGTCAGAATTCTGGGAGACAGAAATATTGAGTTGCCGACCCGGAAAGGGCATAGTTGTTTTATTTATGCCTTCGGGGGAGAGGCGGAGATTGATAGTCAGATAATAGTTAATCGTCAGGTTGCTCTCTTTGAAGATGGTGAAAGTATTATCGTCAAAGCGGGAAAAGCAGGTTTCCGGATGCTCTTTGTCTCCGGCAAACCGCTAAACGAGCCCATATCCTGGCGGGGACCAATCGTTATGAACAGCAGAGAAGAGATAATAAGAGCTTTTCAGGATCTGAAAGATAATACATTTATCAAAACAGAGAAGAAAAATCCTGACCCTGAAGTTCATATATATTATTGAGATGGAACCAGCACTGGAACTGCCCTGGTAGATAAGTCTCGTTATCGGGGATAGATCAAGCCATATCAGACATACAGTCTTCGATCCGAGAATCAAGAAGAGGAGAATCCCGAACGCTACAGGAGTGACAAACGCGCTTTAATCAAGTACTTTAACCCATACGTGAGATAACTTGTCCAGTTCGAACCCGCACGCCTCGTAGAGTTCCCCGGCATCGTCAGTATTATTACTGACAAAGGCAATCTCACAACCGAGGTTCTCTGCCCGGCGTAGACCTTCCAGCATCATGGCCCGGCCCAGTCCCTTCCGATGATAATCATAGATCAAGCCGACCGGTTCGAAATAGGCCGTCCTGTTGACATCGTCATAAGAAACCGTGCAGAAACCGATTAACCTGTTATCGTTAGTAGTAGCCACAATATCTAACTGGGCTCGATACATAGGAATTTTTTCCACTACAGCGTACCAGTCTAGATCTCCATGAAACTGAGCATCATCATTATGATGAAAGGCATCCCAGGAGGCCAGACTACGGGCTGCATGATCCTCCCTGCCCAGCATGTTGCGAATCTTGAATCCCGGCGGTAAAACCGGTTCAGGTACAGGGGAGTTCAATATCCTCTTTCTGCTGGCAGTATAAAAGTCTGTTTTCTGAAAGCCGTGTTCCTGTAATAAAGATATCATTAGGGAATCGTCGTCAGAAACCTCTACTGCTACTTTGCTCTTCCCGTCATCATTCTTGAAGGTAAGCTCCTTCTCGGCTGTTGCCAGCATCTCTTTCAGAAACCCTTCCTGCCGGAATTCAGGATCTGTATTCAGGTAACAGATCTTTACTTCCCTGACCAGCAAAGCTTTTATATCCCCTTGCTCTTCTGACCAGTAAAAGGCATTTTCATCAAGCTTCTGTTCAGCACAATTGGGCAGGATATGACAGTAAAAATAATCAAACCTCGCTACCTGCCAGGAGATTTCCCTCCTTCCGTTGATCCGGAAAAGGTCCCGCAGAAACTCCCTTAACTGCCAGTAATCAAGATCGTGCTTTGCCCGGTGGCAAACCAGTGAAACCTCAGATCTTTCTTTCATGATCTTAACTCCACTCTACTTAACTCTATAAGTACTATAGAGAAAAAATTACGGCTCTGTTCTGTCAAGAGTATACAGATTCTCGGTATTTTAATAAAGGAGCTAAATTTTTTTTTTGAGACCACAAAACCCATTAGATAAAGGCATAAGAACAAATTTTCAGTATGGATATAGAGTCAGCCAGGAAATAATATTTGCATTCACCAGAAACCAAAGTAAGTTATCGTTAGCTAACATAAAGGAGCAAGTGATGAGCCCGTTAACTAAAAGACAGGAAGAATTTTTGCAAGCTGCTACTAATCTGGTGGCCAGAGAAGGATTCAGTAAACTTACTATCAGGAATATAGCCGAAGAAATAGGTTTGAAAGAGGGGTCTGTTTACCGGCATTTCCCGAGTAAATTCGAACTGCTGCAAGCTCTTCTGCACAATCTGGAAGATAAATTAACCCCACATTTCGATAAACTCTTTACCACAGAATTGGAACCGTCCGAGAGATTAGAAGCCTTCATCCTGGGACTCTTTTCAGAGTTCGAAAAGAGTCCTTCTTTTGCCCAGTTAGTCTTTTCGGAGGAGATATTTCATTTAGAAACCGGGCTTCTGGAGGAGTTGCAGAGGATATCGGGGGAAAAGATAGATAAACTGAGCCGTTTCTTTGAAGGAATACAGGCAGAAAATAGTTGCCGTACCGACATAGAATCCCGGGAACTGGCTTTTGTAACCCTGGGAACCATCAAACTATCAATAACCCGTTTAAGGGTCAACCCCGGCAGTTCTGAACTCATAGTCTCTGCCAGAAGTTTGATCCAGACCCTGAACAGGCTATTTTCGCTGAGATAAAAAAGAGAATAACGAATAAGAGGTTATGATGATTAAACTGATAAGCAAGATAGCCGGCCGGCCGAGACTGGTCATAGCTTTATTGCTGCTTTCAGTGGTCCTATCAATGGTCATAATAGGCAAGAATGCACGCATAGAGACCGATCTGGATGAATATATGCCCGGAGACCATCCTGCCTTTATATACAGTGATGAGATGGAAGAGCTGTTCGGGATTGGTGATAATATTCTCCTGGCGATAGAACACCCCGAAACGATTTATAATTCCGAAACATTGCAAAAGCTAAAGGATATCTCGCTGGAGTTACCAGTAAGGTTTCCCGGTATAGGGCGTGATGACATAACCTCGCTCTATACGGCTGAGAATATAACTGCAGATGAGTGGGGCCTGACAGTAGAAGCTTTTTATGAAAGATTACCCCTGACGGATCTGGAGCTGGAAGAGCTGCGCTCCGCTGTGGAGAGTAATGAAATGATCTATGGCCGCACAGTCAGTTATGAAGGCCAGGCCGCTCTCATAGTAGCTCAGATAGAGAAAGATCTCTTTACCGACGAATTCTATCTTGAACTGCAGGAATTTGTCCGGGAGTATGAAAACCCGGAGAGTATATATATAGCCGGCAGGCCGGTAGTAGAGGGAGAGCTCACAAAGCTGGGGCCTCAGGATATGACACGGATGGCACCCCTGGTAATAATCTTTATCACGGTGATTTTACTTCTGTTGTTGAAGAGTGTCAGAAGCACCCTGATCAATCTGACAATTGTGTTAATGGGTACTCTTGTATCTTTTGGCCTGATGGCGCTCTTCAAAATCCCGATTTATACCGTTACGACAATGATACCGGTAATGTTGACGGCTATAGGTGTAGCTTACGGAATCCATATGCATAACAGTATGAAGCATCTGGTGCAGAAGAATCCGGAGATAAGTAAAGAATCATTGGCTGTCAGTACTCTGAAAGAGATGATCCGCCCGGTATCAATGACTGCCCTGACCACGGCTATAGGATTTATGGCATTGACGACAAGCCAGGTACTCCCTGTTCGCTATTTTGGGTTTTTTACTGCAATTGGGGTACTGACAGAGATGGTCATGGCACTTATCCTGTTTCCTGCTTCGATCTATCTGTTTGGAGTACCTAAAGTCTCAAGTAAGCCTGTTAAAGTCAAGGCCAGTCAGGATGGGGATAATAATTTATCCGGGAAGAACGATAAAGCGGGAAGCGGTAAGGTCAGCTATTGGTTCGGCAGAAAGCTGCTGGCCCATTCCCGGCTGGTAATAATTATCATCATCATAGTCGTGGGGATCGCTATATTTGGAGCCACAAGAGTATGGATCGACACCAGTTTTCTCGCCAATTTTCAGAAAGACAGCCCGGTAGTAATTACAGACGATTTTGTGAACGAACGCTTTGGCGGTACAACGATCCTCAACGTCATCCTGAGCGGTGAAGTGGATGATACCTTCAAGGACCCGGAAGTACTTAAACTCATCGACCAACTGCAGGAAAGAGTAGAGATGAATTCGATAGTGGGGGACAGTTTCGGGCTGGCAGATTTTCTCAAAAGGATGCATCAGGTAATGCACGATGATGATCCGGA
>CAZBDV010000010.1:0-79999 GCA_964490765.1 uncultured Candidatus Cloacimonadota bacterium | reverse complement strand
CTTCACATTACCCAGTGGGTAAACTACTTCTCATATCAGAATGAAGCTTTCGAGATCGCCCTGCTTGTCGGTGACCAGGTCAATGTCCTCTGGACACACAGCGGATCCGATTGGGGTTCTTCCGGAGGAGAGTTACTGACAATTCCGCTCAACGATTATCAGAATCAGACAGGACGTATCAGATTTCGTTCCTTCGGAGCAAGCACCTGGAATATCAATTACTGGCGAATATATCACGTCGGTATAGAGGGAACTACAGGTTCTCTAAACGGTTATGTTTATGATCTGGCCAACAGTAATCCTCTTTCCGGTACCACGATAACGATTCTCAATACCAATTTCCAAACCACGACCAATACCAGCGGTTATTTTTCTCTCTCTGGAGTTCCCACTGGAACTTATGACGTGAGTGCACACCTTGTCGGATACGACCTGGTTATCCTGGAGGACGTTCTGATCGAAGAGAACCAGACTACTACTATCAACTACTACCTGGAAGAACTCGATATCATCACTGTCTCGGGGCAGGTTGTGGGAAGTGATTACCCCGATATCGGGCTGGTTGGAGCTACGGTCAGCTTCTCGGGATATAATACCTATGATACCGTATCGGGTACCAATGGCCTCTTCTCTATATCCGGTGTGTATTGTGGACAGACCTATTACATAACTGTCAATGCTTCCGGCTATGCTCCCTATAATGGTGAACTGACAGTGGGAGAAGATGATCTTGACCTAGGAGCCATTATCGTTAATGAGATCGCCTATCCACCAGGTAATATCGTTGCTGCTCTTAATCCAGATCATAGCGCTGTTGATCTGAACTGGCAACCCCCTTCCCTCACAACTCAGAATGATGTCAGACTTCTGGAAGCTTTTATCGTGTATCGTTTCCCTTATGAGGAACTGGAGAACGAAAACAGCTGGACAGAACTGGCAACGATAGAGACGCCATACTATTCTGATACAGGTATTACAGCTTTAGTCAACGGTACTTACGGTTATGCTGTTCGCTCGCTATATACCAATAATGTTATCTCTGAACCCGAATTTTCCAACCCGGTTGAATACGAAGAAATTTTCCCCAATATTACCAATTTTCAGGCAACTCTGGATGGTATGGATGTCCATCTCTCCTGGGAATGGTTCAATAGAGGAGCAGTAACAGGAAAAAATTATCAGGGAAGAAGTAACCGTGATCTGCTCGGTTTCTCGATTACCCGTAATGGAGCGGTGTTAGCCGAAGAGGTTATGGACTTGACTTACACGGATGAAGCGTTATCGCCCGGAACCTACAATTATACCGTCATTGGAACATTCACCAATGGTAATACAGACATGCTCTATACCGAGATCCAGATCGTTACTGATGAGATAGAAAATCTGAAGGCTGTAATGACAGGACGTAATGTGCAACTCTCCTGGCAATGGGTAATACCCGATAACAGACTTGAGAGAGAAATGGTAGCGGATGAGCTTGAATCCACATTACAAGACAGGAGTTTTCTCGGTTTCACCATTATTCGCAACAGTGAAGTGATTGCTGAAGGTGTCATGCAGACCGGTTATATAGATGAATCCGTTTTACCCGGCTTTACGAGCTACAGTGTAACCGGTTATTTCAGTGATGGTGCAACCAACACCCTGGAGACCGAGATTGATGTCCCCATCCCCCAGATCACCAATCTGGAAGCACTGCTTATTGGCAATGAGTTACAACTGAGTTGGGAATGGCTCGAATCTTTGATAAAAACCGTTCAGGAGCTGAAGATTCCAGGACCAGACAGAAATTCAACTGAAAGAGAATTTTTCGGCTTCACAATCAATCGGAATGATGAGATCATTGCCGAAGGAGTTACAGAAATGTCCTACAGCGACGAAGTAGTCACTCCGGGAACATACATATACAGTGTTGTAGGCATTTTCTCTGTTGGTGAAACCAATATTCTGGAAATTGAGATTGAGATAACTACCTCAGTAGATGAAGATGAGATCAGCATTCCACTAACTACTGACCTGCACGGCAACTATCCTAACCCCTTTAACCCGGAAACCACGATACATTACTCTCTGGATCGGGAAGCGGAAGTCAAGATCGAGATCTTCAATATTACCGGCCAGCATTTAGCAACTCTTGTAGATGAGCGTCATTCTCCAGGCGAATACTCAGCAATCTGGACTGGCAAAGATAAGCAGGGCAGGAAAGTAGGAAGCGGTATCTACCTCTACCGTATGAAATCAGGCAGATATACCTCAACAAAAAAAATGATGATCCTGAAGTAACGATACCAGTCTTAACCAATACAGTCTTTACGAGTGAGCAGGGAAACAATTCCCTGCTCTTTCTATTCTCCAGAGGGTTGATGATCTACCATTCTGGAAAAAGATTGACAGGGGACTAACAGTTCTGATAAAAAGCATAATATTAACAGTAAGTAGTTCGATCCGGAGACTGGAGAAGTAATATGAAAGTGCAGATATTGAAACAACCTGTAATGCTCAGAGTTCTTTATGCTTTGATACCGATAACACTCTATGCAATTTTCCTCTTCGGATGGCGCGTTCTGGCTGTTATTGCCGTGACCAATCTGGCTGCCTTCTGCAGTGAATATATTTTTGTCCGAAAAAAGCCGGGCAGCAAGGTAACTTCTGCTGTTTTTGTCACAGGTACTATTCTCGGACTGATCCTCCCCCCTACGCTACCGCTCTGGATGGCAGCAGTCGGTGGCATAATCGCTATAGTTTTCGGTAAGATGATCTTCGGTGGATTTGGCATGAACGTCTTCAACCCGGCAATAGTCGGCAGAACGTTCCTCTATGTCACTTTCGCCAATCAAATGACTGTCAGATGGCTCAACCCTTTCACCTCCCTGCCGGGTGGATTTGCTGCTTATACCAACCACGACGCCCTGACTTCA
Source organism: uncultured Candidatus Cloacimonadota bacterium (assembly GCA_964490765.1). GTDB lineage: Bacteria > Cloacimonadota > Cloacimonadia > Cloacimonadales > JAJBBL01 > CAZBDV01. The sequence goes on along the minus strand of CAZBDV010000010.1, from coordinate 77,081 downwards.
GCCAGCCCGCTCGTCACGGAGAACGGAGTTTCCTTCCTGCAACTCTTTTACGGCCAGATACCCGGCTCTATAGGAGAGACTTCTGCCCTGCTGATAATTTTAGGTGGGTTATATCTCATCCTGACTAAAACAGCTAAATGGCAGGCTATGCTCTCGACGCTCCTGAGTTTTCTGCTCTTTTCACTGATCTTCTATACCGGCGAGAATCCTCTATATCATCTCCTTTCCGGAGGTGTGATGTTCGGTATCGTTTTTATGGTTACCGATCCCATCTCCATGCCCAAAAACAGATATGCGATCTGGATTTTCGGCCTGCTCGTCGGCTTCCTGACTGTATTCATTCGTAAATTCGCTCTCTGGAGTGAAGGATTTATGTTTGCCCTGCTCCTGGCCAATTCCTTTATGCCAATCATCGAATACGGGATAACCTACCGCCGTCCCAGAACCACTAAGAGTACCTGAGAGGTTAAGCGTGGCAAAAGAGAAGATCGATTTCAGTGAAACCCGTATCTATCCGGTAGTCTTCATGATCATCGTTGCCCTCTTTTTCGGCACTATCCTGGCTCTCTTCTATCATTCCACCTCGGAACGGATCAAAGAGTTTCAGGAACTCCGCCTGCAGGAGGCGATACTTTCCCTGTTCGACCTGCCCCTGGAAAATGTACAAGCTTCCTATGACCAGTATATCGTCGAACGAACCAGGGATGGGTTAACCTATTATGTTGCCATAGACGACACTTTAACCCTGGGTTACTGCTTCCCCGCTGAGGGTAGCGGGCTCTGGGGAACCATATCCGGGCTGCTGGGCGTCGATAACGATTTTGAGCATATCCTCGCCTTCTACATTCTCGACCAGAATGAGACCCCGGGGCTGGGCGGCCGTATCACCGAGCCTGCCTTCCTGAAGCAGTTCTCCGGCAAAGAATTCAGACAAAACGGAGAGATCGTTCAGTTCGGGATGATCCCCGAAAATGAACCCACCGGCGATTTTGAGATCAATCAGATCACTGGTGCCACCTCCTCGAGCAGAGCTGTAGTATCTATCATCTATAGCAAATTACGGAATGTCCGTTCTATAGTAGAGGCCGACGATGAAGAAGAATGAGATATTTTTTAACGGAGTACTGGCCGACAATCCTATCTGGAAACAGGTATTGGGAATCTGTTCGGCCCTGGCTGTTACCAATCTGATGATCAACAGCCTCGTCATGGGCCTGGGAGTGATCTTCACCCTCGCCCTCTCCAGTTTCACTATTTCCCTGATCAGGAACTATACCCCCCGCCGCGTGAGGATGATGGTCCAGACCCTGGTCATCGCCTCCTATGTTATCATTGTCGATATCTTTCTCAAAGCATTCTATCCCGATATGAGCAGAGCGTTAGGCCCCTATGTCGGATTGATCATCACGAACTGTATCATAATGGGCCGCGCCGAAGCCTTCGCCCAGAAGAACAACCCCTTCAACTCTCTGATCGACGGAGTAGCTGCCGGGATAGGTTATACTTTCGTTCTGTTATTGATAGCTTTTATCCGTGAATTGATGGGCTTCGGGTCGCTCTTCGGTTTCACTATCCTCGGTGACTGGTGGGTCTCCTGGTCAATCATGGTCATGGCTCCGAGTGCCTTCTTCGTGCTCGGATTGCTCATCTGGTTCATCAATTACCGCTATTATACCAAACCGTCAGAAGGAAAATAAAATGGATATCAATCCGCTCGTTATCCTGCTCGCTGCCATATTTACCAACAATATTCTGCTGGTCTATTTCCTGGGAATGTGTTCCTATCTCTCTGTTTCCAAAGAGATTACATCGTCTATCGGACTGGGAATGGCAGTATTTTTCGTCCTGACCTTTACCTCGGGAATCAACTATCTGATCTATCATTATCTCCTCGTACCGCTCGATCTTGTCTATCTGCAGTACATAATCTTCATCATCGTTATTGCAGCTTTCGTCCAGCTCACCGAGATCATTATCGAGCGTTTCTCACCGGTTCTCTACTATACACTGGGCATTTTTCTACCCCTTATTACCGTGAATTGCGCCATACTGGGTGTTTCGCTCTTCCTCGTTATCAGGCAATACAGCTTCACCCAATCCGTTGCTTATGGTGCCGGCAGCGGGATCGGCTGGCTTGTAGCAATCCTTGCCCTCGCCGGAATCCGCAACAGGCTGAAAGAGAAATATCTCCCCAGGGGTATGAACAACGCTGCTATCAGCCTGATCATCACCGGCATAATGGCCCTGGCCTTCATCGGATTCTCCGGGGTGGCTATCATCCAGTAAGGGCAGGAGAGAAGAATGATAGTAGTAGTACTCAACAATATCATTATCCTGGCTGGTATCGGCGGCTTTTTAGCCCTGCTGCTCGTGCTGGCCGATTATTTCCTGGCCAATTACGGAGACTGCCGTATCGATATAAACGGCAAGCGGAACATCACCGTTAAAGGTGGTAATTCCCTGCTCAATTCGCTCGGGGAGAATGATGTCTTCATCCCTTCCGCCTGTGGAGGCAGAGGAACCTGCGGCCTCTGTAAAGTGACGGTAAAAGAGGGGGGCGGACCTCTGCTTCCCACAGAGAAACCGTATCTCGACTCTGAGGAGATCGAAAAAGGGGTAAGGCTCTCCTGTCAGGTAAAAGTTAAAAAAGATATATTCATTACCATACCAGAAGCACTCTTCTCCATCAGAAAATTCCAGGGATCAGTCGATAAGATCTTCGATTATACATACGATACCAAGGGGATCATCATCAAGCTGCAGGATCCCGACAGGATAGATTTCCAGGCCGGGCAGTACATCCAGTTACAATCCAGAAAATATCCCAGATCGAAACAGGTTGTCTCCCGCGCCTATTCCATGGCCAACAGCCCGAATCGCAACGATCAGGTGGAATTGATCGTCCGCCGCGTTCCCGATGGGATTATGACCACCTTTACCCACGATTATCTGAAAGAGGGTGATCAACTCTATCTCACCGGCCCCTACGGAGAATTCTTCATCCGGGATACAAAGGCCGACATGATCTTTGTTGCCGGTGGCTCAGGGATGGCACCCTTCAAGGGGATACTGGAGGACCTCGCACTGAAGAAGTCTGAACGGCATATTGTCTATTTCTTCGGTGCCCGGACTAAAAAGGACCTCTTTCTCGTCGAGGAGATGAAAGAGTACGAGAAGACACTGGCCGATTTCACCTTTATTCCTGTACTGTCGCAACCTGAAGAGAATTCCGGCTGGCAGGGTCTCACAGGATATATTCCACCACTGCTCGATGAATACGTCAGAGACCCCAAGAATACCGAAGGTTACCTCTGCGGCAGCCCGGCACTCATTGCTACTACAGAAAAGAAGATGAGGGAACTCGGTATGAAAAAGATCTATTACGACAGTTTCGGTTGATAGGAAATTACCGCCGATAGCACTGACCACCAGAAAATGAGAGGTTAAGATGAAACAGACACCAGAAGAGAAAAACATCCAGGAGAGACTACAACCAGGGGTAGTAACCCTGGAAGGCTTCCTGGGTAAGGATAAAAGGCATTACCACGAGATCATCACAGAAGACCTGGAAAAACTGAAACATTTGAATATCACAAGAGAGGAAATCGCAGATCGAATGCAGTATTTCACCGATAAGGCCCTGCTCAATAACGATGAAGAGGCAGTTATCGATGAGTTCTATATCGTCCGCTATGTTACCGAAAGAGGCAAGATCGTCTCCCCCTTTATGGACAGGGGGCTCATTGCCAAAGGACAGGTCACCCTCAAGAACAAACAGAACAACCTGCAGGTCTGCTGGACACCCCTAAATATCTCCATGATAAGAAATCACGGCTTCTTCGAAGGAAAGGGTGCTAAACACCGCCTGGAACCGGATATCCTCGTCAAAGCCATCTTCTGAATACTCTGTTTCTTTTAGCAAGTAATCTGTTAATCTGCTTCCTCTTCTTATTATATCATATACCAATGATAATATTACTGACAAAATACGAACAACTCCGCACTTGTATTATATAATCCTTGACATTTTATTGCTTCACATTATACAAGTTATTGGGCATAGGAAATCTTGTCTGAAAAGCACTCGGGCAGAAACTCAACATAGAGAATTACTTATTGAATGTTCACGGCAAACAAAGTGACGCAGGGAAATCAGACAGATCGGGGATATTTTATCTGTAATGATAACAATTTTCGGGAGGAAACAATGAGAACAGGAAGTGTGATTATTCTCTTAACTGTTTTAGCCGTAACCCTCACTGCACAAACAGCCATTCCGCCGGCAGCCGGAGACGGGACAGAGGCCAATCCTTATCAGATAGCTACTCTGGAGAATCTCTATTGGTTGTCAGTTTATCAATCGAGCAATCTGACTGAAAGCCTATATTTTATACAGACTGCCGATATCGATGCTTCGGAAACCATCAACTGGTTTGACGGAGAGGGCTGGGAACCGATAGGAGAGTATTGCGATTTTGGGATACCGTTAGATAATAAGGGATTCTTGCCAGCGAACAGGAATAGAACATATACCTTTATGGGTCATTACGACGGTCAGGATCATAAGATAGACGGACTCCATATCAATCGTCCCGACGAATCGGCAGTTGGGCTCTTTGCCAGTGCCTGTTGCGGTACGATAAGAAACCTGGGCCTGACAAATCTGACCGTTAGCGGAGATGAGGAGGTCGGAGGCCTTGTCGGACAGGCATCAGATGTGTTGATCGAAAACTGTTTCGTGGAAGGGGATGTAAGCGGACATATGTATGTCGGTGGTCTTTCAGGTTTTAATATCTCCATGGAAGTATCAAAGTGTTATACGAGAGGCTCAGTATCCGGGCATTTCACTATTGGTGGGATAATGGGTTATATCTGTTGGTCATATACTAATAATCTGTACACACATGCAGAAGTTTCCGGTTTTAACGGAATCGGTGGAGTTGCAGGAACGGCCTGGGAAACTTCTTTCTGGTACTCTTATGTTACTGGTGCAATAACCGCTACAGACCAATCTTCAGGAGCAATAATCGGAGGTGGCAATGAAGTTTCATACCGCTACTTCTGTTATAACAACATAGAGACGACCGGTTTCTCGTACGGCTGGATTACCGAAGAGATGACCTATCCCTATGCCGACGATGTATATGTCAACTGGGATTTCGAGAATATCTGGGTGGAAGATATCTATATGTTCCATAATGACGGCTACCCCTATCTGAGCTGGCAGACTTTCTATTTCGAGTTCATACCCCCCGCCTCTCTCTCTGCCAGCCCCGGTGATGAGATCGTAACCCTTAACTGGCACGAGCCGCCTGACAGCCTGCGAACCCTTCTCGGTTATAATGTCTATCGTGACGATGAGCAGATCAATGAAGAATTACTCGTTGTCACCGAGTATCTTGATACCGATGTTATCAACGATGTCACCTACAGATACCATGTCACGGCACTGTATGATGAGGGAGAATCCGGGCCTTCCAACCGAGTACTGGCTACCCCATCCTCAAGCTCTTCCGAACCTGAGATTTTACCCTTCAGAACAGAACTGCTTGGTAATTACCCCAACCCCTTCAATCCGGAGACAATTATCGAATACAGCCTGAAAGAAGATGTCGAAGAATTAGCTTTGAAAGTCTATAATATCCGGGGACAGCTCGTCAGGACACTCATTCCTGCTGCTCCCCACCCCGCCGGCAAACATCAGGTCGTCTGGGACGGGAAAAACGATCAGGGAAGGCCGGCCACCTCCGGTGTCTATTTCTCCAGGATGATTACTCCGGAGCTTGAGGAAGTCAGGAAGATGCTACTCCTGAAATGATCATTTCTCTTTAATGAGCTAACTATATCGAAGATAACTGGGGAAGAAGCTCATCGTTTCAACAGCATTATCTTACAGGTTCTGCTCTTATCCAGTCTTTTCACCCGTTAAAAATATAGCCCGCTCGATTGTATACGCCCCCCTTCATCTCTGCCGTTCGAGATAGATCTCCTGACCTGCTCTGAAACCTTCCCGCTGCAGAAACAGAGGATTGAGATCGACCCTGCCGTATCTTACAGCCGCATCCTCACTGTATCTATAACTAAGAAGCTCTCTGATAAAGGGAGTATTGCCTAAGCAACCTCTCTCCTCTCTACCCGCAGTTTGAAAACAGTTCCGTCTCTCCCAATCCTATAGATACCATCTGCAGCAAAAACACCTGAGAAAGAGATGAATTGCTGATAAATTGGCATCTCGACTGGATACATCCTGTATCTTAGGAATAGAAGAGGTATGTTGTAGTATATGAAACCATGGAGCTTTCGAGAACAACAAAAACCTTGACTTATGGAGAGCCGTGCAGAGATAAATATTATCTCAGTTATTGAAAAGAACTGAAGGAGGATGGATAATGCGTATTCCTGTCATTAGAAAACCTGTCAGGTTTGAACCCGACTTTCGCAGAGTTATAATTCTTTATTATGATAATGGATTTGAGCGTTCTGTTGCCCTGATCAATAAAATCATCTCTATGAGCGAGCAAGAAGCAAAACAGGCTAATGAAGCCACCTTGCGAGAATATGCCAGAAGACACCGTAACTTAACGAAACAGTTTATGTCTAATTATGAAAAAGCCAGTAACATTGCGGAAAGGGGTGATATATGCTTAGATGAGCTTTCTATGACCAAAAAGCTCTTGATCGGCTCCTTTTTTTCCAAGGAATATTCAATTGAATCAACAGCTTTTTTTAATCCTTCTATAGTGGAATCTCCCGATCAGACCGGTCTGGAAGAAGGAAGCAAAAGAGTAATTATGAGTTTCCGGGCAATGGGAGAGGGTCATCTTTCATCCATTGCTTTTCGTTCGGGAGTAATAGATAAGAACGGTGATCTTCATTTCCTGATAGCCAACAGATATATAGATGAGGCGGAAATAATTAAGCGTCATGAATACACAAAAACGGAATTCATCAACAAATTGACAGAGATGAAGGTATCGAAAGAGTATATATCATTAGTGATGGATAGATTAAATGACCGTTTTATTTACGGGGAGCTTTTAGGTGCCGTTTCTGAGATTTTAGAGAAAAACAACAGTTTCAGCTCAAGTAAGAAACGGGCTATAAACGAGATTGTCTGGCTGGCAGATTCTCATTACGAGATCGTCTTTTCCAGAGATACAGATATCTCCGAACGAGTAATATTTCCCATATCTTTCACGGAAAGGCAAGGAATAGAAGATGCCCGGTTTGTAAAATTCAGGGAAGAAGATGGCTCTACGATCTATTACGCGACATATACAGCCTATGACGGACATACGATACTCCCGAAACTGATCGAGACTAGAGATTTTTATCATTTTACGATCAGACCTTTGCATGGCAGCGGGGCACAGAACAAGAATATGGCGATATTCCCCCGTAAGATCAAAGGTAAGTATGCGATGTTGTCGAGAATCGACGGAATTAACAGCTACATCGGATTCTCGGATATAATAAATATATGGGATGACCCTATCAAGATACAATCCCCTAAACATTACTGGGAATTCATTCAATTAGGGAATTGCGGCTCTCCGATTGAAACTCCAGAAGGGTGGTTGATTATAACCCATGGGGTGGGTCCTATGCGGCAATACGATCTAAGTGCCAGCCTGCTTGATTTAGAAGATCCTACAAAGGAGATCGGCCGTCTATCCGAACCGTTGTTGATTTCAAATGAAAATGAACGGGATGGTTTGGTCCCCAATGTGGTATATTCCTGTGGAAGTTTTGTTAATGGTGATACTCTTGTCATACCTTACGGTATGTCGGATACATATTCATCGCTGGCATTTGTGGATTTGAAAGAGTTGCTGAAAAGATTGAAGTAAACTCATATTCCTCCTGCCACCCGCCTGATGAAGCGACGTTTCAGGCCTGCTGTATATCAGGGTAGTAGTTATCTCAACAATGCGTTAAACACTTCGATACGTGGTGTTACACCTGCTTGAACGACTTTTCCGGGCAGACGCATGTCTATCAAGAGCCGGGACCCGGGAAAGTTGAGCTGCTGAGTTTTGGTTAAATATTCAGTATTTGCTTATAGACCTGATAATAATCAGCTGACATCTTTTCCAGGCTGAACCTCTCTTCTGCTAAAACACGGCATTGACTTCGGTCTATATGCGGAATATCTCTGATTTTTTCTACCGCTTCAGGGACGTTATCTACTAAAAAACCATTAACACCGTCTATGACCAGTTCCGGCATCGAACCTTTATTGAACGCTATTACCGGTGTACCGCAGAACAATGATTCTGCCACACTCAAGCCGAAAGGTTCGAAGAAATTTATGGGATGCAAAAGAGCACAGGCTTCTCTCAACAGTTTATCCCTTTTTTCGGGCTCAGCACTACCGGCAAAGACTATTTGTTCCTGATCTATATAGGGTTCTACCTTCTGCTTAAAGTATTCTTTATCCTGAATTATACCGGCAATGATCAGCTTCCTTCGAGCTTGTTTTGCTATCTCTATCGCTTCGTAAGTTCCCTTATCGTGATGGATACGGCCAAAGAACAGTAGATAATCTTCAGGTTTATCGTGGAAAGTGAATTGTTTTCTGTCTATGCCATTATAAACAGTGGCAATATAGTCCAGCTCCCCGGAACGATCTGCATTGCTTATGGAAACATAGTTAACGATGTCGTTATACCGTTTATATACGGGGATGATCTTCGGTGAGGAGAAGCCGTGAATAGTCGTCAAAATCGGAGTTTTGATCAGTCTGCTATAGGTTAAGGGGAGGAAATCGAAGTTATTGTGGATCAGGTCAAATTTATCTGCCTGCTCCATCAGATAGCTGATATGCATACACTCAGCAACTTTAGGGTCTATGTTTTTATCTTCTTCATAACCTTTGGGACAGATATGCTGCAGCTTACCGGAGCAGAATGAATCTGCGGTGGCAAAGAGGGTGACATCAATCCCCAGAAAGTGAGCACCCTCGGCGATATTGTAAGCAATCTGCTCCCATGGCCCGTAATGAACAGGTGGTGTACGCCAGGCAACGGGTGCTAATACGGCGAGTTTCATCATCTTGTCAGTATTATAGAGCAGGACGGGAACGGGTTAAACAGAGCTCAACCAGATCTGATATCTGAGCCTCTCCCATACACATTACCTTGTCTGCACCACCCCAGTAAATCTTGACCGTGTGGTCTTCTTCCGGAACGGCAGCACAACAAAAGACGACATTATGGACATATCCCGTAATCTCATAGATCTCTTCGGGTTGTAAGATCCAGTCATCAGCCACCCCAATTACCTTTGCTGGATCCTCCAGGCTGTGCAGAGCAACCCCTAACCGATAGACTCCCCCGTCCATGGTAGAGAAAACTCCGTGATAGATATGCAACCACCCTTTTTCAGTCTTGAATGGGGTCGCTCCGGGTCCTATTTTCATCTCATCCCAATGGTAAGGCAGTGGTTTCATAATCAGCCTGCTCTCTCCCCAATGTATCAAATCAGGGGAATAAGATATCCAGATCGACCAGGGTAATATGCCGGAATGTGGACGGTCCAATCGGGCATACAAACCGTTGAATTTTTCTGGAAATATTACAGCATTGCGATAATCAGCCTGAGTAATCATTGATAAACGTTTCAGCTTGATAAAATCAGTTGTTTGAGCTAAACCAATACGCACCCCATAGCGGGAATAGGCACTATAGGTAATGAGATACTCACCGTCGATGAATGTAATACGGGGATCTTCTACTCCGTATTCTTCGTATTGAGCAAAATACCCCTGAGAAGCAGGTACCATGAAAGGTTCAGGGTCAGCTCTAAACTTGTAGCCGTTATCACTACGTGCTATCCCGAGAACAGAACGTCCGTTGTGTTTATGGGCTCTGAACAGCATGATATATTGCTTGTTATATTTGACAACAGCAGCATTATGAACAGTAGCCACAGGATAAGGGATATCATCCCTGGTAAGAATGGGGTTGCCTTTATATCGCTTGATCAGATTCATGATCCCTCTTTTGTATTGTGCCTGTGTTCTAATTCAATAGCTTTTAAGACAGTCAGATGTGAGATAAGATAGGCAATTATACTTTCGGCACCCTGGTTTAAATTCAAGCCGTGAGATTCAAGTCCGTCAAAACAACTATTTGTTTCGTAATCATAAACGGACAAACGTTGAGAGTTTTCGCCTAAATACCAGAGGTGAGCCAGGAACATTTTTTCCAGATACTCTTTATTTTCTGTGGAGAGATATACTTGATGATAAAGGAGAACAAAAGCCATGACATCTACTGACTGCTGACCATAAAGTGGACATTTACCCCCTCTTCTGAACCAGCCTTCATTCCCGACTGGTGTCAGATAACCATGTTGCAGGGTGTAGGATTCCAGAAACTTCATAGATTCCTGAGCAACCACAAGCGTTCTGTCGTCAGCGGTTATCCTGGTGGAATGGAACAGAGCAAGCGGGAGAATGCCGTTATCATAGGTCATAACATCCTCGAACCATTTCCAATCTTCTGTGGAATTCTTTTCATAAAACTCCAGCAGTTTCCCGGTTAGCTGATCCAATATGTTGAGCATTTCCTGATCATCCGGATATTGATTCAAGTAGTAACAAACTCCGATCATTGTATTGGCTATTCCCCGCTGATATTTCAGAGTGGTAAAATTTGGTTTCGCTTTCCTGAAAATATCCTGGGCAAACTGCCTGTAAGAATTGTTAGGTGAGCGATCTATCAGGTAACCTAAAGCCCACATAGCACGTCCGAATGAATCTTCGGAACCTTTCTTATCGAGATATTGCCGGTTATAAGACAGAAAATTTCTGAAAGTCCCGTCATCGTTTTGCATATAATGGACAAAACTGAGATATATCAATATTAATTCCTGTGTAATCGGATTAAATTTCACTTGATATGCCATAACCGCTAAAATCAAAGCACGGGCATTATCATCAAGACAATAACCCTCTTTTAAATTCGGTACACCAAACAGAGAATGCTGGAGTATCCCTGTATCGTCAGTCAAACGTTTGATATGCTGTAAACTGAAATCGGGTAGCAGGGTGGGTTCTATGATAAAATGTTCTATCTCTTCTTTGATGAAAGAACGCTGGATCTTTTTCGCTAATTTGAGATATTGATTACCTACAAGAGGCCAACTCAACTTTCTGCCGTAATTATATGTTTTCTGCCTCAGTTTTTGAAGCTGTTCAGGATGATTGAAAAGATCTGTTAATATATCCGCTAATTGCTCTGAATTTTTGAAACCGAATAAAATACCCCTTCCTTCGGCTAAAAGCTCCTGAGCATGCCAATAAGGGGTGGAAACAATAGCTGTTCCAGCTCCAACGGCGTAAGAGAGGGTACCGCTAGTGATTTGCTCTTCATTATGATAAGGTGTTACATAGACATCGGTAGCGGTAAGATATTCAAAGAGAGTCTGCTCATCCAGAAATTGTCTCTGTAGGGAGACATGATTACCTAGATCATATTCCCTGATCAATTGGATCAGATAATTGCGATACTCTTCACCCTGATCCTTTAAGACATTAGGATGCGTATTACCAACTACTAGATATAGTAATTCAGGATGTTTTTCCACGACTTCCGGAAGTGCCTTAATAACTGTTTCAATACCTTTGTTACGGCTGATCAATCCGAAAGTGAAGAGCACTTTGCGATCTTCAAACTTCAATTTCTTTCTGATAATGTCAGTGGGCGGTATCCTATAAACTGGGACACCGTGTGGTATTAAGATCAATTTCTCTTCTTTGATGCCATACACGGATTGCAATAATTCTATGGCTTTATTGCTCATAACAATAACCTTTGAGGCTTTTTCGGATATCTGCTGTACAATTGATTTTTGCGTAGTACTGGGATCTTTGAGAATGGTGTGGAAAGTCACCATAAGCGGTACTTCCAGCTTACGTATAAGTGGTAAGATGTAAACACCCATTTCACCACCGAAGATGCCAAATTCGTGCTGCAGTATGCACAATTCCGTCTTGTTATAATTAATGAACTCGGCTGCTTCGACATAATCGCGTTGATGGCCCTGTCGGACAGTATATTTAACTTCAGGAGGGTAATCATAATCAATATCATAGTCATTAATAGCGACTACTAAAGAATGATCGGTTGGTTTTTCACTATCAATATTCTTACCGATTGCCATCAGCAAATTGTTAGTGAACGTGCCGATCCCGCATTGCCGCGGGGGATAAGTTCCAATATATGCAATCTTTCTCATAATTCTCCTCTGATAGGCGTAAGAGCCTCTTCATTTTTAATGATCACTAGATCTGCAATAGCATAGCCCCTGACAAAATGATTACAAATCGGTTTCCCCTCTTGAAGATTATACCCATAAATAGAGCAACTTTTCACTTCAACAGCATCATCTTACGGGTTCTGATATTCTCCGGATCTTTCACCCGGTAGATATAGAGCCCGCTCGCCTGTATTCTCCCCCCTGCGTCTCTGCCGTCCCAGCTGGCTGTATGCATTCCCGCATCGATCTCTTCGTTTAGCAAGGTCGTTACTAACTGGCCTTTTATATTAAAGATATCGATCTTCACCCTACCCTGTTCGCTCACCAGAAAGGAGATGGTCGTCGTCTCGTTGAAGGGGTTGGGATAGTTCCTGATCAGGGGGGCATACTGATCTTCAATACCTCTGTATGAGGCCACGACGTGTTTCGTCTCCCTCAGGGTTCTGGCATTATCGGCATAGACAGGATGACCGGTTTCCACTCCGAAATGCAGGACATCGGGATTGGAAAAATAGGGCACGTTTACGTGGTCGATATTATCAGAGAAATACTGGCTTGATTCGTAGGTCATTACACTGCAGTAATGATTCCCGTCAGAACCGGTCCAGCGCCAGCCGGACGAATAGTAAAAAATCCCCGAGCCCGGTTGGAAATTCTGCTCTATGTGGTGATGGGCACCCATGTTATGCCCTATTTCGTGGATATGGGTGTAGGATGAGGCTGCAGCCTGAATGTTGGTCAGGGAGAAACCATAATCCGGCTGTCCGTTAACATCCTGGAGCAGGAAGGCCATCCCGCTGCAATCCGTGACGAAGGCAAAGTAAGCCACGAGATCGGCTCCGTACTGGTCACGCCAGAGATGGATCTCGTCCATATACCCGGCCACCTGGTAACCCTGATGCTGCTCCGGCCAGGGGCTTTCCGGTGAAGACCTTATCCTGAAAAGTTCTACCGAACCGTTTGGTGATTCTCCATGATTAACCTGCCGCGAGAGCACGAGTCTCAATATTATCGAGGTCCGGCTGTTATCGAGGGTTATCTGAGCCATGTTCATCGCCTGGGCTATAGTGTTATTTATCCCGCCGGAATTTACTTCTGCCCAGGAGTATGCTGTAGGGGTATAGACGATCATCAGGTCGATTACTGCCAGGTCATCCGGCCCTGCTTCTCTCCGGCCTGACATTCGTTGCGGACTAGTATCTGCCGGTGGAATTATCGGCCCGCTCCGCTGGATATGCCCCTTCCTTGATTTGTCTATCTGCAGAAGGTAGTGCTCACGGTCACGGGAACTCATCAATTGATAATACTCCCCTCTTTCGGGAATACTGATCCTTCCGAGATATCTCCCCTCTGAATGGGAGATCAGAATATAACCGAACTCCGAACCTTCGATTCTCGCTCGCAGGGTAAGTGTCCCGTTGATATCTTCTACGAAACTCTCCACGAAACCGGTCAGCCTCTCCCCCGCAGGTAGTTCAAAATAGACAGCATGACCAGCTCTAAAACCTTCCCGCTGCTGAAAGAGTCGATTAAGATCAACCCTGCTGATCCGGATCACAGAATCCCCCGATTCGCTAAAACTGAGAAACTCTCTGATAAAAGTAGGTGCTTCCTCAGCAGCCTCTCCCCTCTCTTCATGCAGGTGGCAAAACAGTTCCGTCGCTCCCAATGCCAACGGCATCATCTGCAGCAAAACCACCAGCAGCAACAAACTAACAGTACTGCTAATAGAACCTCTCACCCGGCTCTTAACAATCATATCCCACTCTTTTCCCTTTTTCTATAACTTCTTAACAACTTCAATGATAGGGTTCAAACAACCCCTGACCTGAATGAAATACTTCTCCTCTGACAGTCAAGGATTAACTGGAACTCGAAGAGAAACTACTTACCGCTTGGGATTGCGAGAAACCATTCGATACACTGATATTATAACTTGTAAGTCAGGTGCTATATATTATGTATCCCTTTTATTAAAAATCACATTAGATGTCTACGTAATTTTAAATTCCGTTGACATCTTGCCGCAATAATTAATCTTATAAACTAAATTCTAAGGAGGAAATTATGAAAATCATTTTAATTATCGCAGTTATCGTTCTCTTTTTGCTTTTGATTGGCTATATTATAAATCAAGGTCAATCAGAAGATACGGAGGTTCTTGAAATAGATGAATCTGATATAATTGAATATCAAGTACTTAGAAGTTGGAAAATCCCAGCTGGAGGTAATGGTATGGAAATACTTGTATCAGAAGAATCTACGAAAGAAGAAGTATTAGAGCTTGCAGAGAATCTTCACTCAATATATAAGAATCGAGATCGTGGACACATTGTAATTCATATTTTCGATTCTCGTACTGTATGGCAAAATTTTGGTAGTCTCGATTATCCGGAAGAGCTATATTTCAAACATTATCTTGTTAGCATAATACGAAATCCTAACACTGGGCATGATCAAACAAATTGGATGGCAAGGTATCGAGATCACTAAATTAATTAGCTAAGATTCCTGTCTTTTTGACTTGAAAATTGGAAGATATACTATGTTCATATTGAGGTGTACTGAAATTGGTGAGCCAGAATTGTTGACAGCTTTTAAGGCAAGGAAGACTGTGAAATTGGCGTTGCTAACGCAATATCACTTCTATTCAAGATCTAATTATTTTCTTTGTATATTAACAAAGGAGAGTGAACCTTGAATCCGCCCCTTTTGTTAATTACTGCTTTACTAACCTTCTTCATCATGATCATCTTTTCGTTTCTATCTAAAGCAGATGTTGTCATTCTGTAGAAGTATATTCCCGAGGTGACGGTGTCTTAAGTATTCTGAAAACAATAGGCCGGAAAAGGAGGTGTGCCGGAAAGCGTTGTGGAGTTTTGAGGTGAAAAACCAGAGGGAGGATTAGCAAGCTGCCGGGGCAAAGCAAGGGTTGTGGCAAGCGGGAGCTTGCCACCCCTGAAAAAAAACCGGAAGGAAGTCGAAGCAAGTCCATTGGGAGCAAAGTAACCAAACACCTTACTTTACCAATTTGACAGATATTCATTATTCATTACATCGTGACCCCATTACTTCATTACCCCATCACTTCATCACCCCATCACTCCATTACTCCATTAACCGTCAGCACTCCAAAACTTCAGGACTTCACAACTTCAGGACTTCACAACTCCACAACATTATTCTTACTTCTAAAAAAAACAGGGGTTGAACAATCCAACCCCCTGATGGTCATTTACCTCGTTGCATGAGGATTTTATGAGAACAAGATTTATCTTCTTACTGCGTTATTTAAGTAGCAGCATCTTATTGGTACTGGTGCTCTTTTTGGTGGTCATGCGGGAAAAGTAAACACCACTGCCGACAGGTTTTCTGTAATCATCAGTACCATCCCAGACGATCTGATGCAGACCGGAAGAGAATTCTTCGGCTACCAGAGAGCGTACTTTCCTGCCTTGAATGTTATAGATATCGATCTGCACTCTGGAAGGGTTGTTCAGGCTGAAAGTAATCGTCGTATCAGGATTGAAGGGGTTGGGATAGTTATGGAGAATGACATCATTGGTGACGATCTCCTGTACGGGATCCTTTTCTACTCCTGTGATGCCGACCGAGACCGTTACGAGCTCCGATTCCATCGATTCAAATTCAATGTAATATACATCAAAACCGATCTCGATCTCGTAAACTGCAGTCATATGATATTGATACACGCCATCGGCAAGACCTGTTTCAATGAAGTGTTCATTGATTTCAGCCAGCTGAGTGATCAGCACATCATCACGATAAAGATTATATCCCAATAACTCGATTCCATTTCCGGGCACAAAAGGTTGTGGCGGAGACATGTATCCCCTGATCTTCCAGTTTGCATCTATCCCCTGTTCAGAGAGGTTTGTTTCATTACCGTCTATGATCAGCAAGTCAGAACGTTCGTGCATATTAGGGCTATCGTCATAAGCAATGCCGGCATTAACACCTTCACATCTGATAGCTATCCTGAACTGAGTATAACCGCCTGCGATCACAGGACCATCCCATTCCGAAACAGGAACGGTGTTCCATTCATTCGGAACTATATCTTCCAGTTCTATCTGGGTCCATAACTCATATGTATCAGGACTCCAGGGAGATTTTTCCCATAACTCAAAAGTATATGTCCCTTCATCTGATAGAGGAACAAAACTGATTCTCTCAAGTCTCCAGTTATTGTAGTTGAAGAGGTCCATGAGATCATAATGGATCACTGCTGTAAAATCTCCGCTGTCAGATACGTAGGCACCTCCGACAGTATCATCGTCAAAACGATACCAGTTTCCGTTATTTGCAGGACGCTCCCAGGAGAGCATAACTTCGTCGATATCAACTGTATGTAGTATGTTCTGAGGTGGATCGACTTTGTCTTCTACGATGACATAGAAACAGTTAGATTCAGCAGATTCTCCCATATCTTCATAGACGGCAGTCACTAAATAGTTATAGAGCATCCCCTGGTTTACATCATAATCAATGTATGCAAGTTCAGTGACCGGTTCGGGATTGAGTAGTTCGAAGTTTTTATAGATATTGTATCCGTTGATCAGGCGTGTATCTTCTTCCGGTGCTTCCCATGTTATCACTACATGATCCCCATAGGGAAGGGCAGTGATCGGATAGGGTGGGTAGAGAACCCATACTGCCACAGTCTCGGAAGGGTCGGACTCTCCGTCATCATAGACGAAAGTCAGGTAATAACTGTATTGGTTCATATTAATAACATCATAATCGGCGTAATAGTAGCCCCATGCATATGTTTCCCTTTCGATATAGTCGAGAAATTCATTATTACGATAGAGATTGAAACCGATGTTATCCTCCTCTTCATAAGGAAGCCAACTCATATAGATGTAACAGCCATCCACATCATATGACAAATTTACCTGTTCTATTTCCGGAACGGAATTCCTGTATCCGGAAGCGTTTCCAAATTCCGGCTGCAGATCTGTCAGCGAGTAACAGAAAGCAGCAGCAAGCAGTAAAACAATACTTAACAATAACTGATTAAACCTTATATTCTTCATTTTTAACTCCTATTTAATCATCATCATTTTATTTATAATGCGATATCTCCCTTCATCATCGGAGATCGTATAGAAGTAGATCCCAGAAGAAACAGAATTACCCCTGCTGTCGGAACCATCCCAGATAACGTTCAGGACACCCTTGCCCAGGTATTCTCGATCCAGGAGGGTCTTGACTTTCTGTCCCCTGACGTTATAGATATCAAGCGAGATATTGGAGGGGTGGGGGTTATCAAAGACAATGCTTGTCGTGGGATTGAAAGGATTCGGGTAATTATAAGCACGTAACTGGTTATCAGCAACAATGTCATCCGGAACGGAGAGATGCTGTCCGTATTCGTAGGCATAGAGACCATCGGACCAGGTCCTGATCCATAATTTACCATTCCTGTCCGAACGAACCTGGGGGATAAAGTTAGTCGGAAGCGGTGAATTCGCCATATCAAAAGTTTCTACTTCGTTGTTATCGAGATCGAGCATCATCACCCCACCGAAAAATGCTATCCAGACCCTGTCATACTCGTCTTTGGTAACCGACCAGACCGGTGCAGTACCCCATCCATCAAAATACGGTAAGAGGTGATCGTAGTTCTGCCATACCTCACCGTCATAACTGGCCAGACCCATCTCCATTGCGACCCAGAGAGTGTTCTGGTCGTCAAAATAGAGATCGTTGATATAATCATAGGTCAACTCAGGATACATGAAAGAGAAATAGTAAGTCCAGTTAGAGCCGTCAAAGTTGTAGAGTCCGAATCTGGAACCTACCCAGACGGAATTGTCCAGTGGATCAACAGCAACAGTAGTGACATTGTTTGTAGCCAACCCGCTGTTAGCCGAAGTGTAAAGTGTCCATTGCCCGTTCTCATATCTGGATAGCCCGCCATTGGTATCGTCAACACCGACCCAGATCCTGTTTTCACAGGCAGTGATGGAATGACCGGCCCATAGGACATAATCACTGGTGGAAAAATTATGTATCGTCCAGGAAGTCCCGTCATAAACGGCAGCACCACCTTCATCTCCGTTCTCTCCGGTTGCCAGATAGATGTAACCGTCTCTGGTAAAGATATCGTTTACACGCCAGGTATCGATGAGATCCCAACCGTAGAAATCCCACTGATCTCCGTCAAAGCTGTACAGTCCACCGGTTCCCATATTGAGCACATTTTCACCGGCACCGATCCAGAGCCTACCGGAAGCATCAACCTCAATAGATCTGATCGGATAGCAGGCTATTTCAGAATCGATCTCCGCTTCGGTAATTGTTCCGTTGTGATATTTGAAAAGCCCTTTAAAGTCGCTACCCATCCAGACATTGTTGAAAGAGTCAGTATGGATGATGGTAATGGCGTACTCGTGATTCAGTCCGTTACCGGAATGATATCTGATCAGTTCATCACCATCATAGGTATAAATGCCGATATTGGTACCCAGCCAGATATTGCCGTCATGATCAAAATCGATCCCAAATGGCATTCCCGACATCTCAAAATAAGGCTCATAAGGGAGTAGATACTGCTCGAACTCATAACCGTCATAGCTGAGAAAACCGTCAAGCGTGGCTGCAAACCAGAGTATACCATTTGCATCTTCAGTTATATCATGTACCGTACTGGACTCGGGATGTTCTTTGGGAAGCTGATCAAAAAAGTTTGTCCAGACTCCGTTATGATATCTGGAGATCCCCCCGCCATCAGAAACAAGTTCTTCCCATTTATATTGCTTATCGAAGCGATCCTGCATTGGTTCGAGGATCTCTCCCGGGTCGCGATCTTCAGTAATATACCTGGGCTCCAGGATTTCATCTGGCCAGTGCCCAACCCAGACCTCGCCATTATCCCTGACGTAGAACGATCTGATATGATTGGACCCGATATCGGCGTTTTCTTTGGTATAGTTTGTCCAACTTCCATCATTCAGGTCATGTACAAAGATACCATAGTGAATCGTTCCTATCCAGAGTTTGTTATCATTATCTACGGCCAGGGCATGGATCACATCGAATTCCAGCGGAGTGTTCTCGAAATTGTAAAAATGCCACGCACCATCGGTAGCGAATTTGTAGAGCCCCGCCCAATATTCTCTTTGTAGCGTCGGAGCCTCAAAATCGAAGTCATAACCTGTCACCCGGTAGTTATCAAAGGTAGAAGCAACCCATAAATTCCCCTGCTGGTCTTTGGTCAGAGCAGTTATCTTTACCGTGTGGAGACCGGTATTCAGAGTATTGTAGTAGGTCTTCTCCTCGGTATGGATATTATAATGAATAATACCGCCTGTTGTACCGAGCCACAAATAATCACCATCTTCGTACAAAGTATGTACCACATAAGTAGGTAAATAACCTTCCCAGTTACCATACAGGGAACTCAGGGCAAGGATTATACCAACTATCAAAATCAAGTTCTGAGTCTTCATATTAGTTAACCTCCTATCGTTTACTAATCTTTTACGCTTAATTAATGTTAGCAGCTGTTTCGTTGCTGCTGGTTTTCTTTATCTAATCCCTCTTGGTCCTCTTAATTGCAAGAAAGGTGCCAAAGGGGGTAAGACGACCATAAGATATTAGTGGATATTGTTTTATGGCTTATAGCAGACCTGTGATAAGCTAATTTCTCCACTTTTAGTTATCCAAAATGAACAGGCGATATGGATGGTCAACACTCTTTCCATATAAAAATGATATAATATTTGGCAAATCCTCTGTGATAGTATCAACCGGCTATTTCCGGGTAAGCAGGTGGTTAGAACCTGAGGTGTTTTACGGGAACCGATCGGAGAGATAAATTTTCAAATTACTTGACATATTAAGGCGGGTAGCTGGCATTTCATTGTTTTAAATGGGAGGTCAGAACCGTGTCTGAACAACAAAGCAATGTAAAAGAGTTGCTATACAGACTCGACAATTCTCGTGATATCAATGACCGGTTACAGCTTTTATCTAAGATAGCGAGCCAGCAATGGTCTGAAGGTAATTACCGGGAGGGTTTGAAATATGCCGAGCTGGCAAGATCTCTTGCAGAGAGCATCGATGATCCGGAGCAACTGGCAGATGCTCATTATTATCTGGGCCTGAATTATAATTACCTCAACGAATACGGTAAATCACTGGATCATTATCTGGAATGCCTGAAACTGTGCAGAGAGATCGATAATAGCAGTATTTTAGGTGATTGTCTGAATAATATTGGAACAGTTTACGTAACGATGCAGGATTATGACAGTGCTCTGTCATATTTTCAGCAGGCTTTGCAGTATGAAGTTAATCCGGCCAGGGTCTGTAATAACATATCTGCTGTCTATACAGCCAGAGAGGAGTATGATAAAGCCTTAGAATACTCCCTCAAGGCTTACGAGTATGCTCCGGCAGACGATAGAGCTATCAAAGGTCGCAGCAAGGTAATATCCCTGCTCAATATAGCGGTAGCTTACATGAATCTGGAAGATCACAGGCAGGCTTTGAACTATCTAAAAAAGGCTGTAGAGGTCGCCGATAGAAGAAACGATGATACCGTCTATCTTGCTCATCAGAAACTGGGTAGTTTTCTGATCGAGCATAATATCGACGAAGCCTATGAACATCTTAAGAGAGCACTCGATTATGCGGAGAAGAGCGAAAATACCGAGCACAAGCTGGGAGTTTTTGCCTCTCTGGCTGATTATTATCAGCAGAAAGGTGCCTATAAAGAATCTAATGAATATTTGAATAAATACGTAGAGCTGAAAGAGAAACTGCTAAACGACAGGATGATGGACAGGATGGCAAAGCTGCTTCTGGAGCATAAAAATGAGGTGGAAAATATCAAATACGAAGGTTTGCTGGAAAAGACCGCCCGGCTCACTTCCATAACGGCCATTACCAGCGGTATCGTGCACGAGATCTATCAACCACTCTCGGCAATAGCCCTCAATGTCGAGAATTCACTGTTCTGTATGAATAGAACTAACGGAACGAGTCACGATGATGCCGTTGAATTTCTTCATTCCATCAAGAACTCCGTCCAGCATATAAACGAGATCATTACCCAGATGAAGAATTTTTACCGCTCGCAGGAATCGAGACAGAGTGAAAGGGTAGATATCAAAGCGGCTATCAACAAGTGTATTCAGTGTGTAAGACACAAGATCTATTCTGCCGGGGTTATCTGTGATCTCAACCTGCCGGAAGAGGATATCTTCATCGACTTCGTACCGACATATCTGGAGCAGATCATCATCATCCTGATCATCAATGCCCTGCAGGCACTCAGCACTATGCAGGATAACAGGAAAAGCATCGAGATCGGCCTGCAGGAGAGTTTCGACAGAGTACATCTCACTGTGCAGGATAACGGGCCGGGGATTCCGGAGGATAATTTAGCCAGGATATTCGAACCTTTTTATTCTACCAAGCCGCTGACCCAGGAGCAGGGTACCGGCCTTGGTCTGACGATCGTCAAGACGTTTGTCGAGCGGTATGATGGAAGTATCGAGGTCAGTAATTTAGAACCTCACGGTGCGAAATTCGTGCTGACATTTAAAAAACAGGACAGGGAAAAGGAATGAAGATACTCCTGATAGATGATGACGCCGAACTGAGAAAAAGCCTCAAGGTGTATATAAGCAATAAACTCGGGCACGAAGTACGCGACTGCAGCAGTGTTATGGAAGCTCTGAAGATCTTGAAGAAGGAGAATTTTCATCTTATTGTTTCCGATATCGTGATGCCCGATATGTCGGGATTCGATCTGCTGGAGCAGTTGAAGCGGATCCCATCAGCGAAGGATATCGATATAGTACTCATCACCGGCCAGCAGCAGATGGATTTCGTCATCAGAGCATTGAGGCTCGGTGCTTATGATTTTTTGACAAAACCGATAGATATCGGGTTATTGATGAAAGTACTGGACCGGGTGGCAGAACATCAGTCTCTCCTCTCAGAGAACCGGATCTTATCAACACAATTCGAAGAGCGGCTACAGGAAGAATGTTCCGATATCCTGACGAAATTCAAGCAGTTGCACGAAAAATACTTCTATAGTCTCGGACTGGGTACGATCGGGTTCTTCTCCACCAAGATGAATGAAATCGTGGAACTGGCCAGAAAACTTAATCAGAACAGGAACATTCCCGTTTTGATCGAAGGTGAGACCGGAACCGGTAAGGAGATCATTGCCCGGCTCATCCATTACGGAGAAGAATACAATGAAAAGCCGTATATCACGGTCAACTGTGCCGCCATCCCGGAAAACCTGTTCGAAAGTGAATTGTTCGGCTACGAAGCGGGTGCCTTTACCGGTGCCGACCGCAAGGGGAAGAAGGGTAAATTCGAACTGGCTCAGGGTGGTACACTGCTGCTCGATGAGATCGGAGAAATACCCATTACGCAGCAATCGAAACTGCTCAGGGCTCTCGAGGAGCGGGAGATATACAGAGTGGGCGGGATAGCCAGTAAAAAGATCGATGTGAGATTGATTTGTGCTACTAATAAAGATCTGAAAAAGAAGATCAAGAATAATAGTTTCCGGGAAGACCTCTACTACAGGATCAATTCGGCGCATATCTTTATACCACCTTTAAGAGAGAGAAAAGAGGAGATCATCCCCCTGACGGAACTTTTCCTGAAAAAATGGGCTGAAACTAACAACGTGAGACTGAAAACACTTAGCAGTGATTGTATCGAGTTTCTCAACAGCTATTCCTGGCCGGGAAATGTCCGGCAACTGAAAAGCGCGGTGGAACGTACCGCTTTCCTGACGGAAAAAGGTGAATTGACGGCTGCCGATTTCGCCTACCTGATAGATGGAGCTAAAATCAAGCAGGCAGGTCTTGACCGGACCCTCTGCCTGCAATATCCGGAAGATGAACTCGATTTCGACCTTGCCCAACAGGAGATCGTGAAGAAAGCACTCGAACTGTTCGACGGAAATAAGACCCAGGCTGCCCGCTATCTAAAGATATCGCTTAACAGATTGAAAAGGATCACCGGTAAGGGTTAACTGATCAAAACCTGCAGGCAACATATCCATTATGGACAGGCCATTTCGAACGATAGACTGCTGACTGCTATATCAAAATGATAATTCTGCCCGCAAACAGAAGAAAAATTCATTCTGTTTCGAGCTCTTGAGTTCGTAGAAGCCTTACGGTCTGCTGAGCATCTTTTCAGTTTTTGGGCAGGACAAGACCGCATTCTTCAGCCTCTGCGAAGGATTGGAAGAAACCTCTTTCCCGGCGTTTTTCAGAAACCTGCAGAGCTTGCGGGAGATCCATTCCGGGCAGGGTAGAGAGTTCTATTGGAGAGGCGGTATTGATATTCAGGCGGAAGGTTGTCAAGGGTTCCGGGAGCCAGAGGTATTTCCTTATCCGGAAGTGTTTGTTTTCTATCCATAATTCGGGACCGATGTTCTGAGCTAAGTTAGCAGGGTCGTCACAGGCCGCGCTGATAAGCTTGTCTATCTCGCAAATGTATTCTTTCAGCGCTGCAACGAAATTATCCATGTCACCCTTGATCCCATAGAAGGCAGCCTTTTCATAAAGCCCGGGAGCTGTAGACGAAATCGTGGATCCGGCAGTCATATTGATAAAGATAGAGAGCAGTTCCCTGCTATCTTCCGGGAAGGCGCGGCACCATTCCATAAGGTATTCGATAAAGACCGGAGAATAGAGGTAGTTCTGTGACTTTTCAAGTTGAGCCCAGACGTGGAAGTTCTTGAGCATTACGTTTTCGTAAGGAGAAATTAGCTCTTTGATCTCCCCTTCTAACGGCTCAAGGCAAAAAGGGGTATAGAATGCAGCGACCTGA
The DNA here is from genome assembly GCA_964490765.1 of uncultured Candidatus Cloacimonadota bacterium. Classification (GTDB taxonomy): domain Bacteria; phylum Cloacimonadota; class Cloacimonadia; order Cloacimonadales; family JAJBBL01; genus CAZBDV01. The sequence goes on along the minus strand of CAZBDV010000010.1, from coordinate 52,973 downwards.
TAATTACGCTGGATTACCGGACTGCTCACTATCCTGTGGAATATGGTGGATATAACGCCTTCACAACTCAGCATCTGCTGGGCATTACGCAGTTTCAACGGGTTGAATTGCGGATAGGTGTGTTCCAGAAGTACCTTATCTATCAGTGATATGTCCGGAGAGTAGAGTTCGGGAAAGAGAGGCTTTTCATAGATATAGGCGTTGCGCAGTACTCCACTCTGACGTAATTCGCGTTCAATGGTACAGTGCCAGAGGGTTTTCGGTATATTTTGCGGCTGGTAGAGAAAGTCCAGAGCTTCCCTGTATTTCGGTATACTATGGGCAAAATACTGGAAATGATTGCCCCAGCCTTCAAAGAAGGCCGTGAAATAATCGGTTACCCCCATACTGACGTGCTGGATAGAACTGGTCTTTTCTTCTGGAACCCTGGCGAAAGAGGGGATGATGTTGTTCATCATTACGTGACCCAATTCATGAGAGAAGATATGCAGTGCACCCTCTCTGACGGAATCCTCATTCAAGACAAGATCGACGAAGTTCAGAGCGGGATAATACCCTGTGACCTCTCCTTCTTTACCGAGCATTCTCAATCCCTTTCTGGGAAAACCACCTTCGGTCGAGGAGAGAAAGAGAACGTTCGGACCATCTCTGTCAACGGTGTAATTCCTGGTGTATTGATTCAATCTGAGTACTCTCTGATGAAAAGGTAGTTCCAGGTCTTGCATTATCAACTCATTTATACTGCTGGTGGAATCGATCCTTTGCCCGGTGAGAATTTCATCGCTGCTCTCTACCTTCTCGACGATAGCGATCTTCTCTGCTGGGTCGGGAAACACCATTTTATCAAGCTTTACTTTGTTTTTTGCTTTCGGCATGGTTGGCAAACCTCCGTTGTTGCCTGTAATCTTCCTTATCTATGAGCAGAGATAGCTCAAATTGTAAAGTATAATTTCTGTTCTATTGCCAGAGTTTAGCTAAGTTGTGCTATGATAATCATTAACTGAGAGGGGGAAAAAACTGAAATAAGTTTAAAAAAAATCAAAATGATTGGATGAGTTTACTGGAGGGGTTTTAAGAGAAGTTCAGAGAAATATGGAAAAATTTTGTGAAGCATATATAGTAGAGGGGAGAGAATAGATAGATCCAGCGGTAGAAAAGCAAGGAGAAAAGAGGTTACGGGGTGACAAAGTAACAAGGTAACAAAGTGACAGGGTTTTGCCATTAGTTAGAAGGTAAAGCAAGGAGGGATGATGTGATGGAGTAATGAAGTGATGAGGTAAAAACCAGAGGAAGGTGAAGCAGGAAGAAAAAAAGGGTGAAGGGAGATCCGGGATCGGAGATCAGGAAAAACCAGAGGAAGGTGAAGCAAGAAGAAAAGTGGTAACGTGTTGACGGAGTAACGAGGTAATAAAGTGACATGGTTTTGCCATTAGAAGGTAAAGCAAGGAGGGATGATGTGATGGAGTAATGAAGTGATGAGGTATAAACCAGAGGAAGGTGAAGCAGGAAGAAAAAAAGGGTGAACAGAGATCCGGGATCGGAGATCAGGAAAAACCAGAGGAAGGTGAAGCAGGGAAAATGGTGGGCGTTGACGGACTTGAACCGCCGACATCTTGCTTGTAAGGCAAGCGCTCTCCCAACTGAGCTAAACGCCCGCATTTCCGGTTTTCATGGTCGGGGTGAGAGGATTTGAACCTCCGACTTCTTGATCCCAAATCAAGCGCGCTAAACCGAGCTGCGCTACACCCCGTCACAGTCGAAGGTAATCTTTTAAATCCTCCTCTTTCGGTCAAGACTTTTTCACTATTTTTATCGGCCGGTGAGGTAAATCCTTCTACTGAAGAGGTTTTGTCGACTTGTATGTCTCTTTAAAAAGTCGCTCCGAACTGGAAATGAGGTTCCCACTCTTTCTGGTCTATGTTATAACCGTAATCAAAACCAATCAGGCCGAGAGGGCTATGAATCCTAATTCCGAGTCCGGCACCTTTCTTGAAATCGTAGAAGTTGAAATCTTCCAATTTATTGAAACTGTTGCCGGCATCGAAGAACAACAGTCCGATAATCTGGTCACCGGCGATGGGGACGGTAAATTCTGTGGAATGGATAATAGCTCTTAAGCCCCCTTCTGCTGATCTGGCGGGAATGGAACGTTCTACCCAACCTCTCAGACCGTCGGGTCCCGTTCCACCGAGATAGAATCTTTCGTCCGGTGGTACCTCATCAGATCTGCCGTAAGGTGTTACGTAACCAAACCGCCACTTGGAGCGAAGAACCAGTTTCCAGAAAGTCCTGGTATACCAGGTAGATTGCAGAATCTGTTTAAAATAATCGAAATCACCACCAAACGGGCCACCTGCAAGTTCGGAGAATAGTATCAGATGCGATCCGGTCGTTGGATAGTATATGTTATCTCTGCTATCTCTGCTGAAAGTGAGAGAGAAGGAACTCGTGTCTCTCCACCCGAGACTGTCGAGTTCTTTCAGGTAGGAGGAAGTTGTAGGATCGTCATGATTAATGATCTCATATTTCTTTCTGTTATAGGAATATCTTCCTACCAGCCTAGAATGGTCGATAAAAAACAGTGACCTGCCGGCACGTAGGCTACCACCTGTGGTGAAGACTTTATAGTTGAATGAGGACCAGTCTCTTCTGGCATGATAGAGATTGAAACCAACCAGAGTATAGCTGTCGAGGAAATAGGGGTCGGTGAAATCTAAGGAAAAGTTCTGTGTTGAACCGCCAAACTCCCAGGAAAAGGCACCCTGCCAGGCATTACCAAAGAGATTGTTGTGTGAAAGGCTCAATTGCCCGATAAAGCCGTCCTGACTGTTATAACCTACACCAGCATTAGCTGAACCAGAATACCTGTCTTCCAGTTCTATAAGCAGGTCTATATCACCATTACTGTTAATCGGTTGATAATCCAGTCTTATATTGGGTTCAAAGAAACCCATATTATAAATATTCTGCTGAGTCCTTATCACACGAGACTGGCGGAAATAATCGCCGGGATTAATGGCAAGCTGCCTGCGGATAATTTTTTCTTTAGTTCTTCTGTTTCCGGCAATAAAGATCTTTCTTATCTTTGCCCGGGTATTTTCATTGACCTCGAGTTCGATATTGATACGGTTACCATCCCTGATCAACTCATGATCAAAGCCGGCATAGATATAACCTTCCTCATAATACATAGAAGCAACCTGTCCGACCTGAGAGTTGAATTTATCCAGATTGAAGCTCTCCTCATCATCAAAATCGAATTTCTCCAGTAAAACATCATCTGTAAAACGATCATTTCCCCGTACCATAACATCACCAAAGTAGAACCGTCGCCCCTCATAGAGATAGATGTCAATATGCATATCACGGCTTTCGGGAACTCTCGTCTCCCAGGATACTATCCTGGCATCGATGAAACCATTATCATTGTAATGACTGATAATCGATTTCAAGTCCTCATCGAATTTCTCTTGCTCGAAACGTCCAGAACGAAGAAGACTTGCCCGTTTTGTCTTCATTCTTCTTAGAAGCTGCCGATCTGTCATCTCTCTGTTGCCATAAAAATTTATCTTTCTAACCGCTACCTTCTCACCTTCATCGATCAGGATAATCAATTCTACCCTGTTTCCTGTTAACTCTTTTATCTCATAATCGATAGCAGCAAAATTATACCCCACACTTTTATATTCATTCAAAATACGCTTCCGATTCTCTGATAACAAGAAGGGGGCCATATAGTTCCCTTCCCTGATAGTCAAGATCTCATCGAGCTTGCTGTTACGGATTCGCCTGTTACCATCATACTCCAATGATTCTATTATCGGATACTCATCCACCTCTATGAGCAGTCTTATACCACCAGATAACCGTTCTCTGCGAATCTGAATATCGTGAAAGACTCCCAGTTGGTTAAGATTTCTGATCGCTCCCGCTACACGATCTTCAGTTGCCGTCTGGCCAATAGAGATGTTCGAAGTAGCTATTATTAACTCCGATTCGATATTTACATTTCCTGTAACACGTATCTCAAGTATCAGATCACTACCTGATGCAGCTTGAGACATTAAATTCCCTGTAAGTAGTAGAAGCCCCAGCAGGACTAATATCTGGGAAGATCTAAACATTGATTAGCCTCCGTTATATTCCTCTTCCTTACTATAACTGAAATATCTCTGGAAAATATCCCTTCTTATTATTTTTTACCATAAACTGAAGTATGATTCTTAAGTAAAGCTTTTTCTCTACCTGATCAGATTCTTTTTTTCAGCGATCTATTTCTACCCCGTTAATTAATCATTACTCCCTCTTACGTTTCTTTGTCTCTTCGACAGGATACAGCCAGAAGCAGATCAAGCGGTTCATGCCTCCCACCAAAAGCAATGTTTTAGCGTGTATGTTGCTCACCGGTTGATAAATGCCCGGCTAATAAACATCCTCCGGTTAGTTTTTTACCATTATTGGGTGCCTCATGTTAAGTGAACAAGTATAATATATGGTAGTTATATTCTATTAGCTTGCACGCTATTGATGTAACAGTAAAGTACGATATCTACGTGTTCTATTTCAGATAGAGCTTATGCATACTTTTGGAATGATTATTGCAATTGTCATAGATACTCATCAATGTAAAAAATCAATTGTAACCAGAGGAGGTTATAAACATGACTGGAAGAAAGTATCTTATAGTTATAACAGCAACTATATTAGTTGCTCTCGCCAATATCCTGATGGCGCAGGTACCGGATTGGGATAATACAATTACGACAGAGATTAGTGGTAACAGTGTAAACAAATCTATCGCAAAGCGGTCTATACAGATCAGTTCTGATAACACTATACACATTATATTCGGGCAGGAAGATGGAGACAACTTCAATCTCTATTATATTAACCGTAATACCGCTGATGAATGGTCAGTCCCGGAACTGATAACAACCGATTTTGGATATACAATTGATATGGCTCTGATCCTGGATCCATATCAGAATGAAATCAAATTCTACGCTGCCAGTGGAGGCTCCCTCTATGAAGTCAGTCGGGAAGAAACGGGAGACTGGACAACAGAGAGTATATCTACTGGAACGAGTAATATCGCTTATATAGATGCTACAATCGACACTCAGGGTAAGGTTCATATAGTTGGTATTACATCAAATATGGCAGATGAACCTAAATTGATTTATATAACCGATTATAACGGCAACTGGTCTCACGATGTCCTGATGGAAAGCTGGCTGGGAGAATTTGGCCTGGGAGCGGAACCTGTTATCGCTGTGGATACGAGTGGCATAACAGCTATCGCCTATCGAGGAGGAACGTATGGTGAATATCATATCCATATCGCTCAGAATGAAGAGGCTGGAGAATTCGACTGGAATTATGAGATAATCAACACACCCAATGCTAATGACCTCGCCTCTGCGATCCAAATCATAGATAATACAATACATCTTGCCCATTCCGGCCAGGATGGCTTTGGCTTTCCCTGGAGGACATACTACAGCAGACGTCATATAAACAGCCTGATCTGGACTGCTCCAGAACTCGTTAGTGGGACATTGTCCCTGGTTGACCCAACAATCGTGGTCGATCCGGAAGGAAATGTTCATATAGTAATGGTAGAGGTGGATGGTAATTTTGCTACTGGTTTGATCTACTACAGCCATAATGCAAATGATACCTGGGAATTAAGTAATCCTTTCGGAACAGACATATGGGAAAATCCTACCCTGCTTCTCGATCACTCAGGTGGCTTTCAACTCCTGAAAAAAAACGTTTCATTTGACGGTGGTATCCAGTATGGAATAGTTCACAGAGGTGCACCATATCAGATTGTTCTTCCTGTTCCCTTAAATCTAGAGGTTAACATCGAAGGCTTCAATGCAGTCCTGAACTGGGATAGTCCCATTATCCCCCCTGAACTTGAGGATATTGTCCTGGAAGGTTTTAATGTCTGGAGACAGACTTTTGGAACCGGACCTTATGAGATTATCAACGATGAACTACTGGATACGAACGATTACATGGATATCAATCTCTTCCCGGGTGACTACTCATACTACGTAACTGCCGTATACCAGGATCTGGGAGAATCCGGATCTTCAAATTTAATCAATGTTACGGTCCTTGATCAGTTACCGGCTCCGGAAGTTGACCCACCGGGTGGCGAGTATGAGAATTTTGTCTATGTTAATCTTACTTCACCGAACGGGATCGGGAATATCCACTATACCTTAAATGGAGAGGAACCGACAGAGAACTCAACTCTGTATGAGATACCGATCTTGATTGATGAGACTGTTCTACTGAGGGCGAAAACTTTCCATGAAGATTGGCAGGCAAGTCCGACCACAGAAGTAGAATATACTATCATTACTACCGGAGTAGATGATGATCAGCACCTCATTTCGGATACCCGTCTTTACTCGGCCAGACCGAACCCGTTTAACCCGGAAACGGTTATCTCTTACGATCTTAAAGAGAACACTCCGGTCAATATTACTATCTATAATATCCGCGGACAGAGGGTGAAAATACTGGTCAATGAATATAAAGAAGCCGGTAGATACGAAGTTCTCTGGGATGGGAAAGATCAGGAGGGCAATCTTCTCCCCTCAGGACTCTATTTCTCTCGTATGCAAACCTCCGAAAGAGACTTATATAGTAAGATGATGCTTCTCAAATAAGCATCATAAGAAAATTGAAAAGGGTAACCGATCGGTTACCCTTTTTATTTTTTGGAATAACTTCAGTCGTGTAAATCCTTTTTTTCTTGACAGTAAATCTCCAATTGTTATCTATAAAATGTCTATACTTAAGTATTAAAGTGAGTCGAAACTTGATGGATCCCGGAATAGACAGAAACCAACCCGAAAATCGGGTGTTATGGAGGCAATATGTGGACCTGGTTTAACATTTTTCTTGGCCTGTGGCTATTCCTTTCCGGAATTCCCGGGATGACAATACCTGCATATCCTGTGGTCTTCGGGGTGCTATTTTTTTTACTCGGGCTGTTATACAGGAAATGGCCCGGTTATATTGTGGCACTGCTTGGAATCTGGACATTTATTTCAGCATACTTCAATATACTGGATACACCATTGATGTTTCTGTCTATCGGACTCTTAGTAACTCTCTTCACTATTGTACAGATGGCAGTAGAGTAAATAAGAGCAGCTTATTATTCAGCCTTTAGGGGGCAGGAGGGGTTATGTTGCAGAAATTGAAGGACAATTTAGTTACAAGCATTCTCAAGCCTGTCATCAATTCTTATCTCTCAGATCTGGGAAAAATAATCGACCTGAAACTCGATTCAGCCAACCGTTACATCACCCTCAATATTCAACTGGTGGGAGAAGCCACTCCTCTGACGGTCCGGATTCTGAAGTATGAAGTGCAGAAAACAGAAGATCAGAACTATCTGATAATCAGAGAGCTAGAGACATCGAAGGAATGGATTAATATCGCTCTGCAAAAGTGGTACCCGGAACCAGAGATTCCTATCCCGGCAATAGCAAAAACAATACTATGAAAATATCATGGAGTTGTAAGAGGTGATGGCTAAATTGACAGAGTTTAAAACCAGAGAACTGAGTGAATGCAAATTAATCGGTAAAGATATTAGGCGGCTATTTTTGATGGGGCCGATAATCCCATCCCTCCGTTCTGGGATAAATGCTTTTCTGACGGAACGATCGAAAGACTGGAAAAACTTCCGGGAAGAACTGAGCCCAACGTAATGATTGGCTGGTGTGGCGATTTCAATCCGCAGGACAACTCTTTTCGATATCTCATTGCAATCATTGCAACAACTGATACTGAAGTACCCGGGGATTTAACTGAAGTCCATATCCCTGCTTCCAGATTTGCGGTTGCCACCATCGAAGGTAAAGAACCGGACATATTTACGCAGGCTCACGACCTTACTTTCAGGGAGATGGGTAAAGCAGGCCTAGAATACGATCAGGAAAAGGGATTCGAAATGGAGTGGTATGATGAACCCTACTGTCTGGATAGAGAGATGCGGATTATAGATATATATGTTCCGATAAAATAATCAACTTGCTAATCTATAGGTCCCGGAGCTATTGAATTAGCTCCGGGACCTTGATTACAATTCTATTTCAACATTATCATTTTACGGGTTTCCTGATAATTATTACTGATCATTCTGTAGATATAGATGCCACTACCAACCTGCTGGTTGTTATCGCCTGTCCCATCCCAGATTATACTGTACTCACCACTATCGTAATAACTATCTACCAGCTCTCTTAACTTTTGACCTCTGCTGTTGAAGATCTCTATCCTGACAGGTCCAGGTTCAGCAAGACTGAAAGAGATAGCTGTCCGGGGATTGAAGGGATTGGGATAATTTCCCAGAAGGGCTGTTCTTGCAGAAACCAGATCATCTTCCAAACCGGTTATCATAAACTCCACTACCTCAGAAGGATCAGACTCTCCATCGAGATAAACGGCTGTTACATAGTATTCATAGATAACACCTGGTTCCGGAATGAAATTTGTATCCGGGAAATTTGTCTCCTCAATCAGTTCAGAGTTGATCATGACATCGTCACGATAGGCATTATACCCGGTCAAGATTAGATCACCATGATCAGGTTCTATCCAGGACAGGGTCACAGTATCTTCTAACATTTCCACTTCCAAACCTGTCGGAGGAGGAAGAAGCAACTCTTCCGGAGTGGCTTCCACTTCATTGGACTGGGCTGACTCACCCTCTGCATAAACTGCTGTTACATAATAGAGATAAGTAACTCCATTCTCGAGACCAGAATCTTCGTATTCGTTTTCTGTCAAAAGTTCCGTATTCAACTGCACACCATCCCGGTAGAGATTGAAGCCCTGAAAATCTTGCCTTTCTGCTAACTCCCGTTTGTATGTTTGCTCCACTGCGATAGGCGTGGAATTACAGTGCAAATCGACAGGTAGGTCGGGATATTCCCATTCCAACCAGACAACGCCATCTCCTGCCAGTGCAAAGAGATTCTGTGGAGGTGGTAAAGGTAAAAAGTGCGCTACTATAGTAACATCATCATCTATTAGCACTGTATGAGGATTTTCGAAGAAAGAATCATCATCGATAACCCACATCCAGAAATACCAGTACTCATCAGCGATTGCTGTTACTTCAACCTCTTCTCCCGCCATGTAGAAGTATTCACCCGGTTCCGGATCTGTTGTGCCCTCACCTTCAACCTCGATTACAAGGCTATATTCAGCAGGAACAAAGTGGGCTATTGCTGTTATGTTGGAATTCATTATCAAAGTATGGGGATTTTCAAAAACATCGTCGCCATTGATCACCCATCTGTCAAACTCCCATCCTTCTTGAGCGTATGCTGTGATTAAAACTTCAGTACCGACATCATAGTCATACTCTCCCGGTTCAGGATCGGTTGTTCCGTTTCCCTCAACTCCAATAGTAAGGGTGTATTCGGAAGGGGGCTCGGTCATTACGAGTGCAAGGCTGTGTAATCTGCCAGCAGCAATGGCAACAAAATCATTCCCATCGGGATAGATACTCTGTCCATGATCCCATAAGCCATCTTCACCCTCTTCTCCTGCACCCCAGGCTATAACACTGCCATCCTCTCTTAATGCTATACAGTGAGCATTACCTGTAGCAGATACAGCAACAAAATCGGAAGTTGTTGGTGTATGACTTACCTGGTCATCTTCGTCACTTCCCCAGACTACTACTGTACCATTCTCCCTCAAAGCCATGCTCTGATAATAACCGGCACTGATAGCGACAAAATCATTACCGGCAGGAACATTCAAAACATTATGCCAGTTCCTTCCCCAGGCGGTAATAGTCCCATTCTCACGGAGTGCTACACTGTGATATCCACCAGCCTCTACCGCTACATAATCATTCCCGAAAGGAACAGTGACCTGGCCATAATTGTTATTGCCCCAGCCCACGATACTACCGTCATCTCTCAGAGCAAGATTGTGCTGATAACCGGCCGAAATATCAACAAAGTCATTGCCGGCAGGCACTGCCAGTACGTCATTCCAATCTCTACCCCAGGCAACTATAGTGTTATCCTCTTTTAACGCTATGCTGTGGTTTCTTCCTACCGAGACCTTTACATAATCGAAACCTGCAGGTACATTACATTCACCATAGACATTATACCCCCAGGCCACCAGGCTGCCGTCCTGTCTGATAGCCACACTATGATCTCCTCCCGAGGCTATCGAAACAAAATCGGACCCATCTGGTATATCTGTAATCTGGCCATAATTATCTCTCCCCCAGCCCTCTATCTCCAGACTCTGAGAAAAGATTGGAGAGACCATGGCGAAAAATCCTAAGACTAACAAACCGGTAAAGATACCTCTTATACCTGACATATTGTTACCTCCTCTTATTGTTATTCCAAGTGCTTATTCCAAGTACTTCAGACAACCCTGTTAGCTGCTTTCTCTGTAACCGCTTTCACTTTCACTGTTGTTATGCAATGCTATATGTCTTTAACTCTTTGTCAATAAAATATAGAGTGGAACCTGTTGGAAATTCTTGTTAAAAAAAAACGGCGGATAACAATCCGCCGCTCTCTTTATCACTCTGTTATCACAGAACTATTAATATAGTTGAAAGAATATACCCAGACCAAGTGTCTGGCGAAATTGTGGATTCTTATGTTCTTCTCTTTCATATACTGTCTCAAAAAAGAGTGAGGCATTGATTATTGACCAGATTCGAGTAGATAGAGTATTTTCCCATTTTACATCCACACGTTTCCAGTGATCTTCTACAAGTTCATCCTCCTCAGAGTTGAATAATGCCTGATACACCTGTAATCTGCTGTTATAAAAAATATCCTGTGGTAGGAATCTCTTCATATACTCTGCGATGAATTCAATACCACCGTCATACATGGTCTCTACGAGACGAACCTCTTCATTACGGTCCATATACTGTCTGAAGGCAGCACCCAATCTGGCTGTTAACGTGTGATTCGGTTCCATTATGAAATTTCTCATAATACCGGCAGATTCCGTAAAACGATGGGGGTTAATGATATATGTCTCGTCCTCATAGCGTAAATCTAGAAATTGACTCTCCCAACGAGCAGCAAAGAAGGGGTCAACATAACCGTGAAGTGTAAACCTGAACAGCGATTCCAGATCTATCTTATCGGTTGATTTTTCCGGTTTACCCCAGTGCTTCTCCTCTTCACCTGTCTCGGAATCTATTCTCGTCTTCTGTTGATGGGTCTGACCATAAGATAATTTCAAAGATGTCGTATTACGTAAAATTTCTGATAACTGCTTCTCAGCTGTTGTATTGGATTTGGCAGTCCAGGATATTGTTCCCAATTCAGTTCCAGCCCAGTTATCACTGTACGAACTCTGATTAAAAGATAAACTGGCATCTGAGGTGATCTTCCAGGGCTCTGCCATCAGCGAGCCAGACAGGGTTATCAGTGTGACTAAAACAATTGCAAATAAGGATTTCATAACTCCTCCTCTTTTTTTCGTATCTATAACATAGTAACTCTATGATTCCGAGTCAAGAAAAATAGCTTTGAGCAGTTGTCTGTAATCGTTTTTCCTAATTGTGGTGATATAGAGTTGCTTCTTTCGGTGTAAGCAACAATTCTAACGATACTTATAAACCGTAATGTTTGCTTAATTTCTTGACAGTAATGTCAGAAACTAATAAAAGGAAGACAGTTATTTTGTAACTAATAATATTGAGGAGTTTGACATGGAAGAACTATTACCGAAATTTTATGAGTGGGGTGCTACTTTCGGAATCAGGATTATTGCCGCAATTGCGATAATCATTATTGGTCGGTTCGTTATAAAAATAGTCAGAAATATCATCGTAAAGATAATGGGTAAACGGCTTATTGAGAAGGCTATAATCTCTTTTACAGCGTCTTTGATAAATGCGGTCTTATGGATCTTCGTTATCATGGCTGCACTATCGCAGATCGGAATAGAGACAACGTCATTCATTGCTATTATTGGTGCTGCCGGGCTGGCTATCGGCTTTGCTCTACAGGGAACATTATCGAACTTTGCAGCCGGCCTTCTACTGATACTTTTCAAACCGTTCAGGGTAGGTGATGCCGTCGAAGCTGCAGGAATAATGGGTGCAGTTAATAATATTACCATGTTTACAACTACATTCAAATCATTCGATAATAAGACAATAATTGTACCGAACTCTCAGATTATGAGTGGTGTAATAACAAATTACACAACAGAAGGAAAGAGGAGGGTGGATTTCAAATTCGGTGTTAGTTACGATTCTGACATCAAGAAGGTTAAAGAGATCATAAGAGGAGTGATGGATAAACACGAAATGGTCCATAAAGATCCCGAACCTTTTATCCGTTTAGGAGAACTGGCTGACAGCTCTATCAACTTTACGTCCAGATGCTGGACAGATACACCGAATTACTGGACTGTTTTCTTTGATGTTACCGAGCAGGTGAAAGAGGAATTCGACAAGAACGGAATCAGTATTCCCTTCCCACAAATGGATGTTCATTTACAGAATAAATAATAACTAGTAGAAAAAGTTTGACAAATCAAACGGGGAAATTTTTTCTGTCATCAAGTATATTTACAAAGGAGTTACGAGCGATGTTAAGGATGATAATGTTAATGCTACTGGTGAATAGCAGCAGCAAACTAGATTACAGTGATAGGTGTCCCATCGCAAATTGACTCAAATAATAGAGCTTAACATAACGCCGCGGGAACTATCCTGCGGCGTTTTTTTTTGCACAATTATTGGAATAGAGAGAAATGATGAGAGTGAAGAGAAGAACAAAAAAATTTGATTTAAAGCTGGTGAAACTATTGTTTCCCTATATCTGGAAAGAGAAGTGGCTCTTTATATCAGGGTTATCGATGATGGTCGTGACCTCCATACTCCGCTTGCTTGATCCCTTGATAATAGCTCATATCCTCGACTATATAGTTCCGGCAATGGATGTATCACAGCTCTATTTATATGCCGGACTTTTTGTTGGAGTAATCTTCACTTCCGGTATTCTGACATATTTCCAGGTTATTCTGTTAGCTAAAATGGGTATCAAGATCATTACCGGGCTCAAGTATCAGGTCTTTGACCATTTTCTGCAACTACCGGTAGGTTATTTCGATAATAATCCGGTAGGAGAACTCATTGCCCGGGTTGAGAGTGACTGTGAGAATGTCAGACAGTTATTTTCCGACCTGTCTGTAATGATTCTTGGTAATCTGCTCTTCTTCTCCGGTATGGTAGTTGTGATGTTCATCCGTCACTGGAATGTGACTCTGATACTACTCATACCTATCACAGTTATAGTTGTCAGCGTCTTTTTCGTGGCCCGCTATCTGAGCAGATTCTTCAGAAGAGTAAGGGAACTGAATGCCGATATAACAGGAATTCTGACTGAATACATACAGGGAATATCTATAGTACAGCTCTTTAACAGGCATGAGAAGGTAATGAGAATGCTCGATGACAAGGGTAAGGAGAAGCGTAATGTAGATTCCCGGGCTATGTTCATGGAGTACGGTTTCTGGGGTTTCTACGGTTTCCTGCTCGAGACTGTGATAGTTGTTCTCCTGATTTACCTGATGGTTCCGCAGATACTAGTCGGAGTAGTTACTATAGGAACTCTGATAGTCTTTATACAGTACTCCCAGCGTATCTTCTGGCCACTTCTAATGATATCAGAAAACATCAACCAGATCCAGCGTGCTTTTGCTTCATTACAGAGGATTTTCGGGATCCTCGCTTTGAAACATGAGACATACGGACTGCAGAAAACAAAACAGGCCTCATTCCTTGATCGGATAGATTTTCGTGATGTCTGGTTCCAGTATAAAGAAGATGAATGGGTACTGAAGGGCATAAATTTCAGTATCAGGAAAGGTGAGAAGGTAGCACTCGTCGGTTCCTCCGGAAGTGGAAAGACCACTACTGTCAGTCTGCTCTGTGATTTCTACCGGGTTACAAGAGGTGGTATCTACATAGACGGAGTGAACCTGAATGAGGTCAATACAAAGAGCTGGCGTAAGAAGATCGGGCTTGTTTTACAGGATATCTACCTCTTCCCTGGAGATATTAAAGAGAACATTCGAATCTACAATGACGATATCTCGGAGGAATCTATAGAAAGAGCATTACAGCTCGTTGAAGCCAGGGATTTCCTCAACCGGCAGGAGTCTGGACTCGATGCCGAGATTCAGGAGCGAGGCCAGAACATCTCGGTTGGAGAGAAACAACTGCTCAGCTTTGCCAGAGCGATCGTCTTTTCACCCGAACTTGTTATTCTCGATGAAGCAACAGCCTCAATAGATATTCGAACCGAGGCGAGGATACAGCAGGCAATAGAGACTGTCCTGCAGGATAAGACGGCTCTGATAGTAGCACATCGACTCTCATCTGTTATCAATGCAGACAAGATACTACTCTTTCAGAATGGAAGGATAATAGGCCAGGGAACTCATAATGAGTTGCTCAAAAGTTCACCTGAATACAAGAAACTGGTAGAGTTACAATTCCTGCATCAGGAAGAAGCAGGATAAGCAAGAGAAGAATTCGTTAGTAGAAAATTGTGAATTATCTATAACTTAACCCTGTAGTATGAAATCGAAAAGAGGAGAAAATGTCTAAACATATCAAGTGGTTAGCCAGGGAATGGAAACAACACCCGTTCTTCATAGTTCTGCTGTTGTTTCTAACACTGCTGTCAGCAGCTGTAACGGTGATCTATCCCTATATAATCAAACAATTGCTCGATACACTTCAGAGCAATCTGGCTGACCCTGCCGAGTTAACCGGTATTACACCCGAGATGCAGAAAATCATCTGGATATTTGTAATTATCGGACTGGTCAGACTTATGGCAGCCACCTATCCCGGTTTCCGGGCTTTGATGAATCTGACATTTGAGTATACATTGCGTAACAAGTATTTCTCCTTCATTCTGAAGAAGGATTATAAGTTCTTCAACAAATTCAGAACCGGAGACCTGGTAACGAGATTAACCAGCGATATTACCGACTGGCCCAAGATAGCCTGGTTTATGTGTTCGGGTATATTCAGAGCAGTAGAGTCATTCAGTAAGATACTGTTCTGTGTCATTGCCATGTTTCTTCTCAATCCGCAATTGACACTACTGACTCTCGCACCACTGCCCGTTATGATGGTTATCTTCTACTTTACGGCCAATAAGCTCCACAGCTCATTCAAGAATAACCAGGAGGCTGTAAGTGAGATAAATAACCAGCTGGAGATGAGCTTTTCGGGAATAAAGATTATCAAGGCCTTTGTTTGTGAAGATAAGTACAGAAGGTTCTTCGACAGGGCTTTAGGTAACAGGTATCAGACAGAAATGCGTCTCGTTACACTCAATACGAGACTCAGAATGATATATGAATATGTAGATTATTTTGGGCAAATTGCAGTGATAGTATTCGGTGGCCTAATGGTCGTCCGTCACCAGATAACCATCGGAACGTTCTTTGCCTTCTATACCTATCTGGCAATGATCATCTTTCCTATCCTTGATCTACCGCAGTTGTTTGTTTCCGGGAAACAGGCATTTGTCAATATAGATCGTCTGGAAGAGATTAGAGAATTCCCGGAACCGAAGGAGACGAAAAAAGATAAGCAGATCATTGATCGTGTTGAATCGATTACTTTTGTGAATGTCTGCTTCTCATACATAAAACAGGAATTGAATATACTGAATAATGTCTCCTTCCACATCAACAGAGGAGAACGGGTAATCATTATCGGCCCTGTAGGATCCGGAAAGAGTACAATCCTGGGTCTTCTTACCGGTTTCCTCAAACCACAGAGCGGTAATATTAAGATCAACGGTATTCCGCTGGAGGATATAGATCTCCCACGATTCAGGGATAAGATCGGATATGTACCGCAAGAACCGATACTATTCTCAGGTAGTATTAAGGATAATGTCCATTTCGGCAGAGAAAGTGTTTCGGAGGAATTCTACCGTTCTGTTCTCGATATTGTTCAGATGGATAAGGAGATCGCAAGTTTCACGGAACGGGATGATACCATGGTTGGACAGAGGGGTCTGACCCTGTCCGGTGGGCAGAAACAGCGGCTCGCTATCGCCAGAGCTCTGATTAGAGAACCGGAAATCTTGATCTTCGATGATATAACAGCCAGCCTCGATGCTGACAATGAAGAAAATCTCTGGAATGACATATCAAACAGATTTGGTGATATAACATGCTTCATAGTCTCTCATCGACTATCAACCCTGAGATATGTCGATAATGTTATCTTTCTTGACAGTGGCTATATGATTGCCAAGGGTGACCATAAAAAGATAATGCAGGATTATCCTGAATATCATCATTTCATCCAGGAGCATTATCAGGCGAGATAGCACTATTTAATTTCACTCTGCTATAGCCGACAAGAAAAGAGCCATCAGAGATTACTCTGAGCCGAATAGATTGAGTTGTGTTCAGGAGTTATGTTAATGAAGATAAGATGTGAAAAACTGGAAGCTGCTTACGGAGAGAACACTGTGCTAAGTGATTTCGATGTCAGTTTTCCCACCAATTCGATAAATACGGTGATAGGTCCTTCCGGTAGTGGCAAGTCAACCCTTCTCAGGTTAATTGCCGCTCTGGAAGACCCTCGAGCCGGTAAGATCTACTATGATGATCGTTCTCACACCGAACTGCACCCGCGAGAGATCCGGGATAAGGTCGGGATGATCTTTCAGAAGCCTACCCTCTTTGAAGGGACGGTTTACGATAACCTAACTTTCGGCCTCAAATTGAGAAAGCAGAAGTTAGATCGGGAAGAGATCACTGAAGTCTTGAAGAGTGTCGATATCCCGGTAGAGTATCTGGAAAAAACCGGTAATGAACTCTCTCTTGGTGAACAGCAGCGCATTTGTATCATCAGATCGCTACTGCTCGACCCACAGGTTATTCTCTTAGACGAACCGGTCTCTGCCCTCGACCCACAACGGGCTAATCGTGTCCTGAAACTCACCAGGAGCTTGAAAACAGATTTTGAAAAGACGGTCATAATGGTCAGTCATAATATGAATGATGCGATGCAGATATCAGACAGGATATTCTTTATCTGGCAGGGTAACATACTACTGGAGGGTAGTCCTGCTACAATTAAAGAGAACAATAATGAGATAATCAGAAAATTCATGGCAGGTGAATATGAGTGATTATATTGTAATATCTAACACCTCAGTGCTGATATCACTCGGTTTGATGCTGATTGTAGCCATTATAGGGCTGATCAACAAACTCGGGATCACAGGAAATGTGATTATTGGAACAATAAGGTCTTTTGCCCAGCTAACTATCATGGGTTACATCCTCAGCTGGATCTTCGACATGCAACTCTGGTACTTTACAGTGCTGATGCTGATAGTCATGATAGCTTTTGCTACTTACGACAGTTACAAGCGGATAGATTTTCGGCCTGGAAAAACCTTTTTCTGCTGTCTCAGTGCCATGCTCGTTGGAAATGCTTTGCCACTTGCCTTTATGTTCTATGTGGTATTGCAGATCATGCCCTGGTATGATCCCCAGTATGTCATCCCTATCAGTGCAATGGTTATTTCCAACACGATGACCGCTATCTCCATATGCCTCAATACCTTCGGAAGCGAACTGAGATTACGCCGTTATGAAGTGGAAGCCAAACTCTCTCTGGGTGCTCCTAAAAGCCTGGCTCTGGATGCTATCAGAAAGAGCGCGATGAAAGCTGGCCTGATTCCTACTATCAACGCCTTGATGGTTTTAGGTATCGTAAAACTTCCCGGTATGATGACCGGTCAGATACTCGGTGGCGTAGCTCCTATCGAATCGGTAAAATATCAATTACTGATAATGTATATGATCTCTTCCGCAGCAGCCATAGCACTCTTTATGCTCGTTTACCTTGTAGAAAAAGGTGTTTTCAACAACAGAGAGCAAATCCGCTACGAGTTACTGAAATAATCCGCCTGGTTATTGCTTTTCGATTACTACCGGGTCGTCCCGGTCAAGTCCGTGTTCTGGAGAATACTTCCCTTTAGGCAGATTTTGGAAGATCGATTGATTAATCTCACGAGCTATCGGTATATAATCTGTTGCCGCAGTAGTTACCGCTGTTTCTACCAGGGCAACTGCCAGGCCAAATAAACCTCCACCTTCTGATTTTTTAGTCGTATCAACTGTTTTCGCTCCAGAATATTTCCAGAGTTCCTCTCCAGTATGAGTTGAAACCAGTTTATAGTTCAACCCGACAGTCACTTCACCACCAATCACGTAATAACTCGTATCCCAACTGAAGATTTCCGTTAAGAGAAGAGCGTCGACATTGAATAAATCCCGGAATTGGGGGTAGAGTGTGGGATTGATAACTTCGGTATCATACAGCCCTTCTATCTTCAATATCTCGTTGGTAATAACAATCGGTAAAAGATTATAACCGGTATTTCCCAATGGTTCTGTTATCGTACAGATCACATACTCTTTGGCAACAGGTGAGGTTGTTTTATTGACTGGTGGCAGGGCAAGTATTGTCACTGGTCGTTCCTCATACATTCTGGGAAATACCTGTCCCTTTGTCAGACTCTGTGAACAGCCGGATGTGAACAACAGGCAAAAAGTCATAATGATAAGGAGAACCACTACACTGTCTGTCATACTACTCCTCATCATGCACCTCACTTCCAGCAAAGAGATTAAGGATCAAGAAGTTGATAAATTCCTGCGATTCAGGATAGGCATTAACTTCTTTCAGAAGATATTCGCTAACGTCACCTTCCGGATGTTTCAGCCATTTCATCATAGCCAGTTCGGAATAGACACCAGGTGGAACCTTTAATCCTCTCTGTCTGGATACCGAAATGATCTTCTCCAGAGTTGTTATATGTCTGTCCAGAGTCTCGAGCGAAGGGTTCTTTAGATAGGCATATTGCGTATGGGAATATTTGTCCCAGTAATAAGATCCGGTCTGGTTCTGAGAACAGGCGGTAATTGTGATAACGAATAACGGAATAATCCATAATAGTCTTTTCTTCATGGTATGTTCACCTGTGTAATTTTACCCCTTTCCAGTAATACTGTTTGCTTTAAAATCAGCTGACCTTGCCGAAATATTTCAACCTGATGGTAACCGGGGTCATATTGAAAATGGTTCTTAACGATGTTTTTTCGATATTTTTCGATATCCAATTCTTTGTCGTCGATGGAGATCTCAATATTGGTGGCATCTCCCAGAAACTGTAGATAAGCATGCTTTTCAGTCATTACAATCCCTTCGTTTTGAGAACAACCAATTAAAACAAGCAATAGAGTAACTACTATCAACAAAGATAACATGCTCTTATACATTACCCCCCCCTTATTGTTCGTCTTCGGTGACGAAGTATCGGGTCAATTGTCCGGAGTCAATTTCCCCATCGAGTAACTCACAGAAAGAGATTTCACTCTGTAGATCTTCTCCTGTCAATTGTATCACCCGTAACCTGGCTACGTTGGTTCCCGGTAGCTCTATGGGAAGTTTCGTCTGCGGATTGATAACCGTATCTCCCCTTAACTTTACAGTAAATACATCACCGACCTTGATACCTTGAGTTTTCCCACCAGCAAGCATCCAGATCCCGTCCTGCTGGGAAAGTATGTATGACCTCCAGGGATTGTTGAGCAAGTTATTGGAGATATTGACAACTAGTTTACTGATGGCTGCATCAATCGCCTTATCGTTCAATGTAGAATCGTAACCAGCCTGAGACCCGGCTCCCAAAACAGTTCCAGCTTCACTAAAAGCCTCTCCCTCACCTGTCTCTCCATATATTATTTGACCTGTTCTCACATCAACTAGCCGGACATTTACTTTAGCGTAAGCAGTCTGTTTCTGAGTGCGGCTGAAAATCCCCACCTTCCCTGTTGCTCGTCTGCCGAAATCGGTTATAGAACCGATTATCAAATAGTCAGCCGGTATCTGATCCATTGCTGAATGATCAAAAACCTTCTCTCTCTCCAGAAATTCCAGGTCAGACCTCTCGAGGAGTATAAATTTACCCGATTGAGTCAATTTTGTATTCATTATATCCATCGCCTGCTTCCCAGCATCATATGCGTTACCCAAGTATAACCCTTTACCATAGTTTGTCTCATTACTGAACCGAGCTATGGCCACTACACGTTTCAATGATCTTGGCTGATTGTCTGCAAGTACAGGACTGACCGCAGGTGTATCAGTCGATACATTGACCACATTAGGTTGCGGAACCGTTGCACATCCTGCAAAGATGAGCAACAATACAACTCCGATACTGATCACACTACTTCTCATAGCATTCTCCTCTAACTTATCTTACTGAATTGGCGACCCTTCGGTACTATACAGAGATAATACCCCCGCGATCATAGAATTGATTCACATAACTGCATCTGAAAACAGGGATAATATGTCAAGCAATAAATTTGTGTAGTCTGATAATTATAAAGGATGTGTTCCTGGTCACTGCAAGATATTGCAGATTTACAAAAAGAAAGAGCAGCTTGATAGCTGCTCTTTGCTATCTTTTTTTGATTTGAATCCTGGGATAACCCCTTCAGGATTACGTTATCATCTACTTACATAACTCAACAAAGCTCTTTCCGAATGTGATACACTCCTCGAGACTCTTATTATCGGGATTCCATAGAGCTTTGATTCCATCGTTAACTACTTCGAAGCCTGCAGACTTCAACCCTTCTGTAAGCATCTTGACTGATTCACCGCTCCAGCCATAGGTTCCAAATGCTGCTGTTTTCTTCTTTTTGAAGCCGAGTCCTCTGATTTCTTCCTGCAGCCCGGCAATAGCAGAGAGTATTCCTCTGTTTATTGTAGGTGATCCTATAAGTATACCCTTTGACTTGAATATCTCGGTAACAATATCGTTCTTATCGGACAGAGAGACATTGTAGAGTTTGACAGTAACGTCTCTATCTGCCTGTTTTATTCCTTTCGCGATATGTTCTGCCATCCTTTTCGTTCCGTCCCACATCGTATCGTAAATGAGTGTGATCTGGTTCTCGGCATAATTATCAGCCCATTTCATATACTTTTCTACTATCTGAATCGGGTTATCACGCCAGATAACTCCGTGACTGGTGCAGATAATATCGAGTGGCAGGTTGAGCGAGATGAACTCCTCTATCTTCTTCTTAACCAGAGGACTAAAAGGTGTCAGGATATTAGCATAGTATTTTATCGCCTCCTGAAAGAGTTCACACTGGTCAACCTTATCATTGAAGAGATATTCGTTAGCATAATGCTGGCCGAAGGCATCATTACTGAAAAGAACATTATCTCCGGTCAGATAGACGAACATACTGTCAGGCCAATGGAGCATCGGTGCTTCGATGAAGACCAACTCCTTTGATCCTAGACTTAGTCTCATCCCTGTTTTGATCGGTTTAAAATTCCAGTCTTTGTGATAATGCCCTTTGAGTGATCTTATCCCGTTCTCTGTGCAGTAGACAGGTTTATCGGGGATGAGTTCCATTAATTCCGGCAGGGCGCCACTATGATCAATCTCAGCATGATTGGCGATAACATAGTCGATTTTATTAAGATCGATCTCACTGGCCAGATTTTCTACGAACTCTTTACTGAATGGTTTCCAGACAGTATCGATCAGAGCAATCTTATCTTCTTTAATGAGATAAGAGTTGTAACTCGAACCACGATGGGTAGAATACTCATAACCATGGAAAGTCCTCAACTCCCAGTCTGTCTTACCTACCCAGTAAATGTTATTCTTGATCTTTATCTTCATAGCAATCTCCTTCCCTCATTTTATCGGTTAGTTATTTGATTTAATTGATGCTTTACGACATTAAGTTCACAAGGTTATATATAACTACTGAATCACCTATTTTCTACAGGTTCATTGTCCATGCATCATAGCATTGATATCGGACTCCGGGTTATCAATCGGTTTAATATCGAAGTTTTCTACAAGGAAGGTTGCAATATTCAATGAGAGGAATGCGGGGAGAGTTGGTCCCAATCTGATATTCTTGAACCCGAGATATAGTAAAGCCAGAAGAACCAGAACAGCTTTCTGTTCATACCAGGCAATATCGAGAGAGATAGGCAGTTTATTTATATCGTCGAGATCGAGAGTTTCCTTGAGCTTGAGAGCCAGTACCGCCAGAGAATAAGAGTCATTACACTGTCCTGCATCAAGAACCCTGGGGAAATCACCAATATTGCCCAATGGGAGTTTGTTATAACGATACTTGGCACAGCCGGCAGTGAGGATGATCGTATCATCTGGTAATTTGTCAGCAACATCGGTATAGTAATTACGGCTCGGCATTCTGCCATCACAACCTGCCATTACGACAAATCTCTTAATTAAACCCTGGCTGACTGCATCGATTATCTTCTCTTTGTTAGCCAGCAGGGTATCTTTACCGAACCCGGTAAACACACTTCCCTCTTCCAACTGCTCTGGTGGGGCACTCTTTTTGGCCAGCTCAATCAGTTTCGCGAAATCTTTCATCTCCTCCCCTTTTCTGTCGGGGATATGCTCACATCCCGGATAACCTGTTACACCAGTGGTGAAGATTCTCGATTTATAGGATTCACGTGGTGGAACGATACAATTGGTCGTCATAAGGATCGGGCCGTTAAATGACTCAAATTCTTTGGGCTGCTGCCACCAGGAGCCTCCATAGTTTCCCACAAGGTGTGGATACTTCTTGAAAAAAGGATAACCGTGAGCAGGTAACATTTCTCCATGAGTATAGACATCTACTCCACTATCTTTCGTCTGCTCAAGCAGATCTGCCAGATCACGCAAGTCGTGACCACTGATGAGAATCCCAGGATTCTTTCCTGCACCTATGTTGACCTCTGTGGGCTCTGTTTTACCGTAAGTCCCGGTATTAGCTTCATCAAGCAGTGACATTATCTGGACTCCCTTCTCGCCACATTCCATTACGAGATTGAGCATTGTGTCCTTATCACGATTTTCATCAAGAGTTGTAGCCAGAGCTCTGAACATGAACTTCTCTACTTCCAGGCTTCTCTTACCCAATACTAGGGCATGTTCTGCATAGGCTGCCATCCCTTTCAGACCGTAGATTAAAAGCTCGCTGAGAGAACGAATATCCTCATCACTGGTTGCCAGCACACCAACCTCTCCGGCCTTCTGTAGTATCTCCTCATCTGTCGGGATTCTCGCAGCCCTTTCAGGATCAACCTGCTTCATAAGTCGCCGTTTCTCGTCACACAGGGAATGAATCATCTGCTTCAGAGATTCGTTATCGAAGTTCGTATTGGTAATCGTATAGAAGAGCCCTTTGATAACCAATTCACCTGCTGTATCGGTAGAAATGCCCTTCCCTGTAGCTTCAAGGGCCGTTTCTGATAGTTTCTTACTGACATAGATCAGTAAATCCTGTAATTCTGCTGTTTCCGGCTTCTTACCGCAAACCCCTACTCTCTCGCATCCTTTGTTATTGAGTGCTTCCTGACATTGATAACAGAACATCGTTAATTACCTCCAATCTTTTATTTTTTGTTGCATAATATCATATTCGCTAAATTTATACAGATATCCTCTCCCATCTCGACCAGGGAATAGGAATAATTTGCATTCCGCCAGTTAAGTGCCGTAGTTCTTATTGCACCAACTATTATTATTGCCAGTGCTTTAGGATTGATACCCTTAGTCATATTCGACTCTATGATCTTCTCGATAAGTTCGTTAAGAAAATTGAATCGTTTATCGGTTACCCTGTAGAGATGCTCTCTGACAGCCTTGTTCAATCTGATATACTCATCGGCAAAGAGAACTGCCAGAATATCAGGATTATTCTCGATATAGCGGAAGTGCATCATAATAAAAGTACAGAACTTCTCTTCAATATCGTCGATATCCTGCAGTAGCAGATCGAGTTCTAACCAGAGATCATCCATCTTCGATATGATGCTGATGATAATCTCATCTTTACTGGCGAAATGACGGTATATAGCCGGTTCACTTATACCGATCTGGCGGGCAAGCCTTCGTGTCGTAAAGGCGGCATATCCCTCCCTGTTGATGATCTTCATCGCCTCGCCAACTATCTGTTTCTGACGCTCTGATTGCGTCATTCTCTTCTGTATCATAATTCCTGATCCTCCCGGTTCAGATAATCTCGCCGTCTACCGAGATGGTGTATTCTTTCAAAATAATGTTTTTGCCTGATTCCCTGATCGCTCGCTCTGCAAGAAGAACTATACCGGTACAACAGGGAACCTCCATATGTACTACCGTAACAGATTTGATATCGTGAGTCTTGAAGATCGTTAGCAGTTTGTCCAGATAATCTTCCATTCCCTGGTCTAACTTTGGACAGAGAGTGATTGCTATCTTACCTTTGATGAATCGTTGATGGAAATTAGCATACGCAAAGGGTGTGCAATCAGCAGCAAGCAAAATATCAGCATTGTCGAGATACCGTGCCTGAGGATTGATCAGATGTAGCTGCACAGGCCACTGCCTCAGCTCCGATTTCTGTTTCACAGAAGATAAAGGTTCCTCTGGATTTTCCCGAGATATCGCTCTCGTATGAGAACCGGGGCAACCACAAGCCATCTTCCCTACATTCTCGGATATCTCGGGAACAGGAAGATTCTTCTTCTTTAAGACTGCTACTGCCTCTGCATAAAGATCGTGCTCACCATGATCGAGTAGATGTTCCAGATGAGCCTTAATCGTATTCGGACCCGCTTTGATTATATTCTCCATTACGATCTCTTCATTATAGGGTGGTGCCTCTCGCTCTACGACATGCATAGCCCCCTCGGGGCAGGCCCCTACACAAGCTCCCAGACCGTCACAAAAAAGGTCGCTGATAAGTCTAGCCTTACCATCAATAATCTGTAATGCTCCCTCCGGACAGTCGGGTATACAGAGCCCGCATCCAGTACACTTCTCTTCGTCGATTTCGATAATTTTTCTTAACATAAGTAACTCCTTGCCAACCACTTTATGTTATCATTTACTAACCAATCTAACGACTTTCTACTCCAGCGCAAAAAAAAAATCCATTTTCTCGGTTAGAGATGAGAATAATTGATAAATGATTTGCCTGAACTCTCCTTCCATAGTCTTGTTAGATGTCAGATAATTATTGACATCAGAAATATATGATAGTTACTGTTATAAATTAAATACAGGGAGATTGATATTCCATGATACTAAGAAGAATGATCACCATCCTAACAGTCACCATTGCTCTGTGTGGGCTTCTCAACGCGATACCTTTACAGAGGGGAGAACTTCCACCCATTGACCTGGCTGCTCTGGAAGAATCTGCTTATTATAACGGACATATAAGAATAAAGATCAACCCCGAATATTCTTCTAAGCTTAACCTGCAACCCGCAGTGGTTGATGGTGTAAGTATTATCCGATTCGGGATAGCAGCGATTGATGAGTTGAACAGCATCTATGCTGTCAGGGATATTCGCTGGTTATACGATTCCGAGTTACTGGATGAGAAGAATTCTGCCAGGCATTGTGAATGGGGTTTCCATCTCTGGTATGAACTGCATTTTTCCACCGATTTTGCTATTCCTGAAGTTGTCTCTGCCTATGAGAAGTTACCGGAAATTAGTATCGCTGAACCGGAGTACAAGAAGAAACTGCTTAACTATGAAGTTAAGCGAAACGCTGCAGATGACACTCCCCGCTGGACACCTAATGACCCCCAGTTTACCAGTCAGTGGAATCTGAATAATACTGGTCAGGTTGGGGGAACTCCCGGAGCAGATATATCTATGGTGAACGCCTGGAATATCGAAAAAGGGCATTCCGATGTCATTGTAGCAGTTCTTGACCAGGGTATAGATTACGATCATGCAGATCTGGCACCGAATATGTGGCCATATACAGGTTACAATTATCACAGTAACAGTATGACGGTAACTCCTGGAGATCATGGGACATTCGTTGCCGGAATAATTGCAGCCGCTACCAACAATAGTACCGGTATTGCCGGTATAGCGGGAGGTTCCGGCAGTTCTGACGGCATAAGATTGATGAGTGCCCAGATTGTCAGTGAGAATAGTTTCAATAATATACATCTAGCAATGATAGGAGCAGCAGATATTGGGGCGGCAATATCACAGAACAGCTGGACTTATACCCCGGCAGGTGTATATGAGCAGATTGTTCTTGATGCTATTGATTATTTCAACACTAATGGTGGCGGGGATGTTATGGATGGTGGGATAGTAATCTTTGCGGCCGGTAACAGTGATTCTTCCGGTGACTGGTATCCCGCCTTTTATTCCGGGACTTATGCTGTAGCAGCCACCACGAACCAGGACCAGAAGGCCTATTATTCTAATTACGGCAGCTGGATCGATATTTCTGCACCTGGAGGAGAAACCGATATAATCTCTGCCAGAGGAATTTTGAGTACAGTAATGAATAATGGATATGAATATGCCCAGGGAACTTCAGTTGCCTGTCCACATGTCTCGGGGGTTGCAGCACTTGTTATCTCACTCGCTTACCGTTATGATGTCATACTCGATAATGATACAGTCCTTGATATCTTGAGTGACAGTGCTGACGATCATTATTCTGTTAATCCCAATTATTTAGGGCTACTTGGTAGTGGGAGACTCAATGCAAACGAAGCTCTACTCTTAACCCAGACTTATCTCGGTGATGTTATGAACCCCTCTCTTTTCACCGCAACAACAGCTGGATTGACTGAGATAGAGCTGGATTGGGAGCAAAACAGCAATAACGATAACGTGATGATTATCTGGTCGGAGAATGATGTTCTGGGCTCTCCGGATACCGGTTCTTCCTATGATGTCGGGGAAGAGATACCGGGTGGGGGAACTGTTCTCTATATTGGCAGTACCAACTCCTTCAGTCATACAGGTCTGCAGGAGAATACTAAATACTATTACAAAGCCTTCTCTTATACAGCAGCCTATGAATACTCCTCCGGAAGAAGAGCCGTTGGGAGAACGGATTATTCTTCTCTAAACCTTCCGTTTGGCGAATATTTTAACGAATCGTTCGATATACCTGACCTCTGGCAGAGTATCGACTATAATGGAATGGGACAGACCTGGGAGTTCGGATCCATGACTTATAGTGGCCTGATAGGAACAACTGGTAATTATGCATATATCAACAGCAATTATTATGGGACTGGTAATGCTCAGAATGCAGATCTCATAACACCCAGGATCGATCTGACCAGCTGTGTCGAACCCGTTATCTCTTTCACTCATTACTTCAGAAGAGGTTCCGGCACTGCAACAGGTACCCTCTCCTACAGTATCGATAATGGTCTTAACTGGGTTACTCTGGAGAGCTGGTCAGAGACAACAGACAATCCGGCTTATTGTTATCTCTCCGTTCCCCAGATTGCTAGTCATTCCGATGTCAGACTCAAATGGAACTATACTGCCGAAAATGACAGAAATTGGTGTATTGACGATGTTATCATTGCTGATGCTACTTCTGCCGGTTCAATTGAGGGGATTGTCACCCTTGCAGGAGAATATGGCGAAGTATCTGAGGTTGAGGTTTCCGCTTCCGGTTTCAGTGTCAATCCCGATAATGAAGGTTATTATTCCCTGCCACTCATTCCGGGTGTTTACGCAGTCAGAGCTTCTCTGGAGTACTACCAGACACTCATAATAGAAGAGGTACTTGTAGAACCTAACACTACGACAGGTGGAGTTGATTTCGAACTGCAATTCGTCTCCCCTCCAATCCCGCAATACCTGAATGCTACACCACAGAACAACTATGAGTCGATCTATCTCGTATGGTACCTCTCACCCGATTTTTATGCTTCCAGGCTGCCCTTAATTGATGAACCACCCCTGATGAAAAGGGCAGAGAATCGGCGAAACCTGGAGTTTCTCGGTTTCAATGTTTACAGAAATGAGGAGATGATCAATGAGGAATTGATAACAGAGTTCAACTATCTGGACAATGATATCGAGTTTGATTCAACCTATACATATTACGTTACTGCCCTCTATGATATAGCGGAATCAGATCCTTCGGAATCAGTAACGATTATTGTCCCGCCAAAGATATCTACTCCAGCATTCTCACCAGAAGCAGGAACTTATGAAGAACAGATTCTCGTTACCATTAGCTGCACTATCGAAGATACTCACATCTATTATACTCTGAACGGGAGTGATCCCACTCAGAATTCCTATTTATACAGCGAACCTGTTTTGCTGAACCAGGATACTACTCTAAAAGCCCGAGCCTATAAGGCTGAATGGCTTCCGAGCGATATAGCTGTCGCAGAATATGAGATAGTGAGCAGTATCGATGATCCTGTCGAACCTCTGGAGACAAAGCTGCATAATGCCATACCCAATCCCTTCAATCCCGATACGCTTATAAAATTCTCGCTTGCTGAAGAGAGCAGGGTTACACTGACTATCTACAACATAGCAGGACGGAAAGTTCGGACCCTGATCATTGATGATCTGTACCTGCCCGGATATCATCAGATTGACTGGAATGGAAAGGATGAAAAGGGTGATAACTGTTCTTCTGGAATCTATTTCTACTACCTGCAAACGGATAGAGGGTACCGGGAGATAAAAAAGATGACTCTCCTTAAGTAAAGAGAGAAACAAACTGTTAAGCAAAACCAGATACATCTGATTCTCAGTGCTGGAGTGGCAACATAAATACTTACATAACAACAGGAAGCCTGCAAGCGGGATATAGTTTGTTCCTTCGGTTCCTATGGTTTTGTTACTGTATCCCTCTGAAAACTGTTGCTTCTCTGGACGTTCCGGCCTTCGGAAATAACTTTACACCCATTGGCCGGACAGAGAAGATGTCAGTTATAAGTAAGAAATGAGGACAGGAAATGGAATGCAGGAAATATCTGTTACTAATGGCAATCATTATTGCTCTACAGGTTACACTGAGTGGAACAGTAATGGAAGAATACGAGTACACTCTCGTAGATTCACTTCTTCAGCGGGCAGGTCAGGAAACTAATTCTCTCGGTTTTATCAAAGACTGGTCACTCTCAACAGAATACAAGATCAACCGTATAGTCGATATCATCAACCGTCCTATGGAATTCCCCGGTTTCGTCGATAACCTGCGCGATATGATGAATAAGGGAGATTCGGAAAAGATGATAACCGGTATTGCCGGAACAATCTTCTCTTATGACGATCAGATTCTGACCGGAGAACTCGATGTGGTTGAATCGAAAAAGTATTTCTCGGATTATATGACTCTCAATGTTCAGAATGAGTATGACCTTTTCGATTATGTAGAGATGCTATTTCTTTCAGCTGAAAGATACCGTAGCCAGGCATTTGAAACTATGACAGAGAATGATAAGGAACTCATTGCCCGTCTCTCTTATAAGATGTGGTCAGATACAGGAGATGATGAGCGGTACGAGAAATTCTATCCGGAACTGGCAGATTCGGAATTGGACGAACTCCCTCTGATTGAGATCAAAGAGATCCTCGATAAGATAGATTGGGCGATGCTTGTAAAAGCAGGTAAGGTTTTCTGTCACGGCACTGAAGTTCTCAATGATAACCTGAACCGGTTTGAATTCAGCAATAAATCACCCTTAAGACAAACAACCGAGTGGGGCGATTTTGTCATTGGAACGAGAGGAGACGATAACTATTATGAACGGTTTGCCCTGATAATCGAACCGGGTGGTAATGATAACTATTATGGAGAACTCTATAATGATTTCAAACACCCTTACTATCTGGTAATCGATATGGATGGTGACGATCTCTGGAGTAACCGGAAAGTGGGAGGCCTGAACCGGGTTCTTGGGGGTATAGGCTATTCGATCGACAGGACTGGCGATGACAGCTATTTCGGGGACGATCTGGCTTTTTCTGCCTTTGCTGGTATTCAGTATCATTACGATGGAGGGGGTAACGATATTTACCGTCTCGGCCGCTATACTCTCGGTGCTGCAACCTTCGGGATTTCAATAAATATTAACAGCGAGGGTAATGACATCTATCATACGACAGGTTACAGTCAGGGCTTTGGTGGTACACTTGGAGCAGGTATTCTGATTGACCTCGCCGGTAATGACCTCTATTACACCGGAGCCAGGTACAAACACAAACCACTCAGGCCTGATGACTACCGTTCGATGGCACAGGGTTTCGGCTTCGGTGTTCGTCCCGACTGGGGTGGTGGTGTGGGAATACTTTACGATAAAGGAGGTAATGACAGCTTCGAGGGAGGCATCTATGCCCAGGGCGTTGGTTACTGGTATGCTCTCGGTATTCTCATCTCCGGTGGTGGTAACGATACTTTCAATGCAGTGCAGTACGCCCAGGGTAGTGGAATTCACCTGGCGGGTGGCTTTCTTTTCAATGAGGCGGGAGATAATTCCTACTACTCGAGATTTGGGCCCGGCCAGGGTGCAGGGCACGACTATGCCGTCGGTTTCCTGATCGACAGGTCGGGAGACGATCATTATTCAATCGATGGTGGTAACGGGCTTGGATTGACCAATTCAGTCGGCATCTTCCTGGATGTTGCGGGAGATGACCGTTACGAGCGCAACCGCGATATCAACTACGGCTATGCCAATCAGGCGAGGGATAGTGGCGGGATCGGTATCTTCATGGATCTCGGAGGAGTAGATATCTATCCGGATACAATCTGGCAGAACGATAGTTTTTGGGTTAGAGGGCTTTATGGTATCGGACTCGATACAGAGATAATAGATTATGAAACAGAGGTTGAGGATGAGGAAGAGATAGTATCTGAAGATATATCCTTTATCGACGATCTGACCGATGTTGAAGAGCTTTTTTCCATTGCTGCCGAATGGGAAGTTGGAAGTAGTGTCGACAGGGTAAGACGAGCCCGGGCAAGGATATTGGAGTTCGAAGAAGCGGTTACAGAGCATATAATAGAGAACAAACTCGATACGAAGAGTGGTTTGGAATATAGGGCAATTTACGAATTTGCCCTTAGTTCTGAATACTTTCAGGATAATCTGGCAGACGCCCTGACAGCAGAAGATTCCCTGAAGGTCAAAAACGCTATCAATCTGATAGGTGACCTGCAAATTGAGAGCTATCTGGACCATCTTTCCAGCTTTCTCAGAGAGAAAAAATATATCACAACCGTCATTGCCGCTCTGGGAATGTTCTCCGACGATGAGGCAGTCACACTGATCGTCCCCTACATCGATTCACCTTCAGAACATATAAGATTTGTTACAGCCCGGAGCCTGTTGAATATTGACAGTGATTTGAGCAGGAGGTTTTTGTTCGATATGAGGGATGATCCATCCTTTCTTATCAGAACAACCGTAAAGATTGTCTTCCCGAATCTGTCAGATTAGTTATAGCTGAAAATTTGATACGATATATCTACGAGAAAGTTGACAGTATATATCGAGAGATTTTTCACTCAGCAAATAGAGTCAGAGGAGACGAGGAGGAGTTTTGAGTAAACTGAAAGATTTAGATACCCCTATATTCTGGGCAGAGGGACATCCAGGTAAACTGGACCGTAACAACTGGCAGGTCGAGATCAAAGGAACCTGTGAGAAGCCTGGTATTTTGAGCTGGGAAGAGATAATCAAGCTACCAAAAACTGTAGTAGAGGGGAGATTGACGAGTGTAACCCGTTTTTCGGTATTCGGCCACTGGGGTGGTGTCAGGCTTTCCGATATCGCTGAACTGGCAGGAATAAAACCGGAGACTGGTTTCGTTCGCTTCTGGTCTGTCGGCAAGAAGTATGATACTTCGATACCCCTTGATATAGCTATGAAGGAGAAGACTCTTCTCGCTTACGAATTCGACGGGGAACTGCTTGATGAAGATTATGGTGGCCCTGTCAGGATCTTTTGCCCCTATCTCTGGGGTTATAAATCGGCCAAGAGTGTCGTAGAAGTTATTTTCTCTAAGGACTATGTATCCGGTTATTGGGAAAACAGAGGTTATACGGATGAAGCTCATATAACCGCAGGTGGTGTCAGGGATATGAACAGTGGTGGAAAAGTCCGTCCCATCCCCGATGGAGAGGTAATCAAGTTTTTGGATGAATAAACCGTATGTCTCGCTCATCGTAGCCATAGCAGCAAATGGTGTAATTGGAGAAGGGAACAGAATGCCCTGGTATTTGCCTTCCGACCTGCAATATTTTAAATCTTTGACCTGGGATAATATTGTGATCATGGGCAGGCGGACTTATGAATCGATAGGCAAACCACTACCGGGCCGGATCAATGTCATATTCTCCAGCAATGAGATAGATGACGATGTCTGCCGTGTGGCCGATATCACCGAGTTTCAGCAACTCTGGCAAAATAAATCTCGCAATGGTTCCTGGAGAGATAAAGAGTTATTCGTTATAGGTGGGGCTGAACTCTTCAAACTCTTTCTCCCTCAAGCACAGAAGCTATACATTACGAGGATCCATAAAGATTTCCCCGGTGATACACACTTCCCGGAGTTTGATGAACGGGAATGGCAGCTGGTATCTACCAGAAAGGGGATTAGAGATGAAAAGAACCAGTACGAGCACGATTTCCTCATATATGTGAGAAGCGTGAATAGATGAGTTTCTTTGCAAAACTATTATTTCTGACAATACTCTCCTGTATTGTGATCCTTCCTCTGCTGTCTGGAGATACGTCGGATGATACAGCCGGCAACGCAGTAATTCCCGAGATAGAGGAAAGGGACAGAACAATGGAGCAAATAATAGAGCTTTTAATCGAGCTGGGCAGATTTCCCGATCTGGAGGTTCTGGAGAGTGAATTGAGCAAGATCCTGACTACAGGCATAGACGATATTCCGGTAGTCAGGCGTATAGAATTAAAACTCCATTTTCGGCCTGATGATCTGGTCAGGGCAGCTGGTAAAGGATATGTCCATACAACAGAACTTCTTTTGGCTATCGGTTCCGATCCCGATTTTATAGACCGGGATTCTTTCACCCCACTGCTACTCGGTTCGAGAAATGGTCATTATGAGACCGTAGAATTATTGATTAACAGCGGAGCAGAAATAGACAGGCCGGACGAAGATGGGCTGACCCCTCTGAGATATGCTCAATTGTTTCAACATCGCCGTGTCGCAGAACTGCTTCTCTCAAAAGGTGCTCAGGTCAACCGTAGTGACAGATACCGCTGGACTCCCTTGTTATCTGCAGTAGCCAATAACGACATTTCGATGGTTGAATTGCATATACAGTATGGTGCCAATCCGGAGTTGAAGACAGCAAAAGGTGAGTATCCCCTTATCGAAGCGATCTATCAGCGTAATGAGCGGATAGTCTCTCTCCTGCTGAAGGGGGGTGCAGATCCCGATGTTAGAGACGTGCGGTATGATCTCCCTGCTATCTTCCTGGCAATAGAAGAGAATAATCCTGCACTGGTAGCTGAACTTATTGAGGCAGGCGCTGATCCTGATATCCGTGAACTACAGTTTGAAGAAACACCCCTGATCAGGGGTGTTAAACTGGGAGCAGTAGAACCAGTAAGGATTTTACTGAGAGAAGGTGCCGAGGTCAATGCTGTTGATGAGAACGGTTGGTCTTCCCTCTTTCACGCCCTTGCTACAGGAAATTATCAAATAACCAAACTACTACTTGAACATGGCTGTGATGCCGGGCTTACCGATAATAATGGCAGATCTGCCCTCTCACTCTGGAGCTGGAGAATCGACGAAGAACTCAAAGATCTCGTTTCCTCGGCGCTCGAAGGGCCATAATAAGCTATTAATCTTTACATCTTCCTTACTTTATCAGTAACATCTTCCTGAGTTCATCACCACTGTCGGTATGCAATCTGAAAAAATAGATACCGCTGGCGGCCTCTCTATCTGAGTCATCCCTTCCGTTCCAGACTATACTGTGTTCACCCGCTTCTCTTTTACCTCTATCAAGCAGCCTGATCTTCTGCCCCCTGATATTGTAAATAGCTAGTTCGATATCAGTTTCCTCTCTCAAGCTATACCTGATAACCGTCTCTGGATTAAAGGGATTGGGATAATTCGGATAGAGGGTGAAGTTCCTGCTGCCGGGCAGGATGAGTTCCTGCTCGTCTTCTACACCGGTTGTTTCGTTGAACTTCTCATCCATAATGTAGTTAATCAGATCACGGGCATCATCTTCTTCCATGTAATAGAGCGGAAAGCTCAAAAGGATAGATTTGTAATCATCACCGATATATTCGACACCAACGGGCAGGTCATTCATTACCGCTCCGGGAGTTCCCTCAGGAAACGATGAAGAGTAGGCATAGATAGCTATTCCCGGTATTCGGGGTCTGATACTTTCGATATTAATGATATGATATTCCAGCCCTTCAGGAGCTTTCTCTGCATCGACTGAGATCAGCGGATAGCTATCGGTGAGTGGTTCGGCTGCATCGAAACGTGCTGTACTATTACGATATACCTGATCCACCATCAGATAATCGTATATAAAATCACCATCGACAAATTCCGAAGGATACTGGTTAACACCCCCCAGAAGATTTCCGGGGAAATAGAGAGAAAAGAGGATATTCCCTCCAAGGTCGAGAAACTGCTTTATCGAACTTATCGTTCCGCTATCATATACATTCATCGAACCGTTGTTCTTGTGCCAGATAATTGTCGAATAGGCCCCCAGATCGGCTAATTTTACCTCAGCTTCTTCCCATAAGGGGTAGATGTCGGGAGAATAATTACTAAGTATTTGATTGTAGAACTCGGTTGTACTCTCTATGGACGGATTCTGAAAGCTGCCGTTACCGTCTGGAGTGTCGGCTACAATCAAAACCCCCTGATCCATAGTAACCAGCCTTGACCTGACCTGCTCTGTTGCTTCACTCTCATTACCGGTTTCGTCTAGCGCTGTCAGGCTGTAATAATAATACATTGCCGGTTCTGCTTCGGTATCGTTATAGAATTCTGTAACTATCGGTTCCTGATTGAGTTGATAACCGATCTCTTCCGGATTTTCAGATCTGTAAACGTTATATCCAGCCAGATCTGCTTCCAGATTAGGTGACCAGCTCAGCTCTATATGACCGCTCTGTGGAAGATCGGCAAAATTTGCAGGAGTCAGGGGAACTGTCCTGGGAACTCCAAATTTCTCTATTACGGCACTCTCATAACCGTTTATACTGACTGCATTCAGCCCGATATAGTAAGTTACCCCCTCATCAAGGCCAGAGAGAGTATAAAGAGTGTCCTCTGTAGTATAATACTCTGTATAGTTCCCACTGCTCAGTCCGACCGCTATTTCATAATGCTCTATGGGGGTGGAGGAAACAGGAGCCCATTGCAGGTTGAGTTCTGAACCATTACCTGCATCGATAACGACGAATTCCTCCGGTATAGAAGGGATGGCATTGACCATAGCAGCTATCGCTGCGGAGCCTCTAACGGTCTCTACAGCATAATCCATATCAATATGGACAAATAGGTCATTAACGGTATGATAATAAGGGTTGAAATCGGTTTCAATAAAGAAAATGGGTGGAAATCCTCTTGTCCAGAAGGGATAACTGTCTGAATAGGCAGAATTATAGTCGTTCGTTACAGTAGTAATATCAGTATAGAGATCAATGATCTGGCGGGCCAGATTGGCTTCATTTTCGAAACCACTGTATTCTATGAGATTGATTGTCCAGTTTCCAGGGCCATACGGGGTATATCCTATCATGTCGTTATTGATCATCAACTTGATGTTCATCCCGTTATCGTATGCCTGCTGGGCATAATGATGACTACCCCAGAGTCCCACCTCTTCAGCGGCGAATGTGATAAAGCGGATCGTAGTCTCCGGTTCAAAATTTACTGCCTTCATTGCCCGGGCTATCTCCATTGCTGCTCCGGACCCGGTAGCGTTATCATCGGCACCGGGAGCGGGGTTGGACGGGTTACTGTAAGATGCTGAGGTTATAGAGTCGTGATGTCCTCCAATGATGACTATCTCATCGGGAGAAACAGTTCCCTCTATAGTAGTCACGATATTCTTGTGCCAGACATTGTTCTGATAGAAAGAATCAACAACGACGTCAGTATAACCGAACCTTAAGAATTCATTCTTTATCCAGTCAGCAACTTCATCCCTGTTCGGGGCAAAGCAATAACGTGTTACGAAATTCTCCATCGTCTGCACGAAATAGCCAAGGCTGTCCGGGTTGATCTCGTTGAGCAATGTATCGATATCATCTCTCTGTATCGGTTTCCTGGCATTACGTGAAGGATAGATCTTCTCGAAATTGTATCTTACCGGATTGGGATATAGCTCTGTGATACTGTGGGGTATATTCGTTATTTGTTCTACCGATAAGAGGGAAGTTTTGATCAGGACTATTTTTTCATCACGGTATATCACTCTGCCCCAGGAAGGATCTATGGATATATGTTCACCCCTTTTATCAGATACTATGTAGTATTTCTCCGACCAGGGATCATTATCGATTACTTCGTAACTGATACCCGCTCTATCCAATCCCTGTAATCTATTGATACCGGTGATCAGAATATCACCACTGATATGATAGATCGAGAGATCGAGCCTCTGCAAAATATCGGTTTCTGCGACTTCTGACCGGTCGAGCGTTATCAGATAACTGATCTGTCCGGCCTGCAGAACGGATATTAGTATAATCATACTGAATATTAATAAACCTTTTTTCATCATCACTCTCCAAATGTTATAGGAAAAAGAGTCTTCCATGGCTCTTTATTCCGTCCTATTTCGTAACTGTCACCGTTCTGGAATATACTGTGACAGCACTTGTAAATATGTTTATCACTACATCAAGAAAACTCTGTTCTGTCTTTATCTCATAATCTGTAGCACCCTCAGCTAATTGGCTGGTATCTACATCGTTAATAGGTACTAAACCCCACAAAACATACCATTGTCGTGCTTCATTCTGTTGATATGTTTGAGGTCCGTTTCCTACAGTATGAATGTGCGTACTACAGGCTACAAAACCAAGCATGAGGAAAGCTAATATTAGCATTGTAACGATTTTCTTCAACATATAACCTCCTTTTAATGCTTTGTAAGTGAACCGATGGAAGACTCTATAGTTTCAATATAATCAACATATATATCCCGGGGGATATAGTAATCTAAAACAAACAGAGTAGTTTCGTTACTATACCCGAAGAGTTTGATATTGATCAGGCCATTGTTATCCTGGGATGTCATCTGGTGAAATCTGATCTCATTATGGCTATAAGTCCCCTGTTGCAGAACTTCTGTAGTCTGAGAAAAGTCGGCAAGAAAGCTCAGAATTGCCTCTTCAGGCTCATTGCTGATCAGGCTGTGATCGAACTCGAACAATAACAGAAAGACAATCTCATCTAAGTTTCCGTAACTCTTCAGGAAATTAAGCCCCTGCTCATAATCAACACCACTCTCGGCATAAATCTCATCAACCAGCATCCTGAGTTCTTCTGTAATGTCTACCCAGTCAACTGGAATTCGCATATCGATCGTTAATAGCGAATCGGAATAATATTCTCCCAGTAGTTCTTCATTAACCCTGAAGAACATCTCTGCTTCTTCCGTTCCTTTACTGCAGGCATTGAAGAGTAAGACTGAGAGCCCCAAAACTATCATCGGGATACTGCGAATCAATATCTGCTCTCTTCTGTTAATCATATTCATCTACACTTCTTTCTCATTTTATTTCTTCTCTCAACTTTACTTCCAGACGAAATCGTGTAAAGTAATTTGTTGGCTCACTAACTACTGAAACCTGCCTGCAACTTCTGAGAGGATTAGTCCAGCAAATTTCTTTTCCCAGCCATAAACACGGGTCAAAACATTACTTGACACAGAGAGCCGGAGCGAGAATTTCTATTTAATCTGGAAAAAGGAAATCTCTATGGAAAATCGCCCAACCTGGCAAAAGTATTTTATGGATATGGCAGTTCTCGTTTCATCACGTTCCACCTGTCTCAGACGCAAGGTCGGAGCCGTTCTGGTAAAAGACAATCAGATTATCTCAACTGGATACAACGGAGCACCGAAACATATAGCTCACTGTGAACATACCGGATGTATCCGAAAACTCAACAATGTCCCTTCCGGAGAGCGGCATGAACTCTGTCGTGGTGTCCATGCCGAGCAGAATGCTATTATCCAGGCCGCTATCAACGGCAGTTCAACCAGAGGTGCTGAGCTTTACTGCACGAACCACCCTTGCAGTATTTGTGCCAAGATAATTATCAATGCCGAAATCAAGACAGTATACATCTTTGATGATTACCCTGACAAACTTGCACAACAGCTCTTTGAAGAGGCAGATGTTGATCTGATACTGATAGATAAGGGGAGTGGCACTCTAACTCGGCTTTGAATTCTTACTGTAATCGGTAACCTTCAGTGGCAGCGGTTTTGTTGCTTCACCCGTATATACACTGATATGCGGGAATGGGATCTCTATTCCTTCAGCATCGAACCTCTCTTTGATCTCCAGATTGATACTGGTTCGCAGGTTGAAGAAATCTGATTTCTCGAACCAGATGGCAAATCTGATATTAATTGAAGAACTACCGAATCCGTTGAGAAATATCAATGGTGCCGGTTCTTCCAGACAGTAGGGATTCTTTCCCGCTATATCCTTCAAGACAGCGATAACTCTCCGGATATCCTCTTTATACGCTACCCCGATATCGAGATCCATACGCCGGATCGGAAATCTGGATATATTGACCATCTCTGTCTTGAGAATCGTCTCGTTCGGAATTCTGATATATCTGTTATCGAAGGTCCTGAGTTTAGTCGAGAGGATATCAATAGAGAGGACTATTCCGGTTGTGGAACCAATCTGGACCATATCCCCGATCTCACACGGTCTCTCTGTTATGAGAAACAGTCCACTGATAATATTGGATACACTCGTCTGAGAAGCAAAACCGAGAGCCAGGCCGAATATACCCAGAGCACCCAGCAATACCGAGATCTTAAAACCGAATTCGTTTAACAATGCAACGAAGATCAGTGCCAGCCCGGTATAAAGTATTCCCTTAGTCACGATCATTTCGGTCTGAAGTGAATCCTTCTTCTTACCTATAGCTTTGCCGATAGAACGGGATAAAATCTTAACCAGCGGAAGACCGATAAAGATAATGACTATTACCCTGATTCCTGTCCGGATGACTTCCGGTGTGAGATATCTCGATATCGTTTCTGAAATTGTAGTCAACATAGTAAACTCCTAACCTTTGATAAACGGGAAGTCAGAGAACATCTTCCTGTGGAATTTCTTCGATGGTACCTCTCTGGCTGCGGACAGCTGTTCTTTAATCTCTTCGATCTCTGGTGGAGATTCTGAGATATCTATCAGACTCTCCTGCTCCTCACCCTCTATCCTGACCTCTATCCTGTTTGTCCAGAGATGCTTGACTCCGACATAGATACCCAGATACTCTGTATGGACCGAAAGACGCTGAAAAGCGAAATTAGCGGGTGAATGGTTTTCTACTAATATGGGGCAAATAGCGACATACGGTTTGACGGTGCGGTCTGCTATTTCGGTTCTGGCTGTCGATTTTACTGCATAACAGAGTTCACCTTCAAAAGGCTCTCCGAACCAGGTATTGGAAAGAATCTGGGTCGGTATATCGGTTATTATACTCCCTTCCCCTGTAGTAATCCTTAAGACGACGGGCAGAGAAACATAGAACGTCGTTTTACTGTCAGGCAGGATCTGGATCTTACTCTCAGGCTGTACCAGGATAGGGCGATCGGATAGAACAGGAACCATCCTGAGTGATAAATCTCCTGTCGGCACTACCCACCGTTTATAAGCTGTTGAATAAGTGTTCTCTCCCGGTTGTAAAGGGACAACAATCTGTTCCCAATCCTCTTCGGCTCTCACCTCCTCTGTCAGATAATTCTCCGTTAGTCTCAGTTCATTACCGATCTTGATGAGCCTGATTTCCAGAGGTCCCAGCTTGCTTATGTAATATTTCTCATCTTCGATTTTTACGGGCTGCCAGTACTTCATAATTACCTCTCTTTATTGGTTACAACCACTTTTTCCGTTTGAACAGATATAACATAAAAATTCCAATCATCAGCATCAGAAACAAAACTAACGGATAACCAAATTTCCACTCCAGTTCAGGCATATTAAGAAAGTTCATTCCGTAAACCCCGGCTATAAAGGTCAGCGGAATGAATATAGTCGCTA
Source organism: uncultured Candidatus Cloacimonadota bacterium (assembly GCA_964490765.1). Classification (GTDB taxonomy): domain Bacteria; phylum Cloacimonadota; class Cloacimonadia; order Cloacimonadales; family JAJBBL01; genus CAZBDV01. Next base: position 12,755 of record CAZBDV010000010.1, on the reverse strand, counting down.
TGATAGTCAGGACCTTCATTACCTGATTCATCCGGTTACTGATAGTCGAGAGATAGATATCGACCATACCGGCAATCAGGTCTCGCAGGCTTTCGATGTTCTCTATAACCTGTATACTATGATCATAGAGATCACGGAAATAGATCTTCGTCTCTTCCTTCACCAGTCTGGAATCGGTCCTTTCCAGAAAGCCGACCACTTCCCTAATAGGCCAGATCGTTCTTCTCAACAGAACGACATTCCGTTTCAACATATAGAGACGCTTCATGACTTCTGTTGCCGGATCCTCTAAAATCAACTCTTCAATATTCTCTATCTCATCACCCACCTTTTCCAGAATGATGAAATAGTTATCGATGATCGCATCCATCAGAGCATAGAGCAGAAAGTCAATCCCCATACGCCTGAGTCGTGTACCGGCAGTATTGATCCTCTCCCTGACAGGCTGAAATACATCACCCTCCTTTTCCTGAAAAGTAACTATCAGGTTGTCTTTGATCACGATACTGACCTGCTCCTCTACTATATCTCTGATTTTACTATCATAAGAGAGCATCTTCAAAACAATAAAATAATAGTCACCATAATCCTCTAATTTTGGCCTCTGCTCTGTATTGAGAATATCCTCAAGGGTCAGGATGTGAATGTTAAGTAAATTCCCCATTTCTCTTAACTGCTCGACATTATGTAAGCCATCAAGGTTTACCCACCTGATATAAGAGTCTTTACTGAATAGTTCCGGTTCTGGCTTACTGAACTCCTCTCTAATCACCTCTGACTCGTTATAACGAATGGAGGTGATTTTTATCTTACTCGTCTTTTCCTCACCGATATAGACCAGACTACCCGGTGGTAAGCCGCTCTTCAAAGAACGTCTCGTCTTCTTTGCCATACTCTCTCCTTGATACTACTCAGTATCCTAAAATCAATGGATACACTTACTATACAAGCCGGGTAATAATCAAGAAAAAATTCTCTAACCCCGGTAATCAGCAATGGTCAAACAGCTATTAAGTTGTAACCTCACGGATAACAGATAAAGAAAAAAACTATTGACTGCTGTTATACAATAGATATCTTTGTATGAGTTATGAACAATTTACGTGATGTGTGAGTTCAGTAAACTGCAATCGGAAATAAAATGAATCTTATGTATTGGCCTGACTTTGTAATACCGGTTAGATATTTATAGAGAAGTTTTCTGCCTGACAGCACGTATTATCAGTAATCAAAAAAATAATACTAAGATGGTAAGTTATGATCGAAATCAAAGATGTCGGCAGGCTTGATGCGCTGCAAACACAAACAATCGAGGAGGAGGTCAGTAAGATCTTTACTCTACTCGATGCAAAAAAGGATGACCAGGCTCGCAGTTTACTCGAAGAATTGAGCAAAACCTCCAACTATTTCATCAGGGAACTGGTCGGAAAACTGATGACCAACTACAATAACAGGCGGAAGATGACAATGATTGCCAGAGATATGATCTCTCATAAGATGTACGGGATCAGGGCAACCGCCTTCTTCTATTTCTATAATCTAAATGTAAACGAACCGAAAAAGATCGTAACACTTCTGGAAGAGCATTACGAAACTGTTCCCTGGGAGGTTGAGAGCATCATCTATGAGATGTGGAAAAAACACCCTAATATTATGAAAGAGATGATGCCTGAATGGCTCAATTCAGATATCGAGAAAAAACGAATAGTATCCTTTCATGGCCTGGAACTGATCGCTGAAAGAGACCCGCACTTTGTCCTCGACTTTCTGACCAAAGCGCTGGATGATGAGAGCCTGGAAGTCCAGAAGAAAGTAACCCATATACTGCTACAGGTAGTCAGAACTCGCCCTGCCGAGACCTACCCCTATATCAGAGAATGGATCATGACCGGCTCCGATAAGAGGATCAAAACTCTTATGATGTCGCTCAGAAAGATACTCTCTATCTATCTCCAAAAAGGATTGAAAGACAAGTCACCCGATTTCATGGCCCTTACTAAATTCGTTATCTATGATTGGCGTGGCGAGAAAGATAAGAAAGTCTCTTACGTGGGAAACAAACTGGCCAAGATGCTCAAACGGGAGAACAGCAGTAACCATTAGTTATAATCAGGTATCTGATTAACTATGACAGCACAGGCCACTATCAGAAGAGGACCTCTTCGAGTTTGTTGATAAGTATATCCAGCCCTCTTTTTGTCAAAGCAGAAACAGGAACTATATTACCCCTCTCTGTATGCAACTCCTGACTCAGGCTATCAACCTGCTTCCTGACACTATTTTTGGGGATCTTATCCGCTTTAGTGGCTATTATGAGATAGGGCAACTGATAGGAGTTGAGCATCTCGAGCATCAACAGATCTTTTGGATCTGCACTGTGCCTGATATCAACAAGAAGAAGGAGTAATCTCAACTGTGGCCTGTCTTCCAGATAGCCCTTGATCATCGTTTTCCAGCTTTCCCGTTCTGTCTTACTGACTCTGGCATATCCGTATCCTGGCAGATCTACGAGTGAGAAGAACCCCTCTCCTATACGCTCCCGTGAGTTATCATACCTTATAACCCTGACCTGGAAAAAATTAACCAGTCTCGTCTTACCGGGAGTAGAGCTGGTCTTCGCTATTTTCTTCCTGTTGAGCAGGATATTGATAAGAGATGACTTCCCGACATTGGACCGTCCGGCAACTGCAATCTCCAGATAGGGTGAGGGGGGAAACTGTACTGGTTTGACAGCACTGGTGATGAACTCGGCTTCCGCAATATGTAACATATCGGCTATTCAGAATAGACGACAGAACTGTTTTCTGATTCCCAGATCTCGACTTCGCCAATCTCACAATCGAGGTCGTCGAATTCAGATACAAGCCGCTTAAACAGATGGCGTGCCAGCTCCTCTGATGTCGGATTCTTACCCCGGAAACAGTCGAGATCGTTCAGATATTTATGGTCAACTTCTGATACTACAACCTGAAGCCGTTTCTTGACCTCCCGGAAATCTATCGTCAGGCCAATATTATCCTGTTCCCTGCACCGAATTACTACCTGAACCCGCCAGTTATGGCCGTGCAGGTTACAACAGTCTCCAGCATAACCGTCCAATTTATGGGCTGCCGAAAAACTCGACGTAACTTTTAGTTTGAACATTATTCTACCTCATATTATTCTTTTTATTTTTCTCGCTTCTTTTTCTGCATCCTGTAACTGTCCAGCACCATCAAAGGTTGATAAGAGAGTTTCGACTTCCTTAATCCGGGTACCCCCATATCCTCTTCTCTGTTTACATAGAGATATCTATCCTGCAGATGTCTGGCCGCTTCCCAGTTTATAAGCTGTGCAGCCCCCTTCATTTCACGGTCGAATTTCTCAAAATGGACATTCGCCATATCAACACTCTGTTCTGAGAAGATGGTGAAGGCTATCATTCTACCCTCGTGCCTGATTATCAGCCCTTCCAGCTTCAGAAGGTCGAAATATTCGAAGGCCGTCTGTAAAGCCCTTCTCTCGTAATAATATCCCTCATCTCTGGCTTCCGGATGATCTTTATACCACTGATCTGCAAAATCGAGACAATCACCTGAATCTGCTCCCTGAAGAGGTAATACTGCATATTCACCATATCTCTTTCTAAACTGTGAGATCAGATTCTTCTTTTTCTGTAACTTCTTACCGCTCAATCGGGCCAGCTTCTCTGTAAGATAAATATAATCTGCTGTATTGTAGTCTTTAGTTATATCATAACCGGAATAACTGGTTCTGTAGAGTGCCATATACTCATTATCGATCAGTGAAACTGCTCCGCACTTCTTACTCTCACAGAAGGCTTCCGATATCTCTACCAGTTCATCCGGGGGAAAATATATACCCAGCGGCATCAAGACACACATCCAGGTCTCATTGAAGAGGATCAACCTCCCCTCAAACTCCATCCATTGTGCCTTGAACTGAGTTCCCCAGATCATCAGATTGACTATATTATAAGCGCTTCTGGGAGTCTGATAACGGCTAAGAAGTTTCGATAAAAGTTCGTAATCGTCTATCTGTACCTTACGTAAGTTACCTAGATCAGGCCTGCTCATTTCTTTCCTTTAGATTGCATTTGTATATGGTCTTTCATTACTCAGCCCTTAGCCCTTAGCTCTTAGCCCTTAGCTCTTAGCCCTTAGCTCTTAGCCCTTAGCTCTTAACCCTTTCCTTTATATTGCATTGGTATGTGATCTTTCATTACCTTAAAACCTAGCTCCTCATAGAAATGCTGTGTTCCAGGTGCTCCTATCAACCCGACCCATCGAATACCCCTGGAGTAAAGATTATCTACCAGTATGCGGATTATCGATCCACCGATACCACGTCTCCTGTAATCAGCCAGCACTGTTACATCCTGAATATAAGCATCGCTGATGCCGTCTGATAGGGAACGACCCATACCGATCAGATCTTTCCCATCATAAGCACAGACAAAGAGAAAGGAGTTGGCAATCAGGTCATCGAGAAACTCTATATTATCGTTTTTCTCACTCCACCAGCCGGCTTTACGATATAGATTAGCTACATCTTCCCTGTTAGCTTTCTTTACTATTTCGTATCTAATCTCGCTCAAAGATTCACCTCGCTTTTTTTAGAACAAGAAATCAGAGTCACAGATTATTGTAAAGTAATTAACCGTTCTGTAACAGCTTATGCAGTGAATTGGTTTATGAGTTTTCAGGCTTTAAATATCATAATAGAAATCGCATAGTCCTGAAAAGAGAATATCGCTGAGCAGTTACATCTCCCCTTGAGACAAAACAGTTTGACAGAAGAAAAAGTTCTGCAGAAATGGTTAAAATCATCAGAGATAATAATGCAGTGCTGTTATGAGTCTATAGAAAAGGATTGTAGAATTCAGTCTCGTTCTCAGTGGCTCACCGCCTGCCCGGTTAATGCAACCAATAATATGATATTATTCAATGGTATATCGTTCATTGATAAGCCATAGATACCGGTATTAGATGCTACAGGAGATAAACTATGAAAGAAAGGAAATGGTCCGCCAGAAGAATCGAACCGATAATGAGGTATTTCTTCATTATCCTGACAGCAGCTGCAATTGTATTCAACTATTTGAACGCTCAGTGGGAGATTTTGCTCAGTGCTGTCTTGACTCTCCTGCTGTTCCTTTTACCAACGATTCTTGCTAAACGGGCAAGAATATCGATTCCTGCACCTATGCAGATCATAATTCTGCTATTCATCTTCGCTTCAATGTATCTCGGTGAAGTGCAGCAATATTTCCGTCGCTTCCCCTGGTGGGACAGTATGTTACATTCGATTTCCGCCTTTCTTCTAGGCTACATAGGTTTTCTGCTTATATTTACCCTTAACAAAGACAGGAATATCCATATCAGACTGAGCCCCTTTTTCATTGCTCTCTTCACCTTCTGCTTTGCTATGACTGTTGGTGTTCTCTGGGAGATCTTCGAATTCCTGGTCGATGGTATCTTTGGTGCCGATATGCAGAAAGCGAGAAATCTGGAAGAGGTTTACGGTTACTTCTCTACCAGATTAGGGGTGCTGGATACGATGCGGGATTTCATCGTTAATACGATTGGTGCCCTGATTGTATCGGTAATCGGATACAAGTACAGTAAGAAGAGAATGATTAAAGATAATGCCTTCTGGAAGCTGAAAGATCAATTCATAGAGGAGAATCCTGATCTGTTTGATAAGATCAGCCAGAAAATGACTGACAAAGAGAAGAGCAGTTCTTGAGCCTGTAATCACAAATACTTATTCAGCTATCAGGAAATAGATCTCCTGTTGAAAACAGGTCGCTTCTCTCACATCTGAACTCTTTCCTGTCCCGGCTGCTTCTTTTTATTTTTAATAGGGTTCAAAATCGTTCAATTCCCAGTAGAATTTCTCCGCCTCTTTCTGAATATTGAGAACATCTATGTAATGCTCGGTCTCCCAGCGGCCCATCTGGCTGAAGAAGCTCCTCAACTCCGGTTGCTCAGCATCCTGAGCCAGGTTCTTATAGTGTTGCAGCGAATCTTTCTCCAGTAATACAGCAGTCGAAATAGCAGAGAAAAGGGTCTGTTTTTCACCGATGCGGCGGAGAAATTCTTCACTGAATATCTTCTCCCCTTCTGTTCCCGGTAGACCTTCGCTCAGATCTTTCAATTCCCTGTCATCCTCGATATCCTTATAATAGCGGACAAGATAGCTGTAATGCCGCGTCTCCTCATCGATTCTCTCCTGGAAGAAGGACCTTACTTCGTCATCTTCAGCACTATGCAACCCCTTCTCATAGAGCTCAATACTGTCACGCTCCGCCATAATACCCTTACGAATAGCCTCTAACAATTCTTGCTTCTCCATTACTCCTCCCTCGGTTTTAAGCTTATGTTAACTCTCGAAGAATTACTAATCCCCTGTCAATATCTTTGTCAATGAGATTAACTCTATGATTTCCCAGAAGTTAGCTTAACCCCTCACTCTGAGGGATTAACAGATGAATCAACTTTTCGGAGGAAAGGGGAGAAAAGAGCTCTTCACCGATTGCAGAGCAGAGAAGATATTATCGCTGACATCAATTCCGGGATGATCTTTTTGCAGTTTTCGTAATAACTCTCTGATATATTCTCTTTTCGAACTTTTTGCTTCGGCACACCGATCAGGCTCAATATACCACTGTTTCTCTTTCTGCAGTGAATAGAGCAGTTTTTCAGAAAGAGTATAAAAAGGCCTGATGATCTGAAACTTCCCGGCGAAAAGTACCTGCTTCGGCTGCAGTGTACTGACCTCTCTGCTGAAGATGAGGTTAAGCAGCAGGGTTTCCACCACATCGTTCCGGTGATGTCCGAAGACTATCTTCTTGATATTCTGTTTTTCGGCAAACTGAAGGATTCTCTTTCTTCTCTCACGGGAGCAGAGATAACAGGTGTTCAGGTTACTCTCCTTAGCTTTGATCTCATCGTAGATGTCGGTTTCAATGACCTCGATCTCATCACGGAGGTTGTTCCTTTCTAAGAAATCGATCTTGAATCCTTTACTGAGCCTGATATGGACAGCAGCCAACTGCAGGGGATACTGTCGCAGGAGATGATAGAGTGCGAGAGAATCTTTTCCGCCGGATACAGCTACAAGTAGCTTCTCATTTGCCGTAAAGAGCTGCCAGATACTGTTAGCCCGCTCGATTTCTGCGATTATGGTCTGTTCCAGCCTGGTCATGAGGAATTACACTCCGTAATTAGTGAATTGGTTACTACTATAAAAATGGTGCTGAAGGGGGGACTCGAACCCCCACGAGCTATTCGCCCACTAGGTCCTGAACCTAGCGTGTCTACCAATTCCACCACTTCAGCACTGGTTCAGAAAAATTCGAGTCGGGTAAAAACGTCAAGTAAATTGTCATTCTCCAGCATTCCAATCGCTCTGTTAAGGGAGAGAATCGAATCCTGCTAAAACACCAGGATGACGAATAGAAAGATGATCAGGCTCAGGAATTGTATCAAATAATCCTGGCCTCGAAGTCTTGCCTCGTGGAGATATGTTCGCTGCGGATAGAGCCGGAATGCTTTCATATCAAGAGCTACAGCACGAGATTTTACATCGGCAAGATTGGCTGTCAATACCGGTATAAGCAAAGCTACCAGAACAGACAGTTTATTTTTTATACTCAGTTTCCTGATTTCGATGTTACGGAGATACAAAGTCTCCCGGTAAGCGAGAAAGAGCCGGTAATAATCAGGAATGAAGCGTATTACAGTAGTAATAAGAAATGATATCTCAAAGGGAATGTGCCAGGCTTTAAAGGCCAGCATATACTCTGCAGATGAAATCCTGAAGAGGAGGTCGGCTATGAGGATCAGGTTTATTAATCGGAGAGCTACTGTTATCCCATAGTAGATACCTGTCTGAGTTATTTTCAGAATATGGAACTGAAAGATAACGTCTCCATCTCTTCTGAAGAGTACCTGCAGGATCATTATAGCCAGAAAGGCGATCCAGAAGTGTTTCAGTCTGCCTGTCAGCCTGCTGAAGATAGCTCTTCGCTCTTCCTGGAGAACGAGAAGGATCAGAGCCATTATGATCACACCAAGTTGCGTTGTTATATTCTGCCTGATGACTACTATACTGGAGAGGGCGAGAGCGATAACAATAATCGTTCTGGTATTCAGGGTACTCTTCATCCTTTCAGCTCTCTCCTGCAATTTTGCCATCAGTTATAGCAAAGGTATAATCTGTTATTGTCCGGAATAAGCCTGGACGGTGGGTAAGGATCAATACGCCGTCAGACCTCTTTCTCTTCTTCTCGATTAGGGTAGTCAGCAGCTCGATCCCTCTGTCATCCAGACTTGCTGTAGGTTCGTCTATAATCCAGTATTTATCCGGGAAGAGTGGTAATACTGAGAGCATACTTCTCCTCTTCTGTCCGTAACTCAACTCCCAGAGAGGCTTATCTTTAAGCTCTGCAATACCGAGTTTCGCCAGTCCTGCTTCCCGTAATCTTCTCTTCTCTTCTGTATCCTCTTCGGCAAACCGATTCTGCCAGATCTTCAGGTCCTCTTCGGGTGTAATACCCATCAGATTGCCCTGTAATTCCTGCTTGATATAGAGAATATCATCCATTATCGCAGCCCGGTTCAATCCAGAAAGCTCCCTCTCCTGCAGCAGGATAGAACCGTGATAACCACTGGCCAGGCCGGTCAGCAACCGACAGAGAGTTGTTTTCCCCGCACCGTTACTGCCGGTAATGAGAGTTACACCCAGCCGGGTAATGACCATATTGAGACTTTTGAAAACCGACACTTCGCCTTTATAGGCAAATTCGAGGTCAGAAATCCTGTAGAGAACCTTCATCAACTCAAGCTCCCGGGTTATTCCAGGGTTCAGCTAAGCGACCGGGTGTTGCCATCTCGTCCAGGTCGATTATCTGATCCGCCAGCTCAGCGAAAGCTGGGTGGTGTTCACTCAGCACGAATGATCTCCCAATTTCTTTCAGTTCCACCAGATATGATCCAATACTCTCAATCAACCCTTCTTCAATACCGGCCGATAACTCGTCGAGAAGGATAATCGCTGGCGTCATTGCCAGAATACTGGCTAAAACAACCAGTTTCTTCTGCCCGAATGAGAGTTCTGCAGTCAGCCTTCTGCGGAGTTCAGTGATCTTTAGACGCTCAAGTATTTCATTCAGCCTCCGCTCTATCTCTCCCCTTTCGACACAGAGATTTTCCGGGCCGAAGGCGATCTCCTCTTCTACCGTCGGCATAAAGACCTGTTTGTCCGGTTCCTGAAAGAGAATATTTATCTCGGGTGCTATCTCCCTTAATGGCCTGGAGGTAACAGGGCTGCCCCTGAAACTGATCTCTCCCCGGAGTTCACCTTCTATCGCCTGAGGTATGATACTGCAGAGACATTGCAGAAGTGTAGTTTTCCCGCTCCCGTTTTTTCCTCTCAGAAGGATTATCTCCCCCGCTCTGACAGAGAAATTCAGGGGATTCCAGAGAAAGCCGCTCTCTGCAGTATAACGAAAGGTGAAGTTTTTGACGTTCAACACAGGTTCAGTTCACCTCGATCAGGACTATATCCTTCAACCAGCGGTTGCGAAAAGGATCTTGCGGAAAAGCCAACCTGTAAGTTCGATGCAGACCCTCTACGACCATTAGCATAACATCTTCTTCCCTGATCTCATCGTAAGAGACGATAATCCTGCTCCCATCCAGTGAGGAGAGATAAATACTCTCAATCGAATCTCGATCTATTTCGTAATATGCCAGTATGTCGGTAAGTAGATACCCCTCCAGTTCTGTCCCGTCATTCATCCTTATTATGGTATTGGGAATATTATTAAGGTCCAGAGCGGTCGGTTGATACATCTCTTCTTCGTCGATTATGCTCAATCCCTCAACCCGCCCGATCTCATGCTGCCTCATCTCTAAAAGGATACTCAGCAAAACTATCAGGACTGCCAGGATTATAAAGATAGAAATCCACTGCCCGGAACGGGGCTTTCTCCCCTTCGCCGTTACACTCGTTTTTCTTCTGGAATTACTCTTCACTCATTCCTCCTTCTCCTTTGCCGGTTAGTCTGGCAAATATCCCGATTATATCTTCCGCGCTGGCGGTATAATGCGTACCGTGATATTCTCCACTCTCCCGGTCAATATATTGATGCATACCGTGATCGGAAAAGATAAATATTTCCCCCTCCCACTCGTTGGCCAGAGAAGTTACATAATTTCCGATTCTCTCGATCGCTTCCAGAACCTGCTCGCTGTAAGGTCCGTATCTATGCCCGTTATCATCCACATCGTGAAAATGAACGAAAAGGAAATCGTATTCGCTTATAGCCTGCAGCGAGGACTGAAATATCTGCTGGTCTATATTTTCCTCTCCCCTCCTTCGTGGATGAAGTATCTGCTCCAGCGGGGAGGGATAGACCTGCATCTCACCTTCAACTATAAGACCCCGGATATTGCTCTCTGCCAGGTCTGTAAAGAGCTCTTTTCTCTCCTGCTCATCGGCTGTGAGCAGTTCACCCGTCCCGAATGCATAATAGTTGTATATCGTCTGGGGTGGATATACTACCCGCATCGGTTCAGGCTCTATATCGGGGAATGTTGCTGTATAACCCTTCTCGCTGGCATAAGCCCATAGCCGATAACCGAGTGCATCTATAAATATTGCCAGGGTCCGCCCCCTGCTGACCGATTCGAGGAGCAGATCGTGAATCTCGAGTCCATAATGTTGTGGAGGGTCCTCCCAGATGGCTTTTATTACTCTTTTCTCCTCTCTGCCTGTCAAATCGGGAAGAAGCTGGCCTGTTTCTACTCTGATGCTGCCGGAAGGTAATGTTCTTTTCCACTCCTCCTCTCCGCTGGCATAGATAATGAGAAGCGAATCGGCTGCTGTTTCGACTCTGATCAGACTCTCATTCCAATCGATTTTCCCCTCCCTCAAAGGAATATCAGGAGAAACAGAAACCTCCGTTCTTTCCCGCAACAGTTCATAGAGTGAAAAATATGCGGCCTCCTCTCTGCCCTTCAGATGATAAAGTCCTGAATCCCTGCGACCTTCAGAGATGAGTATTCCCCTCACCCCAATCAACCTGTAATCATATTCCCCGGCTCTCAATTCCCAGCATCTCCCACTCTTCTCCAGAGTAAAATGACCGTAATGCTCGGAAGGGATCACCGTTGCTCGATTCTCTTCGCCTATCACCATTATCTCCGCTATTCCCTCTGCCTGTAGTCTTCTGAACAGATCTGAAGCCGGCTCACTCTCATCTATCAGATAATCCCCTTCGGCAGCACCATAGACATATATCTGCGAACTGGATGCCGGAGCAAATAACAGGTACAGAACGAATAACACTGCCAGAAGCAGTCCAATAACGGTCGGTATTCTTGTTTTCATATATCTTTACCCCTCACTTTAAATAACTCAAATCGATGGGAGGATAGTTTTCTGATTATCATATAAGAGACGATACCCCCTGCAATACCGGAGATCAGTGCTGCTGTGAGAGATATGGCCAGTGGTATGGCCGGTAACCTCATAATCAAAAGAGCGACGAGGAGAGCACCGACCAGGTTGGCTGAGGCACAGATAGAGGTTTGAGCAATCAATGAACCCCTGTTCCGGAACAACCAGGAAACAAGCTCGGCCATTATCCCGGGTGCTGTATAGGTAAGGATACTGATCACTCCATGATGCCCGAAATGGCCCAGCATTATGGTAACTATTCCCTGCACGAATGCTGTCAATACTGCCGATCCTCTTCTCGGAACGAGTACCACTACCAGGCCGAGCCAGAGCATATAGAAACCGCCAGCCAGCGACCCTCCGGGAATGAGAAGTGGTGCCGATACCAGATGAACCAGTGGCGTTACTACCGGTTTGACCGCCAGGCCCAGAGCGGCAATGATGGCAATAATCAGTAAATCCTGCGTCGAAAAACTACCCAGCCAACGCTGCAAACATACCTCCGCTTATAATATTGCCCTGAATCGGAAAAGGATGTTGACTAACGAACTGCTGTTTATTGATCACCTTTCCAAATTCTCCTCTCACTCCGGAGAGAACGGGAGGCATAAGGGTTTCCCCTCATACCCTGTCGGCAGAAGATCATACCACGTAAGGCTTAGACCTCTCTACTCGGTGTCTGTTCCTCTTACAATTGCGACATTACCTGTCAATATAAAAAATCACCCTCACCCCCTGACATATACTTGACAGAATAATTCGTTTTTCAATATATTGCTTTTAATCATTAACAGGGAGGTCAAAAATGGGAAAGTACAGGTTCTACTGGAAAAGGTTTTTCTTTAATCTCCTGGTGTATGCTATGTTTCTTGTCGGATTCAATATCCTCTTCAGTGAGATCGGGCCAAGAGCCGCTCTCGCCACAGCTCTCATCGGCCTGAGCGCACTGCTTGTCGGCTATTATGGCAAACAACTCGGTGGCCGTAACTTCAAATACGAAATAGAACCGGATGAAGAACCAGAGAAAGAATAATAGGCAGCAGTGAGTGCTGGAGTGCCGGGGTTCTGGAGTTCTGGAGCGCTGGAGTGCTGGGGTTCTGAAGTCTCTTAGTCCCTTAGTCTCTTAGTCCCTCAGTCCCTCAGTCTCTCACCCTCTCACCCTCTCACCCTCTCACTCTCTAAGTCCCTGTGTCTCTCAGTCTCTCAGTCCCGTCCCCCCTTGCTCCCCCTCCCGCTGGAGCATTCATTATTCATTATTCATTATTCATTATCCTCTTACCCCTTCC
>CAZBDV010000009.1:0-102921 GCA_964490765.1 uncultured Candidatus Cloacimonadota bacterium | reverse complement strand
AAGTGGGAGATTGAACAATGAGTTATAATTTTACACCAACATTTAGGACTTGACTCTTTAGAGTAAATAAGAATGATTAATAGGAAGAGAAGAATCCAGATAAACAGAGCTATTTCTCTATTGTTGAATGCTATCATCTTAAGTATGTCTCATACTCTGAGAAATTAGATCAGTCCTCAACTAACAGATTAGGACTATCTAACGTTGATTTTGTTTTCATTGATCTGAGTTGTTTTGTACTTTTCATTTTATTGCTGTGCTCATCCCTGAGCCTGAGCAAGACATCAGAGCCATGGAGAAAAAATATTCTTCGTCGAAAATTTGATCAAACTCAACGACAGAAACCACATCTTAGAGAATCAATGCAAGAGTATCTATCTTACACAAAAGAAGTGTTTTATAAACTCTTTGGAAAGATAAACGAAATCTCTTTATGAGGTTCAAGTTTCTATTAATAACTCTAATGTTATGTTTTAGTTGTTCAATCTCCTCATCCAGAGTCTCCATCCTACACTTTATCTTTTTTACTCTCTTCTCCATCGTTTTGGGATACTTGTTTCCTTTTTTTAGTCTATAGCCTTCATGTTTAAAACCTGTTAAGAACTTTTCTTTTGATGAAATTGATTCGAAAAGTTCATCATAAAAGTTAGGATGATAAAACGATGATATAGCATCAGCATCACTCTGCTTCAATTTTGTGAGTTTTGTTTTTGTAATCTCATTGTGATAGAAACGAAATTTTCTTGCTAATTTTCTCATTAACTGTAACTTAGATACATATTCCTCAACACATCTGTTAGTTACAATGACATTTTCAGTGTAATCGAATAATATACTGTTTATTGTGGCTATTGCATTATTGAGTTGTTGTGTTGATAAATAGCCGTATTCAATAATAGTTTCTGTTGTCTTCTGTTGGTGATATATCGTCGAATATGATGAAGAATGAGTAACCGCTTTACTTCCTTCAAGGAATACTGATCTAAAGCCGAATACTAGTGCCGTTAAGTCTGTGTAGAATTCGTTACTTTTTTCACAATGCGATAAGGAGGAAAGTAAAACATGAGCGAACTCATGAGCCATAATCAAAGCAAATGATGCAGGGAACTCAGTAATTCTTTTACAAATCTTTACCGTTATCGGATAATTTTCTAAGTCTCTTGAACCGAAAAAAGGCAGATTACCAGGGATTTCAACTTGAGCGGTTATTCCTTCACTTCCCGGATATTCTCTGTCTCTTTTAGTCATCTGTGTTGTGGTAAACTTAGATGAGTTTTTATCCTTATAGTGTTCTGATACATAGATAATGTTTACTTTGATGGGTAGTCCATACTGCTGGGCTATCATTTTGACCGCTTCTTCAACCCGCCCTTTTCTGATATTATTTAACAATAGATTATGATCGATTTCGTCTACAATACCAAAGTAATCCATAAGATTATGCAATGCAATATCTAAATATGAGTCATCAATTCTATTTTTCACTTTAATTTACTCGATCAATGTTTTTAATTATTTTAAAAGTATCTGTGATTCAATCCTGCATATAGAACGAAAAGTGCTTTTAATTCAGCATAGGATGGAAAGGGGATTACCATGATCACGATTTTCTACAATCAAAGAGATTATCAGAACAATTATACGATATCTGTTTTAGCTGGTAGGTTTTAGATTCTTTAAATACCATTACGATAATGGGAAGGTTGTCTTCTACAAATTTACCTACGATTATCATAATGGGTTCTTTACACTGAAATCTAGGTTCATGATTAATAGCTATCATCTGTTCCAAATCAGTTTTACTGGGAATTAGGTACTTAGAAGGATGATAATGCCACTCGCCTAAGTAGTATCTTCTGTCTTTTCCTGTCCATATTTTACGGAGTTTTTTTTTCAAACCCTTGACACCTCTTACAAAACTATTTCTTTGCATTACTGAATCTTTAGGCGGGGGGAGAAAGTCAGAGATAAGAGCCGTTGTTCTATCATCTGAGTATCTTCCAACTATTACTCCGCCGGTTTCAATGCAATCTGAATTAGTTACAAAGTCTGCTAACTTCTTTAGCAAAAACTTCTCAATTGTAACCGATAATGTTTTACATTCGGAAGTCCATGTCATAAAATCATTCTGCATATGTGTACCCTGTACAGATCCCATTAATAGTAGTCTTTTGAAATGCCTCAAACTTTGAAAAGCGATCTTCTTTTTTACTCAAAAGCTCCAGAAGCTTAATAGCTATAGAAGCAATCATGATTATATCATCATATCTTATTCGGCAAAGGGGTGACCAACATCCTGCTCCTTCTATTATAGAAGGATTTTCGCTCCATAAAGAATGTTCAATTGATTTCCATTTCTTAAATGAAGATGAAAACGTGTCTGAAGAGAATGAATAAGAGTGTTCGAGATAAGAATAGAAATGTTCAGCTTCACATCCTGCTGAAAAGCTAGCGTATTTTTTAGGATAAGAAAACTTTGCCTGACCAAGGAGATTTATAATGATTTCAGAAGCAGTGCAGTCAATCAATAGATCAAATTCATCGGTCAATCTTTCAATATCATCTGGATTATCAGGAAAAGAATATCCAAACGATTTTACAGACACATATGGATTTAAGGTTCTTAGCTTATCAGCTAAAGCATCTACTTTCTTTAGGCCAACTGATTGATAAGTAAGAGTATGTCTTATAACATTTCCTGCTTCGAATAAGTCAGAATCAATGATCCCAATTGTTGATAAACCGCTGCGGACGAGTAATTCAGCGATTATTGATCCCAATGCTCCAACTCCTATAATGAGGACTTTAGAACGTAATAAGGAATCCACTATCGTACCCCTTGAAAGTAATCTTTCAGGATGCCAATTCTGAGTTTTCAAGTAACTTATTGCTTGATTGTCATTGAATACATGTCTTTTCTCATGTTCATAAAATCCCTTTTGATTCTTTCTATATCCCTTTGGAGGTGCGATGTTTGAAGAGATTTCTGGTAATAGTACAGAAACAAAATGAAATTCAACATTTCGCTCTCCATATATCTTGGGAATTGGAAAGCCAATAAGAAGAATACTGAACTCATTGTCTCTATAAACATTACATATTTTCTTCAATACATCTTCGAATGAAACACTTTGCTTTTTGGCAATATCTCTTAGCTCTCCCCAAGTCTGTGGTGTTTGCCAAGGGGGTATTGTTAATATTGATGGCCATATCCACCAAAAGCAAAGGACTTCAATTTTAACAGCAGGGATTTGGAATTCACTCTTGTGAATTAGATTTTTTCTCGCATCGAAAAAATCATTGGCAAGCCATATGTTAGAATTATTAACCATTTGCAAAATTTTTACATACCCCCACTCTCGGACTCTCTCCTGCCATATTTGATATGTATCTTTGCTTTCTTTGAAAGCAATAAGGTGTTTAGAAAACTCAGAGCCAAAGTCAGGTAGTTCAAACAAGTCTCCATCAGACACTAGTTCATCTTTTATTGCAGCTTTTATCCATAAAACAGTTCGATGAGCGTACCACCTTAATCTCATCTCAGGATCTCCTACTGGATCATGTTGATCATAAGATTCGAACACTTTTAAAGGTTCAATAAGACACAATTTGCCTCTCCGACACTTTGAACCTTCTATGGTACTATTAAGGAATTGATGAGGAAAAGACGCTTTTATGCCTATTGTGGCATCAGGGTAACAGGAAATATTGCCATAAGGATAACTCTTTTCTATAATATACCACCACCTAGTAATAGAGGGGATATTATCAGAATATTCATCAATCGATACCTCTATACAGAAAGTCATCACATTACTGTCAGAAGCCCCTTCCAGAGAGTCTTCTAATAATGTGACTTCTTTAATTCCCTTGAGACCTAATAGGCCAAGTTTAATATGATATGTTGGGTCCACAGTGATTTATGCAAATCGTGTGCTTGGCGGATTAGCAGGCTTATCGGGTTCAGTATATCCTTTCGATGTATCATTGGGTGGCAAAGGAAATTTATTTCCGAATAGTTTTCTCCAAAACTCACAACTTTTAAACTGATCAGTACATTCTCTTGCTTTTTTTACGATTTCGAGATCATCTGATATCTGCTCGTATAATGCAGAGAATTCCTCACTAGTTGTTTTCGCTAACACATCATGATGAGGAACTCCATAATCGGGGAGAACGGGTTTGGTGCCTGCGTTATAATAACTGGAGCATTCATCAATGAAGATAGAGAAGGTTTTTTCAATACCATCAGGAATAGAATGAACTTCATCGGGGCAATACTCTCCAATGATTCTCTCTAAAGGGAATCCTTTGGGTTTAGGCGAATCTGGATACTTGAAAAGTCTCAACCATTTTACGGCTTTCACAATCTGTACAAAATTGCCATTTGTGTTTCTGTTTTTTTTTCTAGTGATCTTCATTTGTTCTAAAGGATTTGTATCATCCCAACATTCAAGACCTACATCTGGTATTCGCAATGGTTCGGTTTTCCATTCAGCTTGTTGTTGGGCTTCGACTAAAAGAGCTGTCTTACTTAAACTAAAACTATCGAGAACATCTACCCATTTCTCATTAAGAATCCAGTCTTTAGATTCTGATATATTTTTGTTAGTTGTTACAGCGGCAGTTTTATATATACCTTGTTCTGCCTCTGAAGGAGCTGAGGTTATAACTATATCTAAATCCACATAAGACAGTGTGATTCCTATTGATCTGTTTTGTAATCTCCATTTCTCAGAATAATATTTGTCCAAAAATGACTCAAAAAGCATCAAAGCTTCTTTTGGTGAATACTCCTCCTCAGAGAGTTTTGTTACTACTACGATGTCAACATCAGCATTTTCTACGCCTTTTGGCCTTACTATAGTGCTTCTACGATAACTACCTTGAAGAAACGTTTCGATAATTACATCTTTCAGGTCGTCATAGCCTTTTAGTCTCTTTCTTAAGGTCTCGTGTCCTGTTATTAATTCCTTTCTTTGATTGTCAGTTAAATTAATTCCTGACATGAACTCTGTAAACTGTTTCAGATTATCCATTTTTCCTCCTTATAAATTATATTATGATTGGTACATGAATGCTTGGTGAATAACTACTATCACTATCTCCACCAAAATCATATTCATATAGTTGCATTTTCCCTAAGGCTATTCCATTTCTTCCAAGGTAAAACATAAACCCGTTTGGAGCAGCAAAAAAAACATGAGAAACTAAATCGCTTGTATCTGATCTCAGAGACGATATAATTGAAATCAATTGGTCAGCTAATACTGTTGCATGATCACCATTCTCAATGCAAGAAGGATTTGTGCCCGATTTATTTATTAGATGTAGGTAGGTCTTATAATGTGACATTTTCTTTCTAATATAATCGGTAACTGCATTATGTATATCATGAGTTATAGAGATAGCAATTACTACATTGTTACTATTATTATCATTGTCATTCTTATTGACAACCCAACCCCATTCATCATCTCTAAGAGATGTGGGCTCCCAACAAACTGATTTATAACCCTTTTGGACAGGATTAACTAATGTGCTTGATACCTTAGGCAACAAATATCCACATAAGAAAGCGATTGATCCATTACATTCAAGTAGTATGTTATGAGTAACATTTCGTAAATCAATTTTTTTGCGTAACTGATCAAAGTAGTCAGAAATTTCTCCGACAATCTCTCGGTTCCAAAAAACATTATCTAAAATATGACGACCATTAAAAAATCTTGCGACGCATTTGTGTGTTGTACAATCGTCTTCAATTCTTTCAGCAAATCTCATATAACTTCTGATTCCTATTATTGGAGTAGGTATATTGGTTACTGTCTGCTTAGATATCAAGCCGTGGGTCTCACAAATTGATTTAATAGATTCTGGAGTGATAGTACACAAACCTGTTTGAATAAGATTGCTAATGATCTGAGTATAGTTACTAATCTTATTACAATCATCCGGAACAATCAAACCAGCATTTTCAATTCGGTTATATACTAACTCTTCGAAATGTTTTCTCCCGAAATGATTAAGGTCAAGCCGTAAGGATTTAGCAAATCTGATGATTCCTTCTCTATCCGTATTTAAATGAGATTGCCATTTCTCTATAATTTTCCCAATTTTAGTCTTGTCAGATGAGGTAAAGAACTCTTCAGGTAAAGCACCTTCTTTATCTTCCCTCAATTTTTTGTATAGAATATCATTACTGTCCCATTCCCAATTAGAAACCAAAATCAGTCTGTATCCAGAGACACCATCCTTTTCAATTTTTTCAAAAGCATCGAAAAACTTTTCTAGTAAGCTTTTTTGGCTGGTTTTTTTCTGTATTAAATACTCACAACAATAAGAGTTGCTTTTATCAACATGATATTTCACTTGATAGAAATCTCTGTAAACACTTTTCCCTTTATCTTCTATCCCTTCATCATCATAGTAGATAACGACATCGTCAACAGATTTACAGTCTTTGCTCTCTATCTCAATTTTCAAGATGTGAGATCGTCCTTGTAGCATCGCAGCTATTTGATACCATGTAAACAAAAATTGATAATCGAATCCTTTTAATAATGCTGATGTTTGACTTCCCATAGTACTAATCCTTCTAACAGTTCTATAATTGATAATTGTGTTTTCTCTATAAAAACTCAAGGGCTGTTTAGTATATCGATCAGCTTAACAACTATTTCTTTAGGGAGCTTCATTAGATTGGCGTTGCTGGAGATCATCTGTCGTTCTTGCTCATTTAGAAACTGATGGTTTGTATATATCCAGTCCTTATCTGGGTCCAGCTCAATCAACTCATCAGAAAAATGATAAAGTGCAAGTTTTAAAGCAAAGCCATTTAAAGCGTATTCAATCCAGCTTTTAGTGATCTTATCTTGTTGTTGAAACTGATCAAACAAATACGACATTTCATCTTCAGGGACAGATAATCCAGCTAAACTTCCCTTGCTAATCAGGGGTTGAAATAGCCGGATATGTCCTTTACTTCCAAAGATAGGTTCCTCAAGTGCATAATAAAGCATAAAAAACTCTAAGGCTTTTGAAGGTACAGTAACCTTCTTAATATTTACTACGGGATTCATCTTTTTCTCCTTGTGGTTGTTTTTTGTTATCATTGATACACCTTAAGATGGCATGGATAGTAGCTAAGAAGCAGTAAAACATCCAATTGTACCAGATTACTTTATTGTAGTCTTTTTTCTGTACTTTGTTGTGATGTCTGATATTGAAGTTGTTTATTATATTGAACAAATCACTTTCATCTTGCTTTGAAAGCAATAATACCTTGAGATTGTACGATTTTTGTAAATATTCTAATACATCTGCAAGATCTCTAACTGCATCTTTCCTGTCCTCACCTGATGAATGCCTGTCTCTGAATTTTTTAACAGCTTCAGTTATTGGTTTCACAATATTTTCTTGATCGTCGCTTGGAATGTCGGAATAATAAATATTCTTTATGCCGTGCCATGTGAGTGGTACTATCTCTCCACTCTCATTTATCTCAAATCCCTCCTCATAATCTCGGAGATGTTCGTTGATCGCGTCTCGGAATTCTTTTTTTGCAGAATTGATGTCATAGCCTTCAGGATCGTTGGGTTTTGGGTTAGATATATAATCATAGCAAAATTCTATTATATCAAAAAGATCCACTTCATCGTAACTATATATTTTATGATAAATTGGCCATAAATTCCTTTTTCTAAGCTTTGTGAACAGTAGTCGCTCAATATCATGATCATCTCCTAAACTTCCTTCTTGGTGTTTACCATAAAGATATGAACCAATGTTATCCGTAAAAAAAGCCTTACTATAAAAATCATTGTAGATTGCTTCAAACAAGCTTTTTAGAATGGACAAATCAATTATATCTTTATCGCTAGTTTTTTTCTTTCGTCTTGAATAATAATGCTTCTCTTCCATTATTCTTTCCAGAGTTTGTTTATGCGGTCTTTGATTTTGGTTTGGTAGATTTCGAGGAGTTTTTTGCATTTGTCAATGTAGGTTTGTTCTTTTTCTATTTGGGAGACGATTTTTTCTTGTACTGAAAGAGGTGGTAGAGGAATAGGATGCTCTTCAACTGTTGTTTTTCTAATTGAAGGAGGTTGAGAATAGCTGCCCCATTTTGATATATCAAATGAGAGTAATAACGTATGTAGATACCTTGGTATTATATAATTCGTATCAGGCACAAGCCCCATCACATTATTGTCATACACAGTATCGCATGTTAATATGCGTTTTTTGTTTGTGTTTATAGCTGCACCTATCTTAGGGAAAATAACTGTACCTTCAGGACAGGTTTTTGCTTTCATCTTATTCAAATCAGAAAAAGTTACTGTATTATTCCAATATCTAATGTAAAGATCATTTCCACGAATGTTCATATCACTTACTTTAATAAAAGGGATTTCTTTGTCTTTGGTTCCTTGATATAATAAAGGGAAACCATAACCACTTTCGATTTTAGCAACCTGTTTTAGTGCAATCATTGGCCAGTTTGGGTCGATGTCAATCTTCGGTTTCCAGTTGTCTATGATCTGTTTTGCGCCGTCGATAATTTTCTGGTAGCCTTCGATTTCTGCGACGATCTCTTTCTGGACTTCCAGAGGGGGGAGGGGGATTTCGATATTCTCTATTTCTTTTCTGCTGATTGATGGGAAAACTGCTCCGGAATTACCCTGTATCTTATCTTCGAGATGCCTAAGACAGTAGAAACAAT
Organism: uncultured Candidatus Cloacimonadota bacterium; assembly: GCA_964490765.1. Taxonomy (GTDB): domain Bacteria; phylum Cloacimonadota; class Cloacimonadia; order Cloacimonadales; family JAJBBL01; genus CAZBDV01. The sequence continues at coordinate 94,199 of CAZBDV010000009.1, read as the reverse complement.
ACATATAGTTGATTATATCTGAGCATCTAATTGCTGCCAGTCCACGACCTATACATATATCCTGGGTTACTATATTAACCGGACCTACAGGAGCTCGAACAGACATAACGATATCATCTGGAATAGATCTCTTAGTAATCTGTGTTGTCCACTTAACCGGTTTTCCTAAATAGATGTCAGTGAATTCTGTTTTACCTTGATAAAAGGGTGTGCCTTCTCCATTTGAATTGTAATAAATGCCTTCAGGAGATTGACCTGAGATGATTTCACAAACCTTACCAAGTCTAACTCTCGGCCATTTACCTGTTCTGATCTCGGTAATGACATATCTATTGGCGCTGAGGTTGTAGTCTAGAGATGAGATGTCTTTCTTTTTGGCTGTATGGGCTATTTCTCTCGTGCCGTTGGATTTGACAAGATGGTCTTCAGAGGGTAGTTTGAGGTTGGTTTTGTAGAAGGTGAGAGCTTCGTAGGCTTCGGGGAGGTCGTTCTGTTCTATTGGTTTGCGCTGAGCACCCAGGTTGTATCCGTCTGCTTCGATTTTGACGAAGAGGATATCGTCTGTCTTTTTGGCGATTTCACGATCGAAGAAGAGGATAGAGGTCTTGACGCCGGAATAGGGATTGAATACTCCAGAGGGGAGGGAAACTACTGCCCAGAGAAAACAGTCATCGACCATTTTTTTGCGGAGATTCTTGAAAGCTTTCTGACCCTGAAAGATGATCCCTTCGGGGACGATTACACCTGCCTTACCGTCAATGTTGAGATGTTCCATAATATAATCGACAAAGAGTACTTCAGAACGGGTCGAGGGTATACCAAATCGACTGTGAGGTTTGATACCACCTTTGGGTGACATAAAGGGTGGATTTGCCAGGATACAGGAGAAGTCGTCTTCCCAGCGGTCGGTAGAGCTGAGGGTATCGTATTCATAGATATGCGGTTCGTTGATATTGTGCAGGAACATATTGACGAGGCTGATACGGCGCATATCGGGAGAGATGTCATACCCGACAACGTTCTCGGCAAGTTTCTTCTTTTCGTCAATTTCGAGCAGGTCACCGGGATAGTCTTTCATATTGGCTTTTTCGATGTGTTTGATGGCTGAGATGAGAAATCCGGCGGTACCGCAGGCAGGATCGAGGATACTGTCTGTTTTCTGAGGATCAACTACACTGACGATAAAGTCGATGATATGGCGGGGGGTGCGGAACTGGCCGGCATCGCCCTGAGAACTCATTACGGAGAGGAGATATTCGTAAGCATCCCCCAGCCGTTCGGAATGGTCATACTGGAAACCGTTGATCTCTTCGAGGAACATATTGAGGGTGTTGGAATCGCGAAAGGGGAGAAAGGCGTTCTTGAAGATATTGCGGAAGAGTTCGGGAAGGTTGGGGTTTCTTCCCATACGTTCCAAGCCTTCGGTATAGAGGTTCATTCGTTCCTGCCCGGAAAGGCGGGGATCGATGATATTATCCCAGGAGAACCGTTCATAGTCGCCGATGAAATAGGAGGGTTTTCCTCCAATATCGACCGAAGTTTTATCGGTATCGTTCATGAATTTGTAGATAAGGGCAAGGGTGATCTGTTCTATCTGCGATTTGGGGTCGGGAACCTTGCCGACCAGAATCTGACGGGCAGTATCGATCTTTCGTTTGGTTGTCGAATCTAGCATTGTTCTCCTTTAGTTGTTAGCTACCGAGAGGGGTGACAAGGTGACAGAGTGACAGGGTGACAAGGGAAAACCAGAGGATGGGGAAGCAAGTCCATTTGATGTAGAGCAAGGTGTAAAGAGATTAGCCACCGAGAGGTGAAGGGTGACTAAGTGACAAGGTGACAAAGTGACAGAGTGGCAAGGGAAAACCAGAGAATGGAGAAGCAAGTCAATTGGATGTAAAGCAAGGTGTAAAGAGATTAGCCACCGGAGCCCTGATGTAATAGAAAAAAGCATTACACAGGGCAAGCCACGCCGAAGGCAGTGTAAAAGCTTGAGATAATAACTCTGATTAACATAAAAGTACATAATCAAGCTCACTGCATGAAATTGTTGAGGGGTACATAATCTTTCACGTATCTGGGAATAGTATCCCGGAGTTCCTGTAATTGTTTGATATCCTGGATGGAGAGGACGGAACTGGTGGCTAATTTTGCATATTCTTTACTGTTGATGATCTTGCGGATATCTTCATCGGTTATGTAGGCCTTGAAGAATCTTTTGGCTACCGGCACATACTGACTCTGAGGTTTATAGATTGAAATGAACTTGTCGAATTCTTCATCAAGGACTTCGTGCTTGCTCTTTATCCGGTCTATATGGCCGAAAGTATATTCCAGGATCTGCCGGAATGGGGAACGCCAGTCGAGGTTGAGGTCTCTGCGGAGTTTTTCGAGATTGAAATACTCTTCCGGCTTTTCGAAGATGTGGTCGATGATGTAATCTTCTGCTGCTTCGAAATCCTCTTCGGCTACTTTTTCCCGGACAAAGGGGTCTTTCTTGACCTGATCGGCGAATTTTTCGAACATCTTACGGTCGATCTTCATTCCGTCCTTACCGATCAACTTTTCATTCAAGTCCTGAACGGCGTCTCTGTCTTTATAAGTATATTCTTCGGGGATAGGGGGTGTTGGCTCCGGTGGTGTTGGTCCCGGAACAGGTTCAGGGGTTCTGGGAAGTTCGAGAACCTCATCGTAGTTGAATTTTTCTTCGAAGTACTCGTAATTGGCGAAGAAATCGAAGAGTTTGAACGATTCCTTTTCTTTGATGATGACTTTTTCCTTTCCGTCTGCCCGATGTGTGTACTTGAAGGTATGCTTGCGTGTTCCCCTTCCTTTGATCTGGATGAAATCAGAAGGGGAGAAGATGGGACGGAGTAGGGCAAGATTGAGGATATCGGTACAATCGTAACCGGTAGTCATCATCCCGACAGTGACACAAACCCGGACACGAGAACTTTTATAGCCTTCCAGGAATCTGGTATAGCCATTGAAATTGTTGTTTTGAAAGCTCTTGGAGAACTGCTGAGCATAAGGGATACGGGAAGTGACCTGAGCGGCAAAATCGGAATTATACTTCCCGGGGAACCAGGCTTCTGCAAGTTCATTGAGTATTCTGGTGATCTTGGCGGCATGATCCTGGCTGACACAGAAGAAAATGGACTTTCCGATCTCATCAGTTACCGGATCCCGGAGAGCGTGCTTGATAAAGGTTTCGCAGAAGACACGGTTTGTAGGATCGGAGAAGAACTTCTTTTCGAAGTGCTGCTGAGTATAGATCTTCTCCTGCAGGTTACCGTCTTCGTCGGGAACCATAACTGAATAGCCCTGATCAGAGAGGAGCTGGGTTGTGACGGTAGTTCTGGCGTCTATGACATAGGGATTCAGAAGATAACCGTCTTTGACTCCGTCTGTGAGGGTATAGCGGAAAGTCGGCTCCGAGTTTTCGCAGCCGAATGTTTTGTAGGTATCCAGCATCAGCCTTTTTTCGAAAGCACGGGGATCGAGTTCTTTCAGAGAATCGACATCGAGGTTCTTGAGATAGTCTTTGGGAGTCGCAGTAAGGCCCAATTTGTATCCGCTGAAGTATTCGAAAATAGCCCGGGCGTTACCATTGATGCTGCGGTGTGCTTCATCAGAGATGATCAGATCGAAATCTGTGGGAGAGAACAGTCGCTGATACTTATCGATCATACTCTGCACAGTGGAGATGACTATTGTTGCTTTGTGCCAGTCGTCACGGTTTTCTTTGAAGATGACGATGGGATAGTCATTTTTGAGATAATCGGTAAACGCTGTTTTGGCCTGATTTTCCAGTTCGATACGATCAACGAGGAAGAGGGCTCTGATAGCGTTTCCGGTGCGGAGGAACAGTTTGATCACAGCAGTAGCTATAAGGGTTTTACCCGTCCCGGTAGCCATTTCGAAGAGAAAGCGGTCGGTGCCCTGAGATACAGCATTCTGGATACTTTGGACAGCTCTGACCTGGTAATCACGGAGAAGCCGATAATTATTGTCTTTAAGATAATCAGACCGTTTATCAGGGTCCAGCCATTCCGGGTCAGTGAGATAATCCGGGTTCTGGCTCTGAAGTATATATTCCGGAGTTATTTCTTCCTTAATCAGCAGTTCGGGATTGGGGTTGGATTTTTTCTGTTTGAGAGCAGTTACAGAGCCGGGAGTGGGAAATCTGGTAATGATCTCGGGATTACCCTTTTTCAGGTCCCAGAAGTAGTGGAGATTACCATTAGAAAGAATTATAAAACGGGCTGCAAGATTCAGGGCGTATCTGCGCGCCTGCTCCTTACCGTCTAAAGGGTCTTTATCTTCTCTTTTGGCTTCCAGAACGATAAGGGGAAAGCCGTTACTGTCAAGCAAGAGGTAATCAACATAACCCTGTTTGCAGTTTTGGAAATCGTCACCAAATCTGACGAGATCGGCTTCTGTTATCCTGACATTGTTTTCCAATTGGATGTTTGCTTTGCTATCCTTCTCGTCGAAAAAATGCCAGCCGGATTCTTCCAGAAGCTTGTTGATCTTGATCCTGGCACGGGCTTCCTTACCTTTCATAAAACTCCTCTGGGTTGGTAAATCAATTAAAAAGAGAAATAATAATGAATGGGTAAATGTGTCAATGGATATTTTTGGGGGAGAGCAGGAGGAGTTGTGGAGTTGTAAAGTCCCGGAGACCTGAAGTGACCGGAGGAAGCAGAGCAAGGGGAGTTTGCCGGGCTGTTTGATCGGAAATCTGCGACAGGAACAAGACCCGGTATCAAATAAATGCCAGAAAACAGAAATACTGGCAAAATATAGCAGAAGACTTAACGTGATAAAGCAGCTTTCAGCAAGCAGTTAAACGGTGATGTATAATTTATGATGTTCGAGAGAAACTTATTGGAAATAGTTTGACAAAAGTGTGCAGAATGATTTTATTGAGTCGATGTTGGAGGGAGTATCGTATCATCATATCCAAGAGGTTTGAGCCGTTTTTGGGTGAGGCAAAAAAAGGCCAGTAATCAATAACTCTGGCATTATTTGGCTATTTGCTATAATGGTGTTAAGCAATAGGAGTTGAATGTAATGGGAAAAAAGATTGAAGAGAAACTGCTGGAAGCATTCCAAAACCGTCGCTATTTTGACAGAAAAGAACTCTTAGATTTTTATCGTCGATATGAACCGGGTGTAAAAGAAGGTACGATCGACTGGCGGATTTATAAGCTTAGAAGCAAAAATATTATCAAACCAGTAAAGCGAGGAGTATACACGATTTCAGGCAAACCTGATTATCTCCCTCAGATATCCAGCCAGCAGGTAAAGATAGCGAGAAAGATCACAAGACATTTCAATAAGATTGATTATTGTACCTGGAGCACAGAATGGCTTGCTGAATATACAGTCAATCAGGCAGTAAACAATATTCTCATCATCGAGGTCGAAAAAGAATTTATCGATTCGGTATTTTTCTATCTAAAAGATAATGTTAGAAGTGATGTTTACATTGAAGCTGACCAGAAAACACTGGATTTCTATGTCTTCGAGAGTAAAGATCCAATCGTGGTAAAAAAGATGATAACCCGTTCTCCCGTAAGAAAAATAAAGACTGATCATTCTTTGATACATATTCCGACACTGGAAAAAATGTTGGTCGATCTGTATGCAGATAATAAGTTATTCAGCCATTATCAGGGTTCTGAACTGAGACACATATTCGAGCATGCGATACAGAACTATAATATCAATTTTACTAAGCTCTTTTCCTATGCTGCCCGTCGAGAGAAAGAGAATCAGTTAAAGGCTTACCTGGAAACTCATCTAAGATATCTACTGGATGACATACCTTATGATTAAAGATAAATGTTTTAACAGAGAATGGTTCGAGTCTTTCAGGAAAGATGAGAAAAACCGGCGAATAAACACAACAGTCCTGGAAAAAATGATCAGGGCATTTCATTTACTGGAGATGATACAAATTTATGGGCTCGATTTCATTTTTAAAGGTGGTACCAGCCTGGTATTGTTATTGGAAGAGGATAACAGGTTTTCGATTGATGTCGATATAATCTGTGCAACCAGTAGAGAAAAATTGGGATCAATCTTCGATGAGATGATCAGAGAATCAAGATTCGAGTTTTTCACTTTTGATGAGAGAAGGAGCCAGAAACCTGGTGTTCCGAAGTATCACTATTATTTTCACTACAGTTCTGCTCTCACTTCAAGGAAAGATTATATAATGCTGGATATCCTTCATGACCGGGATGTTTATCCTGAGGTCATACCAAAGCAAACAACATCACGATGGATCGAATCCAGAGATCTGATAGAAGTAAAAACCCCGACAATTGATGCTATAACGGGTGATAAGCTAACCGCGTTTGCTCCTGATACGACAGGTATTCCTTACTATAAGGATGAAACCAGCTTTTCAATGGAAATAATTAAGCAATTATTCGATCTGGACAGACTTTTTAACTCGATATCAAGTATGGAAGTGGTAGCCGAGAGTTTTAAAGCTCATGTTATGCGTGAGATTAGCTACCGTAAGCATAAAAGTGAATTCAAATATAAAAATGTAGATACAGAATCGGTACTTAGAGATACGATAAAAACTTGCCTTATCATTACAAGGCGTGAAAGGAATGAAGAAGATGAGGATAAGGACAGATACAGGGATCTATTATCAGGGATAAAACGATTCGGTACAGGTTTTTTAATGAGTGGCAGATACAGATTGGATGAGGCTGTCTCTTCTTCAGCAAAGGTTGCATATCTTGCTGCTAAGATATTAGCAGAAGATATGACACCAATCGATTACTACGATGGTCAAGACATAAGTAATCTTGAGATCAAAGGCGGATTCAGATTCTTTAATCGATTAAGACGACTCCCCGATAAATCTGTTTTCTATTATTGGTATAAGGCTATTGAACTAATTGATGAGAGCCTCATATAGATAGGGGTGAGGTTGTGGAGTTGTGAAGTCCCCGAGTCCTGAAGTGTCACCGGAGGAAGTAGAGCAAGGGGGTTTGGTTTAGTGTTGAGTGTTTAGGTTGAGGTGAACTGAAAATAGTGGACCAAGAAAGAAGAGTTGTTTGCATTAATGCTTTTTATGGGTTTCAAGGGAGTATACTATTCGATAATGATAATCATTGACAGGAATTTTTGAGTTTAATAGTTTTGCACTTGCTAGGTGCCTTTCATCAATTCGAATCTATTCGAACAGGGTGGAGAGCTATTAGTTGAGGAGAGTAAACAAAAAGGAGATACTATAATGACGAGATCAAATAGTGTCCTTGTAATTACTTTCCTTCTGATGCTATTGACGTTTTTTTGTTCAGCAGAACCGGAGAGTAATCGCTTCACGAATTTTTATAAGGTCAGTCCCGATACGAAAGAAGAGTTAAAAATCCCGACCGGCGTCAGATGGTATCATGATGATTCCTATATCTATTTTGAGTGGGAAGTGGAAATCAATGAAAACTTCTTCAGAGGGCGAAAACTATCTGATCAGGTCTTTGGTCGTTGTGACTGGCTACGGGTACAGCTTGTAACCTCACCAAGTGATCTGTATGCCTATTATTTCTATGCATTCCCGCAGGGGCACAGGTATGACGGGATCCGCGAAAGTGATATGAGAACCCCCAATGACTGGAACAGCCGGTACTCCTATACAAACACGATAACAGCAGACAGCTGGCACACTGTGATGAAAATCCCTTTCAGGGATCTGAGATACCATGGGAAGGCACCTTACCGGTGGAAGGTTATTTTGACCAGGTATCTCCATCACGATGACGAATACTTTTCATCACCCTATGCTACCATCAGCCAGAGGCAGGAATTCTTTTATAACGGGCATGATATCATTATCGAAACTTCTTTACCTCATAACTATAATACCACAATAAGGCCGTATGTATTGGGCAACTACAATGCGCTCGAGCAGGAGTTGCAGTTTTCGGAAGATAATGCAGGGCTGGATTTAAGTATTCAACCGAGCTCTTACCTCAATGCCAAGCTTTCTTTCAATCCTGATTTCTCTGATGTACCTATGGACACGGAGAGCGATCTCTCCAATCTGAGATATGCACCGACCTTCAGAGAGAACCGCTACTTTTTCGTCGAGGACCTCGATGTTTTCAATATATCAACTGTCTCGTTTTATACCCGGAACATAATGCAACCGCAATGGGCGGGAAAAATAACCGGAAATGACGAAAGGCTGAGTTATGGCCTGTTAGTTGCCCGGGACAGGGAGATTGTCGATGATGACGGTAATGTAACCAATCCTGACGATCTCTACAGTGCGATAGCTCTCAATTACAAAGCGGGGATTGTCAGACTCAATAATTCGGTGTTTTACAGGCGGGAAAGTGATTCGGATAACATTATGATTCAGACGTATCCGGTTGTATTTACCGGTAGAAACAGCCGGCTATTCGTTCAAAACCTGCTCTCACAACAAAGTACAGGGAGTGAAACCATAAGTGACTTCTTTGTTTTTGCAGGATATGAACATGTTCTGAATGATCTGGAGTTGCAACTTTATGCCCAAAATACCGGAAAGAATTTTATCTCGAGAACCGGAGTATTACAGCAGGAAACAGGGGAGGCGGGTTATCGCGTTCAAGCCACCTATACAAAAGAGAATAGCGGTGTTTTTAAAAGAAATGAATCGTCTATAATGTTCGAGCAGGCCTTTGAGAACACGAACTATTCATTCCGGGAACACAGTTTCAGTATCGAAAACAGAGCCACCTTCAGGAATGATCTGCAGGTGGGATTAAACGGCGGGCAGTACTCCATATTTACCGGTGAGAGGCGATACTATGTTTACAATGGTGGTGGATCTGTCTCATACAACAGGCGGGGATTATGGAGTGCAGGTACCGGTTATCATGTAGCCGATAACTATATATGGACATTAGAACGGCAGGAATTGAATCATACTCTCTGGAGCTGGGTCTGGTCATATCTCACAGAAAAGCTCTACATCTATTACGGAATCAACTACATCTGGTATGATAATATAACCGGGAAAGAGCAGGAAAATTTCGATCCGGAATTTGTGATTATGAATGCCGATATCAATTATCAGTTCAGCCGGAAGATGTATCTGAAAGGGGGAGTCAGATATAATAACTACAGTGCCAGAGCGATTGACTATAAGGGAAGTTATGGGCTGTTTCTCAATTACGGCTGGGAATTTATTGATAACTATCATCTATATCTCGGATATAATACCCGTGAGCAAAACTACAGTGGCTGGGCACCTCAACACAGGACATTTTATTGCAAGATCAGGGCGGATTTCAGTTTATAAAAGAAGTGGAACAGGGGAGTTTGTTTAAGGTTGAGAGTTTAGGGATTCTCCGGGGCAGAGCAAGAGGGGAATTTATCATCAGAAACCCTGATTTAAAAAAACATTGCAGAGGGCAAGCTACACCGAAGGGAGGAAAAAAAATCATATTGCAGTAGCTAGTTTGAAAATTTGTGATGCATATATAAGTAGAGGGATGTGAAAAGTTATGAGGCGGTAGCAAGGAGGGAAAGAATTGAGGGTTTAGAGTTGAGAAAACCAGAGGGAGAGGAAGCAAGCCCATTGGGTGGTTAAGCAAGGGGAGAAAATAGTTGATAGTTGAAAATTGATAGGTTTAGTGGGGATCAGAGCAAGGAGAAGCAGGCCGAACTACTGATTAGTTGACATAAAATAGTGTAAGATGGTTTTCAGGTTTGAAAATTATTGAGAGGTGAGAATGAGAATCCAGTTAGAGAAAATAGACAGGATGAACTGGGAAGAGGCTATCGATCTTCCGGTGACCGAGGAACACAAAGAATATGTAGCATCTAACCTTTATTCGATAGCTCAGGCGCAGTTTTTTCCCGGTGTTGATCCCTATGCCATATACAATGATGATAAAATGGTCGGATTTGCCATGTTTGGTGTTACAGATGTCCCTGATGAGAACGATGGTAGTACCGATCTGCGGTTCTGGGTCTGGCGGTTCATGATAGCTAAAGGTGAGCAGTATAAAGGGTATGGTAAAGAGGCGATGAGGTTGATCATCAAGATAGCAAAAGAAAAGGGACATAAGGAGATGATGCTCAGTACTGAGCCGGCGAATGAGAAAGCGATCCGGTTTTATGCGGGCTTCGGGTTTATTGATACAGGGATCATGCAGGATGGAGAGGAGGTGTTCAGGCTGCAACTGGGGTAGAGCAAGCTTATTGGGTGTATAGCAAGGAGAGGTGAAAACGTTATGGAGTTGTGGAGTTTTGAGGTTTTGGAGGAAAAACCGGAGGGAGGTAGCAAATCCAGTGGGTTGTGGAGCAAGAAGAGATCATAAAAGAGCGGTACAGAGGAATGATCGAGATGTTCTGACGAGCGATATAGCAAAGGAGTAGAGGATAATATGCTTTACAGGGAGATAACTCCGGAAGATATTCCGGCACTGTTTGATGTGAGAACCCGAACAGATGAAAACCACTTTACTATTGAAGAACTGCAGGCACTCGGGATAGACCATAGTTCTGTGAGGGAAAAGTTGGCGAGTTCGTATAAAGGGTGGCTATGCGAAATTGAGGATAAGGTAGTTGGCTTTGCCATGGGTGACAGAGATACCGGTGAATTATGGGTCATTGCCGTATTACCGGAATGCCTCAGGATGGGAATAGGAAGCAGGTTACTTGTCCTGGTCGAGCAGTGGATGTTCGCAGAAGGGTGCAAGAGGTTGTGGTTGACTACTGATATCGACACGGAATTACGAGCTTATTCATTTTATCTCAAAAATGGCTGGCTGGATGATAAGATCGAGAATGGATTGAGATATATGTGCAAGGAGAGAAGAGGATGATAATGTGGCGGTTAAGGAATTGGAATAGGAAGAAACCGTAGAACGGTGAGTTAGAGATGATTCTTATATAATGTTTAAATTTAAACGGGGAAATTAATAGTAAGGAGAAGAGATGAAAGTAACGATATTTAATGGCAGTCCGCGTGGCAGGAATAGTAACAGTCACCGGATAGTAAAGCCTTTTCTGGAAGGCGCAGAGGCTGGTGGTGCTGATGTTTCGGAGATTTTTCTGATTGAGAATAAAATTGAATTCTGCCGTGGTTGTTTTAGCTGCTGGGGTAATTCACCGGGCGTCTGTATCATCAAAGACGATATGGAGATGTTGATAGATTTGTTTCTGGGATCGGATTTTGCAGGTTTCGCTACTCCGGTTTACGGTATGTTTATGACGGCTGTATTGAAAAATTTTCAGGAGCGGTTACTACCACTTGCAACGCCTCATATCCACCGAAAGGAAGATGGTAGTTTCTATCATAAAGGGAGGATAGCAAAGTTCCCCCGGCAGTTCTTTATCGTCAATTCCGGTTTCCCGGGGACAGGTAATTTCGAGCTTTTCAAGGCTTATGCTGCTTATGCCAGGCCAGTATTAGAGATTTACCGTAATTGTGGAGAAGCTCTTAATGTGCAGGAAGGTGAGGATGTTCCATATGCCGGAAAGTTAAGAGAGTTCCAGGCAGCGTTAAGAGAAGCAGGTCGGGAATTGGTCGAACAGGGCGAAGTGAGTAGCGAGACACTATCCAGAGTTCATCTGGAGTTGATGAGCGATGAGGAGTATATGGCCGGTGCGAACCAATATTGGGATGAGAAGGGAGAGAAAAGTGAATAATATGAGGAGGATCGAATGACTTAGTGACTGAGGAGTTAACCAGAGTAGGAAAAGCAAGCTCACCAGGAAGGGAGTAAGGAGGTACTGGCAAGCGTGAGCCTACCAGTACCGGTTGTCTCGTAACCCATAATTTCCTGATAAGAAAGCGAGATCAGTGTCAATCCATAAGAGCTTTAACTGGTTCCAGGCCGATTGCCGAACCCTCTTCGATGGCTGTCAGGATTGTTCCACCACCTGAGAAGAAATAGTACTGAGAATCGTCAACTGCATTGAGATATTTACCGGGAAGAAGAATCCTGAATTCCTGTAATGTGTCACCACCGGCAAACATTTTGTAGGCTGAACTGTTTCTGTCGATGGTGTCAAACAGGGCTATTGTTCCATCCGGGAAATGGGGTGTTAAGCCCATAACAGCATTAACGAAGAAAGATTTTGCCCTACCGAATATTTCTTTGATCTTGCTATCTTCAAACGCTTCGGGTGCTACATCGAGAATGTATTTTAGTTCATCACCAGCTGTAAGCTGATGAATGTTGATCTTGCGATATTGATTTTCCCTCTTTCCCTCGAGAGTATCAGATTCGATTACCACAGGGGGCTCTATGATCTTATCTTCATACTGCTTGCTGAATTCCAGAAATTCCTCTGCAGAAGCTATATCATCCTCTCCCAATCCTGCTATCTTGATCTTATATCTGGCTGCCAGATAGGCATTATAGATCACTCCTCCAAGCATGAGATAATCTGCTTTCTCCAGGAGAGCTCGTAGAGGACCGATTTTGGTATCAAATTTCGAACCTGCAACTACTGCGACAAGAGGTTGTTCCGGCTGAAAGATACTTTGCAGTTCAATGATCTCGTTTTGCATCAGGCGTCCTGAATATGAGGGAAGATGCTTTGTAACACCGACGGTGGAGACGTGTGGCTGCCAGGAACCGAATGCGTCATTGACGAAAATATCGGCAATCTCTGCCAACTGGGCTGCGAATTCAGCAGCATATTTACCCTTATCCTCCTCACCTCTAAACCAGCGGGTATTGGGGAGATAGATACCACTGATCTTACCGGAACGCAGGTCTTCAACGTGATGCTGCATAAGTGCACTGTCCCATTTCAGACCGTTATTGCCGTCGACCTCGAATTCTGGAATACTGAACTTGACATAGAGTTTTTTCTGTAAGTAACTGACTATCGGTTCGACAGACGTCTTATCAGACACCTTGATCTCTCCGGTCTTCTTATCCCTCGGCCTGCCGACGTGAGTCATCAGTATAAGCTTCCCACCTTTAGCAAGGATATTGAACATAGTGCCAAGCGTGATGTCTATGCGGAAAGGATCTTTGATCATACCCTCTTTTACTACATTGTGATCAACTCTCACCAAAACAACCTTATCCCTGAGTTCAGCATCCTGGACTTTTCTGATTCCAGCCAGATTCTTATCCATTATAATCCTCCCCAATATGATTGTCTTACATTGAGTTACATAAAATGATGATGAAGTGTCAAGGGAAATGTCTGCAGGTGAAGAGGCAAACTGTATTGAGTTCCGTAATACTGAATATCGAATGCAGGATCGAGTATCTTACTGTTAAAAATGAAGATAGAAAAAGTGGTTAGATATTGGAGTTATACACATTTCGAACCAAACGGGATAATTTTCTAAAGCATTGACAGGCAGGGAGATACTCAAAAAGCTGGCAAGAATACTTTGTTTATACACAAGTTATCCACATCGTTAGCCGTTTTCCTAAAAACAGTTATATCAGGTAATTATGATTCCTTCACCCCGATAATGAAGAAAAAACGTCTTCGGGAAATGAGAATTGGTGTGGATAAACAGGTATTAGTGGTTTAATTTATCGTGAGATAAGTTGGTAGATGGTCAATTCTATGTTATATTATAGTTATGACTCCTATGAGGGAGAATAGTTGTAGAGCTTTAATTCTAAGAGTATTTGAGGAGGTAACGATGGCCAAGATAGCAGTAATAATTGATGATATGTTCGAAGATTCCGAATACAGTGAGCCAGTTTCAGCTTATCAGAAAGCGGGGCATGAGATTATTCATCTTGGATTGGAGAGAGGTAAGAAAGTTAAAGGCAAGAAAAGTGGAACAACTGTAGTGATCGACCAGAAGATCGGTGATGTATCAGAGGGTGAATTTGATGCTCTTTTAATCCCGGGAGGATATTCGCCTGATAAGTTAAGGGCCTATGAAGAGCCGGTTGAATTTGTTAAGAACTTTGTAAATAGTGGCAAACCACTCTTCATGATCTGTCACGGGCCTCAGCTTTTAATAACAGCCGAAGTTTTAAAAGGGCGTAAAATAACCGGCTGGAAATCGATCAGGCAGGATATAATCAACGCCGGTGCTGAGTATCTGGATGAAGAAGTGGTAGTGGATGGTAATTTTGTCTCAAGCCGCAGTCCAGCCGATTTGCCGGCATTCATAAGAGAAAGTCTAAGCAGTTTGAAAAAGTAAGGAGAAGAACGATGCAAAAGAATCTATTCAATTTAGAGGGACAAGTTGCCATAGTTACGGGTGCAAGCCGCGGACTGGGAAAAGCCATGGCTAAAGGTCTGGCTGAAGCGGGAGCAAATGTTGTTATAGCAGATATTCTCGACAGTTCAGAAGCAGTTGAGGAATTTAAAAAAGCGGGACACAGAGCGCTCGGAGTAAAGGTCGATGTCAGTAACAAAGCTGATGTTGATAAAATGGTCAAGAGGAGTTTAGAAGAATTCGGACAGATAGATATTCTGGTTAATAATGCCGGTATACTTAAGGGGGGCAAAACAGAAGAGCTCAGTAAGGATGCCTGGGATCAAGTTGTCGCTGTTAATCTGACCGGACCTTTTCTCTGTTCTCAGGCTGCAGGTAAGCAGATGCTGAAGCGAGGTAAAGGGAGTATAATCAATATTGCCAGTGTTGCCGGCGTTAGTGGTAGTGCAGGTAACATGCCTTACGGAGTATCCAAAGCTGGCCTTATTATGATGACTATGACATTAGCAGTGGAATGGGGACATAAACTCCGTGTAAACTCGATATCTCCCGGAGTTTTTGCCACCGATATGACCGATGATTTTCTGAAAGATGAGGAGTTCATGAACAATCTGAAGAAGAATGTTCCTCTGGGACGTCATGCTACTGCTGATGAGTTGATCGGAACTGTAGTCTATCTCGCCTCTGATGCTTCGAGTTATGTCAATGGACATAATCTGGTAATTGATGGTGGCTGGACAGTTAAATTACCGTAAAGGGTAAGCCGAAGAGAAGAAAGGGGTGGTTTGTCCATCCCCTCGATTACTTTTCATCAAAGGTGCGCTGGATGAAGAGCGCCCAATCAGTAAGAGCAAAATCGAGCTTTGAATAGAGTTCTATACTGCCGTAAAAATCGTAATTCCGGGTCGGAAACCAGACAGTAGCCGTTCCGGTATTATCGGGCAGGAAATTGGAATTGTAAGCAATAAAGAGGTTGTCAATAGCCTGAAGGATTTCTTCGACATCGGCTTGGAGCTGAGGATCAGCAGTCTGCAGGTAGAGGTTAGTGAAAAATTCCTTCAAATCAACCTCTGTCTGGGGAATATTGAAGGAGTAGCTGTTCTCCCTGGCTGAGAGGACTGCGTCTGTATTGGCGATATGATGCCAGTTTGTTACAAAGCTGCTTATCAGGTTTAAAAGATCTGGTAACTGAGCCGAACTCGCTGCCGAGCAGGTTGCTTTCCTTTCAAGCCCCCCTGGATTCTGGCTGCCACCCGGTTCATGTGCAGTGATATATTCCTCCACAATTGCGGAGGCAAGATACTCAGGAGTGCGATATGCGTTCCAGAGCTCCAGAATCTCTTTATAGGGAAATCCTTCATAAGGAACACTGTTTTCTGAGCCTACAATATAATTGTTGTATTGATACACCTCGGTGATTACTTCGATAGTTTGCATAAAACAGGCATCAAGGACAAGGATATCCATTTTCCGGGGAAAGAGCTGGAAGGCATTCTTGAATTCGCCATTAGCTATGCTCATCTGATTCAGGCTATCATTATCTGGACATATCCAGCGTGCCTGGCCATTATCTCGTGTCCAGCCACTGCCGTGAGACCAGACAAAGAGGGCATATCTATTGGCTGGATAGGAGCTTACCGTCCAATTGACAAAATCAGCGAGGGTGTATTGATCTCCACTATCAACCTCTCCCAGGTATTTAACTACAGGGGATGTTATCTGTGGATCCCTGTTATGCTCGATTTTGTATCTCCTGGCTTCCGGATTTATGCTGTACTGATTGGGGTCAAGTTGCACGATTACATTGACCGACGATGATAATATAGCCTCTTCCATCTGCACTATATCTTCGATAGCCTGCTGTGTGAGATCATTATCTGCTGCCATATATACGAGTATTGTCCAGTCTGCTCTGGAGTCTTTAGAACATGAAGTTATCACCAGTGCCAGGAGGAGCAGGATAAGGAGAAAAGCGGTAGGGAAACGATTCTTAGCTAATGAGTTTTTCATCTTTATATACCAGCATACTCTCCTGGTCAAGATTGAGATAGAGTTGATCAGAGCTTATGAGGGGGAGTTTTTCTCCCGTTTGAATGATTTTCATGTTCAGGCCGGCAAGTTCGACCAGGAATTCTGTCTTGGAACCGTAGTTCCTGCTGCTGAGCAGCTTGATAGGGAGAGAGTTTTCCGCATCCTTTTCTGCTGAGAGCTTGATCTTCTCCGGTTTGAGCAGAATATCTATCCTGTCATCCTTGCTCAGATCGGTTTTAGTATTCAAATATATGTTCAGGCCAGCATACTCAACCATGTAACCCTCTCTCTGTTTTTCTATCACATTGGCTGCAAGGCGGTTATCAATACCGAGGAATCCGGCTATTACCGGCGAGACTGGTCTTTCATAGACCTCTTCCGGAGTATCTATCTGCCAGATCCTCCCTGCAAAGATGATGCCTATCTTATCTGCGAAATAGAACGCTTCCTCCCGGTCGTGTGTTACATAAATCGCGGTGAAGCCAAGCTCCTGCTGGATACGAAAGAGCTGTTCCCGTAACCTTGTGCGGAGTTCTTCATCGACTGCACTGAGCGGTTCGTCGAAGAGAATGATCTCGGGCTGTGGTGCTAGTGTCCTGGCCAGAGCTACCCTCTGCTTTTCGCCACCAGACAGGGTAGTGACGTCTCTTTTCTCATATCCCGAGAGACCTACCAGCTGCAGGAGATAGGATATTCTATCATTAAGGTTACGGGTGAATATTCTCCGGGATTTTAAACCGAAGGCTATATTATCATAAACATTGAGATGGGGAAAGAGGGCAAAATCCTGAAAAACGATACCGATATTACGTTTATGGACCGGAGTATCGGTTACATCTATATCATCGATTGAGATATCTCCTGCTGCAACAGGAATCAGACCGGCAATAGCCTGTATCAGAGAGGTTTTCCCGGAACCACTCGGGCCGAGAAGAGCTAGAATTTTCCCTCTCTCCAGTGAGAAATCTATGTCCTGCAGAACGAAATCATCGATTACAACCCGGAGGTTTCTGACTTGCAGGTAAGCCATCGTGTCAGTATTCTCTCGCCTCTTCCAAACCTTTAAGGACGTTGACTCCAGCCTGACTGAGAGCCTCCATCTCATTCTCCCCGGGCATATTGTAAATTGGAGCTATAAATTCCACCCGCCTTTTGATCTCGCCAGTCAGTTGCTCACCGTAAGCGAGGCCGCCGGTCAGAAAGATCGCGTCAACTTTACCTTCCAGGACTGTCGCACAAGCGCCGATCTCTTTAGCTATCTGATAACACATAGCATTCCTGATCAGCTTGAACTTTTTGTCTCCCTGATCTATTCGTTTCTGGACTTCTATACCACTATCAGTATTCAGATAGGCCATCAGACCGGCATTTTTGGTAAGATAAGTAACAAGCTCTTTGTGGGTATACTTTCCGGAATAAGCCATTTCCAGCAGGTCACCAATTGGGAGTGCACCTGCACGTTGCGGCGAAAAGGGTCCCATGCCGAGCAGGGCATTATTGACGTCCACTACCCTTCCCTGTTTTATTGCTGCGATAGATATGCCGCCACCCATATGTGAAGCTATCATATTTGACTTGTGGAAGTCAATATTGAGCTGTCTGGCCAATCTACGCGCTGTGTAACGGATATTGAGAGCGTGAAAGAGTGATTTCCTTTCTATCTCAGGAATTCCTGAGATACGGGCTATATCGTCGAATTCATCAACCGTTACAGGGTCAACAATAAAAGCAGGTATATCAAGGCTTTCGGCGATGGAGCGGGCGATAAAGGCACCAAGGTTAGATGCATGTATCCTGCCCCAGATACTGGGGTCTTTCAGATCTTTGAGCATCTTCTCACTGACTTTGTAAACACCACCCTCGAGAGGTCTGACAAGCCCTCCACGTCCAACAACAGCCTTCAGACTCTCAGGAGCTATGTTGTTCTCCTGCAGTGATTCCATAACCAGATTCTTACGGAAATCGTACTGATCTAACAAGCCGCCGAGCTTGTTCAGCTCTACCGGATCGTGACGGAGAGTCTTGTTGAATAATTCCTTATCATCATCAAATAGTGCTATCTTGGTTGAAGTAGAGCCGGGATTAATGGCTAAAACCCTGTATTCCATGTAAACCTCCAGTTTAGTCATTTTAATGACTCAAATAAGTCAGTGCCCTTAATCAGTCAATAATTTAATCGAAGAGATAGGCTATCATCACTCCTGGTTAGGAAATACATTGTTTCATTGTGTGTAGCTGCTGAATATTAACTCAAAGGGTAACGATAACCATTATTCCATATTTCTGGTTGGTCGCATCCTAGTAATCTAGTAATAAGGATGTGGTGATCAATAGAATGAACTATGCCGTATAATTAGAGAGAGATTAAGATAGCTTAAATCGTAAATTAGGAGAGTTGTACGAAAGGGTAATATATCAATCAGCAGACATTAAGAGAGCTACTTCTCTGATGACCTTAGCAGCGGTAATACTCGAGATTTTGCTCTGGTCACAATCCGGAGCCAGTTCTACTACATCAGCTCCGATGATATTCCTGTTCCTGAGTGAGAGGAGTGCCTGAAGCAGTTCGTTGAACGTAACTCCCCCTGGTTCTGGTGTTCCTGTACCGGGAAAGCAGGCAGGATCGAGTACGTCGAGATCAATAGTGAGATAAATAGGAGTATCGATATCTATATCGCTGATCTTTTCTGCAAAACCTGCTAAGGTGAAAGGGTAGAAGCGGGTATTATGCATTCCCCAATCCATCTCTTCCTTCTCTCCGGACCGGATACCAAATTGATATACATCCTGCGGATCAATATATTCGGTAAGGAGCCTGATTACAGTAGAGTGGGAATACTTCTCACCTAAATAGTGGGTTCTGAGGTCGGTATGGGCGTCAAAATGGATGAGCTTCAGATCTGGATGTTTCTTTAAACAAGCTTTCACAAGAGAATAGGTGATTAGATGTTCTCCACCACAGGCGAGTATTTTTTTCCCGGTATTTATCAATTCGTCAGCCTGCTCTTCAATTATGTTCAGAACCTTCTCTGTGTTACCGAAAACGAGTGGAATATCACCAATATCGCATATCCTACATTCTGACAGATCTTTTTCCAAGTAGGGAGAATAAGTTTCCAGCACTTCTGATACGCTTCGCACAGCTTCGGGGCCAAAACGACTCCCGGGCCGGAAAACCGAAGTTCCATCGAATGGGATACCGAGAAATACTATCTGAGCATTTTGGATTGAGGATTCGAAAGCAAGGAAGTTGGGCATTTAAGATCTCTATTCTTTTATCAAGTCACGAACGAAATTGGGTAGTGCAAATGCAGCCCGATGTATAGAATCATTATAGTAAGAAAGGTTCAAACAGACTTCAGAAAAACGCTCCTGATTGAATGAAACCTCCGGGTCGTATTTCTTACTACCCATACTGAAGGACCAGAGTCCGGAAGGATATGTTGGAATGCTGGCCAGATAGAGTTTGCTGACCGGGAAAAGGTCTCGCAAATTCTTCATCACTCCCGGTATGACACTGGCAAAGTTCTCCAAAAAAGGTGTTTCCGATTGTGTAGTCAGTATCCCGTCATCATTAAGAATTTTATTGCAAGCCCGGTAAAAATCTCTGTGGAATAACCCTTCTGCAGGACCTACAGGATCAGTAGAGTCGATCAATATGATATCGAATCGTTCGGTAGTTTCATTTACATAGCGGATTCCATCGGTTACGATAACCTCTGCCTTTGGAGAGGAGAAACCAGCAGCTACTTGTGGAAAGAACTGCTTGGAAGCCTCGATTACCATCTTATCAATTTCGACCAGAACAGCTTTTTTTACCGAAGGATGTTTGACTACTTCACGCAATGTACCACCGTCACCACCACCGATTATCAATACCTTTTCCGGGTTGAGATGAGTATATAGCGATGGATGTGCAAGCATCTCATGGTAAACGAACTCATCCTTCTCGGTCAGCATTACGAGCGAATCGAGCAACATTACCCTACCGAATTCTGGTGTCTCGAGTACCAGGAGATTCTGATAGGGACTCGTAGCCGAAAGAAGAGTCTGTGTAACCGACATCGTCAGTCCGCTATGTTTCGTGTGTTTTTCTGTGTACCATAATTCAGTCATATCAACCTCTCCGAGTAAGTATCAATACCAGAGGATTACACCGGCAAAGACGGTTGCAATACTCTCCACCGGGGTGGAGATTACTGTCGATTTAATCTCTTTCAATTTGCGGTTGCGATATCGAAAACCCTCTATCACCATCTCACGAGCGTAATTCTCTACGTGTTCGGATTCCAGGACTGCTGAGTACTCCATGATCAGTCCGGGCAGTGAATCATCTTCCGGGATGCCTATCGCTACGGCTGCCGATATTATCTGACCGGGTATATCGGAAGTCAGACTGGCATAAGCTACGGGGATCAGTGCTCCTCCAGGTAGTTTTACCGGCTCGATCTCCCGGCTGGCAGGGGGCACGATACTGCTCATCCTGACCAGATTGGTGTCACCTATACCTGAGTTGATCAGAGCTCTATCAAAAGAGTTAAGCCTCGTAAGCCCCTCTGATGTTCCTTTGGCAAAGAAGTATTTGTCCGGTGTTTTGACCATCATCAAACCAATTCTCCTGTTGAGTAAACAGGCTGCTCTTTCTCTTCCTGTTCCATAGCGTTAGCGGGTTTGTGCAGTAACTTTCTGTCACCAACTTCAAACATACCCCGTTTCAATTCCATGTTGCTTGATTGGCGTGATTCGAACTGCTTTTCAAGATACTTGAAGATTACCCAGGGGTCAATGGTCTCACCACAGGTAAAGATATCTACGGCTGCGTAATTGTACTCAGGCCAGGTGTGTATAGCTACGTGCGATTCGGCTATTACAACCACACCACTGACACCGAAAGGGCTGAATTCGTGAAATGTGTGTCTTACTATCGTCGCTTTGGCAAGACGACAAGCTGTTAACATTGCATCTTCTATCTTCTCGACATTCTTGAGAATGTCTGAATTGCACTGGTAAAATTCGACGAGTATTTGACGTCCTAAAGCTTGCATTTATACCTCCATATACTGAATATTGTTCTCTTAGTTTCGATTATGAGAGAGAAATATCTGTCTCAATTTTGCGGTAATATACTAACAATGCTTCAGTAACTCAATCTGGAGGCAAAAGCACAAGCTTCTACCAAAAAAACCTCTCTGTTCTTGCAGATATGGGAGTGAATGAAGTGCAGATACAGGCTACTAACTACTTGATTTTTCAATAAGTTATTTTTCATCTTCATCTACCTCCTCATTCAATTTGAGCCAATCAAAAAACTGCTTAAAAAATGTCAATCACTTTTTAAACAGATTCTTTATGGTTCTGTTTAGATATAATAGTAGCTTTTACTATTTCGTCAAAATTTTTCTCGTTTCATAAAGATAGAAGGGGCTAGCATCACCGTTAGAACCTCTGAAAGCTGCTTTGAATGATAATTTGATGGGAAAAATAAATATATGGTGGTTACATCAACAGAACAAGAATGAAAAATACTGCTATTATCGGATATAATAACCGGATATCCGCCAACCCTTATCTTCCTCCAGAGAAGGTAGTAGGGTTTCGATAGCATTATCTTTATTAGCAAAAGAGCTCTCGAACTGAATTATAAAATATTTGCCTTCCTGAGCATCAGGTAGATTGTCAGTATATTGAATTGTCAGGATTTTGCGAGAGAGTAGATCACCCAGAGGTGCACGGATAAGCTCGATAGTCTCTGTCCACTCCCCTCTATCAACAACATCCTGGAAGGATTGAGCGGCTTCTATCCAGCTCCGATCCCACTTACCAGTATCCAGAAGAACAAGCCATTTAAGAGTGGCATCCAGTGCAGCTTCTTCCTGTCTATCTCTCTCAGGCATACGGGGGGTACAGGTGATAATAAAAAGAGATAGCAATAAGCACAGAAAAGAAATCTGTTTCATAGGGAAAGCCTCCTTCGTTAACATTACTATGACTGCGTGAGTTCCCATAAGTGTCAACAGAATTTGTTGAGGGCAGGATATGAACACGAGCGGGTAGATAACAAGCAATAGAGCAGTAGAGGAATGGTAGAGATTGCCTGTTTAATTTGCTTGACATTTGCGTGTTTATAATAGAATTTAAAATAAAAGGGCTAGAAGGAGGGGTATATGAAGAAGACAGGTTTAATAACGACTATAATATTACTGTTCGGTTTTGTCGGGCTGTATGCTCAATTTGCGGGTGGTGATGGTTCTGAGTTCAATCCCTGGCAGATTACTACACCGGATCACCTCGATCTGGTTAGAGACTATCTCGGTGATGCTAACAGTGATAAACATTTTATACTGATGAACGATATCGATCTTGATGTTCCACCCTATAACAGTGAGGAGGGATGGCTTCCTTTGGGAAGTGCAGCTAACAATTTTACGGGGTACTTTGACGGAGATGGTTTTGTTATCAATAATCTCTTTATCGACAGGCCGGATAGCTGGTACATGGGGCTTTTTGGAGTAATAGGCCTACTCGGTCAGGTCAGTAATCTACATATCGAAAACGCGAATATTAATGGTTATTCTCTCACAGCCGGACTGGTTGGCAATAATAGAGGAACGCTTGTTGGCTGTTCTGTCAATGGTAATATCTCCGGACAGAACGGAGTGGGTGGAATAGCCGGAGAGAATAATCTGGGCACTATAGACAGCTGTCAAACTCACGGCAGTATAACCGCTTTCGGTAACAATGGTGGAGGACTGGTAGGGAGAAACAGGACAGGGTCTACAATAGTGAACAGCCATTCTACAGCAGATGTAACCGGTACAGGCAATAACAGTTACGGTGGTCTGGTCGGTTGGAATGATAATTTGATCACAGACTCTTATGCAACGGGGAATGTTAACGGTGTGATATACACCGGCGGCCTGGTTGGGAGAAACTATAAGGGTTCGATTTTGCGTTGTTATGCTACCGGCAGTGTTACCAGTTCATCTAATAATGTTGGAGGACTGGCCGGTGGTAATGCAGGGCTTGATGATGCTCTGATATCTGAGTGTTATGCTATCGGAGATGTTTCAGGAGATTCCAGTGTTGGCGGGTTAGTAGGAGAGAACAGGAATCACGGAACTATATCAGATTCTTACGCCCTCGGTTCGGTTTTTGGTTTAAATAATTCTACAAGTCAATTCGGGGTAGGTGGTCTTCTGGGTGAACTCTATATCGGTGCTGTCGTACAATATTCATATTCAGTAGGGGAGGTATCAGGTAATCCTCCTGTAGGTGGTCTGATCGGATATGACAGGGGTGGTATGACTCTGGTAAGTTACTGGAACAGAGATACGTCCAACCAGAACAACAGTGCTGGTGGTCAGGGAATGACAACATCTCAGATGGTTCAGGAAAATTCTTTTTATACCTGGGTTTTTGACGAGATCTGGCAGATAGAGGAGCAGGTAACGTATCCCTATCTTCTGAATAATCTACAAGATCCACCCCCTTCACCTTACGGAGACCCTGAGATAGCATATTCTCCAGAGTTTTATGCTCTGGTTGCCACATATGGAGAAATTCTGACGGAATCACTGATCATAGAAAACGTTGGAGAAGGACCTTTGACCTTTGAACTTTACTTCGATGATCTGTTAGATAGGCGACAGACTTGGATATTCTTCGATCCTGACAGTGGCGTTATTGCCCCGGGAGAGATGATGGAGGTTGAGGTATCATTTGAAACAGAGGAGTTAGAACCGGATCTTGTCCATTATGCGGCCATAGTGATTGAGAATAATGCAGGTGAACAGATCAGTATTTCTGTTGAACTGGAAGTGCTGATGCCAGAATTCCCAGCTCCAACAAATCTGCAAGTTGAAGATGATACCGGGCTCTTTACCTGGGAGGAACCTGAAGTCCGTATGACCGAGACAGTTAATCGGAAAAAGGGTAACCGGAGGCTGGAACTGCTCGAATATAACATCTACCTTGATGATGTACTGGTCGAGATAACAGAGGAGACTTTTTATCAGTTTGAAGATCTGGTAGTAAATCAGGAATATATTGCCGGTGTTCAGGCTGTATATGAGTATGGAGCTTCAGAAATTGCCACTATCGAGTTTGTATACAAGGGTGTTGATATAGATTACCCTTATGCTACCGAATACATATCACAACTCAAGGGTAATTATCCCAATCCGTTCAATCCGGAAACAACAATAACATTCACACTCAGAAATGAGGGGAGAGCTACTATCAAAATATATGATCTGGGAGGAAGGTTAATCAGAACTCTCCTGGACAGCTCTTTAGAAGAGGGTGAGCATAATGTTATCTGGGATGGTAGATGTAATAAAGGCAATTCTGTCGCAAGTGGTATCTATTTTTACAGCCTTGAGAGTTCAGGGGAGAGAGACAGCAAAAAGATGATACTTTTGAAGTAATAAAAGCGATCAGTCACCGGGAATCTGGGATAAGGGCAAGAAATAGTCGTTTTTTGTTGACCTGTTCTGCTAAGTTATTTAGACATACATTCATAGTTTTTATTTCGGAGGTTGATATGCCAGAGACGACAGTATCACACAGTAAATTACTCAATGAGTATCGTCAGATAATGAAGAATGAGGGGTTAAATGACCTCATAATAGAGACCTTTCTCTACTATCTGCATCAGGTGATTTTGGGAATTACCGGTAAGATGACCAGGTCAGAAATAGAACCTCCAGAAGAGTCTAATCTGGTAGATTTTGATGATTTAAAGCATACAACACGCGAGAATCTGGACAGACTTGTAATAATCAAACTAAATGGCGGATTGGGAACTTCAATGGGTTTGAAAGGGGCAAAATCGCTCTTGCCAGTCAAAGACAACTTCAATTTTCTGGATATAATAACGAAGCAGGTTTTAGATTTCCGGGGAAGAACCGGCAAAAAGATACCTCTGATCTTTATGAACAGTTTTAACACAAATGAAGACACATTGAGATATCTGGAAAAATATCCTAACTTAGGGCTCTTCAATGTTCCCTATAGTTTTACCCAGAACAAATATCCGAGGATAACAAAGGAGACAATGCAACCGTTTAAGCATCCTGTTGATAGTAATCGGAACTGGAATCCACCCGGTCATGGAGATATCTACATGGCGATGATAATATCGGGAGTGTTACGGAGGCTACTGGAATCTGATATAGAATATGCCTTCATCTCCAATTCCGATAATCTTGGTGCGGTAGCTGACGAGAAGATACTCAATTATATGATAGAGAATGAGATTCCATTTTTGATGGAGGTCTGCAGAAGGACGGAGACAGATAAGAAGGGTGGTCATCTCGCCCAGAATTTTGCCAATCAACTTGTTTTAAGAGAGGTAGCTCAATGTCCGGAAGATGAAATTGATGAGTTCCAGGATATAGATTTATATCGTTATTTCAATACCAACAATCTCTGGATTAATCTTAAGATTTTAAAAAAGTATATGGAAGAGAACAACAATCTCTTTCTACTACCACTGATACGTAACGATAAAGTAGTAGACGGCACGCCGGTCATTCAAATCGAGACAGCTATGGGCGCAGCAATAAGTATGTTCGCTAACTCAAAGGCGTTAATAGTACCGCGAGAGAGGTTCGCTCCAGTTAAGAAAACGAATGATCTACTCACAATCTGGTCGGATGCTTACCAACTTACCGATGATTACAGGATAGTTTTGGATAAGAGCTGCAGGCAGGCACCAACAGTCATTCTCGATGAAAGATATTACAGCACGATAGATGATTTACGAAAGAGATTTCCTGATGGTGCTCCTTCCTTAAAGGAATGCCAACGTCTGGAGGTTATTGGAGATATCCGTTTTGGTGAGGAAGTGATTATTAAAGGAAATGTAAAGCTGGAAGCGAGAGAGCCGGCTTTCCTCTTCAATGTAACTCTGGTTGAAGATAGAGTCTTCTAATTATCTTCTATCCAGGTGATCGAGCCGCTGTAAAACGGTTGAAAACTACCGTTTTCCAGTTGCAGAATCAGAGCACCTTTCTGATTGATACCCTTTACTCTGCCGATAAATTCTTCATAGTCGGTCTGCAGAATAACTTTTTTATCTTTCAGATAAGAAAAATCCCTGTCATAGAGTGGTTTAAGATTAAGGAGTTCGTTATCCAGATAATCGGGTAATCCTTCAGCAAACTTCTCGAAAATTTTGGAGAGCAGATCTTCATTATCTATTTCCCTTCCGGTATAATAAGCCAGTGAAACAGCTATGTTCTGCAGTTCAGGTGGGAATTCCCTGTTGTTGGTATTAAGACCGATACCGGAAATAATATATTTCAAATCAGGAAAGGCTGAAGTAAGTATCCCCCCTAATTTTTTGTTCTGAAGCATCAGATCGTTGGGCCACTTTACAGCCAGTTCACCTGTAGTCTCCGGGAAGAGTTCGTTGATCGACTGAGTTATACAGATAGCCAGATATAATGTGAGTGAACTTCTGAGCGGGAGGTTATAGAAGCCAGCAGTGAACCACAGTCCACCACCAGGAGAGAACCAGTGATTTGTATTCCTGCCTTTCCCTGCTGTTTGTGTTTCTGTCACGAGCAAGAAATTTCCCTGAACTTCCCTGTTCAGGATCAGTTTCCGCGCTTCGCTGAAGGTACTGCTGATCTTCTTGTAATCTAGTCTCTGGTCAAAAAAAGGAATCTCTTTCATAGAATTAGCATCGCATCGCCATAGCTGAAGAAACGGTAACGTTCCTGCACAGCGAGGTCATAAGCCTTTCTGATATTATTATATCCACCGATAGCGGAAACGAGCATCAGGAGAGTCGATTCCGGAAGATGAAAGTTGGTGATCAATCCATCCACGATCTTGAGCTCGTAACCGGGATAGATAAAGAGTTCAGTCCATTTAGAGCCAGACGAGATGTATGTCGCTGCATTATCCGGATGGTTGGCATTTTTGACTGCAAAGCTCTCCAAAGTTCTGACCGAGGTTGTGCCTACTGCAATGACTCGTCGTCCTTCTTTTTTAGCCTTATTAATGCTATCGGCTGTCTGTTCGGAAATGGAGCAGAACTCGCTGTGCATCTTATGTTCAAGGATATTATCTACCTTTACAGGGCGGAAGGTATCCAGCCCGATATGAAGTAACAGGCTTACTATTATAATTCCTTTTAGATGGAGTTCCTGCAGGATTTTTGGAGTAAAGTGGAGTCCTGCTGTTGGGGCTGCAGCGGAGCCTCGCTCTGTGGCATAGACAGTCTGATAGTTATGATCATCACTACTGACAGCTTTTCTCTTGATGTAAGGGGGAAGTGGCATCTCTCCCAGTTC
The DNA here is from genome assembly GCA_964490765.1 of uncultured Candidatus Cloacimonadota bacterium. Classification (GTDB taxonomy): domain Bacteria; phylum Cloacimonadota; class Cloacimonadia; order Cloacimonadales; family JAJBBL01; genus CAZBDV01. The sequence goes on along the minus strand of CAZBDV010000009.1, from coordinate 66,692 downwards.
ATTGACTATTTCCCAGAAGTCATCACTATGCTGGAAATCGATAACTCTTCTTCCTTCTGAAAGGTGGTCTGATATGATACCTTGCAATGATTTGGAAAAGAGGATCTTCCTTCCCGTTTTTAACCTGTTACCCGGTCTGACGAGACATTCCCAGCGACCAGGCTTCAATTCTTTAATTAACAGGACTTCTACTGCTCCACCACTCTCTTTTTCACCCTTTAACCTTGCCGGGATGACTTTGGTAGTATTCAGAACCAGAACGTCTCCAGCTTTCAGAAACTCTCCGATATCGGTGAAGCTATAATGAGAAACCGAACCGCTTTTTCTGTTCAGATAAAGGAGACGACAATGCTCTCTCTGGTCTGGAGGATATTGGGCGATTAATTCTGGTGGCAAGCTATAGCGATAAGAGCTTCTGTTAGTAAGGGACATTTTTTGCTTCGGAGAGGGTTGCAGTAAAGCTACCAAAAATGACTTTGCTCTCTAATCTGACGGGTATTTTATATTCATCGTTCGTAACCCAGATATAGATAGAACCGGTCTGTTGAAAGAGGGCTTCACCTTCTAGCATGGGTTCGATTACCAGACACTCTTTCTGTCCAAAGATTGTTTTTATCGTCTCTTTACGGTTTACGACAATACCGGCATCATAATTCTCACCGTCGGTTGTGATATTGACTATCAGTGTATCCCCAGGAGCAGCATTCTGCATTCTGAACCAGTAGAAAGCTGAGAGGATATCCTGAGTCTCAGAAGGTATCTCCAGTCGTTCTTCTGTAAATGTTTGATCGGAAAAACTGTAACGCATGTAATGAGTGTAGCCATGTTCAGGGTAGTAATAGTGAATACGGTACTGACGATATCTGCCCTCTTCCAGTCTCTTAGTATATTGATGAGAGACGAGTCTCTCCTTATCCATTATAGATTCTATCTCATCCCTGACCTTGAAGATACGGTCGAAAAATCTGTTAGTCCGCGCTGTAGAGGTGATCTTGTAAGCCGGTATATTGTCACGGTAATTGATCTCTTCTGCGTGAAGCGTAGCCTGCCCGGCACCAATAAAACCATATTTGATATCAAAGGTGAGCTTCTCACCATCCATGAATGAATAGAGTTGAGGTGAGCATAAAAGTATGAGTATAACTACACAAGGTATGATTGCAGCTAATATGAGGTTTTTGTGCATTATAATTTTCCTCCAGTCAGGAAGAATTCTTCTCCCGTTAAATATCGATTTTCTTCTGAGATTAGGAATTTACAGAGGGAAATCACATCGCCCGGCCTGGCAAGTCTCTTGAGTGGTATTCTTTTTAGAATTTCGGAGTAATATTCTGCTCTGAAGCGTCGGTACTCTTCTGGGAAATGAGAATCGTCTATATCCACAGGGCCAGGAGATACAATATTGATCAGAATCCCGGAATCCGCCAGCTCTGCAGCCAGTGAACGGGCCAGATTGCTGACTGCTGCTTTAGATGCTGCATAGGCAGAACCGTAGGGTAATCCTATCCTGCTCACATCGGAACCTAAAAGAACAATTCGGCTCTTTTCTGATGTCCGACCAGAATGATATCTCTGTCTCATTAATGGTATTACAACTTTCAGAATATTGTAGGAACCAATTACATTGGTATCGAAAATACTCTTCCACAATTCCGGGGTTGTATCAGAGAGAGATGCGGAATCTATACTCCGTTTGGCGGCTGTATGAACGAGAGCAAGTGGAGAGAAGCCAGTTTCATTACAGCACTGTTGCATTTCTTTCTCCAGCTGGTTCAGGTCAGTGAGATCTCCCCTTATGCTAACGACAGAAGAGCTGAACTTTTTTGTTAAACCATCAATTCTCTGGTGAGAGTTATGATAGTGCAGTATAAGATTAAACCCCTCTTCTGCAAGAACGGAAGCGAGGGCTGAACCTATATTACCGTTAGCACCCGTTATAATAATTGCTTCTTTACTATCTTGCATTCCCTTTACCTGTTTTGTTATTGATTAACAATCATCTCTAATATTCTGTGGGCTACGAGAAACTTATCTCCCCTGATATCTGTCTCTTTCTCTCTATCTATAACAACAACTTCCGTTTCATTCTTACCTGCATTGGAAATGTCATTGGCGATGATGAGATCGCAGTTTTTGGCTTCCAGTTTCTTTCGTGCATTGGCTAACATATCTTCTGTTTCCGCAGCAAAGCCTATCAGTTTCTGTTTTTCTCCTTTTAGTTGGCCAAGTTCTTTCAGGATATCGACAGTGGGTTGCAAATCTAACTTCAGGGATGCAGAATCTAGCTTCTCCTTTTTGAGCTTTTTTGTCGATTGCTCTCTGAACCTGAAATCTGTAACAGCGGCTGTCATAATTATGATATCCATCTCATTAGCATAACGGAGTGTTGCGTCGTACATATCTTGTGCATTCGATACCCTGAGGGTTTTCAAGAAGTAGGGAACCTTCTCAGTGATATGACCGGCTACAAGGGTCACATCAGCTCCACGGTGATAAGCCGCTCTTGCCAGAGCCAGCCCCATTTTGCCGGATGATTCGTTTGAGATATAGCGCATCGGGTCAAGATGCTCACGGCATGCTCCGGCAGTTATCAGAACCTTCTTTCCCTTCATGTTTCTGGGGTAATAGAGTGCACTCCTGATCCAGGAGGCAATCTCTGTTACCTCCGGAAAACGCCCCTTACCTTCATAACCACAGGCAAGTCTTCCCATATCGGGAGGCATTATCAGATAATCATTTCTGCAGATATGATTCAGATTCTCCTGAACTATCGGGTTATCCCACATATTGGAATTCATTGCCGGTACGACCAGTACTGGAGAGGTGCAGGCCATTATGGTTGTTGAAAGCAGATCGTCGGCAATGCCTGATGCGATTTTACCGATTATGTTTGCTGTTGCTGGAGCCACAACGAGAAGGTCACACCACTCGGCTAGTGATATATGTTCAATAGGAGCTTCACTGTTAAAGAGTCGGATTGTTACCGATTGTCCGGTTATGGAACGGAAAGTAAGGGGGCTAACGAACTCCCGGGCACTATCTGTCATGATGACTTTGACAGCAGCTCCGGCTTTCGTAAGGTTGCTTGCCAGCTCGACAGCTTTATAAGCAGCAATTCCACCGGTAACACCGAGAAGAATCTTCTTATCTCTCAACATTATTTTGACCTCCTATCTTATATTATAATGACAAACAGTTTCACTTTTTCCCCCAGTTTTTGTCAAAAGAAAAGTAAACTCTGAGAGCAGAACTGCCTGATTGTTACAGCTATGTATATTGCAAAGAAGATTTCACAAATCTCAGAAGTAAACTATATTATAACAGAGAGGTTAATGAAACCCGGACGCAATTTTCTGGTTTAGAAGGAGAGACGAGATAAGAGAAGGAGGTTAATCATGGAAATTAAACGGGGAGAAATTTTGACACCGAAAGAGCAGGAGTTGATAGCTATTTCGGCATCTATTGCCGGAAATTGCCATAAGAGTTTACGTTATCATTTTCTGGAAGCGATGAAGGCAGGGTGTACAATGAATGAGATCGAAGAAGCTGTAAACATAGCCAGGAGTATCAAAGAGAGGCCAATTAACGATATATATGAAATAGCTATAAATCTGCTGTCAGAAAAGCGTGACGGCGAAATCGAGAATCCTGATACAAAGAGGTAGAAAAGGGCTTGGAATTCCTGACGCAGAATTCTTTTATTGACTTATAAACCTGTATGGCAAGCTTCACTTATTAAAGAATAGAGTGATCATCCGTAGAGGATGATCGTCATAAATAATGAAAAAAGGATAGAAATGACAAAGAGAGTAATGTTGGTTATACTGGATGGTTGGGGTATCAATCCAGAAAAAAAAGGTAATGCAATAGCAGCAGCCTCAACTCCGAATCTTGATAAATTTCTCGAAGAGAATCCAAAGAGTGTATTGAGAACCTCTGGCCTTGATGTCGGCCTGCCTGAAGGGGTAATGGGTAACTCGGAAGTGGGGCATATGAACATCGGTGCCGGAAGAGTTGTTTATCAACTCAATACCTTGATTGATAAGAAGATCGACGAGGGTGAATTCTACGATAATGAAGCTTTGAATAAGGGAATTGATCATGCAGAGCAGAACAGCAGTAAATTGCATCTCTTCATCCTGCTTTCTGACGGTAATGTGCACAGTAATCTCAACCACCTGCAGGGAATGTTGGAGCTCTGTAAGAGGCGAGATTTTAAAAACGTTTACTTGCATGCGTTTATGGATGGACGTGATACATTACCCCATTCAGGGCTTGGCTTTATGAAAGATTATTTGAAGTCGGTTGAGAGATTCGGCTTTGGAGAGGTGGCAACCATTTCGGGTCGTTATTATGCGATGGACAGAGACAGGCGATGGGAAAGGATAAAGAAGGCTTATGATGCAATGGTTTATGGCCGGGGTGAAGAGTTTACCGATCCTCTTGAAGCGATAAAGAGCAGTTACGAAGAGGATGTAACTGATGAGTTTATCGTTCCTAAAGTAATCAAAAAAGAGGAGAAACCCATAGCGAAGATTGAAGACGATGATTCCATAATATTCCTTAATTTCAGGGCAGATCGAACAAGACAGATAACAAGAGCTCTGATAATGCCCGATTTTGACGAATTTGATGCCCTGAAATTCAAGAATCTTCATTTTGTTTCCATGAGTGAGTATGAGAGTTCTTTCAGCTCCTATCTGAAGGTTGCATTCAGGAATCCCGAACAGAAGAATATACTGGGAGAAGTCATAGCCAATCATAAATTAAAGCAGTTGAGATTAGCGGAGACAGAGAAGTATGCACATGTAACCTATTTCTTCAATTGTGGCAAAGAAGAGCCTTTCAGTGGCGAGGACAGAATACTCGTTCCCTCTCCGAAGGTAGCATCTTACGATCTGAAACCGGAAATGAGTGCTCTGGAAGTAAAGGACAAGCTGATAGAATCACTCCAGAAAGAGATGTATGACCTAATAGTGGTCAATTTTGCCAACTGTGATATGGTTGGTCATACTGGTATCTTTGAAGCAGCTGTCAAGGCGGTAGAGACGGTCGACAGCTGTGTGGGTGAATTCGTTCCTATAGCGAAGAAACACGGCTATGACATCATTTTGACAGCAGATCATGGTAATGCGGAGAAATTACTCGACGAGAAGGGGAATAACTTCACAGCACATACAACCAACCCGGTTCCGGTAGCCATCTTTCGTCAGAACGAGAACGCTATCCAGGTGGAAGAGAGTGTGCTGGGTGGTTTAGCACCAACCATTCTCCAGATGCTGGATATCACGATTCCTAAAGAGATGACCTGTAAGCCTCTATTCAAGAAAACATAATAAGAGAAAACAGTCAAAATGCCTGTTATTGAAAGACCTGACTTTACCAGACGATCTTATATACCTCCCGGAATAAAACTCATTCTACTGGCAGCTGTGATACTCGGATTTATTCTCCGATCATGCTGGTTGGAGAAGAGGGAGGATTATTATGATATTGATGAGATCGTTCTTACCGATCAGACCCATTCCAGTGTTGATGTACTCTTTGTAGTGACGAACAAAACGAGGATGACGAGAGAAGAACCATTTCTGATCAAAGTTTATACGACAAGGGGAGATTTGATAGCCAGCCGATTAACTAATGTCGAATTACCCCCCCGTTCACGCCGCAGATATAGAAAGATGGTTGAGAAATGGGAACGGCCTTTACTGGAAGGAGAAGAATTGAGCCATGCTACAATCGAGATATACAAACCTTCCATCCTGGGGAGATAACTCTCACGGAGAACTTGAACCAATAGTTTAAAGCATTATTATATCTCCTCACTACCCATTTTCACTATCTGACATAAACTCCCTATATATTTTTATTTGACACAATGACATTATGTAAAGTTCTTGAGACCTGAAGGAGTATAGTTCGAAAAATGTTTAGATTAGCCGAAGAACATCAGAAGAAAGCCCTGGAGATTATTAGTCGCCACAGGTTGAAAAAGCGCTGTAATATCTGTTACGATAGAGGCTACATCGGATACACTCCGGAGAATCTCCTCATACCCTGCCATAAGTGTGTTGATAATGAGGCAATAATGGAGGAGTGGAAGGAGTATGTGTCTACAATTCCGGAATTACGCGAGTTCTATCACGAGATGTTCGAAGAGGACGAGCAGGAAGATGAGAAGGGGAAAATCTGACTCATCTTATAACATAGAGATCTGTTTTTAAAGGAGTTTCAGGAGAGATTACGATGTATAAGTTGATTGATTTGAAAGAGAAGAGCAGTCATTTTGAAAAGAGGGTTAGAGAGTACTGGCAAAAGCATGATACTATGCTGGAGAGCATGAAATTTCGCCATAAGGCACCGAAGTTTATCTTTTATGAAGGTCCCCCAACTGCCAACGGCAGGCCGGGCATACATCATGTGATTTCCCGGGCAATCAAGGATACCGTGTGCCGCTACAAGACAATGAAAGGATATGAAGTAAAGCGCAAGGCTGGATGGGATACCCATGGCTTGCCGGTAGAGATAGAGGTGGAGAAGGCACTCGGTCTGAATGATAAAAATGCCATAGAAGAATATGGGGTGGAGAAATTCTGCCAGAAATGCAAAGAATCGGTCTTTAATTATGAGAGGGAATGGAGAGAGATGACCGAGATGATGGGTTATTGGATTGATCTGGATAACCCATATATAACTCTGGATAATAATTACATCGAATCTGTCTGGTGGATACTCAATCAATTCTGGAACAAGGGTATTATCTATAAAGGACATAAGATCGTACCCTACTGTCCGAGCTGTGAGACACCCCTTTCGAGTCATGAAGTAGCTCTCGGCTACCGTGAGGTAGAAGATCCGTCAGTATTCGTCAAGTTCAGAAGCAAAAATGAAAAAGATACATACTTTCTTGCCTGGACTACAACACCCTGGACTTTAATCTCTAATGTTGCTCTCGCAGTCAATCCGTCAGAGACTTATGTCAAAATCAAACATCAGGATGAGTTTTTCTATCTGGCCAAGGAGTGTCTGCATGTTATTGATGGTGATTATGAGATAGTCAGGGAACTGAAAGGTGAGGATCTGGCCGATCAGGAATATGAACAGTTATTCCAGTACATAAAACCTGAGCAGAAGGCTTTTTACATTGTAACTGCTGATTACGTAACTACGGAAGATGGTACTGGCGTGGTTCATACTGCTCCTGCGTTTGGACAGGATGACTATAATACCGGTATGAAGCATGAGTTACCATTCATTCAACCGGTAAATGAGCTCGGTAAGTTCACCGATGAGATAACAGATTGGGCCGGTATTTTTGTCAAAGAGGCAGATAAAGGGATTATTCGTAACCTGAAAGAGAGAGGCTTGCTGTACAGAAGATCACAGATTATGCACAGCTACCCCTTTTGCTGGCGGTGTGACTCCCCATTGATCTACTTTGCCCGCTCCTCCTGGTATATCCGTACCAGTGAATTCAAAGAACTGATGATGGAGGAGAACCGTAAGATCAAATGGTATCCTTCATTTGTAGGTGAGAAGAGATTCGGGGAATGGCTGGAGAATAATGTCGATTGGGCTATCAGTCGTAACAGGTTCTGGGGGACTCCACTCAATATCTGGATCTGTGAAGGTTGTGACTATAAACAGTCTGTCGGATCACTCGAAGAGCTGCGCAAGCTCGGCAGGCAGAAAAACGGGGGAAAGGTTCCCGCCGGTATCGAACTGCATCGACCTTATATCGATGATGTTGTCCTGACCTGTCCACACTGTAAGGGGACTATGACCAGGACCCAGGAAGTGATAGACTGCTGGTTCGATAGTGGATCGATGCCGTTTGCTCAGTGGCATTATCCCTTCGAAAGAGAAGAAGAGTTCGATACAGATCTCTTCCCGGCCGATTTTATCTCAGAAGGGATCGATCAGACGAGAGGTTGGTTCTACACTATGCTGGCTATTTCCACTATGCTGAAGGGACGTTCCTCTTTCAAGAGTGTGCTCGTAAATGATCTGATCCTCGACAAGAACGGGCAGAAGATGAGCAAGAGCAGGGGTAATACTGTCGATCCTCTAGAGCTGATGGAGAAATACGGAGCCGATGCAATACGATGGTATCTACTCTCGGTAAGTCCACCCTGGGTACCGACAAAATTCGATCCCAAAGGGGTTGAAGAGGTTGTTAACAAGCTTATCGGTACAATGAAGAATGTCTATTCTTTCTTTGCTACCTATGCTAATATTGATGAATATAAAACCTCAGAGTCGAAAATCGATCCTGGTGAATTCAAGGCAGAACTCGATAGATGGATTGTCTCTCGCTTCCACTCTCTGGTAACGGAGATCAATTACTATAATGAACGGTATGATATTACACGCTCGATGCGGCTACTTCAGGATTTCATTCTCGACGAACTGAGTAACTGGTATGTAAGAAGAGCAAGGAGAAGATACTGGGTGATGGAACTAACCCGGGATAAAGAGGATGCTTACAAAACACTCTTCTACGTCCTTGTAAATGTCTGTAAGTTACTGGCACCATTTGCTCCGTTTCTGGCTGAAGATATTTTTATCAATCTCACAGGAGAGAAGAGTGTCCATCTTGCCGATTATCCACAGGCCAGTCCCGATTATATCGATAAGAAGCTTGAACATGATATGGGAATAATTATCGATCTCGTATCTCTGGGTAGAACTGCCAGGAACAGCTGTCAGATTAAGGTAAGACAGACACTGCAGGCACTATATGTCCCGACAGAGCATAAAGATGTGGCAGAGAAAATGGCCGGCCTCATCAAAGAGGAGATCAATGTCAAAGAGATCAAATTCATCGAGAATAAAAGCCAGTTAGTGGACTATGTAGTAAAGCCGAACTTCAAAACTCTCGGTCCCAAGCATGGCAAGAATATGAAACAGATCTCTGCCGCTCTTAACGATGCAGACGCTAACCAGATCGTTGAGAAACTCAACAGGGGTGAGTCCTACTATATATCTTTAGACGGTTCTACCATCAGGATAGATGAAGAGGATCTCCTCATAAGTTATGAGAACAGGGCAGGTTATGTTCTGGAGAGTGAAAAAGATAAATTTGTCGCTCTCGATATCAATCTGACACCTGAATTGGTCAGAGAGGGATTTGCCCGCGAACTGGTCAATAAGATCCAGTATACCCGTAAAGAGCTCGATTTTGAGATTATGGATAATATCGAGATCCGGTTCTGCAGTGATGATGAGTTAGCTGAAGTGTTCGACAATTTTGCCGATTACATCAAAAATGAAACCCTGACTCTCAATATAGAGCGATTAACTGAACCGCAAACTGAGATGAAAAAGATCGATGTGAACGGCAGAGAAGTTTATATAGGTATAAACCGTATTGATAAATAATATAATACAATTCAGCAATGAAGAATAAGTTTAACGGGCAGGGTATTGTGACCCTGCCCGGCTCTAAATCGATCGCTATACGTGCTTTAATTATTACATCCTTCTTTGATACACCACTAAAACTACAGAATTTCCCGGATTGCGAAGATAGCCTGACTCTCTCTCTAGCTCTGCTCGAACTTGGTTTTAGCTTTGAAAGAAAAGGGAACGATCTGACAGTTATACCAGCAGAAAGCTATAATCTTCACCCGACAATTGAAATAAAAGATTCTGCTGCTGCTTTGAGATTTCTTCTCTTCCGGCTGGCTGGCTGGCCAGATATGCTGGCAACCGTGAAGATCACCCCTCAACTGGAGAAGCGACCTTTAGACCCCCTTGTAGATATCATCAGAGGTATTGGAGGTAAAATCGAGAAAACGGATAACTCTTTTACTGTCAAAGGGAGTGAGTCGCTCTCCCTGTTCAACAAGAATAATGCCGGAATCTTCAGGGACAGAATAACCCGGGTAATACATCAATTACCTTTCAAGAAGAGCGTACTCAACATTCTTCACAAGACAGCCCCTATCAGTAGCCAGTTTCTTAGCGGGATTCTTCTCTCGTTCCCAATCTTCAAAGATGGCATATCACTGGAACTGAAAGCAGAGCAGGTCTCTGCATCATATATTACTTTAACCCTGAAGGTTATGGAATCTTTCGGAATACAGGCTGAAAGAGAGGGTAACAGGATCACTATTCCAGCACAGAATTACCATAATCCCGGCAAATTCAGGATCGAAGAGGACTTCTCCTCTGCCTGTTATTTCTGGGCAATCGGAGCCTTGAGCAGTAAAGCAGTAGGAGTAAGGACAGCTGCCAGGAGTTCAGCTCAGGCCGATTTTGGTTTTCTGAAGATTCTGGAAAATATGGGTGCTCAGATAATCAGGGGTGAAGATTACATTGCCGTTCAGGGCAAGGAGCTACACGGTATCAAAACCGATATGCTTCAGATGCCTGATCAAGTGCTCACCCTGGCTGTTCTGGCTCTCTTTGCCGATAGCCCAACCGAGATCAGGAATATAGACCAGCTAAGATATAAAGAAACCGACCGAATAACCGCTCTGATAAAAGAATTATCGAAGATCGGAGCAGATATACGTTACGAGAGAAAAGTTTTAATAATCAAACCGCTGACGTCAACACCAGTGCAGAGTATCTTAAATACGTATAACGACCACAGGCTGGTAATGTCTTTCTCGCTTCTCGCTCTGATTTTCGAGGAACTAAAGCTTGATTCCGGTGAGGGGTTGAACAAGTCTTTCCCCACTTTCTTTGACGAACTGGCTGATGTTTGCGGAAGCCGAAAACTTGTTATTACGAAATAATTACTGAATCTGTCATTATTCTTTGATCAGCCTGCTCAGGAGAGTGAATATCGCATCGCGATCCTTTACACAGAAGGCAAAGTGTCCACCCTTATAAGTTATCCCCTCACAGACCGATGTGTCTATGATCCTGTCATCTGGAGAAAATATTGTTCTGTCACGATCCATCAATTCTGGCATCCTGCTCTGGGCTGTTATAACCTCCTTCATAGTCGCGGGAGATATATACTGTGGTGAATTGGCCGGCAGGTCGATATCGCCAATATCAGAATCGTTGAAGTTACGGTTTAAAATTGGTTTTCTACACCATTTCAGCAAGCTGAGTAGCAGGTAGGAGAGGGCATAAGAGCCGAAGATCAGTGTCCTTTTTGGTATTTTCCAGAATGGAGAGAGGAAAATTCTCATTCGGTATTCTTCTCCGGAGAGATAACGGCCAAAGAGTGAACCCATGCTGTGACAGAGTAGAAATTCAGGCCTGAAATCGTTTAGAGCTTTCTCAATTTCGATCTTGATTCTACCAAAATTGTTGAATTCCAGAGGTAATTCGATGATAAGAACCGACCATCCTTCACTGATAACTTTTTTTCTGAACCAGGGGAGCCATTCATCCTGCAGAGTATTGCCCCATCCCATAATGAAACCGATTCTTCTCGTTTCTCTATCTTCAGGCTTTATCAGTTCCCTTCTGGTAGTTCTGCCTGACTCCTCAATCATATCGATTCTCCACTACTCTCTTTATATTTATGACCCGAAAGTTCTAATGAAGGAACATAGTCCCTCTGTCAATATATTTGTCCCGCTACAAAAAACACCCGCAGGCTGGTAACCTGCGAGTGTGATACAGTTTTGAGCATCAAAACAGAATCAAACTGCAGCGGAGTTTATAAGTTATTCTCTACAGCATTTAACTATTTGGCTGCTATATGCTCTCCTTCCACTGCTTCGATGATTTGTGTGACTGCTTTTTTTAATGCCTGGGCAGAGGGGAGGTGATTATAGTGGTAGATATACGGTTTCCCCTCATCAGAAGAGGTGGCTATCAGGGGATCGAATTCCAATTCCGCCAGTATATCGAGAGAATGGTCCGAGACCAGTTTTGCCAGTTGCTTACCCTCGAAGAGTGGTGTCTTAGTAGAACAATTGGGGCAGCGGAAATACTTCATATTTTCTATAATTCCGAGTATATCGATCTCCATCTTTTGAGCGAAATTAACCGATTTCTTGACATCCAGTATAGCCAGATCCTGAGGTGTTGTTACTATGATTGCTCCATCTACACGTTCTAGAAGCTGGATAATACTGAGCGGTTCATCTCCTGTTCCGGGTGGACAGTCAACCACCAGGTAATCGAGCTCTTCCCACTGGAAGTCCGTCAGGAACTGCCTGAGAAGAGCCATCTTCAGTGGTCCTCTCCAGATCAGAGCACTATCGTCTGAGTTAATCAATGAGGCAACAGAGAGGGCGTAGAGATTGGAGAATACCTTTATTGGGGTTGGGATGCCGGTCTCGGGGTGAATCTGTATCGGTTTCCCTTCAATATTAGTCAGTTTGGCAATGGAAGGGCCGTGGATATCAGCATCAAGGATGCCGACCCTCTTCCCCTCCAGAGCCAGACCAAAAGCGAGGTTGGCTGCTATGAAGCTCTTGCCAACCCCACCTTTGCCACTCATCACAATTATTCTGTGTCTGATGCGGGCCAGATTGGCTTTCAATTGTGCATCTTTCTTTTCGTTATCCTGCATATTTACTTCTCTGAGCCCTTACTCTTTAGTTGGTTGTTGATCATATCGAGCTCCTGCTCGAGTTCTTTCTTACGATTCTTGAGATCGTAACCTTCATCATCATCATAGCCACCGAATATCGGCCTGATGAAATCAAAGAAATTCCTTCGGCGTCTCATTGGTGGATAATCGTAGTTTCCACGTCCTCTTCCATAACCGAAGTAGCTTCTGAATCTCCCGCAGGGGCCTAAACCCCTCCCGGGTCTTCCATCACCATAAGGTCCTGATCCATCAAATCCTGGCATTGTTACCTCCTTATCTTAGTTTGTTATCTTTATAAGCCTGATATGCCTCACGGATTGTCATTCCGCTGGCACCAGTATAGATCTGTACATTCATACGACTGAGGATGTTCTGGGCATTACCTCCCGGTCCGTTGCCGGTTATAAGAACATCAGGTTTCAATGTATAGAGTTTCTCGGCTGTTTTCGGCCCTGCTCCATGTCCTACATTATGAATTTCACGATTATCATGAGCAGATAGCTTGTCACTATCCTCATCGTAGAGTAATAAATAATCGGTTCTACCGAATCGGGGATCTATTTGAGCATCCCAATCGGTTCCACTGCTGGTAAATGCTATTTTCATAAAACTACTCCTCTCATTCTCTGATTTTGTTCCAGAGCTCACGGAAAAAGGGTTTCCAGCGCTCTGGATTATATTCGATTACACTCTGGCCCCGACTTAGTGCTTTATGAAAATCTGTGTCATAAGGTATAGCACCTAAAAACCGGATTCCATTATTATGCAAATAGGTTTCTATCTCTTTGCTCATCTGATGGTTCAGGTCATTCTTGTTGATCAGGCAACCTGTTGGAATCTTGAAATTCCGGCTCAATTCCCATACCCGTTGCAGATCGTGTATTCCCGATCTTGTAGGTTCAGTTACCATCAGGGCAAAATCAGCTCCGGAAAGAGACGCAATCACTGGGCAGCCAATTCCGGGTGAACCGTCGATAATGATATAGTCGTTTTTGGTTTTTTCAGCTAACGAACGGGCATCCCTTTTCACCCTGGTGACGAGCTTGCCAGAATTATCAGCACCTATACCGAGACGGGAATGGGCCATATAAGATCCTGCTCTGGTTCGGGAGATATAACATTCCCCTATATTCTGTTCTTTCAGATCTATGGCATCAACCGGGCATACATAACTGCAATATCCGCAACCTTCACATTTTAACGGTTCGATCCGACAGGTAGATCCTGCAATGAGAACAGCATCGAAACGGCAAACCTCGTGACACTTTCCGCAACCGTTACAAGTATTCTGGTCGATTTCTGCTTTTACTCCACTGAAGAAATCATCTCTCTCTAAAATATCCGGATCCAGAATAAGATGAAGATCTGCTGCATCAACATCACAGTCACCCATTACTGCTCTCTCACCGGTAATAAAGGCGAGCGATGCTGCTACAGAAGTCTTGCCGGTTCCACCCTTACCCGAGATTATTACTATTTCTCGCATAATTGACCCTCAATATCTTTTATCCTTTGCAGGATAACATCTATGGCCTTCCTGTATTCTTCTATCTCTGGATAGATCAATTCTCCCCTGGAATAGAGCTCTGCTATCTCTCTCCTGTCAGGGATAGTAGCCCAGACTGACAGACCCTGCTCTGCACAGTATTTGAATACATCATCATTACCTATCCCAATACGGTTAACAACTATCGCCGTCTGCTTCCCGATCTTCCTCATCGTCTCCGCTGCCAGTTGCAGATCGTAAAGACCAAATGGGGTCGGCTCTGTTACGAGAATTACCAGATCTGCACCGTAGGTTGCTGTGATCACGGGACAGGAGGTTCCGGGGGGTGAATCCCAGAACTCCATTTCAAAAGCTGGACGTAAATTGTCTGTATACTTGACTGTCTCCTTTATCAACGGGGGTGCCTGCTCTTCCCCGATATGTAATCTCCCCTCGACAAAATCGAGCGAATCGCTGAGATAGTGACTTATAATCCCGTGCGGATCGGCAACCATAGGTAGGGCATTAACAGGACAGAGCTCACTGCAGGCATAACAGGAGTGGCAGAGTTCTGGCATTATGACGATCTTCTCTCCTAATCTTAAAACAGCATTAAATCTGCAGTAGTACGGACATTTTCCACACAGTGTACATTTCTTCTCTTCCCAAAAAGGAACCATACGGAAAACCTCCTGCTCGGCCAGCTTTTTACCCCGGATGAAAACTCCACTGTTCGGTTCTTCTACATCGAGGTCTGCTAACAGAGTCCTATGGTGCAGTGAGGAGTATTTTGCCAGATTGACCGACAGGGTAGTCTTGCCCGTACCACCTTTACCACTGGCTATTGCTATTCTCATCAGTGATCACACCTGTTGTTCCCCGATTGTAATCTCCCCTGTATGTATCTCTCTATGATGATATCCGGGGTAAGTGTTTCTATTCCGATTATCGCCTTGATCCCAAAATCATTGAATAATGCAATAGCTTTATGACCCATCCCCGAAGCAATTACCACATTACTGCCGATCTCTCTGAGGAACCTGGGATGTGAACCGTATTCGTGTGGTGGAGGAATCGCATATTCGGTCCCTGTGACTTTACCCTCACTAATAGTGTATATGACATACTGTTCAGTATGTCCAAAATGAGTACTCAACGTCCCATTACTAATCGGTATTGCTACCTTCTCTGTCATATTACCTCCTGATATCATCTATCTGCATCGACGACAACGATGACAACCTCGTATAAAGCATTCACTGAGATCTATTACCTGCTCCGAACCACAGAGTGGACAAACTGGCTTGCCGGGGTTCTCCTTCTCATAAACGAATTTGTGCCAGCATTTCTCACAGAGATAGTGTGATCCGGAAAGCTGTATCTCACCCCCTTCTATGAAAAAGCTGCGACCCTCAACAAGAGCCCGGGCTAACTTTTTTCTCGCCTGTTCATAGATACGGGTTACTGTTGAGCGTGATACGTTCATCTCCTCAGCAGCCTGCTCGTGCGTTAATCCTTCATAATCTATCAGGCGAAATACCTCATACTCTTCCAGACACATCGTTACCGCCTGACGATAGTTGCGTCGCATCCATAAAGGCCTGAACCCCTTGACTACAGGCAATTCGTTTAATTTTCTCAGCACTTTGGCTCTCGACATCTTCACCTCGATGAACGAATTATTTGTTCACTCAATAGAACTTATGTTCAATTAATATTAGGGGTGTGTTTTATGTCAAGTCTTTTCAGAATCAGGGAAGAGAAGTTTTGCAGTCATAAAATGGAGCCACTAAATCTCTGTTGTTTCCTCAGATTTGTGAAGCTATAAAATAAAGAGATACAGGAATTCTTAACCCGATAATCCCGAAAGAGGTAATATAAGTCTTAACTATGAGGAAGCTACGAGTCGGCCCTATCCGGCTCCTGTGCTACTCAGGGGTTACCCTGATATTTATGAGTTCGTAGATTTTGACAGAAATGTCCTTTCCTTTCACCTTAACCTCATCGAGGAATTTAGCCTCAACGAATTGTTCTACCTTTTTCAATGTATGTTCGCTGATGATGATCTTATTCTGCGTCTCGTATTCTTTATTGATATTCTCCAATCGGGCACCGAGATTGACAGTATCTCCAATAGCAGTATAGTCAAAGATCTGTTGAGAGCCGAGATTCCCGACTACAGCTGGTCCGGTATTGATTCCAATACCGGTATCGAACACATCCTTTCCTTCGTTCTTCCATTTTTTCTGTAATTCGTTCAGCCTGATCCGCATCTCGATGGCAGTCTTACAGGCGGCAAGGGCGGAGTTTTCCAGCTTGACCGGAGTACCATAGAGGGCCATAATTTCGTCCCCGACAAATTTATCGACGATACCACGGTTCTGTATGATAATATCAACCATTTCTGTGAGATATTCCTGAAGGATCCCGACGGTTGCCTGTGGTGAATGTTTTTCTGTATATTCAGTGAAGGAGCGGATATCGGAGAAGAGGACGGTAATTTCTTGCAGGTCACCACCATATTTGAGTGTTTTAGGACTTTTTAGCAGCTGGTTGACCAGTTCCGGAGCCATGTAGTGCATGAATGTCTTTTTGATGAATTTCCGTTCTTTACTGGCCTTAATGTAATGAAAGACCAGGCTGCTGAGATAGACTAAGATGATAATGAACGGTATGGGAATAATAGCGAACAGCAGGTTATTATTAACGAAATAGGAGAAGGCAAGGAAGAGATAAGCAAAAGAGAAGAGTAGGGTAATGAATAGCGAGAATATCGGTTTAAGATGGGTAAAGATGAAGTAACAGACCAGTGAGATAAAGAGAATGAGGAAGAAAGTCCAGAAGTGAGAAAATTCATTCAGATAGTCGTTTTGTCTGACCATTTCGATAAAGTTAGCATGAATCTCTACTCCCGGCATCAATCGCTGTGATGTGAAAGGTGACTGGAAAACATCGTGTAATTCATCTACGGTAGCACCGACCAGGACGATTTTATCCTTGAAAACATCTCGTTCCAGCAGGTGGTAGAATTCATTTATCTCAAAATCTAAGGTTTCAATACCGGGCAGAAAATATGTGCTATCGTCAATAACACTGGAGAATGAATAATGTTCAAAGGTTTTGGGTGGGCCGTAATATTGAATCAGAGCCCGATTATGATCGATTCTCGGGATTCTATGCTCTTTAAGAAGGAGTTTGTCCTTATCTATCCTGATAAACGAAGGCCAATCCGGTCGATATTCTTCGAGATTAGCCAGAGATATTATACCAATAGGAAAGTAGAGTTCGTTACCATATTCCTCAAAGAGGGTATACCGCCTGATGAAGCCATCGATATCGGGGCTGATATTGACAAGGCCCCAGTTAAATCCCTCTTCTCTGATTTGCGGGATCGGTTTGATCAGTTGTGTTACCTCGTAGAAGGATCTGATATCGTGGATCATCTTACCGGCAAAGATAACGTTGCCGAATTCGCTGGCTGCAGTAATGAGTTCTTCATCGATGATGGGATCAGAAGCTTCGGTAAAGCTAATATCGAATACGATCTGCCTGGCTCCTGCACGCTGGAGATTCCTGATCATACGGGCATAAAGGTCACGGGGGAATGGCCATCTCATATCGAGTGAACTGAAAGTGGCATCATCGATTGCAATAATAACTATATCATCAGAAATCGGCCTTTCACCTCTCATTCGAAAGAAGGTATCATAAGCCTTGTATTCCAGATAGTGCCAGAAGTTGGTCTGAAAGACAATCTGAGCCAGAATAAAGAGGACTACTGGTATGATTAGCAGATGCAGGTGTTTCTTAAACATATTTATCCCCCTCAGAACCTTCGATAATTTAACTAAAATCTCTGAGCTATATTAACCTTCCAGGTAAAGATGGAATAGTCATTCTCCGTAAAATCCCTGTTGTTGTAATCAGATAACTCAAGGCTGGTATTGATCGTGGTTCTGGGTAGTGGGGTATAGGTAGTTCCCAGTTCATAAAAGGTGGATAATTGAGAATCCTGGTCACCACTGAACGTATTGAATCTGATATTAAAAAACGGCCTGACCCTGTGCTCAAAGAGTGAGTACTGATTTCTCAAGCTGAACGAGCGATAATATCGGGAATCAAATCCGTTGAATCCGTTGTCTTTATGTTGTGTATTAGTGACACTGAATCTCGTGGTAAGTGGTATCTCCCTCATTGTATTGTGGATACTGAGTTGCAGGCTGTTACGGCTCAGATCGAAGATCTCGGTCTGGGACCGGTCCCTGTTGCTGGAGATATTCATACTGAGATCAACCAGGGCAGTAGAAAAGGGAAGATTATCGAATTGATATCCTGTACCGATATTGAAGGTGCCGGCAGATTGATCGATAACCGGTGTATCGAGATCATCGGTAAAAGTATTGGCATTATATCCCATTCTCATATAGGGGTAGTTACGAAGACGGAGCATCGATTGCAGATACCAGTTCGTATTGCTGGTTGTTGTCAGCTTCTGATCAGAGAGATTGTCTCTGACGAAGTTGATACCGGCATCCAGTATTAGCTGATTGTTGAACAGGCTGACATTGTCGGATAGGTTAATAATCCGGGCATCGTTCTGTAAATACCCTGAAGAGAGAGAGCGGAAGCTGGCGCCGACTTCCGAGTAAGATAAGTTGAGAAAATTTCCGGCTATAAACCAGTTGAGATAGAGCCGGTATGCTATGCTTCCTCTGTTAGGCAGGATCGGTTCAATATTCCTGTTGATAATGATAATATTATGGACAGACGAGGGGTCAAAGGGGAGCTCGACATCGAAGTATTCTTCTATTTCGTCGAGATCCATAACACCGTCGATAATGTTATTATTATAGAGACTCGTAGCGATCTCGGCACCCATAACGAATCTCTGATTATCGAGTGCCAGCCTGACATCACTTCCGACAACAATGTTATCTTTCGGGGATATCAATACGGTCGTGGATGTATCTGCCTCAGTTATATGGCGTTCGAGATAATACTCTTCGGCGAGTGTATCCATTCTATCTTTGCTCTTGGCAAAACCGATACCGAATTTGAAGAGGTTATCACTACCAATATCGAGTTTGCTGGCAAATGTATAACGCTGGAAGGTGCCAGGGGTAAAGGTAGAATCCGTTATCGTCTTGCCATCGACTGCTCGAGCCAGATGGCCATAGGTTGTCTTGAAACTCAGGTAATTATAATGCAGATCGGCTGAAATGCCTCTGACATTTTTATTGCTCAGAAGATAGGTTCCGTAATTCGGTGAGGAATCGAGGAGATTAAGATTGAAATAGGGAACCGAGAAACCAAATGAATAGCGGTTCACAGGTTGTTTGGAACTACTCTCCAGAGAAGAGAGGTATAGTCTGCTCCGGAAGGATAACCAGTCGTGCCTGGTGTTGACATTTAACCTTAAGCTGGCATCATTGCGGTCTCTATCCAGGGATGATGAAGAATTATCACTGGAGACATTCCGGAGATTAGAGGTAAAAACAGCACTACCACTCAGATCGAAGGGGAGTTGATCGATGATTGTCGGTTTCGATGCTACTGTGTATCTCCAGATCGGTGATTCTATTGGCTTGCCGTCGGTGGTAACAGCTTTGACCTGAAAACTGAAGTTTCCTGCACGTGGTTGGCTTTCTGTATATACGAGAAGTGGTGATGAGATGGTTGCAAGCCTGGTTATATCCATACCGTTTTTCAAGATTCTTATCGTTGAAGCGTCAATTACCTTTTCCAGATTATAAAACGATAAAGCAAAAACCAGGTCATCATCTGCACCGACATTTGTGTCGGGATTAAGCAGTATGAAACCACCCATCGATTGAGCTGCTGTTGATATGAAAATCCTGTAAGGATTGTTGTGTGGTTGATACTCGGGGAGAGTCAGTGTTTCACTGATTATCCTGATAGAGAAGAAATATTCGTATCCATTTGCCGGGGGATAGATGCGTGGCAAGCGAAAGTGGATGTCCTGTGTTCTTATTTCTGACCTGTCCCTGGAGACTTCCTTATACTCCTGTTTGCCTATCTCCCTGTAATGGAATATTATCTCTTCTAAACTCTCTATTTCCCCAGTCAGATTGAGTTGTAGTATGGTCTCTGTTCCCCTGTTTAATTCTACTGGTGGAAAATGCTGTGGGATAAGATCGGCATAAAGGGTGTATATACTCCCCAATAGCAGGAGGATCAGAACATATTTCATTTGTTACCCCTCTATTATTCCAGTTCTATCTCTATGGTTCTGCGTTCGTCTTCTTGATTCAGTAATTCGATCTTCAGTAGATTACGTTCACTCTCCGGCATATCCTCTATTGCTTCCAGCCACTCCTCGTTGATCTCTTCTGTCTGATATACTTCCAGTTCACCATTGGGACTAGATTTACAGGTATATCCCGCAGGGACATCCGCCTTGCGGCCGGAGATAGTGTTCTCGACCTCAAAAACACTCTTCAGCGTAACAACATAGGTAGTTCCGTCATCTTCAGCCTCGACGAACCCTTCGGTCCCTTTGACAGAAGCGACTGTGGTCGGGGTCTCTATCTCGTAATTACCCCGTCGGCTATTGACGTTGAGAAAAACGTTACCGATACGGAGGAAGGAACTCTTATTCAGCTTCTCCTCTTCGCGCTCGGTATTAATGGTCAAAATCGTATTGGCAAACAATCTCAATGTAGCACCATCATCAATAAATTTGATGAAGGCAAATGAATCGTCTTGACTGTTGAGTATATCCTGATTGATCAGAGGTGTCCCTTCTGATAAGCTACTCTCGTCATCACCACGTATCAGTAATATATCTCCCTTCATTCTTAGAGTCAGGGCAACAGGAGATTCTGCCAGGCAGAAAGTGGAAACGAGTATAACCAGTCCGGCAATTAGTAATATCTGTTTCATTTTCCTTACCTCCTATCAATCGGCTAATTTCACGTCAATGACCTGACGATTCTGTAACTCGAAAATCAGATTCTCGGCTCCACTCCCTGTCCAGACAGTTCCATTGTAATCTATAATACCGCTCGGGTCAAAACCACTATTCAGCAGTTCTGTCACCCAGTTGATATTCAGGCTGAGCAGATACATCCTTATTGCATTCATTGCCCCCTCCTGATCATAGGAAGCGTCCTCTACATAACGAAAAACGTAATAGGGGCTGGTGATTCCTGGTGGAATGGAAACTGTCGGATCAATGAGTTCGGTAGATATCTGCCAGGCATAATACTTGCCGTCCTGGAGAGGTATAAAGTCTGAGTAGTATGTATTCTGCAGATTATCGATCTCAGCAATCGTGAGTCCCTCCATTTCGATAAAATCTGGAGAGAGAAGCGAGGGGTCATCAAACTCCTTGATAACTAACCTGAATGGATTTTGCGGGCTGGAAGCCAGATTACTCGACCAGATGAAACTAACAGGTATGCTGCTGACCGCAGGTATTGTATTGCCGAGTGATACTCCCGGACTGACCAGAAAGATTCCTCCCGGGTTCATTACCCTTATAACCATATTATCTTCGTTCGATAGTAACTGGTCATTAGCGTCAACCAGTCTTACTGTGAAGAGATAGACACCATCGGGGAGCATACCGGTATTGATAATCACATCACGAAAATCAGGTATCCGGTCTACTATCTCTGCCAGTGTCAAAGTGGGGACCGGTCTGAAAAAATAACGTGAACCTGTTTCGACCAGTATGTCCTGATTGTTGAATATCAATGGTGTATCAGCCGCTAAAGATTCGCGATTCCTGGCCCTGGTTTCGAAATCTATTAAAGGCTCGTCATTCCATCCGAGCGAATAGGTCAGATAGAATTCATCGATCGGCTCTCCGGTTGTATTACTGGCGGTGACTGTGAAGAAGAGGGGCTGGTTGCCAGGATTCTGATAATCGAAACTGGAGACAGGCAGAACATTATAGAACTGGTATTGTGGATTCAGACTGATCGAAATGTCCTGAGCATATGAGAACAAGCTCAAACTCATTATCGCGATCAAGCAAACTAATACCTTCATCATAAACTCCTTGTAATCTTAAACGATTGGGTTTCTTTTGAATGAATGGTGGTATATCAATGCTGTGGTTGCTTTCGATTGTTTGAAGAATATCTTCCTGAATTGTTCAGGTTTTACTATTATCATCCAATTTGAATCAAACAATATATTCTCCCATTATGAGCCCGGCTGACACTCCGGAACTTCATTACATAAATTTTACCTATAAAGAACAGATAACCTGTATAATGTCAATGAAAATCGTATTATCAATTCTTGACGGTTCTCTTTTCCCTGTGAACTGGTCAGGCCGCTCCCGGGATATTAGACTCTGAGATAGCATCCTGACGCGAAGTGAGTCAGATAGGCCGTTTCCCTCTTTTTACTTGACTAATTCATCTATCTCTCTGTTTGAATACTGCATCTGATAATTTCGGATAAAGGAAAGGCAGAGCTTATGAAGTGCGTAGCCATCATAACGGCAGGTGGTATCGGGAAGCGTTATCCCGGTAAATATAAAAAACAGTATCTGGATATAAACGGTAAGCCGGTTCTAATCTGGTCGGTTGAGAATTTCTATTTTCACCCCGATATTGAAAGTATTTTCGTAACAGCCCCGGAGGATAGCCTGAATTATACAAAACAGTTACTTGATTCCCATTTCCCCAAAAAGAATGTCGTCGTCGTCAAAGGTGGTACCCTGAGGCAGGAATCGGTATTTAATGCTCTATCTCTCGTTGCCCCTACAACCGATTATGTCCTCATCCATGACGGTGTCCGGCCACTTATCACTCTAGAGGAAATCACCAGACTTCTGGAACTCGCTGCAAAGCACAAAGCGGTCGTTCCAGGACATAATATCCGTAATACGATCAAAAAAGTGAAAGATGATTTCGTTGTGGAGACAATACCGAGAACTTCACTATATGAAGTCTTTACACCTCAGATTTTTGCTTACGACCTGATTATCCAGTCTCATAAGAGGGCAATAGAGGATAAGAAGGTTTTTACCGATGACGCCGGTATCCTGGAGTATTACGGTTATCCGGTTTATATTGCCGAATCCTCGGCTTATAACATAAAACTTACCGAACCTGCTGATTATGAGTTCGTAAAACTACTGATCAATAAACTAAGAAAGAGAGAAGAAAAACTCTCAAACTCAGTTATAAAGAGAAAAGGTTAACAGTATGATCAAGAAATTAGTCAAAATAATACACCATATCACGCTTCAACTGGATAGATTAAAAATACCCATACCATTGTTTGGTTTGGGCTGTGGTGTTCTCGGCCTCAGCCTGGTCAAGGTATCACCCCGTCTGGGTGAATATGCCTCAATTTTATTAAAGTCGCTGGAATACAGAGGTTATGATTCTACCGGTGCAATCTTCCAGGACGATAAAAAGAAGATCGCTGCTATGAAAGATGTGGGAGCGCCGAGCACTCTGATTGAGACGTTACAGATCAACAAACAGAGGGGGAAGATCTTCTGCGGGCAGGTTCGCTGGGCGACGTTCGGTAAGGTGGACAGGGTCAATGCCCAGCCACACGAAGTGAGATGTAAGGTTCATCTCTACGGAGCTCATAATGGCAATATTACCAATACCCCGCAGTTGAAGACGTTTCTGCTCAATCAGGGGCACAATGTTCTTTCGGACAATGATGGTGAGATGCTTGTTCATATGGTAGAGCATTACTTCGATATTGAGCTGGAGAAGAAGTCACCTGATAAGAATGTTGATATAGAGACGCGGAAGGGGTGTATACGCCGTGCAATAATCTCTGCATCCGAGAAGATGATCGGTTCTTATGCAGCTGTGATAGTAGATCCTGTAACCGAGCTCACCTATGGTATCAAAGCGGGAAGTTCACTCTATTTTGGTACAGGGACATTAGAGAAAGATAATCGCTTCTCACTCGTCTCTTCTGATCTGACGGCGATACTGAAATTCACGAAATATCTTGTAGATTTGAAAGAGGGCTCTTTTATCGAGTTCAATGCTAATTCTTACAAGATATTTGCCTTCAAGGATCTCTGTTTCAAGAAGCTGAACAAACCACATCTTTCTTACAACAAAGGAGATATAATAGAGAGCAAACCGGTCAGGTCTAAACTGAGGGTCGAGGATACAGAACTGCTCCCCGAATTCGAGTATTTTATGGAACAGGAGATCAGTGCCGAGATAGAGACGACCGGACGATTGGTTAAGATAATCAATGGAGGTTCTAATACAGGGAGAAGGATGCTTGTTTTTCTTAAGAAATATAAGATGCGCAAGCTCTTTGAAAATCTGGCAGAGGAGATTCTTAGTGAGGAAGAATTTCCCAGACAACAGAAGCTTTTCGATAAATTCATCTCTCAGAAACAGTCTGATCAGTTTCTCGAGAAAATCAGAGAGTATTATACCCCTATATATGATGAGCTGGTAAAAGAGGATTTCGAGCGGAAATACTTCTTCTCGAGTGAAAAGAATATCTTCATCGACTTGATTGGTAAGGAGTTCGATAAGAAGAGGATTCTGGTCAGCAAGGCATTAGATTCCGTTACAGAGAATTATGACTTTCAAAACTTCGAAGAGAAGATACAGCAGTTTACAGAACTCGTCGGTAATACTCTCCGCAACAGCCGTAACATCTACACGATGTCCTGCGGCACCTCTTTCAATGCCACTAAGGTCGGTGCTATGTTCTTCAACGAAATAGCGGGCGTCGAGATCATTCCTGTTTTACCGGGTGAGTTCCGTGGCCAGTATAGTAAATGTCTGCAGGAGAACGATGTGGTAATCGGAGTTTCTCAGAGTGGCGAGACCAAGGATTTGATAGATATTTTCAATGATATAGATAATTTGCCAGTTAATATAAATACGATCGTTCTGGTCAACAATGTTAATTCCACTCTCGGCCAGGAGAAGAGTGATGTATCGATCCCAATATTCTGCGGCCAGGAGATCGCTGTTCCGGCAACGAAGAGTTTCATTAATCAGATAACTCTCTTTTATTATCTGGCAATCAGAACGGCCGAGATGAAGCAGCAGATGATCAAGAGTGGTGAGTTACCGAACTGTGAAAAGGCCAATCTGACATCCCGTAATTTTGTCAAATATCGTAAGTTCTTCCGTGACATTCCGTTGTTGATCAAAGAGACTATAGAATCGACGAAGGATCAGATCGATTACGTCGCTGGTAAAATCTATATGGAGCCCTCGATACATATACTGGCAACCAGGCTGGTTGGAGTAGCCAAAGAGGGAGCTCTGAAGATAAGAGAGACCGTCCTCAACCATACAGAGGGCCAGGAAGGTTCGGAGTTCAAGCATGGTCCGAACACTATCCTGGGTAAGAACACGATCTTCGGTTTGAAGAACATCAAAGCGATGATCAAATATACAGAACATATCTCTGACCGTGTAGAGGACCTGGGTATTAGACGGAAAATACCCTACGAGATGCGTCGTGAAGTAACCAAAGCGTTAATGAGATACATCTTCGATAAGACCTTCCCCTTCCATTTCTCCAGAGAAGCGACCGATCTCTTTAAAGAGATTATTCAGGACTATAACGTCTTTCTACCTCTGTTCCGTACCTACCCGTTAATCTATATTACGGGGCCTGAGGAGCGTGATATCAATCTGACGATCTCGCAGATCAACACCCACAAGATCAGAGGAGCTGATACTTTTGTTATAGCCGAGGAGAACGACAGGTTGATGGAGAATGCCAGGAATAATCCGCATAATGACTCTACATACTACGGCTCCGGATATATTGTATTGCCCAAGACGGGTGATACATTAATGACAGCATTTTCAGCTACGATCGTTCTGCAGTTGCTGGCTCTCAAGATGAGTGTCAGAAAGATGGTATATCTCGACAGGCTCGGTATGATAGATCACGGAGTACATCCCGATGTACCCAAAAATGTTTCTAAATCAATTACGGTGGATTGATATGAGAATAGGTTTTGGTTATGATGTACACAGATTGATAGCAGGGCGAAAACTCGTTTTGGGTGGTGTAGAGATTCCTCATTCCCGAGGTCTGGCAGGACATTCCGATGCCGATGTGCTACTGCATGCCATTATCGACGCACTGTTAGGTGCGCTGGCTCTGGGAGATATAGGGCACCTCTTTCCCGATACTGATGAAAAATACCGGGGTATAGAAAGCCGAAAGTTATTGAGAGAGGTCTATCTTCTGCTCAAGGATAAGGGTTACCAGATCGGAAATATTGATACAACTATCTGTCTGCAGGAACCTAAGATCGCCTCTTATATCAGTTCTATGCGGAGCAATATAGCAGAAGATCTCAATACGGATATTGCAAATATATCCGTTAAAGCAACCACTGAAGAGGGATTGGGAATCAGCGGATCAAAAGAGGGTGTGGTAAGCTATTCTGTAGTATTCCTGACAGAACGGTAATGCTTTCACCAGTTTTCAGAATCGATTTTCCTGCCTGTGAAAACATAGATTCGTGTTGAGAAGGTCTGGTTCTGACTGATTGATCTCCCTGATTAATTAATTAGCACCTTTCGGTAAATCTCTAACCGGTATTTGTATGTATTGAACTCTTTATCAGCCTGCCTTCTCTGCTTGTATTCGAACTTATTACCTATACTCACGTTGGCTGCACCCGAGGGAGACGGAACAAGAACTATCTTTAGCTTTCTCCCGTCGATTATAATATATGTATCTTCATTTTGACTGGAATAATGAGGCTGAGCAAAGTTCTTTCTGAACAGCCGGGCAACGAAACTGCTAGTAAAGATCAAGCTCTTGATACTCCGGTTGTTTCCCAGAATTGCTGGAATATCTCTCAAAATGAGAGGATAGAGGGAGCTGTCACCGGAACTAACAGCCAGGTCAATATCATTCTTTTTGCTCAGTGTTTGTGAAGGGAGGATGAGTTTTTTACTCTTCTTATCGTAGAGTTTCCTTATGCATACTTCGAAGATATCGGTAATGGCTGTATCGGTTGCTGTCAGCAGTCTCTTGATACTATTCAGGTCGGTGAGTCTGGTTTCGTGCACATCGGCAAAGAGTTTCCAGAAGTAATTCTTCTCACTGCCATAATAGAAATCGACATCTCTCCCCGTTCTGGAATGACGTTTCAGATAGTTATTATAGGTTCTAATTATGCAATCTCCGCCATCCTCTACTATCTGACGGGTTAATTTGATGGGGGGAAAACTACCAACAATCAGTCTGCTGGCTTGAGGTGGAACAAAAGGGGGATAGGGATGTAACTCCCTATAAGGGTTATGATTATGATTCTCTCTTTTCATAGAAGATAAGATCACCACGTTTAACACATCCCATACAGTCTTTCATACAACCCTGGCAGCGAATCGTCTCCTTCTTGGCCTGTTGCTTCCTTACGAGCTGCTCCATTATCTGCTCAACCACCTCTTCTGATATTTTTGCCAGAAGGCTCAGTTCGGTAAGAGAGATGCGTTTATGCTCTCCGAGAATAGACAATAATTCTGGTATCATTACCGGTTAAATTTCTTGCTGATGGTCTGTTCAGGGCAGAAGATGCAAAATTCTATTCTTCCGGACATACATCTCCAGTTTCAGATTCATCCTCTATGTGTGCTTTTACAGTAATATCACTGGCGATTGTTTTGGCCACTATGTATCTCGTGTTGTCCATACAGATGATCATATTGGAATCTGCTGGTTCATTCTTGAAGACAGCAATGGTCTTTCCGGGATTCAGTCCTATCTCTTTGGTCATCTTGTGTGGATTGTACATGATCATACAGAGTGAACCTGCAGGACAGTCAGTCAGCACCATATCAGGCCGGGCTATATTATTCCAGTCGGTCATAGCCTTTCCAAAGCGGTGACGATGCTTTCTCTGGCAGTTTAATCTGCAATTATCCGGGTCTTTCCTGAAGAATGATGACCCAACTCGTCCTTTTTTACGATTGAAATTCATTTATAGCCTCATTTTCTCCTTTCGTTTACCTATGAAACGTAATGTGAAATAAATTATAACATACAAACCTATACTGAAGATAATCCAGCTAATCGCGCTGGCAGGATTTTGCCCGAAAATACTGAACTGATAGAAGATCGTGGCTACGATCCAGGCAAGAATAGTCAGATATATAGCGGCAAAAATTGTCCATTTGAGATTTGTCTCTCGATAGATGGCACCGATTGCGGCGACACAGGGCAGGTAGATCAGAACAAAGAGGAGATAAGCAAAGGCATTATTCTTACCACCGAAACGTCTGACCATTTCACTCTCGGTTCTGATCTCCTCTGACTCCTCTTCTCCAGAAAAACCGGCCGGAATAGACTGAAACGCCTCCTTTATGCCATCCCAGAATCTGAACTCCTCTCCTTCTATCTCCTCTTCTCCTATCAAAGAACCGTAGAGCGTGTCGAGTGTCCCGATTATAACTTCTTTGGCAAAGACCCCTGTGAAGAGTCCTACTGTAGCTGGCCAGTTATCCCGAGTGATTCCCATAGGGGAGAATAGGGGAGTGAGAAATCGGCCTGTAGCACTGAGGAGAGATTTATCCGATTCTTCCAGATGGAATCTCCCGTCGGTCCCTATTGAGTTGATAAAGGAGAGGACGATTACTGCCAGGATAATCACCTTGCCGGCACGGAGCAGGAAGCTCTTCAATCTGCGCCAGGTATGCATTATGATTCCGTTGATAGTGGGAATATGGTATAGTGGTAGTTCCATGACAAAAGTCGATGTCTCTCCTCTGAAGAGTGTTTTCTTGAAAACAAAGCCTGTGAATACGGCCAGGAAAATTCCTGTCAGATAAAGCAGAAAGATAATCCTGCCTCCGGTAACCGGGAAGAAGATAGCTGCAAATAGGGCATAGACCGGTAGTTTCGCACCACAGGACATGAAAGGATTGATCAGAATGGTTAATATTCGATCATTTTCATTATCCAGTGTCCTGGTAGCCATAATAGCAGGGACATTGCATCCGAACCCGACAAGCATAGGTATGAATGCCTTCCCCGGCAGTCCGATATAGCGCATAAACCGATCCATCACAAAGGCAGCCCGGGAGATATAGCCTGAGTC
This sequence comes from uncultured Candidatus Cloacimonadota bacterium, assembly GCA_964490765.1. GTDB lineage: Bacteria > Cloacimonadota > Cloacimonadia > Cloacimonadales > JAJBBL01 > CAZBDV01. Next base: position 37,646 of record CAZBDV010000009.1, on the reverse strand, counting down.
CTCCAGGATGGAGAGAAAGAAGAAGATGAAGAATATCGGAGGGATAAAGGTCGATACTGTGGTAATACCGTTACCTATTCCATGAGCCAGAATAGAGATCAGCCAGGCAGGAGCATTGATCGAGGAGAGCAAAGCTGCTAGGCCATCGACAAAGATAGTTCCGATAAAAATATCGAAAAATTCGATTAACGGTTCACCAACTCGAACAGTGATTATAAATACAAGATACATGATAGCCAGAAAGATCGGAACACCAAAGAAACGATTCAGAACGATCTGATCTATGAAATCAGTAAAATTCTTCTGAAAATACCCCTCTTTATGAATCACATCTTTTGTCAGCCCGTTGATAAAACCGTAACGCCCGTCCAGAACTACCAGATCGGCTTCATGTCCGGTATGTTTCTTTATCCGGTTTGCATCACGTAATACCTGCTCTTTCAGATTGCCCTCTGTTATATCAACTGCCAGTGAATCATTCTCCAGAAGTTTGATAGCCAGCCAGCGACTGTCTACACCCCTCTCTTCTGCATATGGCTCTGCTGCTTTCTCCAGACCATCAATGATCTCTTCGACTACTGAATCGTAAAATACCCTGGTTTGAGAAACCTGTTTTCTCTCTTTTGATTCGATGATGATATCCTTCAACTCGTCGATACCACTCTTCTTGCTGGCAATGATTGGTGCTACCGGACAACCAAGATGTTTGGCCAGATGCTCTATCTCTATCTTGATCCTTCGCTGTCTTGCTACGTCCAGCATGTTAAGCGCTATAATCAGAGGACGTTTCATCTCTATGATCTGAGTTGTCAGGTAGAGGCTCCGTTCCAGATTGGTTGCATCGATAATATTGACCACAATGTCGGCCTGATTGTTTAGGACATACTCACGAGCTATCTGCTCGTCAATTGATTGCGCAGAAAATGAGTAGATGCCAGGTAAATCCACTACTTCGATTTTGTGGTCACGATATGTGAAATTACCCTTCTTCTTCTCAACTGTTACTCCAGGCCAGTTGCCTACCTGCTGTTTGAATCCGGTTAACGCATTGAAAAGCGTTGTCTTCCCACTATTAGGATTTCCTACTAAAGCTATCTTCAATTTCTTCATTGCATCCCTTTATCTTTGTCCTGGTTCGAATCTCTCCGGCAGTCTGAACAGAGTCCCTTAAGACTCACTACATAATCCTCTAAAGTAAAACCATTATTTCTCGCTATCCGGAACAGAATCTTCTCTAAATCATTATCGGCTTGTTCCAATATCTTACCGCAAGATATACATAAAAGATGTAGATGTCTGGGATGACCATAAATATGTTCATACTCCTCTTTGTGATCCTGACACATCGACCTTCTGATAAGACCAGCAGCTAGAAGATAGGGGATAGTTCGATATATCGTTGCCCGGGAAACAAGTTTCCTCGCTTTGCAGAGATGTTGATATATATCTTCTACATCGAAATGCGAATGGGTTGCAAATACTGCGTCCATTATGGCCTCACGGGAACGTGTCATTTTCAATCCCTGTGAGCGTAAATACCTTATGAAAACATTTCTATACTCCGCCATTTTTTTCTCCTATTTGTTTGCGAGTTCATAACTGCGTAGTTTTTTCAGGAAGCTTTAGCTGTCAAGGACTAAATGAGAATAATTCTCATTCTCATTACTTCGGCCCTGGCTAATTATTCCATTAATAATATAGATAGGGCTCCTGTTCCCCTCCTGGGATTCAAGTCAGAAAAATTACGGTAATCAGCTAAGAAACCAATATAATTGACCAGTCGAGGGGATCTCAACCGTTTAGTGTATTTCTCGGGTAAAAACATTGACAATTAAGCCTTCTGAGAAATCATTTCCATCTTAACGAATTTAATAACTATGAGCGAATAAGGAGACAGAAAAGGATGTCAGATAAGGTAAGGAGTGCAATAACACCTACACGAGAGGAGGACTATCCTCAATGGTATCAGCAGGTAATCAGGGCAGCAGATCTTGCAGAGACCAGCGATGTTCGTGGTTGTATGGTTATTAAGCCGTGGGGTTATGCTATCTGGGAAAATATTCAGCGCAATCTGGATGATATGTTTAAGGAAACAGGGCATCGAAATGCTTATTTTCCGATCTTCATTCCGAAGAGTTTTTTCGAGAAAGAGGCTGAACACGTCGAGGGGTTTGCTAAAGAGTGTGCCGTGGTAACGCACAGCCGTCTTGAAGACGATGGCAAAGGTGGGTTGAAAGCTGCCGGTGAGTTAACCGAACCGTTGATAGTCCGACCAACGAGCGAGACCATTATTGGTGCCTCTTTCAGTCGCTGGATCAGTTCCTATCGGGATCTACCGCTCCTGATCAATCAATGGGCGAATGTGGTTAGATGGGAGCTTCGCACCAGACTCTTTCTTCGGACTACTGAGTTTCTCTGGCAGGAGGGACATACAGTACATGCTACCAGAGCAGAGGCTGAAGAAGAGACCTACAGAATGCTCGATGTCTATGCGGAATTTGCAGAACAATATTTAGCGATTCCGGTAATAAAAGGGGAAAAAACAGCAGGTGAGAGATTTCCGGGTGCTGTGCAGACCTTCTGTATCGAGGCAATGATGCAGGATAGAAAGGCTTTACAATCAGGAACTTCCCACTTCCTGGGACAGAACTTTGCCCGTTCGTCGAATATAAAATTCCAGAATAATGAAGGACGGGAAGAGTATGCCTGGACAACTTCCTGGGGAGTATCTACCCGTATGATAGGGGCATTGATCATGGCACATAGCGATGATGACGGCCTCCTGCTTCCGCCGAGAATTGCTCCCGCCCATATTGCTATCATCCCCATATATCGTAGTGAGGAAGATAGGGTGCTGGTGGATAACTATATACAGGATTTACTCCAAGATTTGCATGATCTGAGATATCATGAGAGAAAACTTCTGGTAGAATATGATACTCGTGATATGAACGGTGGTGAGAAGAACTGGGATTGGGTCAAGAAGGGAATCCCCATCAGACTGGAGATCGGTCCACGCGATGTCAAAAACAGTGCTGTTTTCATGGGGCGGCGAAACAGGCCACCCAGAGATAAGGTCTCAGTTTCCAGAGAACTGTTTGTCGCAAATATACTCACTTATCTCGATGAGATTCAGGAAGATATATACAACCGAGCTCTGGCTTTCCGCAATAAATACACTGTAAAGATCGATGATAAAGAGGAATTTTATCGTTTCTTCACACCGAAAAACGAAGAAAAACCTGAAATACATGGTGGCTTCGCCTTTTCACATTGGTGTGGTGAAAATGAATGTGAAGAGAAAATCAAAGATGATTTAAAGGTTACGATACGCTGTATCCCACTGGATGACGGCCGGGAAGAGGGTGCTTGCATCCTCTGTGGCAAAAAGAGCAGCCAGAGGGTTTATTTTGCCAAGAATTACTGATAGGGAGATAAATCATAACTGATTATAACATTACAAAAACAGGCAGGATAAGATATGCGATTCAGATTGAACAAGTATGATGATGTGATTACTCTTGAATCTTTTCTGAAGGCTGTTTCTGCACATGAAGACTATCAGCAGATCCGTTTTATGATCAAAGATGGGAAGATATGGGTAAATGGCGAGAAGGAATATGCAAGGAGAAGGTTACTGAGGGCTGGAGACAATGTTGCCTTTGGAGACCGGTATTACACCATATCTTATCATAGAGATGATTTTAAGCGTTCTGATGAGAGGCAATCAGACCGTGGCGGGAAAGACAGCAGAGAGGAAGAATACGATGAGGAAAGAAAAACAGAGAAGGTTTTTCATAACAAAAGACCACTTAAATGGTCAGAGAAAAAGATCAAAAAAAAGACTAAAGAGTGATCTCTGCTGAAAAACATGATAGTCGCGTGTGTTTTTTTCCGCTCTGTTTTGTCTCTCTGATTGAGAATTTCTAATGAAAAAGAGTGCCTTGATCTGTATAGGTAATGAACTACTGGCAGGTAATACCCTGAATAGCAATCTGGCCTTTCTCGGCCAGGAACTGGCAAAACTGGGGCTTCCCCTCAGCTATTCTGCTGTTGTCAGAGACAATGAACAGGAGATTGCCGATGTTGTTAAACACTGTCTGGAGAAGTTCGATTTAATCATCACTACAGGTGGTTTAGGCCCAACCGGTGATGATGTGACAAAGAGGAGTATTGCAGCTCTATTAGATAAGCGTTTATTTTTTGATGAAGAGATCTGGGAGAATATCACCTTAAGATTCGCACAAAGAGGAATGGAACCACCGAAGATAAACAGTTGCCAGGCTGAGGTTCCGGAAGGTTTTGTTTCCTTGAAGAATGTGCTGGGAACAGCACCGGCTCTTCTCTACGAACAGGGTGATGTTCTGATTATCTTGCTGCCCGGAGTTCCTATGGAAATGCGCGGCTTGTTTAACGAGACTATCAAACCGATCTTAATAGAAAGATACGGCTTTTCACCGCTGCAGGTCCGGAGAATACATACTATTGATATCCCGGAATCGAAGCTGGCAGAACTGATCTGTGATATAGAAATTAATGAAGAGATAGATCTCGCTTTTATCCCAATGACTGGAACGATTGATCTTCTAATTTCAGGTTGGGACAGGGTATCTGTTGATAGTTTGTATGACCTTCTCCGGGAAAAGGTGGCCCCTTTTGTCTGGGGTGTTGACGAAGACACGCTTCCTGATTTGATACAGAGATTGATGAAGCAGAAAAGACTGTCGCTGGCGGTAGCCGAATCTTGTACCGGTGGTCTTATACAGAAAATGTTGACTGATGTTCCGGGTGCTTCTGACTATTTTCAGGGGGGTATAGTTGCCTACAGTAACCGGGCCAAATTAGAACTACTGGGTGTGAGTGAAACCACCCTGAGAGATTTCGGTGCTGTTAGTGAAGAAACAGCAGGGGAAATGGCTACTGGTGTCAGTAGAGTATTTGAGACAGATCTCGGGATCTCAGTTACCGGTATAGCCGGGCCAGAAGGTGGGACAGAAAGCAAACCGGTCGGAACCGTCTCTTTTGCTATCTCTTACAGAGGAACGGTGGAAACTGCTACCATTTTGTTTCAGGGTAATAGAAATGGTGTGAGAGAGAGGGCAGCTTACTATCTACTGAATATGTTGAGAAAAACTGTTAGAAAAAATGATATGGAATAGTTCGCTTATGTTGCAGGGTTGAAAAATCTTACTGATCTTTAAGCGAACATTATGAGGTAAATATGGTATCCCTGATAGAGAATTTTCGTATGAACTATTATCGCAGAAAGGGGCAGAAGCTGCTCCTCAGAGGTAAGATAGATAAGGCATACCCCTATCTTGAGAAAGCGCTTATGCTCGAAGACAGTCCCTCAAATATCTATAATTTTGCTCTCTGCCTTCTAACTTTGAAACGTTATGAGGAAGCAGAAAGTTATCTGGAAAAGATTCTCTCAGCATACCCTGGAAATGAACTCGCTACACTGACGCTGGTGGAGCTGTATATGCAGAGAAGAGAGTGGGAGAAATCCCGAGAATTAATGGCCAATCTGGTGAGGTTGTATCCTGCTAACCAGAATTACAAAAAATATTTCCAGAGACTGGAAGATCCGAGTAAGCGTGAGAATTATATAAGAGCTAAGGAGTTACTTAACGAAGCACAGGTTCTTCTTGAGAGCAAAGAGCATGATAGAGCTCTGGAACTTCTCCTTAAAGCAGAAAAACTCGATCCCGAGAATCCCTATATCCAGAACAATATCGGCACATTCTACCTGATGTTGAAAAAAGAGCCTAAAAAAGCACTTACATACTTTCAAAAAGCATATCAACTGGAACCTGAGAACCGTAAATTCAAACAGAATCTCTTCCACGTGAGAAGAAAGCTCGGTTGATGAAAAAAAAGAAGAAGTTAACGTTCTGGATTTTCTGGTTGCTGGTAGTACTTATAGTGATCTATAATCCACTCTCAGCAAGACTGATGACCCTGATTACAGCTCTCATTCACGGAATTGATACCGATCTCTTCTACAAAATGATTGCCGCTGAAAGTTCTTTCCGGACTTTAGCATATTCACGTAACAAAGCAATAGGCTTAGGGCAGGTTCAGGTTAGAACAGCTAAGTACATCACTGAGAGTTATATTCAGGGCTCACTGTGGTTCCCTCCTGCTAATCTAGATATCTCCGCCCGTTACTTCAAATACCTTTTGAGTAAGTATCGTGGTAATACATCTCTTGCCCTGGCAGCGTATAACTGGGGTGAATCTAATGTTGACAGTAAACTGCGGCAGGAGATGATTACGATTGATCCTGAGGTTAATTATCGTTATCTCTTCACAAGAGTTCCTGAAACCAATTCATTTATCAAAAAAGTGATAGAAGATTGAAAGATCTTATAGAACGGATTAATATCAGTGTTAAAAAATTAACAGACAAGGAGTATAGTTATGAGACTTATCAGTTTATTGATTATGGCCATTATCATTGCCAGTTGCACTGTTTCGGATGAATCATTCAACGTATCTACCGAGATGGTATCACACAGTGTTAACCAATTTACATTTGATTTTCTTCCTTTGACTGAGGTCGAGAATACATTCTTTTCCCCTTTCTCTATCTCTTCCGCCCTGGCAATGACCTATGCCGGTGCACGAAGTAGTACAGAAGTGGAGATGGCTGAAGTGCTTCACTTCCCGGAAGAACAGAGGATCTTACACCCTTCTTTTTTTGAATTGAATAGAGAATTGGAAAAACGGCAGGAAGGGGAAATAAAACTCAATATTGCCAATGCTCTCTGGATAGATGAAGCTGCAAACTTGAAGCGTGACTTTATCAATCTGGCTGATCGTTACTACGGTGCAGGTGATAACAGACTCAACTTTATGCAACAACCTGAAGAGAGCAGGTTGAAGATAAACAGTTGGGTGGAGGAGAAGACAGAAGAGAGAATCAAGAATCTCTTAACAGAGGGTGATGTAACTTCTGATACCAGATTGATACTGACGAATGCGATCTATTTTCTGGCAGGATGGGAGAACACCTTTGATCCGGACCAGACAGAGAAAATGGCTTTCAATACCACTCCTGAAGAGAGGGTTCCTGCTGACTTTATGAAGAGGAAGGGCTCTTATGATTACTATGTAGCAGAGGATTATCGAATGATAGAGATCCCGTATGAAGGAGGAGAGCTTGTTATGAATATATTCCTGCCATCCAGGGGATTACCGCTCTCTCTGTTTATCGATACTTTCGACTATGAGCAGTTCAACACAGCTCTGCAATTGAAGGAGAGCGAAGAAGTACATCTGCAACTTCCGAGATTCAGTTTTGAATCCAGGTATAATCTCAGAAATATCCTGGGAATACTAGGGATGGTCGAAGCATTTACCCCTGATGCCGATTTTACGGGAATGACAGAAGAGCTCGATGAGTTCTTTATCGATGATGTCATTCATCAAGCCTTTATCGAGGTTGGGGAAGAGGGAACAGAAGCAGCAGCAGCTACAGCTGTTGTTATGAGGGTTACTTCCATACCCGAGCCGGTGCAGGAGATAGTCTTTAAAGCAGACAGGCCGTTCCTTTTCTTCATTCGGGATACTGGAACAGAGACTATACTCTTCAGTGGCACATTATACAACCCTGAGAGCTAATAGTAATAGGTAGTTTATGCGAGGCGGAGTTTATCTCCGCCTCGTTTTTTCTGAATTGATGCCAGCTAAGGTAGTTTTAAGATATATCGATAATATGAGGCCACTCTTCTGATAGTAAGTCAATGATCCTGACAGTGCAATACTATTTGCATTGACAAAATAGATTCTATTTATTACATTGGAGTCAGAAAGCAGCCAGATGTTGCTGATACTTTTAAGATTGAAGAGTTTCCAACAGGTTTAGAGATAAAGAAACAGGTGTGAATATCAAACTCTGCCAGAGGTCTGAGAACAATTAATAGCCTCACAGCAGTAAGTAAAGCACAATCTGATTTGTATAGTCTTCATAACCAGGAGGCGTTCAATCTTGAATATAGGAGTTAAGATGAATAGTAAAATAGATAGCAAAGAGAATTCAAAAGAGCAGGTTTACAAGTTATGTCAGAAATTGGCCAGCTTAAGACCTCCAATAGACCTGAGATCGGACAAGGCAGATGAAACCTTGAGATTCTGGCTGCCAGAGATTTCCTGGGAAGAGATTGAGAAATTCAAAAAGGAGTTTATCGCCGAAGGTCGAGTGACATCAGTAGTATCTGAATAAGAATCCTACCAGAAGCATTAAAACGATAACACGATCAGAGAAATAATCGTGAGTACTGACGTTAGAGTTGCTCCTTTAAGTGATGGGAGATTGTTAAATGGAGTTTTCGGAAAAGCTGTTGTATCATATCTGGGATGCACAGCATCTGGTCAAAAACCTCGAGACAGTCAGTGGTAAAAGAATACTAGTTATGTATGCGGGGCAGTGGAACAGTGACATTGGCCCCGATTTCCGTAATTTGATAATCGAGATAGATGGCAATGTAGTGAGAGGTGATGGTGAAATCCATTTGTGTACTTACGATTGGATTGCTCATCATCATAATGAAGATGAAAATTACAATAAAGTTATACTTCATATAGTCTATGAACATAATGGCCAGTATCCTTTAACGATAACAGAGAACGGATCTCAGATAGAGATACTGGAATTGAAAAACTACCTTGATGAGGATATAACCAAACTCATAAAGAGATACGAAGAAATCCCCTATGATCATCATCCTGACTTCTGTCCTTTCTTTGCCGGATTGGATGAACCGACCACCTCTCTGATCCTTACCAGGCTAGGGACACTCCGGATGGAGAAGAAGATCAAAAGATACGCAGCTGAACTCTACTTTTCCGATTTCAATCAATTGCTCTATCAGGGTATAATGGAGGCAGCAGGCTATAACAAGAACAGCTATAATTTCCTGCAACTGGCAATAAACTATCCCTATGTTAACCTGACCCGCTGGCAGCAGGAAGGGATGGGATATGACGATCTTCTCTCAATCTGGCTTTACGGTAGTGGCTTAATTGCACATCTCCCAGGAACCGTCGGAGAAGAGGAGCGTAAGAGATGGGAGGAACACTACAAGCAACAGAAATACAGCAGGAAAAAACTCGAACTAAAATGGAACCTGTTCAGGCTCAGACCGGTCAACCATCCCGTTATCAGATTGTTGCAAATTGTCGAACTGATCTATGAAAGCTTGAACGATTCTCTCTTGAATGAAATTATCAATATCTTTGCCTTTTCGACCAATTCGGAAATCATCAAAGAGTTGAGAGCTCGAATGAAGAGTATGTTCGATAATGAAAAACTACCCAGGTTCTATCGTATAGGACAGGACAGACTTGATATTATTCTCATCAATGTTTTCATTCCGATCATGATACTATTTGGTGAAAAGATGGGTTATCAGGAACTGAAGACCAAGGGTTGGGAGATCTACAGAGAATTCAAAGGCTTACCCTCAAACTATATAGAAGATCTTATCGGCAAGAAATACCTTAATATTCCCCAACAGCGGTTGATACGACAAAAAGCGATCTATCAACAGGGAATTCTGAAGATCTATAACGACTACTGTCGTTACCATAACTGCAAATTTTGCGAGACATATAAGAAGAACCTTATCCTCAGTATGTAAAGTCATGCAGCGTTATATTCTTCTCTCTTCCTGCTTACTCTCATTATTTTTCTCCGAATTGCTGTCGACTTTATGATCCGAACACTATAGCTCATTATTATCTCCAGACCCGGGAAGATCATTACGATAAATATAGACAAAATCATTTAACTGAGATAGGTGGGCGAAAAAGATCTCAGTTGGGAAGAAAGCTATGACAAGAAAAGGTAATCACAACGGCAGAGAATTGACTAAAACTCAAAGAATGAAGATAATCGATATGATTGCTCGTCTCTACATCATTCTTGTCAAATCGGATGTGGAGATCAGTTTATATGAGACTAACATGCTCTATTCTCTTCTGGAAACACCCTTCTATGACGAGAATATCTCGTGGGAAGAGAAGATCAGGAAACTATCTCAAGAAAAATATACTATGGATGAGGTGGTAAGTTACCTCAACAGGAACCTAATAACACTCGATAAATTGAGGTTGCTGCTCAGTCTTATGATTCTAGCCAATGCTGACAGGGATTTTACCACTTCTGAGATAACTAAAATCCTCGACCTGGCCCGGAAGCTTAATGTCGAAACCGATAATTTCATCAAGCTGATGGAGACGATAGGCTCAGATTCACAGGAGATTGTCTCCATTGGTGGATTTCGTTATATTGGGCATACCAACAGAGCTGTTTTTCAGGATTATCTGCTTTTCGGTACCAGTGAGAATTGCCACATAAGATTTCAAGATAAGAAGATCGCCAACAATGAGTTACTGATGATGGTTATCGACGACTATATCTTCATCGGGTCGAGCAGCAATCCCTCCAGCTATGTTAACGGTAAGCTTCTACTCCCCAATCAGCTCTATTATCTTTCCAGAGATGCTATTCTGATGGTTGGGAATGTGCAGTTCAATTACCGACATCTATTAAAAATCTTCAAAGCCCGTAAGCTCTATGATATTATCGATTTCAAGAAAAGAGATTACGATTTTAAACTGATCAATGATCATAACTCATATTCTATTATACTTAACAGCGGTACCGTATTTCGGAATGGGAGAGAGCTTCCCTATAACCGGGAGGTAGACTTAAGGTTCGATGATACTCTCCAGATCAAGGGTTATCAACCTTTCACCATGCTGAATGTAATAGAAGAACGGGAAAATATCGGCACCGAAGTATTATATCCTCAGAGCCTCTATATTAATTACCGGCATAACTATCTAACTACAAGCCAGGAAGAGACACCCTATACGATTGTATCAATAGGAATCGAGAACAATGAACTTTTCATCGACAACGTTAAGAAGGGGTGGGAACTCCTGCTAAATAATGAACCAGTAAACAGTAAGGTCAAGTATCATCTTAACAGAGACATTCTAACTCTGAACAATACAGAATTCTGCCAGAGAGGTGAAACGGATAGAGCGTGTGTCAAAAAGTCATGGCAACGGAGTTTCTTCTCAGAGCAGTTTATCATCAATAATTACTTCGATATTGTCATCATTCCGTTCGAGATAGAACAGATCAGAAGCGTTGATATCAAGCACTATTTTCAGGATGGAACCCTTGCTCTCGACGGAATATCATTCAATGCTGAAAAGGGTGAAATCCTGGCAATAATGGGCAAGAGTGGCTGCGGTAAATCCACACTCTTGAAGACGATTAGTGCTGACATAATACCCCGGTTCGGCAGGGTGTTCATCAATAACGAGAATCTCTATGAGAACCTCTATTTCTATGCCAAGCATATAGGATACGTACCTCAGGAAGACCTACTCTTCCCCAATCTGACAGTCTATGAGAATCTCTACTACCGTGGCAAGCTGATCCTTCCTCGTATTTCGAGGGATGTTCTCGACAGGAAGGTTATCGGTATCCTGACCCAGATGAATCTTACTCACAGACGAAAAACCCGGGTAGGTGATATTAACTCCAGCTTACTAAGTGGTGGAGAGAGGAAAAGACTCAATATTGCACTGGAGCTACTATTCGAACCGACATTAATTATCTGTGACGAGCCAACTACCGGACTCTCTACTACAGATTCGGAACAGATCTTTGAGATACTTAAAAATTACTCTGATCAGGGGAAGATCGTTATCATTACCATCCATCAGCCGAGCCCGAACATATTCGAAAAGATCGATAAAGTTCTTGTTATGGACAGGGGTGGTAAACCTGTGTTTTTTGGTGCTACCGATAATGTATTCACCTATTTCGATCTCGAACTGGAGCAGATAAAATACCGGAGAGAGGAGATAGAAAAAAAGAGACAGCTGAAAATGCCCGACTTTTTTCAGGATATAATTGATTATCCCATCTACAATGAGATGAACCAGAAGGTTTATGAACAGGTTGACCAGAATCTCGTTCCCCGACGTAAATTTTCTCCTAATTACTGGAGAGACAAGTACAAGCGGAAACAATTCTTCGAACTTATCAGTGTTGAAGAACCACAGATAAAGAATATTGTCTCCAAGAGGGAGGTATCACGAAAAAAGCTCACTCTTTCTGGACATCTATCACAGTTCATAACCTATCTAAAGCGTAATATCTTAATGAAATTACGTAACAGGATGAATATCTTTATTACCTTTGCCCAGGCACCTCTACTTGGCTTTGTAATATCTTTTATACTCAGAACTTCAATTGGTACCGATGGATATAGCTATCACCATAACGCTAATATTTCCACCTATCTCTTTGTCTCTCTGATAGTCTTTATCTTTCTTGGCCTCTCTAACAGTATCGAAGAGATAATGGGAGAACGGAAGACGATTCAACGGGAGAAAGTGCTCAATCTGAAGATCTCCTACTTTCTTTCTTCCAAGATCATTGCCCTTTCACTCTTTACACTTCTTCAGGTTCTTCTCTATTATCTGGTTAGTATCTTTATTCTGAAGTTACCCGGCTTGATGTTCGTCAATGTCATCTACTTCTTCTTTGCCGGTCTGATTGGCTACTCTCTTGGTCTGCTCATCTCCTCGTTTTTAAACAATAGACGGGCAATAATCAATATTCTTCCCCTGATTCTTATACCGCAGATAATCTTTGGTGGTGCAATCATTCTCTATGAACATATGAATCCTCACATTACGATTAGAAAGACGAGTTCCATACCGGAGGTTGTTCAGGTTATCCCTTCCAGATGGTTGTTCGAAGGTCTGTTTACTGCCCAGGCAAGGTTGAATAGCTATGAGAAGAGGATACAGAAGCTTGATGACAAATTGGTACAACTCCGTAAAGAGTTTCGTGCAGGAGAGATAGATGAACAGGAGTATGACACTACTCTGAGCGACGTTTACAGGAAGAGGGGAGAGGTGGCAAGAAAGTATCCGAGGGAACGGTATACTAACTACGATATTGGTGTTGCGGTTGATCTGATGGATGGAAGATTTCTGAACCATAGAAGGAATGTCTTTCTTTCCAGTCGCAAAATGGTTGGGGGCAAGGTCTTCAGAACCTACAATATCAATCTAGTAATCCTCTTTCTCTATGCCTTTATTCTTAATTTCTTAACTCTGATAAAATTGAAATACTTCTTCAAAGAGAAACAGGGAGCTGTAATCTGAACAGAGTGAATAGCTTGAGCCATTAGAGTGAAAGAATTTAGCATCAGATCTTCCTGTTATGTTATCTATTATAGCCTGAAATAGTCTATATTGTCAGGAGAAAAAAAGATTGACATTAGCAGTCATCAGAATAGATTATGATAATATTAAGGATATCTTAGTGGTCCGGAATGAGAAAAGAGGGTAAATGATTCAGATTTATTCCGGATGGCGATATATAGCTATAGCCAAGCATATTAAGGAGGAAAAGATGTTTGCAAAGAAGATAATATTTTCGGGGTTTATTGTTCTGTTACTCACCTCTTACAGTCTGGTTTCTGGCCAGAGTAATATAGCCGAACGACAGGAGATCCAGATGGAGAGACAGGAGAGAGAACCTGAGTTCTATTTTGCTCCTCTCCCTTCGTTCAACCAGATGTTCTCTGCCTTAGATTATCTCGATATCAGAGATTTCGATATGGCTCTGGAGAGGGAGGTCTTTAAAGTAGATGAAGAGGTATATCAGGTAGCTTTTGCTCTGGGTGTCAATACCGCGGATGCTATTATGGCGACCAAAGGGAGAAACAGTGAAAAGCTTAACCAGATTGCTTCATTGATGATTAATTATGCCAGGTTTCTCGGATTGAGTGAAGAGATTCTCAAACTCGGGGAGGAACTGCACCGCATGGTAGAGAGTGGAGATTGGGATATGCTTATAGACTCACTGGAGCGCTATCGGGAAGAGGTAGAGCTCTCATTATATGAGAGCAGGCAATACGATCTTTTCACCATGATGCAGTTAGGTGGCTGGACACAGGGATTGAATAGAACAGCTTATCTGCTAACTAATAATTATAACCGTGAAAAGAGTAGTATTATTGATCAGAAAGGGATACTTAATTCCCTGATCAACAATCTCGAACATGTGAGGGATGAACACCTGCATGAGCAGGAGTATTATGCCCTTTCTAATGAATTATATCATCAGATCAGAGATATAATTTATGCCGAGGAGAATGTCTACTCGGAGGAAGCTGTCAGGGAGTTATATAATCTTACTGACACGATCAAGAAGACATTCAGATAAACTAATCTTCAGGTTAAAGAGAGATTGATCTTTCACGACCGTTCCTGTGTCTCTATCAGGAACGGTTTTTTATTTCAGGTAACTGGTATTCGTCTGTTCTTCCTTCTGTAGTCAAGTATTCAGAGAGAATCTGCCAGTCTGACTAAGATATCGAGAACACCTTCAGTATAACTGTAACTACTTCTATAAACTCTCTTTTCGAAACTTTTCCTGTATTCCTCAACCGGCAGGATAGAGAATCCCCTTTTCTCGAATCTGTTCACGATATATGGGCTGCAATTCTGAGGAAGGAAGCTCTCAGTAGCTCTGTAAAGAAATTCCCAATCGTTACAGGAATCAGCAATAGCGATGATATTCTGTTCCGGGCAAACACGAGATATACCGCTAAACTTGGAGTTTCCGGCAGGGAGTATATCAACCGCTACATCAGAGTGGGTGATTGTTATCTCTTTTTTTAGATGGTTTTTCTGCAGGATATTATCAAGATACTCGAATAAGTTGTCGGGTAGATTACCCTCTCTGTGATCTTTGGTAAAGAGGCTTATAGTAGCCCGTCTATGTGCAAAAAAGAGAAGGTCGGGCAGATCCATTTTCTGCAGTTCCTTCTCCAAAAACTTGATTATTTTGATCTGATTACTGTTAACGAGTAATCTCTCTTCATTCCCATCTGAAAACAGACAACCGTTTTCAAGGATATAGCCATCTATGATATTGAAGAGGGGGGCAGGCAACACCTCTCTGGTGAAACAGAAATCATTACCGCTACAGATAAAGATATAGGCTTGCGAACGAACCCTGTTTACTGCATCGATCAATTCAGGAAGCAGGATTTCGGAAACCGACCAGTCTCTATTCAGAAGAGTACCATGCAGGTCGATCCCTATAACGGATCTCTTCTTATCATATTTTACTTCTCTCATTCGCTCTCGAGTTTCTCCTGCAACTCTTTCAGATACTGCATGGCTTCCAGCGGGGTGAGGTTATTCAGGTCAATGTTCCGTATCTCCTGCAAAATCGATTCTGTTTTATCGTTTTCCTGCATCAGGACTTCGAAGATATCTATCTGGTCGGTTGCCCGCTTCAACTCTCTTTTGACTGTTGCAGTCAAGCCCTGGGGACTTAACTCCTGCTGCTCAAGGTTATGAAGGATCTGTTTAGCTCTCTTGATTACTTTATCGGGAATTCCGGCCAGTTTTGCCACCTGAATTCCATAGCTCTTATCAGCACCGCCTCTTTCGATCTTTCTGATGAAAATCATCTCTTCGTTCCATTCCCTGACAGCAATGTTATAGTTCTTCACGCCGGGTAAGATCTCTTCCAGATCGGTCAACTCGTGATAATGTGTGGCAAAGAGTGTTTTGGCATTGATTTTTTTCTGGTTGCTGATGTATTCTACTATTGCCCAGGCAAGGCTCAAACCGTCGAAAGTGCTCGTGCCCCTTCCGATCTCATCGAGCAGGATCAACGATTGGGGAGTGGCAGTATTGAGAATATTGGCAGTTTCGATCATCTCAACTAGAAAGGTACTCTGTCCCATAGCTAGATTATCTGACGCTCCAACCCGGGTAAAGATCTTATCGAACAGAGGCATATTTGCCGATCCGGCAGGAATGAAACTGCCCATCTGAGCCAGGATAGCCTGCAGCCCCACCTGGCGGAGATATGTTGACTTACCTGCCATATTGGGACCAGTGATCAGGATGATCTTATTTTCTTCGTTGTCGAGTGTAACATCGTTAGGTATGAACTTCTCTTCAGCTAGGAGTTTCTCTATTACCGGATGACGTGAATCTCTGATCTCCATTATCCCCTCTCTATTGAATGAGGGGCGGGTATAGTTATTGTAATGAGCAAGATGGGCGAATGAGGTCAGAGTATCAAGCAGAGCGATCTTCTCTACATACTGCTTTATCAGTGGTAGTTGCAGCAGTAGTTTTTCTCGTATTTCCTGAAATAGTTCGTATTCCAGGCTCTTGATTCTCTCTTCTGCTCCGAGTACTTTAGCTTCGTATTCTTTTAATTGAGGCGAGATATATCGTTCACTGTTTACCAGTGTCTGTTTACAGATGTAGTATTCAGGAACCTTGCTTTTGTGTGTGTTGGTTACTTCCAGATAATAACCGAAGACCTTATTATAACCGACCTTCAGTGAAGGTATACCGGTCTTTTTCCGTTCTGAGTCTTCAAGACGGGCAATCCATCCTTTACCCTCCCTGCTCATCTCTCTGAGCTCGTCGAGTTCGGGATTTACTCCATCCTGGAGAATACCGCCACCAGTAATCTGAACAGGGGGGAGATCGACGATGCTGTTCTCTATCAGGCCGGTTATCGATGAGTAATCGTCTATCCCCTCTCTTATTGTGATTACATAGGGATCCGAAAAATCCTGCAAGATCTCTTTAATTATTGTAGCAGATTCGATGTAATTCTTCAGGGCTATCATCTCGCGAGGATTGATACGGAGAGTACCAATTTTACTCAATAGTCGACTCAGGTCTCCGATATTCTTTAGCAAATCTCTTATCTCTGTTGTCTTGATTATCTCTTCTTTGAATTGCTGGACGGCATCGAGTCGTTTTTCAATCTCCTCAATATCGAGAAGCGGTCTCAGTAGCCAATCAGTAAGCAGCCTGGAACCCATAGCGGTCTTTGTCTGGTCAATAATCGAAATCAGGCTACCTTGCCGGGTAGAGTAACGGATCGATTTCAGAAGTTCCAGATTATGCCTGGAGATCTCATCGATCTGCATATAGTTCTCGAGAGAATAATAACGGAGTGAGTTGATATGTTTCAGATCATCATTCTTGAGATTACGGACATAGGCGAGTGCAGCACCTGCAGCAGTTAATCCGGAATTACGGGAGGAGGGTGCAAATCCCTCCAGTGTGATGGTTGCAAACTCCTTTTTCAGTAACTCCTTTGCTTCTACCGGTTCAAAATAGTAAGAATCGAAGAGAGTGAGCAGCGGGTTGTATTCCAGCCTCATCTCTTTCAGTCTATTCAGGGTAACTTCGTCCCTGACAATAATCTCTCTCGGTTTTGTGCGTAGAATCTCGTTTTTCAACTGATCACAATGAAACTCGGTAAAATTAAAATCTCCTGTTGAGATATCGAGGGTAGCGTAACCGATTCTGGGATTCTTCTCTGGTATGTATAAAGCCGCCAGAAAGTTATGTTCCTTCAGTTCGATCAGATGTTCATCGATGATAGCACCCGGTGTGATGATCTCGACAATATCACGTTTCACTAATCCTACTGCCTTTTTCGGGTCTTCAAGCTGCTCGCAGATGACTACCTTTTCACCACTTTTGATCAGTCTATCGAGATAATTTTTCAGGCTGTGGTAGGGAAATCCGGCGAGTGGAATGGCATTTTCATCCTTTTTATTCCTGGATGTGAGTGTAATCCCGAGTATCCTTGCCGCTTTTTCTGCATCTTCGAAGAAGGTTTCGTAAAAATCGCCCATCCGGAAGAGTATGATCTTATCGGGATGTTTTTCCTTGATGTTCGTAAACTGTTTCAGCATGGGGGTAAGTTTGACATTATTAGATTTCTTTGTTTCCGGCATTACTCGTTCTTGTCCTCAGCTGAGTTAGTTAGTGTCTGATGATAAAACTGTCTAAATTGAGATTGTTCTTTATATCCTGCTGCATGGATCGGGCAGCTTCTTCCGTACCGAACGGTCCTACAGCGACTAGATACATTGTCTGATCGGCTCTGATAGTCTTGATAATCCTGTTCTCGAAGCCCAAACCTCTCAGATGTTCAGAATGGGAATTAGCATTTCTCTCGACCGAAAAGGCATTGACCTGAACATAGTAATTGAGCGCACTCGGGGTTGTAACTTCAGTACTTTTATATTCCGGAGTGGTAAGAAGGACTTCATAGAGTCTCTTCTCTGCTCTGAAGGCATATTCAGAATAGGGATAGCCTGTTATTACCTGGTTGTATTTGTTAACTGCCCTGGTCCTTTCACCGATCATCTCCAGGCAGTAAGCCTCTTTATAATCTACACTTGCATGATGGTTCTTAATAAAGTCTTGATTTCTCATCGTTTCGAGATTCATCAGTGCCAGGTTAAATTGATTGTTGAGCAGATAGGCCTCGACTATTATCATGTATGCGAGTTCTCGTTTGATACTGTCTTTAGTGATTGCTATGAAATCCTGAGCAGCTCTTATCGCTTCTGGATACCGTTCTATCTTCAGGTAGACTGAAGCGAGAAGATAGTCACGTTCTGAGATCAACTGCGGACTCAACTGCAGAAGATAGTCAAGGCTCTTATTGTAATTTCTCTCCAAACTGTAGAGGTTGGCCAGTTCTACGAGGGCTCTCTGGCCATATATCAGATCCGGAGCGATATTAACCGCTTCCTCAAGGAGAGGTATGATCTCCTCGCTCTCCAGTGCTATTCTTGCTCTGTAGTAGTAATGTCCGGCTCTCTCCAGATCGTTTACGGGTTGATTGGCATTGAGAATTGTCTCGATCATTGTCCAGTTACCGGCAAGATAGTGTTGCTCGATCTCGTCAAGCCAGTGAGGCTGACCGGCTAGTGAGGGATTGGCATTGATAGTATAGAGGAGCAGAATAAAGATCGAGGTAGTAAAGAGTCTATTAAACGATAATAGTTTAGACGATCTTCTTACGTAAAATAGCGTATTGAGCCAGTTCATATTTCTCTTCTTTCCCCTTTTCACGTAACTCTTTATGGAGATAACGGCAGTTAGATTCATTCCATAACAGAATAACGGTACTATTCGGTTTTGTCTCTTCCAGCAATTCATCTTCAGGAGAGTAAATCTCGTCAACCGATAAAATCAAATCCTCTCTGTAATCGGGGAAAACGATCTCAATCTCCTCGTTGCGAGCGAACTTAGATTTTACGTTTACCAAAGCTTTATAATATCTTTTTACTGGCTGGCCGTCACTCTCTTTCAACCAGGTTTCACTCTCCAGAATTTCACCCAGGTACTGATAGTTACGGATATAACTGGAAGATTCATAATACTGGGTCTCTGTCTCCTGAGGGGAAAAGAACCCGGTAGTATACTGCCTGTGACTGATCCTGTCGAGCTCCTCTTTTAGAGCAGGTGGTATAGTCTTTCCCTCTTTCACGAGTTTTACAGCTGTCTTATATACTCTTGTTGTATTGGCTACATAATAAGGGCTCTTCATTCTCCCCTCTATCTTCAGAGAGGTTATTGAAGAATCAATGATCTCCGGGAGATGGTCAAAAAGGGAGAGATCCCGTGAATTGAGTATATATGCTCCCCTCTCATCTTCTTCTATCGGGAAGTACTGACCAGGCCGCGATTCTTCCATCAGGTGGAATTTCCAACGACAGGTCTGGGTACAGAGTCCCCGGTTGGCAGAACGGTTGTTAAGGAAAGCACTTAAAAGACAACGTCCTGAATATGAGATACACATCGCCCCGTGAACAAATATCTCGAATTCGAGTTCTGGTACGGCCCGGATTATATCATTGATCTCTTTGAAGGATAATTCCCGGGCAAGGATGATTCGTTTCACTCCCTGTCTGGCCCAGAATTCTGCACTCTTCCATGATGTGGTATTGGCCTGTGTGCTCAGATGGATGGGTATCTCCGGTGCGATCTCTCTTACAAGAGCAATTACCCCTGGATCGGAGATGATCAGTGCATCGACAGCTATGTCACGGAGAAATTCGATATAGGGTGTTAATTGGGCGATATCTTCATTATGCGCGAAGATGTTGACTGTAATGTAAATCTTCTTATCTCGTTCATGGCAGTATTGAACTGCTGTTCTCAGCTCTTCACGGTTAAAATTACCCGCTTTTGCCCTGAGTCCGAAATGTTTGCCGGCAGCATAGACAGCATCAGCTCCATAAGCGACAGCATATCGTAATTTATCCCAATCTCCGGCGGGAGCAAGTATTTCCATAATCTCTTCCTTGTCTTTTGTCACTACTGGCAGGCTTGACTGTCAACAGAAATCCTTATAGTAGGAGAGAATGAAGAGCCTGGTATCTGGTGTGTGAATTCTGGAAAAGCTATCACTTATCCTTCTGCTGTATTGATCAATATCTTCAGGTCGTTTAATTCTGCATTGACAGAATTAAGATTGATACGACCTTGCGAAACTTCCCCTCATCCCGAATTAACAAAGAAATCTCAGACTATTAGTTTTATCAAGTAACCAGCCAGGTTATTGACTCATCGAATCGAGAAGATCCTGATTGTTTTTGGAGTTCAGTACTTTGTTCCTAAGGGTCTCTATACCCTGGACAGGACTCATAGTCTTCAGGAATTTGCGCATTACATACATACGGTTCAATTCGGTCTTTGTCAGGAGCAATTCTTCACGTCGTGTTCCCGATTTTACCAGATCGATTGCCGGATAGAGCCGCATATCACTGATAGATCTGTCGAGAACGAGTTCCATATTACCTGTTCCCTTAAACTCCTCAAAGATCACCTGGTCCATTCTGCTTCCGGTATCTACCAGAGCGGTAGCGATAATAGTCAAACTTCCCATCTCTATGGTGTTTCTGGCAGCCCCGAAGAATTTCTTCGGCCGATGCAGTGCATTGGAATCAATACCACCGGAGAGGACCTTACCACTTGATGGGGAGACATTGTTATATGCTCGAGCCAGACGAGTTATACTGTCGAGCATAATAACTACATCCTGTCCCAGCTCTACCATTCTCTTTGCTTTGTTGATACACATCTCAGCTACCTGAATATGGTTTTGAGGAGTTTCGTCAAATGTAGAACATATCACTTCGGAGTTTTGCGGAATCAATATCCGTTTCATCTCTGTAACCTCTTCAGGCCGTTCATCAACGAGCAGTACTATAACATAAACCTCTTCATGATTGGTTAGAATTGCGTTGGACACATCCTGCAGGAGAACTGTCTTTCCTGTTCTTGGTGCTGCTACAATCAATCCTCTCTGGCCTTTACCTATAGGAGTAAAGAGGTTAATGATACGTGTCGAGACGTTTTTAGGTGTCGTCTCAAGATCAAGCCGCTTCTCTGGATAGTAGGGTGTTAGGTCATCAAAATCTTTGCTGCTGATCAACTCTTCAGGTGCATGCATATTAACCGCATCGACCCGCAGGAGGGCAAAATATTTTTCACCCTCTTTGGGTGACCTTACAGGGCCTGACACCATATGTCCCTTCTTGAGGTTGAATTTCTTTATCTGAGTAAGAGAGACATATATATCGTCCCTGCTCGGAATGTAATTATTCTCCGGGAAACGGAGAAAACCATAACCGTCTTCCATAATATCGAGACAGCCGGTAGTGAAGGCTAAACCTTCCTGCTCGGCTGCCGACTTTAAAATACGAAAGATCAACTCATTTCGTGGCAGGGTCGTATAGCCGGAAATATCATAAGCCTTTGCCAGCTTGACCAAACCTTGAGTATTCAACGAATGGATCTTATCTAAATCATTATTAGTCATACCAAGTCTCCTTGTAATTTTTGGCTATTTTTGCACAATAAGAGCTTCAGATCAGGTCGTTTGATGTTATGAACAGAGGAGAAATCATAAGCATAATGGTCGCCTTTATCATTAGCATATACATAAACATACCCTTATTAACTGATGATCAATACAGGGATGGTAGTTTGATTGCCGATTCTGTTTACCTGCCTTTACTCTTGGACCAATTAAAAAAATATTTATCATACTGTCAAGAATTTATTCTCCTGACCCTTGGCTCTCTAATTATTTTGAGACAATTATCCTCTCTTGCGTTAAAATTAGATAGCAATGATTGTTGTTTTTCCCGCGCAGGAGATATTTGCGGTCGTGAAATCTGTAGAACAGTTATTGCGGATTAATTTAACAACACGACATAAAAGCTTGACATTTTGAATGGCAGGAAGATAGTTGTATCAAATGAATTATAATGTAAATGGTTTTATACGAGGAGGTGCAATGCGGAGCTATATCGTGGCCATCATATTTATGATCCCGTTATTTCTTTACTCCGGTCAGACCTCGATTTATGATATACAGTACACCAATAATACGGGAACGGATGGGACTTATCCCTCTCCATTACGTAATCAGACAGTAACGACGAATGGTATCGTAACAGCGATAAACTACCGTACTGGTGGATACTATCTTTCCGAACCTGAGGGGGGACCCTGGCGTGGTATTTATGTTAATGATCGTAACAGAGCGATCCGGGTTGGAGATTTAGTGGAACTCACCGGTGAGGTTTACGAGCATTTTGGTTTCACGACATTAAGAAATGTGCGAGAGCTTAAAGTGATCAGTTCTAATAATCCGTTGCCAGCTCCAACCGCCGTTACGACAGGTGAATTAGCGATCAGTGAAGCCTATGAAGGGGTATTAGTTCTAGTAACAAACGTTTCTGTGACCGGTAAGACCGAAGAGGGAGATGCTTGGATGATCAATGACGGCTCGGGAACTAGCCGCCTTGGAGATGGTTTTATTCCTGTCAATGATCGCAGATTTACGATAACTAACGGTGAATCTTTTTCCCAGGTTACCGGGATTGTTGATTATCGATACGGTGAATACAGAGTTAGCCCGCGGACTATTTCAGATCTCCAACGATCGACAGTCGGGGTTAGTAAACCTTCCTGGGGCAGGATAAAATCCTATTATCGATAATCTGGCCAGTATTTTTATGTAACGGATAATTTCCAGGCGACAGAATCTCAGAAATCTTATTGAATCCTGGATTTACAGCGAATTCAGGTAACGGCTTTTTAAGATAATCAGAGGATGTTATGAAAAGATCAAGATTTACCTTTATCATAATCATTGCCGCAATTGCAGGCTTTTTTTCCTACCGGTTCATTGTTCGGGTAACACAGTTTTTGAAACTCAGCCAGACTCTACCCGAGTATCTTCGAGATATGATAGGAGTCAAGCCGCATGTATCTTGCAGCATGAGAGTTCCAGGCAAATATGAATTGAAAATCGGACTGAAAAAGGACATCCTGGAGAGGGAGAAGGATTTGAAGGAAGTAGTGGAAAATTACATCAAGGATTTCTATCCCGAGTTATCGACAGACAGGTTGGAAATCAAACTGTATGAGCTGCCAGAAAAGTCTGACGGAAAAAAAGAAGAGTAAACATTTCGGAGCTCTTCAGAGAAAAATTTGCAATCAGGGTGTAATATCACCCTTTTTGTTTTCATAGAGAAGGAATAGTTAATGAATAAAGAGGGGACGAAGGGGAGAGATAGCGATTCTCCTGACAGTGCTGACCAGAGACGTGTCAGTTCGAAGTCAGCCGGCCGAGAGGGGTTGGCCAGGCGGATAATTATAGTAGAAGATAACGACAATGTTGCCAAGATAATAGCCCGATCTCTAACCGATGAAGGATTTGAGACAAAAGTGATTTCCTACGGAAGTGCTGCAATCTTTTATGCTCTGGATAAGAGTGACAGTCTCCTGCTTATGGAGTATCATTTGCCCGATATGACAGCAAAAGAGGTAATAACAAATCTGAAGGACAGTAGAGTAGATATTCCATTCATTATTATGTCACCTCCCGGGAATGAGAAGGGGGTTATTGAAATGATGAAACTGGGTGCCAGAGATTATCTCGTTAAAGAGCAGGGTTTCCTGGAACTACTACCGACCTCTGTTAAGAAGGTTGTTCAGCAACTGGATATTGAAGACCGCCTGGCGGTTACAGGGAAGAGTTTGCAGCAGAGCGAAGAAAAATTCAGGAATATCTTCAACAGTATAACGGATGCCATATTCATATACGACTTTCAGGGTAATATACTGGAGACTAATCAAGCTACTATTAAAATGCTCGGACTCGAGATGAGTGAGTTGAATCAGCTAAATTATCTCGAATTTCAACCAGAGGATTTCAATAAGAATTTTAATCTCTATGTATCCGAACTCCGTGCCTATAAACAACTCATATTCGAAACCACCCTAATAGATACCAGAGGTAATATGATCCCGGTAGAATGCATAAGCCGGCTTATAGATTATGATAATGAGACAGTAATATTGACAATTGCCAGGAATATAAGTGAGAGAAAGCTGTCAGAAAACAAACTCCGTCAGAGCGAAGAACGTCTAAAACGGATAACGGAAACTATGACAGATTACATCTACACCGTCTTTGTCAATAATGGAGAACCGTTGAGAACGGTCCACAGTTCTGCCTGTCAGGCTGTAACAGGTTATACACCGGAAGAGCATTCAGCCAATCCCTATCTATGGATCGAAATGGTTGACGAACGGGACCGTAAATCAGTTCTGGAGAATGTAAAGAGAGTACTGGCCGGTGAGCAGATCAATCCCTATGAGCACCGGATAATCAGAAAGGATGGCAGATTAGCCTGGTTGCGGAATACACCGGTCCTCCATTTCGATGAAGTGGGTAATCTGACGTATTACGACGGTGTAGTACAGGATATCACTGAGCGGAAGAAATACGAGATAGAACTTTTAGAGAAACAGGCACACTTAAATGCTATAATAAATGCTTTTGAAGGTCTGTCATTTGTCTGTTCTTCAGATCATAAGATAGAATTCGTAAATGATAAACTAATCGAACGTACAGGTCACAATCCGATAGGTGAGGTTTGTTACAGGGCACTGCACAATCGGGAAGATGTCTGTCCCTGGTGTGTAAACGAAAAGGTACAGAAAGGGGAGACGGTCAAACGGGAGATAAAAAGTCCGGAAGATAACCGCTGGTATTCGATAGTCAATACTCCTATATATCATTACGATGGGCGAATATCGAAGCAATCACTGGTAATCGACATTACTGATACCCGTTATGCTGAACAGGAGATTCTGAAGTTGAACACCCTCTATTTCGGGCTTATCGACCAATTGCATCTACCAGTCTGCCGTTTTCAGCAGGATGGTAAGATAATAACGGTCAATCAGGCATTCATGGATATCTTTCCCTGTGATACTGACAGGTCTCTCGAAGAGCAGAACCTCTTCTCCTGTATACCGGAACAACTCAGACACTGGACAGAGAAGAATCTTTCCAGACTCAGCGCGAGTAACCAGACAATCAGAAAGATCTTCAAACAGATAAAAATATCCGATGTAACACTCGATAACAAGGTATGGATAATAACAGCCATCTTTGATCGAGAGAATAACATCATAGAATATCAGTCGATTCTCGAGGATAGCATCGGATCTTCAATACTGGGTCAGAATTCGTTTCTCAATAGTTCTTAACAGAGTCTGAATAGAGATTAACAAATCAAAATTACGAGGTGAAGTATGAATATTTTATCGAGTGGAGTATTCTGGGGACTTATTCTTATACTTATTGGTATTTCTATCATAGTCCGAATCGTCTTCAATGTCGATATCCCGATCTTTCGATTAGTTATCGGATTGTTATTGGTTTATTTCGGTTTCCAGGTTATCTTTGGTGGTAGTTATCGTTCTCGCAGGAGAATCGATACTCAGAGAGGTGAGCGATCATACAGGGGATATAATATTCAGCAGGGGAACAATCAATACAATATCGTCTTCAGCAGGGGTAGGGTCGATCTCACCGATAAGACAGATCTGTCAACCGATCAGTTTGTCGAGGTCAATGTAGTTTTCGGCTCGGCAGTCGTCTTGATTGATCCTGAGATACCGACCCAGATAGAGGTGAACACAGTCTTTGGTTCCGCTTCCTTACCGGGAAGAAAGCTGGCGATGATAGGGCAGGAAAGATACCGGGTTGGAGCTGACCGTGCAGACGGGAGTATTCTCTATATCGAGGTATCTTCGGTCTTTGCCAACGTGGAGTTTATCGAAAAGAAAACCGATAAAGCTGCTCCGGAGGAAAGTTCAACAACCTGAGGAAATTGCCTTCAATATCAAATGTTATGATAAGTTAAAGAAGCAGTTCATCCGAGCTTAAGAGAGACATAGAGCATTAGATGATTAAACCGGTCATAACATTCATCTTCGCTGCCAGGAATATTAACTCTTCAGGAACTGCTCTTCTTGCGTTTCCCTTTCTTCAGCTCTCCGGGCAGATACTCCTGTATGAACTTGCCGGTATGAGATTTTTTTGAGCGGGAGATCTCTTCTGGTGTCCCGGTTGTTACAACGAAACCACCTTCGTCTCCACCTTCCGGGCCGAGATCAATAATATGGTCAGCACACTTTATAACATCGAGATTATGTTCGATGACAACGACCGTATTGCCCATAGCAACCAGACGGAAAAGGACCTTCATCAGTTTGTTGATATCGTCGAAATGAAGACCGGTCGTCGGTTCATCAAGGATATAGAGAGTTCTGCCCGAGCTGGTTTTACTCAGCTCTCTTGATAGTTTTATCCGTTGTGCTTCTCCACCGGACAGAGTAGTCGAGGGTTGCCCCAACTTCATATAATCTAATCCGACATCGAGTAATGTAGCCAGTTTCTGCCTGATAGGGGGTATCTTATCGAACAGTTGATAAGCCTCCTGAACATCCATATCGAGAACGTCAGCAATATTATATCCCTTATACCGGATATTAAGTGTCTCGCTGTTGTATCTTCTACCCTTACAGGTCTCACAGGTCACGTATATATCGGGAAGGAAGTGCATGGATATCTGTTTGACTCCTGCACCTTCGCACGATTCACACCTGCCCCCCTTAACGTTGAAGGAGAATCTCCCCTCCCTGTACCCACGCATTTTGGCAGAGGGTAGGCTGGCAAAGAGTTTTCTTACAGGGTCAAATGCCTTCGTATAGGTCGCCGGATTGGAGCGAGGGGTTCTCCCTATCGGTTGCTGGTCAATTGCTATAACACTCTCCAGCTCCTGGTAACCAGAAATCGCGTTATAATCTCCCTCGCGCTGTGATGCTCTGTTGAGTCTGTTAGCGAGAGCCGGGTATAGTATCTGATTGATGAGAGAGCTCTTGCCAGAACCTGAAACACCCGTTACAGCCGTAAAAAGCCCTATAGGAATTGATACTTCTATATCCTTGAGGTTATTCTGTCTGGCACCCTTGATTATAATCCTTCGCTTATCCGGTTTAATCCTTTTATCCGGTAGTGGAATTTGCAATTCTCCGGTGAGATACTTACCGGTTAAAGAGAGCTTCTCCTTCATAATCTCCCGAAAAGATCCCTCTGCTACAATTTCTCCACCATATACACCGGCGCGAGGCCCGAAATCATAGATCCGGTCTGCTGCCAGCATCATATCACGATCATGTTCAACTACGAAAACCGTATTTCCACTATCCCTCAGTTTTTCGAGCATATTGATCAGACGGTGGTTATCCCGTTGATGTAAGCCTATACTCGGTTCATCAAGAATATACATCACACCGACCAGGCCACTACCGATCTGGCTGGCGAGTCTTATTCTCTGCGACTCACCACCGGACAGGGAAGGGGCTCGACGGTCCAGAGTAAGATAATGAAGTCCGACATTGAGCAAGAAATTGAGTCTTTCGGTTATCTCTTTCAGCAATTCTGCAGCGATAACTTTTCTGTTTCCTGTCAGATCGAGCTCTTTGAGAAATGTGTAAAGCCCCTGGATGGTCATCTGAGAAAGATCAACGATCGACTTACCGGAGATATAAACAGCCTGCACCTCTCTACGAAGCTTATTTCCCTGACAATCCACACATGGCTTGTCGGATATGAACTGCAGGTACCAGCGTCTCATTCCTTCTGAAGATGTCTCGTGCATCCTGCGCTTGAGTGTCGGTATAATCCCTTCATATTTCACCAGATATTCACCACGCCCATGTTTACTCTCCCAGATCGTCTTGATCCTTCTCCCCTTTGAACCGTAGAGTAGTATGTCTTTAACTTCAGGCGGCAGTTTCTTCCAGGGTGTATCGAGAGAGAAATTATAGGTCATCGCTATATTACTGACTATTTTAAGAATCCATGATCCCCTCTTTCCTGCCAGCTTACCCCAGGGGGCAACAGCTCCCTCCATTATAGATAGCTGTGGACTGGGGACGATTAGGTCAGGATCGAACTCGAGAGTTGAACCCAGACCGTGGCAAGTGGGACACATACCGAGCGGGCTGTTGAAAGAGAAATGTGGTGGTGTAAGCTCAGGATAGCTGATACCACAAATATTGCAGGCGTTTGTAACTGACATGATCTCGGTCACTTCTGTATCAGCATTTCTGATCTTGATGTAACCGTCGGCTATACGAAGGGCAGTCTCCAGTGAGTCGGTCAACCTCCCCTCAATATCTTGCTTGATAACCAACCGGTCAACTACTATATCGATATCGTGCTTGCTCTTCTTATCGAGTTTGATATCCTCAGAAAGTTCCCGCATCTGGCCATTGACTATCACCCTGACAAATCCCTCCTGCCGGATCTTCTCCAGTATATCCTTGTGCTCTCCCTTGCGGTTCTGAACCGCCGGGGCCAGGATGAGCAACCTAGTCTTCTCCGGTAGGGACATTATCCTCTCTACCATCTGGTCAACTGTCTGTGAACTGATCTCTCTGCCGCATTGATAACAGTGCTGGATTCCGATACGGGCATAGAGCACCCTCAGGTAGTCATATATCTCAGTTACAGTACCTACTGTCGAACGGGGATTCTTGCTCGCTGCTTTCTGCTCTATCGATATCGCCGGTGATAAACCCTCTATATAATCTACCTTAGGCTTCTCCATCTGTCCCAGAAACTGACGGGCATAAGCGGAGAGTGATTCGACATAACGACGCTGTCCCTCTGCGTAAAGTGTATCAAAGGCAAGTGAAGACTTGCCCGAGCCGGAGACTCCCGTAAAGACAATCAATTTGTTGCGGGGAATTACCAGCTCTATATTCTTTAGATTGTGCTCTGAAGCACCTTTAATCAGGATTTCTTCTTTCATATCTGTCTTCTTATCTTATCATGATTCAACAAGATATCGTTTAAGTTGTGATATCGGTGTCAAGCAAAAAGCATGGAATCCGAAACACGATAGGACAGGTCACTTCCTTCAGTATTATATAAAGTAAAAGATAGTTTTCTTAAAGGGAGATATAAGAAGCAGGGGCTTCAACGCAAAAATTGCCTGATTGTCAGTTTGAGCCTCTCCAACTCGAATGGCTTGATCAGATAGCCGTCTGCCTTTGTCGACATAGCATCTTCCTGTGCAGGGGATGGTTTGTAACCGGTAATCATCAGGACGGGGGTCTTGGGGGATATTGACTTGATCCACTTCAGAAGATCCATACCGCTCATCCCTGGCATCCTGATATCACTTATCACGAGGTCTATATGCTCTCGTTTGAAAATATCAAGGCCCGCTTTACCATCTGCTGCTTCTATCACTTTATAGTCCAGTCCTGTTAAGAACTCATTGAGCAACGAACGGATTAATTCCTCATCATCTACTACTAATATCGTCTTGGCCAAGTTTACCTCAAGCTTCTTTTTATTTTTAATAGATCAGACAACTCTTTATCTGTCAAGATAAAAGTAGATGGAGCAGATTATTGGCTGTCAATGATAACTATGAAGGGGAGAGAGACAATAAATCCGAAAGAACTTTACAGGTATCGAAGAAATATTTAGTAATATACAGAAAATCAGTATAGGTTATTCATCAAGAGATAGAATGCCACAGGCTGAAGGTTCCTGAGTTGAGTTTTTCTCACTTCAGCGGGACATTAGAATTAAAACTCGAGAATACTATGGAGAAATTAAGCAAAAAGATACTCTTCTTTACAGCAGTAGCGACAGTATTATGCTATAACTCTCTTGCTGCTTATGACCTGCGGTATAATCTTGAACTCACCTCGAGAGGGATATATGCCAGAGATTCACTAAACCTGCTCGTCAGTGCTATGCCGTCACTGAGAGCCGATACACCACTCTTCTCTAACAATCTGACTGCAAATCTACAGGCAAATTTCACCCTCGACCAGGATTTCGATTTCGACTGGGAGATCTACAGACTCTGGCTGCGATATGCAACCTTCTCCTCGGAGGCCAGAATAGGGAGGCAGCGGCTCAATTTCGGTCCCGCCCGGCTGTTGAGATCGTTACAGTGGTTCGATCAGATAGACCCGGAAGACTTTTTCGAGCATACGAGCGGTGTAGATGCCCTTCTTTTCCGCCACTTTCAGGGAAGAAGCTCCCTCTGGCTCTGGGGAATACTGAGTAATGACAGGCTCAAGGGGCTGGAATTCTACCCTTCTGTCGAGAAGAACATCGAGATTGGCGGCCGCTTTGATTTCCCCCTTCTCGACGGGTATATCGGCCTGACTGCCCACTACCGTCCCGAGATTGTTTATCGTCCGTCAGAGACGGCAGAAGAATTGAGATTCGGCCTGGACGGGCGCTGGGATTTTGAAGCAGGTTTCTGGTTCGAAGCAGCAGCGAGTTTTATCAGAAACGGGAGCGAGGAAGATTACTCATATCTTACCCTCGGAGCTGATTATTCCAGATTCGGTATTACAATGACAGCCGAACACTTTCTGGCCAGCCCGGTTACTTTTATCGACGGTAATCTCTACAAGGCCAGACTGCGACAGACTTCAGCATTATCGGCCAGCTATACCCTCGATATTCTCGATGAACTGGGAGCCTCGCTCTATTATGAGCACGAAACGGACGATATCTCTGTTATAGTTCAATGGCAGCGGACTTATGACCACTGGAGATTCGGTCTGGGGCTCTTTTCTTTTGCCGGTCGCCAGAGCTGGATCTTTTCTGGTGAAGGGGTAGTATTTACGATTCAATATAATATATAAGAAGGAGGAATAGATGGAGACGATCATCACGATCAAGAGTATGACGAAGCACTATCCGATGGGATCGGGCAAGTTCACTGCCCTGAAAGATATCAATCTGGAGTTCGGGCGGGGTGAATTCGCCGGTTTGATCGGAGCTAGCGGATCGGGGAAAACCACTCTGCTGAACATTCTTGGTACGCTTGACGTCCAATCGGAAGGGGAGGTAACCGTTCTGGACCACGAAACCCAGAACCTGAACCAGAAGGAAGCGGCCAGGCTCCGCTCCGAAAAGATCGGGTTCATCTTTCAGACCTATAATCTGTTGCCCCACTATACAGTGTATGAAAATGTCGAGTTTCCTCTGCTACTCCTGAAGAAATCGTCCTCAGAAAGGGAGAAGGCAATAAAGGAGATCCTTGACTGGATAGGGCTGATCGACAAGAAAGATTCCAGGCCGGGACAGCTTTCCGGTGGGCAGTGCCAGAGAGTCGCTATTGCCAGGGCTATGGTAAAGAAACCTTCCCTCTTTCTGGCTGATGAACCAACTGCCAACCTTGATGCGGAAAATTCTCATAACATTCTCCAACTGATGGAGAAAATGAACAGAGAGATGGAGACCAGTTTTCTCTTTGCTACCCACGATGAGAAGGTGATCAAGTATCTGCACCGCAAGATAAAGCTCTTCGACGGTAAGGTCGATTCTGACGAAACGGTTAAACAGGCGGGGTGATGATGTTGTTAAGAATGGCTTTGAAGAATTTCTTCGGTGGTGGGCTTCGGAGCCTGCTCAATGTCTTCGTCCTCTCTCTCGCTTATATCGGCATAATCGGTATGCAGGGCATAGGTGAAAATATGAGAAGGAGTGTGTTCGAGTCGATAATTGCAGAAGAGGTCGGAGGAGGGCACATCAGGCACGTAGCATACGACCCGTATGATCCATTCATCGAAGAGGAGAGTTTTGCCCCTGTGCCTGACGATATCAAAGAGCTTCAGAGAGAAGGGGTAGCAACCCCGCTGCTAATCATCTCCGGTATTGCCTATCCTCAGCGAAGAATGCAATCTGTTACTCTGCGCGGTATCGAGCCGGAGCAGGAGATACTGTCACTCCCTTCCAGGAAGTTGAGAGGCGATTTCGCTGCTGTACCGGTATTTATCGGCAGGAGAATGCAAAGAATTACCGGTCTCTCAGAAGGGGATACTTTTATGGTCAGATGGCGTGACAGGCAGGGTGCTTTTGATGCCCGGCAGATGCAGGTTGCAAGTATATCGACTATCTACAGTCAAAGGCTGGATGCCGGAAATATCTGGCTACCACTGGAAGATCTGCGAAGTATGATGAAGGCTGAAGATGCTGCCACCCTGCTGGTACTCTCTCCGGACGATAGAATCGAGATCGCTCCACTGCTAGAAAGTGAAGAATGGACCTTCAAGTCTCAGGATGAATTGACCGCTGATCTCCGCGAACTGACTATGATGATGGATATAGAATTATACATCTTCTACTTTATCTTCCTCTCTCTCGCGCTTATTTCCGTGTTCGATACCCAGATATTATCTCTCTTCAGAAGACGTAAAGAGATGGGGACATTAATGGCTCTCGGCTTGACCCGCAGACAATTGATCAGGCTCTTTACCCTGGAGAGCGCCCTCTATGCGATCTTCGCTGTCGTTGCTGCAGCTATCTACGGGACACCGATCCTGCTGCTTTTTCAGAAGTACGGGATATCAATGCCCGCCCTGGATGATTTTGGTATTCCGGGGATCACCGATGCCATCTATCCCTATTACAGCCCAACATTGATCCCGGTCACGATCGTCATAGTCGTCGCTGTGGTTATCATCGTCAGCTATATACCGACACGAAAAATAGCAAAATTAAGGCCTACCGACGCTCTGCGCGGCAAGTGGTCTTGAGAAGGGGGTAAAGATGTTATTATTTATAATCAAAGGACTCATTCGTGACCGCTCCCGTAGCCTCTTTCCGCTTATTACCGTAGCGCTCGGAGTCATTATTGCCGTCCTGATGTATTCATATATGAGCGGTTTGACTCAGGATATGGTAGATACAAATGCTAACTTCAGTACCGGCCACATAAAGATCGTTACCCGGGCTTACGCTGAACTGATCGAACAGCAGCCGGTTGATCTGGCTCTACTCGATATAGATGAGATACTTCGGGAGATGGGCGAGCTTTATCCCGAGATCGACTGGACAGAAAGGATCTATTTCGGCGGACTCATAGATGTACCTGATGAAGCTGGAGATACAAAGGAGCAGGCCTTTTTCGGCGGGATTGCCGCCAATCTTCGCGACCCTGCAAGTAAAGAGCACAAGCTGCTCAAGCCGGCCGATTACATCGTCAGGGGCAGGATGATCGAAAGCGAGAATGAGATTCTCCTCAGCGACGATCTGGCAACAACACTAAAAATTGAGATGGGTGATGAAGTTACCCTGATCGGTGAGACAATGGACGGCCACATGGCATTTACCAATTTCAGGGTTGCAGGTACTGTTCGTTTCGGAGTTATGATGCTCGACCGTTCCGCCCTGCTGGCCGATATCAACGATGTAAGGCATATGCTCGATATGGAAGGGGCTGCCAGTGAACTGCTCGGTTATCTACCCGAATTCGATGGTGAGAGAACCGACAGACTGGCCGCCGGATTCAACGAAAATTTCTCCGATCCGGACGACGAATTCTCGCCTTATATGCTCTCGCTCTTAGACCACGATAACCTGCGCGGCCTGTTCAATTATACTGACCACGCCTCGACTATCCTTATTAGTATCTTCGTGTTTATAATGTCGGTCGTGCTCTGGAATGCCGGTTTGATGAACGGGATCAGGCGGTACGGCGAGATCGGGGTGCGTCTGGCCATCGGAGAGGATAAATTCAAACTCTACCGGGTGATGATCTATGAATCGGTCCTCATAGGACTGGCCGGTTCTCTGGCTGGCACTACTATCGGTTTAGCCTTTTCCTACTACTGGCAGAGCGTCGGGATCGATATCAGCGGGGCAATGCCCGACGTGGGTATGATGATGTCTGATGTTTTACGGACCAGGGTAACGACCGGGGCATATTTTATCGGCTTCATTCCCGGCCTGTTTGCCACCACGCTCGGTGCTGCCCTCGCCGGAAGAGGAATCTTTAAACGCAATACCGCACAACTGTTCAAGGAGTTAGAACAATGAAAATAATCCCCTTAATATTGATCACCATTATCTCAATTGCTGCTCTGGCTGCCGAACAGCCTGAGGCAGAGACCATTATCAGAAGGGTGGATGAGAACATTACACCCGAGACGAGAATTGCCACATCTTCGATGGTGGTGCACGGCCGTAGAGGCAGCCGTACCATCCGCTCCCGCTCCTGGATCAGGGGTACCGATCAGGCTTTTACCGAATATCTTGCCCCGCCAAGGGAAGCGGGTACGAAGATGCTCAAACTCGGCGACGAACTCTGGATCTACTCACCAGATACCGACCGCACGATCCAGATCTCGGGACACATGCTCAGAGAACCGGTGATGGGCTCAGACCTCTCTTATGAAGACCATATGGAAGACCCGCAGCTAAGCGGACGTTATACTCCCGAACTCGAAGGAGAAAAGGAGGTAATGGATCGGGATTGCTGGGTTCTTTATCTTACTGCAAAAGTTGATAATCTCAGCTATCCTTATATCCGAATCTGGGTCGATAAAGAAAGATATCTTCCACTGAGAGAAGAATGGTACGGATCCGGTGAAAGCCTCCTGAAAACTCTCGAAGTGAACGAGGTTATACAGATACAGGGACGCTGGTTCCCGAAAAGAATGCTCATCAAGGATGTTCTTAAGGATGGTGATGGGACAGAACTGGTCATCGAAGAGATCGAATTCGATGCCGATATCCCCGATCATATCTTCTCCCGCGCTGCCCTGCGTGATTGATCCCTGTCTGTTGATCAGCAGCTATAGTTGAACCCTTAGGAACCACCGGAGTCGGTCGGGAGCCGACTGCGCTCCTGACCAATGGTTTCCTCGATTATTGCTTACAGTAAGCGGGAATTGAGGAACCTTTAAGCGATAAGTTACTTTCTTAATTGACTGTTTCAACATTTTTAGAATATTGGAAACAGATTTCTAACAGATAAAGCCTCCGGTAATAAGAGCCGGGATTTTCTGTGGGCTCAAGTAATCACAAGCTACTAAGCAGATAAAAGTTCGTTGTGAGGTTCACTATGTATGGATTAGAAGTAAAGAATGTTTGCAAGACTTTTGGGTCGAAGCGGGTGGTCGATAAGGTTTCTTTCCGGGCCGAAGGTGGCCAGATCCTTGGATTTCTCGGTCCAAATGGTGCCGGTAAGACGACGACAATCAGGATGATTATGGGTATCATTGCTGCCGACGAAGGAGAGATAAAATATTTCACTGATAGTGGCCAGAAGAATGGAATACCTTCGGAATCAATCGGTTATCTGCCAGAAGAACGAGGTCTTTACAAGGAAGCGAGGGTAATGAATGTCCTTCAGTTTCTGGCCGGACTGAAAAATGTGCCCCGTTCTACTGTTAAAGAGCGAGCTGTCGTATGGCTTAAAAGGTTTGATCTTTCTGATTATGCTCACGCGAAAGTAGAGGAGCTCTCCAAAGGGATGTTACAGAAGGTTCAGTTCGTCGCATCAGTGCTTCACCAGCCCCAGATCATAATTCTCGACGAACCGTTCAGCGGTTTGGACCCCGTCAGTCAGGATATGTTCAAAGCTATCTTGAGAGATCTGGCTCAGGATGGGGCAGCTATCCTGCTCTCCAGCCATCAGATGAATATTCTTGAAGAACTTTGTGACCGGATATATCTCATCCATGAAGGGAAAGAGGTCTTCAATGGAACATTGCAGGAGGTCAAAGAAAAGTACGGTAATTATAGGGTCAATCTTACTCTTTCCCGTCCGGACGGAGTCGAGAAGCTACTATCAACACCGATTATCAGGGAATATCATAAAATAAATGAGACTCGATATATGATCTCACTCGAGGATGGGGTTGTTCCTGGAGAATTCCTCTCGAGTATCGATAAACAACTCCCTGTTCAGGAATTAAGCCTCGCACGTTCCTCATTGCACGATATCTTTGTCAGGATTGCTCTTGGAGGTGTTGAAAATGAATAAGACCATGAAGATTATCCAGTGGGAAGTGATGAGAAATCTACGGAATAAACAGTTCATTATCGGCCTGCTCATCACTCCGGTTATCATCCTGCTCTTCGCAGGTGTACCGAAAATTCTGGAAAGATTTGATAAACCTGTTGTCCATAAATATCTTGTTATTGATGAGATCGATATACTGGAGAGTGTCAGTGAGAGTATACCGATCGAAAATCTGATCCTCGATAGATACGAAGGGGAAAGGGAAGAAGTGTCCGCAGAAGTAACTGAAAGAGGGTTTACAGGTTATGTAATCCTCCCTGCTAACTTCTGGGAGGCCGGGAGTATCGAGATAAACTACAAAGAGAGAAACCAGATCGGAGAAAGAGTCTTGCAATCGCTGTTGTCTGGATATCTACAACAACACAGAATGCAGGAGTTCGAAGTTGATGCTGCTGAACTGCAATATCTCACAGCAAATGTAGAACTCGACCTGAAACCACTGGAAGAAGCGGTGGTTCCTCAAGTTAATGAAATCATAGTCTCGGCAGTTTTTCTCATGCTTATCTTCTATCTCATATTTTCTTCCGGTTCGATGTTGATGCAGAGCTCTCTGCAGGAAAGACGAGACCGGATGGCAGAAATTATGCTCTCTTCTGTCAGAGCTAATCAATTGATGAGTGGAAAGATTGTGGGACAGTTCCTGCTCGGAATGATGCAACTCTTCTTCTGGATCGCTATCAGTATTCCGGCTGTTATCTATTTTCTCGATTTCCCCGTGATGCAGGCTCTGGCAGAGACTAACCTCCTGGTGATCGGTCTCTTCGGACTGTTCGGTTATCTCCTCTTCAGCTCAATGTTCGTCAGTATGGGGGCGACAATGGAAGATATGCAGAGTGCCGGTAACTCCCAGGGATTGGTGATGTTGATACCGCTGCTTTCTATGCTCTTTCTCACTCCGGTTATCAGTAACCCGAATGGAGTAGTCTCACGCTTTGCCAGTATCTTCCCCATTACCAGCCCCTTTTTGATGGTGCTACGAAATGCAATTACTCAGGTGCCTGTATGGGAAATTATCCTGAGTTTCTCCTTACTGTTCCTGTCAGCACTATTAGTCATCAGATTGGCAGGTAAGATATTCCGTATCGGGATGTTGATGTACGGGAAAACAGCCACTATCGGAGAAATCTTCCACTGGCTGAAATATAAGGAAGAGTAGAGAAAGCAAAATCTTCTCAGATTCTTGCAATTCTGAGACTAAGACAGAACAGGGTAAATGCTCTATCTGAAGTGAAGTTGCCTGATATCAGATACAGATTTAGTTGCTCAAAAATTAAGTATTGACAAAAGAACGTTAATTTCATATTTGGTATTAATAGGGAACTGAGTAAAGCAAATCTTCAATGAAAAGATAATGAGGGATAGTATTATGGTGTTCCGACTTCACCCCCCGGCTGATTTTACATCTATCTATCTATCTATCTGTCTATCTATCTGTCTATCTATCTATCTCCTTATCCCTTCTCCTTTATAACCCACTCTGGTAAACATAATGATAACTTCACCTCTCAACAACCCGGTTCT
>CAZBDV010000008.1:0-107565 GCA_964490765.1 uncultured Candidatus Cloacimonadota bacterium | reverse complement strand
TGATGTTGTTCAAAACTATCAAAACAATGAGTTAGTTCGGGCTCAATCTTTTTTTTCATCCAAGTCTCCCTAATTTACACCAACCTTTGAGACACTACCCTAGCAAACTAATAACTTATTACTGTAATAGAAAGAAAATCCTAAAGTGAATACCGGTTATTTTTCATTGCCTCCAATAAGATACCGTCACAATCGATTATATATTTTGGAAATGAATCAGTTACTAGGCAATTTTAGACAGATTAATGCATCATAGTGATATCGTGGTATTGATCGGGGATAGTTATCGTTTGAAAGATAAGTTAGCTACCCTGAATCATGTGAGCGAAAAATTTACTGAGGGTTCTTTTTCGCTCGCTCAACAGCCCTCTCATTATATTTCGAAAGTTAGTTGTAAAACAATGGACTATTAAGCAATAAAGTGGTGCACTTATTAGTGCCTAAACTGGTACACTTTAGAATTCTATTGACAATATTGTATTTTGAGATATAATGATTAGAGAGAAATATATAGAGGGGGGGATATGAGAATCTTTGTAACTATTCTAGTGTTGTGCACTTTTTCTACTACCTGTCTGTTTTCAGATGTCAATTATGAAACAGAAGAGGAAGTTTACTTTAACCTTGAATCATTCATAATTGAACAAAAACCATCTAATATTATGGCAATCCGGACACCATTCTATCGTCAAAGCGAAAACGTGTATATTTACTTGATTTCTTGGGGTTATATTGGTATTCCAAGATCAACCAGATATGCAGTGGATATCTTCACTACTGAAGAGAGCTGGTTTTCTCCATATTATCTGCAGGACGCGACTGGTAAAGGATACGACTTATACAAGATTAATAGGGAATTAAAAGGTATTGTATATGGAAGTAACCATCCGGAAACATATTATTCAGAAGTGGAACGAGATTTTCTTGAGGCAGCAAAACAAGAGGGATTGGATCTCTATGTTTATGGTGATGAAGTAGTGAACTTTTATTTACCGGATTTTTATGTTTCAGCATTCTTACGGAGAAATATTGGTGATTTACGAACTGATAATAGATTTACTTCCAATGAAACAGAAGATATTTTACCTCAAAGGATTGATTTTGGCGATTCATATATTAAGGGACGTAATGATGCTGAATCAATGCACACCACAGGAGGTTGGTTTGCCGGGGGCATTGCTTCTGGTTTGATTTTAGGTTTGATCGGAACTGGTATTATTGGACTTGCTGCTACCGGATCAGATCCTATTTACATACCTGAAAACTGTGATCCTCATGCATACCATATTGGATATAAAGCTCAATCTAAGACAATGAACAGGAACACAGCATTAGGAGGTGGATTATTGGGAACCGCTATTGCAGTAGTTATTGTTTTATCAGTCGTTGATTAAATAATTCTGTTACATTAGGATTTGCTTTCTTCATTCGAAAATTAATCTCAAAGAAATTGCCTTACCCTCTGTGCCAAGATGACACTGGACACTTAATAAGTCGATAATTTCTTGATAAAGTCATATCTTGTTCATATCGACTTCATAACCAGATCTCTGCAATTCTTTTGCTAAACTGATTTTCCATGCTCCATTATCATCCATAGAAATGTAGACAATTCCTGAAATGTCGGTTGGAATTTCGATATCCCCTTTAACTAAGGCACATACATTACTGCGTCCTATCTTTCCCATTAGGTAACCATGCTCGAAGACAACGTTCTGCCTTGCTCGATTCTTATATTCAGGTTTGGGTTTATTTTTTGCTCCAATATCACAAGGGGAGTATAATACCACTCCAAATCCAACATTAGTGTATTCTTCGATCTTTTCGATAATAGTTTTCCCCGAACTTGGTTGCTCATTTAATATTATTGGCTCAAGTCCTAGCTTTTCAAAAAATCTTGCTGTTTCATACAAGGCTGATTTGTCATGTCCATGTACTACAAAAACTTTGAATCTATCAACATTTCTATCTGTGCTTAAGACCTGTGAAGTATTCCCTACTTCTGAATCGATTACACTTTTCATCTTTTTTAGTACCGTTATAGTAATATCTTTCATACAGTCATCAGAATTGAAGATATCTTCGGAAGAAAAATAAGCCAGTACACCTGAAGACACTTTGTTGTTCAAATTATCAACAAGTTCTCTCATTGATTTCTCCGATTGCTTGATAAGAAATCTTACTATATTTTTATCTTCTAAAGTGTAACCTTTATAGTGAAATTTCTGCTGCTTAAGATAGGGTTTAACGATATCTTCTGCAAAATCGTTAATATTTTTCATATCATAATGATACAGTCTTTCCATCTTATTACCATAAGCTGTTTTAATATTGCATTCGATACAAACATGGAAGTACATTTTTACTCCATTAAACACTGTTTGCTTTACTGATTCGGTTCCAGACGAGGCAGCTACAGAATGATATATATGTTTTCATTTCCCCTTGTTTTGTTATCATTTATTCGCCATCATTATCATATACCGCTCATGTCGTCAGTGATACCATAAAGTCGTCTATATTCATTCATAGCTCGTTTATCGGTCATACCAGATAAGTAATCACTTATTGTTCTTAATAAAATCCCCTTATAAACATGTTGTCCATGATTATGTGAATATGTAAGAAGATTTCGAAGTTCACCGTATGAATTTGCTTCAATGTCAGTATTGAATTTGGGTTTTTTAAATGTATTGTTATAATACTCGTTATAATTTTTAAGTAGTATCTTTATTGTATTGTCGGGTAGTTGCTGTGGATTTGATAAATAAGCTTTAAATAATCTTCTCAAAACGAAATCGGCCCGTCCATCCATAATCTGTGTCATATGTGATCTTGTAATCCTATTTTTCAGAAATTCGTGCATTTCATCATCACCCATGACTATTTTTTCGATATTGTACTCAGGGATAATCTCATTCTTAATATCGCAATGTTTAACTAAGTCAGTAAGATCTTTATGATGAAGTATAGAAATGAGATCACGAAGTGAATTAATTGTTCTCTTTACGTAAAAACTTACTATACCTCCTGATAAAATTGTTATTCTGTCTTCAGGATTCTTTTTTATATCACTTCCGGGAAGATATTGACTAGGTAGTTTAATAGTCATTTCTAATTGCTCTATTAGTTCATCATATTCTATAATCTTTGATCTTAAACCGTCTTCAATATCATGATGTCTTTGGGCTATTTCGTCTGCTAGAGAGACTACTAAAGACTCTAATGTAAAGTATTCATTTCTCAAAAAAAGTCCATATCTGTCTTCATAAAACTCAAGATATAATTTGGTGTCCTTACACTCTCTTCCTTTCCCTCTTTCTCTTAGCTTACAGAAATCTCCATATTGTTGATCACATTTCTTGTATTCCAGTTTCGTATGATGTAATATTCCGTATATTGTCTGTGAAGAGAGATCAAATCCATTCTTTCCTCGATGCCTTGCTAGATCAATTACTATTCGTACAGCTTGCCAATTATGTTTGAATCCTCTGAACTTTATTCTTAATACATCTTCGGGATTATTATTATTGAAATCAGTTCCGTGTCTATAATTAACACCTTTATACAACTCGCAACCATTAAGGAAATAATTGAGTACTCTCTCCCCGACGTGGCCAAAAGGAGCATGACCTATGTCATGTCCCAAAGCAATTGCTTCCGTAAGATCCAAATCCAAACCTAATTTCGACGATATAGTTCGTGCAATCTGCGAGACTTCCAAAGTATGCGTTAATCGTGTTCTCAAATGATCATCGTGTCCTGTAACTAAAACTTGTGTTTTTCCTGCTAATCTTCTAAATGCCTTCCCATACATAATCCTGTCTCTGTCTCTTTGGAAAATATTTCTTATGTCATCTTCTTCGAGTGACTTCCCTTTGATATCTGCTGACTTTGGATTTGCTTTGAATCTGGATAAATCATGTGAAATATAGTTCATAATCACTCCTTTATTGGTCTATGTGCATGCTAGGGCCTGTTTTGGAGGTTCCATTTTGATACTGAAACGAATTTGCTTTTTTGTCTGTGGGGAAGCTTTGCGGGAAAGGACTAATTTAGATTTGTGGCCGAAAAGGAGTGTATTAAACATATAATGTTTGTCATAAAGTAAGGAGTGAAGTGCTAACTCACTTAAACTGTATACCGGTTGGAAATATCCTGATGTAAATAACTGATCCTTAGAATAGTAATTCGTTTTTTCCATCGATTCATTAATAACTTCTCCATTCATAAATACTCCGCTTTATTCAGTTATATTAATCTCTCAAACATCGCAGAATTTGGCTAATTTTGGGTAGCGACGAGCATACCAGGTTTCTACTTCTCTGATATCATCTTCATTCAACCCATACATTTCATAAACCAATCTATCTATCTTCTTCTGCTCATTACTCATATAATCATAGTTTTGATTTTTTTTCTGTTTCTCAATGAGCTGATCAACGAGTTCAATCAAATGCTTGTTATTTGCTATACAATATGGAATTTCTTTCAAAGCATCCACCTGCATATCAACGCAATTATAGATAAATACTTTTGATATTAGTTTTATAATTTTTGATGTTAGTATTCCTAACATTAATGAAACATCGAAGGGGGGATCGATAAAAGAACCTTTTACATCAAATACACCACAAGAATTGATGCGGAATGTTGGAGCATAAACCCCTGTAATTGAAAAAGTAATCCCTTTTTTGAAGTAAAAATCAGAATTCTGGAACCGAGAGCATACTCTGTTTGCTCCTTTACCATCCCTATCTTTGATAGTTAAGGTCTTCATTCTCTCGACAGCATCCTGACTCCAATCGATGTAGTAGTTTGTCGGGACATAATAGTTGGGCAACCAACCTGATTCAGTATCGCTCTCACCTCCTTTATCATAAGGAATAATATATTTTCCATCAAACCATAAATCCGGATCGAAATTCTTTTCAGATCTTGATTTGTGAAAACCTCGGTTAATGATTTTTATTCTCAGGTCATCGTTTTTGGTAATCTCCTCTAAGTCTTTATCTACAAGCAGAAACTCCTTATAATCTTCAATACTTCGATAACTCCCTCGGGAATGTGGATTTTGAAACAGGTAATATTTATTGTCTCCTGTTTGCAACCCAACTTTTATTTCAGCTATATCTCCCAGTTTTACTATTTCAGTCGTTTTATTGTTCATCTCAATTTGCCGAACATCAACATATTTCCCCTCTAATGCCAATTTGCGAGTTTTGGCATTCTTATCGTTCATAAGAGAAAATAATCTGGGATTAGCTACAAATATTGGCAGATTAGAATTAGTCTTAATAAGATCCTGATTGTATTGAAAAACCGCAAACTTCGGAGTAGATTGTCCAATGAATTTCTCCGAATCATAAAGCTTTTCCCGGAGCTCCTCAATTTCCTTTCTTGTTGAAATATTAGTTAAATCGGCCACAAGTAATTGACCATCGTTATCTCCGGAATTTGTTAACAACATAATGCAAGCGTTGACGGTAGCATCGAAACAGTCCTGGTTCAACCTGATAATTTTATGAAGTTGGTTTTCCAATACCTGCTGCCGTAATGGTTTGTGAGTCTTTATTGTAAGCCAGGTATCCGAGATAATAAAAGACAAAACACCTCTCTTTTTTAGAAATCTTTTCAAAGAAGTAGAGATAAACACACCATAACTGTCCTTACTCCCCAACTGATGATCTTCTTTTATATCATTATCTACTTTCACGCCATAAGGTGGGTTCCCAATAACAATATCAAAACCCCAAATTTTCTGACCATTCTTATCTTTGCGATCATAAACTTCAGAGAAATGAAAATCGGGTTTGAATAGCTTATAAGTACCGGCTTTTACCTTAGCTTCAATAATCTCTATCTTTTCAGTGATTTTTAATGTCTCTTTTAGATACTTACTATTCTGAGCATATTTTGATCCTTCCATTTGAGTTTTATTATGAGCTTTTAGTTGAGTATCAAAATCTTGTTTGTACTCTTCAATAACGAAATGAATGAGTTTATGTTCAATGTCGTCGAACTCATCTTTCAATTCCGATTTCTCTGACTCATCTTCCGATTGATAGAACTTATCTTTTATGGAAATCATATGATATTTCATCTCATTTAGTTTTGAGTCTTCTTCGAAAAGCTGATTGTAGCCCTTAGATGCAGTAGAAAAGATGTCTATGCCTTCAATTTTTTCTTGAAGTGAGTTGCCTACTCTGAATTTAAAATCTAGGTTGGGAAGTGGTTCGGCTTCAGATTTCTGATAATCTACGATTAAGGCTAACCAGAGTCGCAATTTAGCAACTTCAATCGCTCCGGGATCGATATCTACGCCGTATAAGTTTTCTTTAATTAATTGCTTTTTCAATGATACTTCATTAATATTC
Source organism: uncultured Candidatus Cloacimonadota bacterium (assembly GCA_964490765.1). Taxonomy (GTDB): domain Bacteria; phylum Cloacimonadota; class Cloacimonadia; order Cloacimonadales; family JAJBBL01; genus CAZBDV01. The sequence goes on along the minus strand of CAZBDV010000008.1, from coordinate 101,188 downwards.
TTACCGACTCTGACACTTAATTGTTTTCTCAGATAGACTAAGACCTGCATCATCTCAACTGGAAAAGCTCCTGAACCAACAGCAGGATCAAGAACTTTGATTTGCTCCAGCTTTGAATCCATAAGCCTTATCTCTTCTTTATTGAATCCAATTTCATTAAACTCATTTGACTCAAAGATAAATTGATGGAGTTTGCTCTCATTGATACCAGTTTCGTTAATGAGGAATCTTAACAGAGAATCTTTTACCATAACATGAACGATTTCTCTCGGGGTATAAAAAGTTCCCTTTTGCCCCCTTTCTTCTTCAGCAAGGGTATTTTCGAAGACTTTGCCTAACATTTCGGGGTCAATTGAGACTTCTTTGTCATCAGGAGTATTTTCATCAACCGTGAAGTTGTAGTAATCAAAAAAGGTTTTTATCAGATCCCTTATGAATCCATCTCTGAAAAGAACTAAATGCCCGTTTTGATGCAGCTTTCTTTCTAGCTCGCTTCTTTCGAAAAGACCACCGTTGAGATAGGGCGTATCCTTAAACTGATTCTTTATAGGATCTTTCCTGTCACTCTCTTTCTTCGCAAAAACCTCAAAAAACAGAGGTTCTAACAGACTCTGGTACAAAGCTGACTTATCTATATTCTTGGATAAAAAATTGGTTTCATTCTCAATCCAACCTTTTCTTTGCAAGAAGTATATAAAGATGATTCTGCCCAAAAAGGTATAGGTAAACTTGTTGACCTGTTCTTTGTATTCTTCTTCGCTATAATTATCTTTCAACCATAGACAAACAAGATTTTTGTTAGTTGCTTCAAACTCCTTCTTTGTTTTTTCAAAATACTCTCTGAATTGTAAGAAAAATTGGTTCGTTACTGGTTCTACTGAGAATGATTCTTTGACTTGTTCCAAACTAGTGAATTCTCCCTCTCCAATTCTATGCAAGAAAGTCTTATACGCAAGATCTTTACTAACGTAATAGGTAAATCTTTTAAAATTACTACCTAATCTTTTAATCCCCACTGATTTGAAATAGACTAAGGAGAATCTGAAATTTCCTGTATCATCAAAAAAAATAAAGATACCCGCTGAATAGATTTGGTTATCAGGGTTCCTTAAGATTTTTTTTGCCTTCTCGTATTGAGCTTTTTTCCCCGATCGTTCTGAGAGTTGTTTGTTAGCTCTGAAAAGATAGATAACAATTCGATCATCGTTCTCAAATTGTATCTCACCCAGTTTTATGCTATGTGAAAAGTCTTCGTCGTTGAGATGTGGAGAAGATTCCATGATTTCTCGATAAGATGTTGTTTTCCTGCGGAAGAAGAGATTAAACTTCTCTACTGAAAATTCTTCAACAATGGTTTCGAGTATATTTCTTGCTTCGTTCATAATTTTCTGTTCTCTATAGATATTATTATTTCCCGAGGGTTGTCCTTCAAGCGTTCAAGTTCCCTGGTCAAGTAGTTCTCACCTATCTCGTTCATCAGTTCTTTTATCTCTTCTGGTCGATCTTCTTTGAAGTTCATGATACGACGCAGAGTATAATCGGGCAATGTGCCGTAGGATTGGATGTCTTCCCTTAGTGTTCTCAGGAATCCTGAATAGGGCATTATTGAGGGTTTAAGATTGTTTATGAGAAAGTTGAGGTTATTGAGAGCTTTCATCTCGACGCTCTGTTCGCTGGTGGGGTTAGAATGGATAACCCGGAAATTTTTGATCGCTTCATAAGTATGCCAGAACTGATCGGTATTCCAGTTGAGTTTTTCTTCGTCCGGTTCACATCTTATGAGATCGATGATGTCTTCCAGAGATGTCTGGTCAGGTTGTGCTTTACCTCTGGCTGTCGTTTGTGCCCTGCCGACATAGAGCCGGTCTTTTTTGAAAAAGACAAAAAGCTCGTTCTCTTCGCCTTTTTTGGCAACTTTTATACGAGGTGGAAAATCCCGGAAACTATTGATCAGATCAGGATGTTCCTGCTTGATTTTCGAGAACTCGTTTAGAACCTTCGTGTAGAAACTCTCCTCATCGAGTTCATCGGGATTTTTATTTATTCTGCTGTAAAGCCCTGCCGGGCTAGGCTCCTCGTCAATATCAAAGATCTTGGAATCTTCGCCGAGAGCAGTATGGATCAGGAACATTTTATTGGCAGCAATTTCGCGTGACTTTACAAGTACAGAACCTTTCTCTGTAGGGAAGAAATTTACGATATAGAGTTCATTGAAAACTTTTTTACTGATTCGATTGATCCTTCCGAGCCTCTGTATTACCCGTACAGGGTTCCAGGGGATATCATAGTTGATCACCATACCGGCACGATTGAGGTTAAAACCTTCTGAGATCCTGTCTGAAGATAGGAGAATGTCAAATTCATCCTCCTGCTCCTGATAGGATGCATCGAAGTTTCTGTTGATCTGCTTGAGTTTCGCTGTGCTAAGGTCACCGGAAACGACCAGCAAACGATCTTTGTAATGTTGTTTTAGCGATTTTTCCAGATATTTCACCGTATCGACATACTCGGAAAAGATGATAATCTTACGGGATGGTTCTCCCTCTTTCGGCTTTTTATTGAACTCTGATTTGATGTGTGATATCAGGCAGGCTGTCTTGGGGTCGTTCGCTACCAGATCGAGTTTAGTGAGCTCTTGCAGTATCTTTTTAAAGAGCTGCAGGTCTGATTTGATATCGGCGATAAACTGCTCTTTCTGCTTGAAGTTTTTTATTTTGTATCTTTTATGATTCTTGGGGTATTTCTCCTGAACTATCTTTTCTTCATATTCGATGAGATATTCTTCAATCCTGTCGAGATCCATCTCATAGATCTTTTCGAGTAGAGAACGGTCAAGGATGTACTCCCCGGTCTTTTCGATAAATGTCAAGCAATTCCCGGTAATCCTCTGGAAATTGATTATACTCTGCCGGAAAGAGCCAAAGGAACTTTCGAATCGTTTGACGATCAATCTTCTCATGAAATCGAACAGGTTAGTCTGTTGGATGTACTGACGGTTGTCATCCATGCTCATCTTTGTCTGCGATGTCTCTACCAGATCTCTCGAGGTCTTAGCCAGCCCTCGTTCATAAACAAAGGGGCGATAGATGGCACCTTTGAATTGACCTCCGTCTTTTGGCTCGGAGAAATAATATCCGATGATCTGATCATAGAACTCAGATTGGCTCGGGGTTAATTCAAAGTACCATTCCAGAGGGTCCATAACTTTGGAGAGTTGGGTGACCTCAGTCTTGTAGTTAGGGTTATGTAGAAGATCGAGACGGTTTCTACGGATAGTGACCGGTTCTATTACATTACGGATCTGACGGGCAAGGTAATGGCTCCGATCCGCAACTCTGGACAGATCGATCCTCTCTTCCTGAAAGAGTGCTTTATAGAGATTCTGTGCCTTTTTTCTCTTATCATCATCATCAGAATTATGGTTCTTTTTTATAAAACCGAGGCGATCGAATATACCCTTGAAAGCCCTGAACTGGTCGATAAGATTACTATGAAGGGTTATATTAGATTTCTTGGGCACAATGAAAAGGCTTAACAGGGCAAGAATATCGGCAGGTCGGTTGTTGAAAGGGGTAGCGGTTAGTAAAATGACCTGCTTTGCCCGGCAGATAGACTTCAACTTGTCATAAAAGATTGTATCTTCATTTCTGAATCGATGTGCCTCGTCTATTATTACTACTTCGATGTCATCGGCACGATTGACGAATTTGAGGGTTTCTTCGAGATCACCTATGGACCGCACCTCCCAGTCATAAAGGCCGAACTCTTCGAGGTATTTCTTCCAACCGCTATTCTTGTTCCTGTCACCAATCAGCCCTGGTGGGCAGATAACTATACCCCGTTTTCTGAGTTGCTTGGCTATCGCACAGGCGATTATGGTCTTTCCCAGACCGACAACATCTGCTACAATCACACCGTTGTGTTTTTCAATAATGGAGAGAGCTTGACTGACGGCATCGAGCTGATAGCGGTACGGAGTATAGCCATTCTTTTCAAGAAGATCGATTAGAGCAGTGCCGACCTCTTTCTGATCTTGAAAGAGATCGAGATAAGTCTTTAGAACCAAAGCAAATGCTTCGAAGGGGGTTATCTCTTTTACGAGAGTTTGCTGCTCAATGAGAATTATGAGTTTCTTCTTAAGTTCAGCAAAATCTGTAATTTTAACAGCTTCAGCCCATAAAGAGTCAAAGTACTCTTCTGCTTCCGGAAAGCCGTAATCACTTATCTCGACATTGAACTCATTCTGGGTGGTTATACCTGATCTGGTAAGGTTACTGCTGCCTGTGATGAATAATTCTCTTTTGGTAATCTGAGTTTCATCCATCTTGAAGAGATATAGCTTGGCATGGTTAGGTTTGTAGGTTTTACGTATTATAAGTTTTTCCTGTTCAATCAGTTCTAAAAAGAATCTGACCTGCGAATAGAATTCCTGCGTATCAAAGAATTCTGTATTGATAGATTTCTTTATAGAGGCAAAAAAGTCATAGGTTTTTTCATTATCAGATTTTTTCACATCTGTTGCATACTCGATGAGACCGAAATTAGTACGATCTACGTCCAGACCTACTAAAACCTTGATAGTCACATCAGGATTTTTGTTAAGACCCTCATAAAGCTCCTTGATTCCTGAAAAATAGAAAAAACCTACCAGGAACTTTAATTCCTTACTCTTGCTGATCAATTCGAGTAACCGTCCCTTGAGATTTTTTGGCGAATCGTTGGTGATAAAATTCTTCAATACTGCTCCTTAACTACATATATTTTTACATTTCACCTGTAAAAGGCTAAATACCTCAGCTCTCTCAAAGCTATTTCATACTTCATTATGATGATAAATGTCGTGCAAAGCTGTTTTAACGACGAAATTTAAGAATTTACAAATCCGATGTTATCTCTTCTTTCGTCTTATTTATTACGCTCATTAACATATTGAGGACAAATTAGTTTATTTATCCTGAATTTGTCAACTTCTAAAAGCTGAACGGGAAAATTGCAAGGAAAATTTTGAGAGATTCGGGGAGAAAGAGGGGGAGAAAAAAGAGGTAAAAAAATTTTGTTGGACTGGAATGCTTTGCTGATAAGGGGTTGGGGGATTTATGGAGAAAAGTGAGTGATTTTTGTGATGCAGATATAATAGAGGGCGGTGAATAATTGAGCGGAAAGAGGAGAAGCAGGGTGGAAGTTACGAGTTACGGGTTACTGGAAAACCGGAGGAAGGAGAAGCAGAGAGATAATGAACAATGAATTATCAATGCCCCGGCGGGAGTGAAGCAAGGGGTTACGTGTTACGGGTTATGGGAATACCTAAGGGAGAAGTAGCAGGGAGAGTGGTGATATACACTTGACAAAAATTTTATATGTCACTATATTATAAAAAGTGGGTGATGAAAATTAAGAGGAGGAAGCATTATGAGCAGGATATACCTGGTGCTTTTGTTAACACTTCTGAGTGTTACAATCGCAGCAGAGTTCGAGCATATTGGGCTCAGTGGTTATATGATCAGGGAGTTACGGCTCTATGACAATTACCTTTATGCAGCGACCGATAATGGTATATACAGCAAGAACATCAACGAGCAGGATACTCTATGGACCCATTTGGGGCTGGAAGATCAGTTGATTTTGAGTCTGGCAGTTATCAACCATAACAGTATTGTTGCCGGTTGCACCAATAACTTTGGATCTTCTGCAGAAAGTCCTGTATATCGGACTGACGATGGTGGTGACAACTGGTACTGCTATTCTGCAGGGATCGAGTATGACAGTCTTTTTCAGACATTCTCGCTAGATACACATCCCGGCCTGCCGGGTGTTGTGTTATCGACTGATGCCAGTTCCGTATCGCGAATAACTGATGATGACCCAGTCTGGGAACTTCTATGGGGCCAGTGGAATTCTATTGGATACGGTGTTCACTTTATCAGATTCCATCCCGAAAATCCGGATATAATCTGGGGTGGCGGTGAAAGTGGAATGCACGCAGCATTTCTGCTCAGGTCTTACGATGGTGGTAATACCTGGGACGAAACCATTCTCTGGTATCTGGTTGGTGGTGATAATGCCTGTCATATCATTGCCTTCGACCCTCACGATGGCCAGATAATCTATGCAGGAATGGAGGGGAGGATAATCAAGACCTCTGATGGAGGTGATAACTGGTCGGTAATTCTCGATGGCGCGGCAGATGAAGAGATACCCTGGTTTGATGTCTGGGGCCTGGCTGTCAGTGAGCATGATAATCAGATTGTCTATTCCAGCTGTTTCCAGCGTAACATCTATGAAGAACTCCTTTTATTTATCAGTGAGGATGGAGGAGAAACCTGGGCAGAGGTTAACGGTGGTATGGGGAGAAGAGGCACACTCTCTTTCGCTTACCGCTCTATTGATAAAGGGGATGAAATCTATCTGGGAACAACAGGTGACGGAGTGTTCAGATTTACAAACGGTATTGGGGAGGTATCTCTGGAAGAGACATCTCTTCCTGCATACGAAAGTATTACTCTAGAGAACTACCCCAATCCACTCAACGACAGAACTATCATCAAGTTCAGTATCCCGGATAAATCAGCAGTCTCTATTTCCCTTTACTCTGTCAGAGGAGAACGGATTGCTACTCTCCTGTCGGGAAGCTTTGTCGAAGGAGAATACGCAATCTATTGGGACGGAAAAGACACTCAGGGCAATACGCTTCCCAGTGGGATATACTTCGCACTTCTGCAGACAGAAGAGAGTAAAAGGGTAAACAAAATGCTCTTGCTCAAGTAAACAGTGATGGTTTGGTGCGCGAAGAACTATTCCTGTCTTACCTGCGGTTCGGGGAAGTTATAGCGTCGAATTACAATCACACCGGTGACTGAAGCGTCTGAGTCTTCCAGAGATACGGTAAGCTCAACCTCCTGTTCGCTTACATAATCATCTTCTCCGGGCGGTGGGCATTCCCAGATCCAGAGTCTTATATATCCTCTGGCCATGCCAATATAACTGGTTATGTAGTAAGGGTCAGGATGTTGATAAGGTTCATTGATCAGATTATCATCTTCGTCAAACCATTCATAGTATTCAAACTGGCCAAACGGACTAGTGCAGAGCAGCCTGCCATTGGATATACTGTTACCCTGCCCATCGATCACACTAACATGGAATTCGACCTGAGCAGAGGCATCCGGACCTGAATCAGAGAAGAAATCTACATGACTACCGATCGTATAAAGTTCCAACTGGGGAAATTGCACCGGTAACTTGACCAGCTCGTCGTGGATTGTATCGTTGAACTCACTGAGGACAAGAATCTGTGAGAAGGTATCATTGCCGTGATAGCTTATGTTCGTTGTAGCATAACCGTCTTCTACCTGAGTGATAGCTGTTATATAACAATCTTGCGGTGGAGCAGGATCATTACCAAGAGAGAAGGTTACTGGTGTGCCATCTTCCAGAGCGGGATTATCGTGAATATCCAGAACATAGAGCCAGGCATCGATCTCCCAGCGTCCTCCACCCAGATTTTCACCTGTATCATAACTGCCGGTGATGAACTCGACATTATGAACAGGACCGGGATTGACAGTCACTTCTCTATCGTCCTGGATCTCTGGATCGTCCAGTAGAGCAGCCTGCAGAAGGGCGGAACCGGATACGGTTCCGGAAAATAGTGCTACTGATGCAATACCCTCTTCAGCCTGAACATCGATACTCTGTTCCTGGTTCTCAAAATGCAGGCCGAGATCGCTACCCTCTATCGTAATTTCAAATCTGACCCAGACATTCTCCGGAACAATTTCACCAAGATAATTCTGTAACTCGACCTGCAGGAGAATGGACTCCATACCACCGACACCAATAACATCAAGCATATATTCATCTTCTGTAAATACAAGGGAACTTATCTCATCGCTGTAAATATAGAATGTAAACTCGGCTGAAAGGATATCTCCATCCGCTCCCGGCTCTGTCGTATTGACAGATACCACTCCCTCACCGACAATTGAACCAGGCTGGAATGATACGTAAGCTGAACCATCATCACCGGTAGTGGCATATTCTTCTATCTCACCCAGGGTAGTAGTGAAATTCAGCCCAATATCAGGTGTCGGATTATTGTATTGATCGCGTAGAAGGACTTTTATTCTCAAGTCGAAACCGAAATCGACAGGAATGGGTTCTGTAAACTCTACCCACTCACCCTCATTATTCTGACTCTCCAGGGTAACTGATATCTGGGAAGCTAAGGCGGGAACTATGCAGGCACTCACGGACTCGATAATATCACCCACTCTGGCCCGTATAACCAGATCTCCGGCAATAATTCCTGTATTAAAGAGGATTTCGGTCTCTCCCCCGCTTGTAGAAGCCTGGTTGCCCCCCTCGAAGAAGCCCTTATCAGCGGTAAAGTTAACAACTATACCGTCAGGAACCGGATTATCGTCGATATCAAAGAGTGCTACCTTTACCGGCAGTGTCGTCTGTAACTGCAAAGTATCAGGAAAATCACTGAATTCAATTCTCCCGATCTCGTAGTCCTCATCTATGATTATATTCAGAGTGGCCGTCTCACTCGGGTTCCATTCCTCCCTGAATGCCTTAGCTTTCAGTATACTATCTTCAGAGACTGTCAGAGGTCCGGTATAGAGTGTTGATGAAATGCCGGGATTACTCCCGTCTGTAGTGAAGCGGATCTCTGCCCCTTCTGTTTCACAGGTGATCTCCACCTCCTGGGGCACTATATAGATGCCATCAGTTATGCTAAACTCAGGAGTAGCAACACGAGGCTTTGAATCCGTAGTACTGTCGCTACAGCCGAGTAAGAATATCAGTGTAATAATAGATGAGAGCAGGAATACTCCTGATTTCATAATTACCTCCCGGTCTATGATTATATCATTCGATTGTTTTCTTTCCTATTATCTTGATTGTTGCCATAATCTTCTATAATTTTCTTGCCTGATATATTGTCATTGTCAGCGATTCGGAGATGTACTCATCACCTTCACCCGGCTCAATAGTGATGGCAGTAATCTCGGCAATTCCAGCTATCGAGCCTACAGAGAAACTGACAGAGGCTGTACCGTTCACGTCTGTTACACCGAGCCCTTCGATCTCACCCAGTGTAGCAGTAAACTGGATACCGATATCCTCCATTACGCTATTCCCGTATTTGTCTCGTACTGTTGCTCTGATAATAACTTCACCGGGGAAGTTGACCGGTAATCCTTCCGCTGGAACTGGTACCCAATCTCCGTCATCATCATAGAAAGCAGTCAATGATATCTCCGCCGGGGGATCTGGTATAACCTGATAATATTTCTGAGCAGTAATATCTCCTACCTGGGCTGTAACTGTGGCATTCTGGGCTGTTATACCCGGATTCCATACTATCGAGTTCCAACCTTCAGGTTCATAACCGAGATACATCATTGTGCCGATAGAAACAGAGAAATCGAGGGGAAGCACTACCGGTTGATGGTCCTTATCATAAGCTCTTGCCCTGATGGTTGAGAGGGTATTGAGAGGAATATAGAGAGGATTTTCATCGAATTCGATCACGACTACAACTGATTCAGGATCTATAACCAGATAGAGAACCGCCATATCACTCGGATCCCATTTATCCTTGAATGCTCGAGCTTTGATAGTCTTTGTTGTCGAAACTAAAAGAGAATCACTATATACACTCGATGTTGAAGTCGGAGTCGTATCATCAAGTGTATATCTTATCACAGAACCTTCTGTTGCACAGCTTATCCTCACCACCTGAGGATGCCCATAAGTACCGCTTTCGATATCAAATTCCGGAGTTGATACCGTTCCCAACGGCCCGGTTGTACTTTCGCTACAACCAAAGATGAATATAAGACCTATAATCGGAACGAGAAAAAATACCAGACTTTTCATCAGTCACCTCCCCGCCTGTATCAATCCTGAAAGGTTGATAAGGTTGCTATATGCCAAACTGCATCCATCATACCCTTTTATTATCTATGACAAACATAAGATCTTTTGGTCAAGTTTTTTATTTAACTCATTTTTTCTCCAAAATGCTGAAGCAGGCAACTTATCCCAGTATGATTGGCTTATAGTCTGGAACAAGATCCTTCACGCAAAACGATTCATTCAAGTTATCCACTTCAGACGTTCTTGAGAGAGAGCATTCCGGGGTATAAAATATTTGACACTTTCCTCTCTCAATAAATAGCATACAGGGATTGATAATATGATAATTTATTGGAAACAATATGCATAAAGTAGCAATAACCGGGGCTAACGGGTTTGTCGGCAGTAATATGGTAAGTGAATGCCTCTCCAGAGGGTGGCAGGTTACCGGACTCGTGAGAAAGGGTGCCGATCTCTCACTCCTTCCTGCAGATTTTAAGGCAACCGTGATAGACTACCTGGATACAGAAGAATTAAAATCGGCTCTTCAGGGTAATACCATTCTGGTTCATAATGCTGCCATAACACGTGGTAAGAACTGGGAGGAATTTTTACGGTTTAATATCGAACTCACCTCACATATTGTGAGAGCAGCTAATGAGGTCGATTCTCTACAGCAGTTCGTATTTATCAGCAGCCAGGCTGCTTCTGGTGAATGTGACACTCTAACCGGCAAACGGGAAGAGGATGAGTGCTATCCGGTGAGTTACTATGGAAAGAGTAAACTCCTGGCAGAAGCAGAGGTAGTAAAAAACTGCCGTAAGGAATGGACTATCATCAGGCCAGCTTCCGTATTTGGACCGGGTGACTCTGATTTCCTGCAATATTTTAAGCTCGTGAAACGGGGTATATCACTTGTTATCGGTTATCGTCCCAGATACATCAGCCTTATTCCGGTCAGCGGTTTAACTGAGATGGTTCTGCAAACATTCGGCAACCCAAAAGCTTACGGCGAAATCTTCTTCGCCTCCTGTAGCTCTTACTACAGCTGGGATGAGTTTATAAACGCCCTGGAATCTGCAATGAACAGGAAAACTATAAGAATCAGGATACCGGAGCTATTCGTCTATCCAGTAGCCCTTTTCGGTGAACTGAAGGGTAAATTAAGCAGAAGGCAGGCGCTGATCAATCTTCAGAAACTTCGTGAGATGAAGGGGAGAGCCTGGATCTGTGATACAGGAAAGGCAAGAAAACTGCTCGGTTTCGAATTACAGCGGGACCTGAAGGAAGAACTACGCAAAACTTATGAATGGTACAGGGGGAAGGGATGGCTTTAGCCCGCCAGTATGAAAATCTGACTCTTTACTTTATGGCACGTTACCTGTTATTACTCCTTTTCCTGACTGCTCTGTTTGCTGTCTGTCTCGACAATTTATTCGCTCAAATCGAAGAAGAACCTGTCGAACCTCCAAGAGCTGTATACCGTGCCCCTCTCTATTACCCCCCTGAATTGCAGAGAGATATGATATCGGGAACAGTAGTCCTCGATGTAACAGTTCTACCGGATAGCACAATCGGTTATATAGAAGTAAAAGAGTCCATCCCGGAACTTGACAGCCTCGCCATAGCAAATGTCCGGGAATGGGAATTTACTCCAGCATTAAGGAATGGAGAGCCGAGTACCGGTGTCCTTACAGTAGAGATTGACTTCGTTCCCGAGTATATCGCTGATGAGGTAGAGATTCCTGTCAGCGCTCCTGATCTGGATGTCCTGTACGAAAAAGTCGATCTGTATATAGAAAAGCAACAGGAACCATTTATCCACAATCTGAACTCAATCAATTTACCGGCCTACAACGAAAACTATCATCTCATATCCTGGAATCGATATACCCCTATAATGAGAAAGAATGGGTTTACCATTCTTCCATCATCCACAATACCCATACATACTTTTCAGAACTACTTTCCTTTATATGAACAGAAGCTGACCGAACATACCTGGACTTTCGAATCCAGAGATTATGAACTGCCGATTACCTTCGTCGATACCTATGCCGGACTAGGTTATCTCAATATGGATTATGGACATATTCGGCTGGCCAAGAACAATTTTCTCGATCTGGAGAATTTTCAGATCGGGACTGCCATCCTCTTTCAGGACGGATACTGGATGGGAACCAGAGAAAAGAGTTCTAACTACACCCTGGATGTCAGATTACCTCTCGGCAATCATACTTTCAGCTGGAATTTTCTGCATGTGAATCAGGATATTCCTCCGGTCAAGTTCCGTGATCAGGTCGAATATCTGGTCAATGTCTCTTATAGTGAGAAGATAAGTGAACACAGCCTGACATGGCATAACCCCTTTCTCAATTTAGGCTTCCGCTACGAGAAGATCCGCCACGATTTTACACCTCTGGAAATCCAGGATCGAAGAACCACGTATCAGATATTGCTGAACCGGCAATTCGATTGGAGACAACATTACCTTGACCTGACCTGGGAATACTTCGCCAATGCTGACAGGGAAGATTCCGACAGTCTCCCCTTTATTACTGATGGTTCGGCCGTGTATGGGTTTAAGGGTGAAAAGCTTGATCTTCGAACCGAATTGTTAACCGGTTACATCTATGATTATTATACACATTCGACTGTGGACTACCACGTTTCCGATAATTTTACTGCCGGGATTGGCATACTGGATAATTCACCCTGGGCTGAGTTTGATGATTATATAAGAATGATCATAACCCGTGATCTATATTCTTCACTTCATCTGAATTCTCTGATCGGTGAAGTAAGAGCGATTGTGGGACAGAGAGATTATGTGCAATATGGCGACATAAACTCTTCCGGTAATGAAGCACTATCCACAAAAGATTATACTGAACGTTCTGAGGGCAAGGGTGAGCTTACCACTCAATATATCTCGGCAGAGCATAGATTGAAGAGAAGTTATGGTGTGACAGACTGGTCCCTCTTATCACAACTCAATGCCCATCTCGACAACGACCTCTATTTCATTCCCTTATATTATGGCAGGATCAATCTCGAATGCCGGTATAACCTCCTACACAACAACGCAATTACTGCCGGACTGGTATACCATCATACCGGGGAATTCGAGACACCTCTCGATCGGGTTGAATCTACCAATATGCTTGACGGGTATATCAGGATTAGTATAACTAAATTGTTTGATATACAGGCAGACGCCAGGAATTTATTGCAATCTGAAAGCCTGTATGGGTATCCTGTAGCCGGTATTCACTGGAACGTCGGTATTCGCTGGTTCTTCTTCGATTAAAGAGATACCCGGACAGAAGACATTTGTTTCAGCTTAACCACCGTGGGCAAGATGAATGATCTGGACAGAACTATTATCCGGCACCTCCCGGGAGTTGTATTCCTCTTCTGGAACGTATTCTTCGTTGATGTATATACTGATCAGGCTGTAGTCGTAATTCATTTCCTTAAGAATGTCATTTACTCTCATTCCTGGTTGCCAGTTTAACTTATCCCTGTTGTTTACCGTAATCATCTTCCCTCTCCCTTCATAAGAATCTCGATAACAGTATTAGCCTGCATGTTAGCAACTATTGCTACCCTGGCCGGGCATAACCCCTCTTTCATGTCGGAACTCTGGTCTCCACAGAAATAGTGTTTGCCAATCCTGACAGTCTTGAGTTCACCAGTCTTACCGAATCCGGCCACTCCAGTCCCACAGACGAGAGGTATATCACTGTGATGGCTTGACCAGCTGTTTATCAACCACTTCTTACTTTCACCCTGATCAAATGCTTCAACCATGATATCAACTCCTGAAAATAGTTCTCCAATATTAGCAGGGGTTAACTTCTCCACTATAGTTTTAATCTTCACCTGAGGATTGATCCGGAGCAATATGTCCTGTAAGGCATCTGTCTTTAATTTACCAACATCTTCGAGAAAATAATACTGCCGGTTGAGATTTGAGAGCTCTACCCGATCATAATCGGCAATGATCAATTCTCCTATACCGGCTCTAACGAGTGTTACTGCTATGTTGGACCCCAGGCCACCACAGCCGGCAATTCCTGCCCGGCATCTGATGAGTCTCTCTCTGCTACCCGGAACATTACGTATGAAAATCTCCTCTATATTGATGCTCATCGTCTCTCCTGTTCTGTCTCTTTATCTCAATTAGAACAGAGACGGAGCGAACCCCGTCTCTGTCTATCTATTATTCATCACTGTTGCAGCTTTACTGCAGTGATTTAACTATATCTACTAATTCAGGCAGGTCTATCCCAAGCTCCTTCAGTCTTTCGATTCTGGGAACTCCCTCTTTAGTCCAGCCTCTACGTTCATAAGCAGCGTCCATAAGTTTATCATACTGCTCAAAACGGTGTTTACGCAGTTTTTCTATCTTTTCTTGCAGTGAGAGTTGCTCAGGATCTAACTTTAACTCCTCTCTTAACTGCTTATCATAACGTTCCTGACGGGAGAGGTATTCCTCTTCCGTTACAGGCCCAACAGCTCTGTATGGCGGTATATCGTCTTCTCTCTTGCCGTAACCCATCATCAGGTTCATTATCTTCTGCAGATTATGAACCCTGGCTGATTGCTCGATCATCTCTTTCTCTCCGATCTTCTTGCCGGTCATACCTTCAAAGAACTTCCAGTAATTCTCGACATGTTCAGGGATCTTTGCCGCTACCTGCGGTGGATATTTTTTAGCATTATCGGCAGGGACTACATCATTCCAGACTATTTTACACAGCCCCATAAGACCGAACCAGGTTCTGAAGAGTGGGAAGTAATATAGCGCTTCCGCCTTATCCTCGAAAGTCGGTATCTGATTGTTAACCATATCCATGAAGATCAGCCACGCTTCGTCATGTTGTGGTCCTTTGACAGCCATAGCATAGCCACCCTGCTGGGCGAGTGATTCCTTACTGACGTATTCAGAATATTCGAGCCCTTTAACCTCCATTCCAATATCGTGAAGCCATTGCACCTTATCGGGATATCTCTTCTGTAGTTTCTCCCTGAGGATTCTTATACCCTGCCCTAATTCCAGGCCGAACTTCTCTCCACGAGACATTTCGTGCAGGCATTCCAGAACAGCATCACAGTTACCGAAATGGAGATCTTTGCCATAAGTATCCTCTTTCGTCAGTAAACCTGCTTCATAACATTCCATAGCAAAGGCTGTTGCTGTTGCCATTGATATCGTATCGATCCCGTATGTATCGCAATAGAAATTGAATTCTACGACGAAATCCCCATCGAAACAACCCATGTTAGAACAACCTGCTGCTGTTTCATATTCGGGACCATCCACCACTACTTTCTGGCCTTTGTAGGGTCCGGTTTTAAGTTCAAAACCATCTACTGCTTTGGCACAGGCCATCGAACAACCACGCCAGCAGGCATCTGCCTGTTCCTGGGTAAAGTAGTGCTTCTTTAATGTATTGGAATCTATCTTTGGTGTATCGGGATGTGAGCCGTATTTGAAGTTATGCACGGGAAGAAGATCATAACGGTCCATTACCTCTACTATGTTAGCAGTTCCTACTTCCCGCATACGGCACTGGGAGCTGTCAAGAGTGGCCATTTCGGCATTGACTTTCATCCCGTGATCCCGAATGAGTTTCTGATTTACAGGATGGTTCATATCGTCTATAACTTCTATCGCACCGGTAGGACAGACATAGGCACACGAAGTACAGCCTACACAGTGTTTATCAACCTGGCCAAAAGGCATTGTGATATGACGCTTGATACCTCTGCCGGCAAAGTCGATTATCCTTTCAAGGATGAACTCTTTACAGGCTCTGACACACATACCGCATAAGATACAGGCTTTCTCACTCTCTTCTGTCAGTTCACTCCTGAACCGTGAAGCATCGGTTACACCACACTGCCTGGCTGCATCCTGAACGACTTTGACATTAGGCCATCTGCCAAGATACATCTCTGCCAGTGTCTTACGATGTTTTTTGACCTTCTCGGAATTCGTCCAGACCTTTAAATCTTCTCGGATAGGATAGTTACAGGAGGTGACGAGTTTCTTCTTCCCCCGAACTTCTATCTCGCATACGCAGAGACGGCAGGAACCACCGGGAGTTAGATCTTTATGATAACAGAGAGTCGGGATTACTATGCCCGCTTGCAGAATCGGCTTCAGCAAATAGGTCCCCTGTTGAACCTTGAGCTCTTTTCTATCATCTACCAGAATTGTTACTGTCTGATTACTCATTATTTCACCTCCACTGCCTCAAAATTACACACTTCATAGCAAATACCACACTTGATGCATTTGCTCTGATCTATTTTATGAACCTGTTTTGCTTCACCACTAATTGCTGTAACCGGACAACTACGGGCACAGAGAGTACAACCGGTGCAGTTCTCCTCGTTGATACTGTATTTGATCAGAGGTTTACAAATTCCCGCTCTACATTTCCTGTCGCGGATATGTTCGATATATTCTTCTTCGAAATACTTCAGGGTACTCAAAACAGGATTGGGAGCAGAACCACCAAGCTGACAGAGGCTGGTCTCTTTGATGGTCTCTGAAAGACTCTTCAACTGTTCAATATCTTCTTCTCTCCCTTCACCGTTACAGATGCGGGACAGAATCTTATTGAGAGCAAACAGTCCTTCCCGGCAGGGTGTACATTTACCACAAGACTCATCGATAAGGAATTCGATGAAATAACGGGCTACATCCACCATACAGGTCCTGTCGTCCATCACGATCATTCCACCAGAACCCATCATTGACCCGGCTTCAGTCAGAGAATCGAAATCTACCGGCATATCGAGTTTGCTAGCTGGAAGACAACCACCGGAAGGTCCACCTGTCTGGACAGCTTTAAACTCTCTTCCATTAGGTATGCCACCTCCGATATCCTCTATTATCTCGCGGAGGGTTATACCCATGGGAACCTCTACGAGACCTGTATTACGTATATCTCCTACGAGTGAGAAGACCTTGGTTCCTGATGAACCGTTCCAGGGGTTCTTGCTTACATCACCACTACCGATGGAAGCAAACCATTCAGCACCACGGACTATTATGACCGGTATATTAGCCCAGGTCTCAACGTTGTTCAATACTGTGGGTTTATCTCTGTAACCAACCTCCACGTTATGAACATATTTCGCTCTTGGTTCTCCTGCCATTCCGGACATAGAGGCCATTAGAGCACTCGACTCACCACAGACAAAAGCTCCTGCACCACGATGGATGTGGATATCGAAATCGAAACCGGTGTTGAGTATATTCTCACCAAGCAGACCACACTCTCTGGCCTGGTCGATTGCCTTCTGCAGCCTGACCATTGCCAGCGGGTATTCCTTACGTATATAGATGAAACCTTCTCGTGCGCCTACTGCTCTTGCTCCGATAATCATACCTTCCAGCACTGTGTGTGGATCGGTCTCGATGATACTTCTGTCCATATAGGCACCTGGATCACCTTCGTCAGCGTTACAGACGATATAGGCCTTTTCTTCCTTCTCTTTGGCTACCCTGTAAGCTGTTTCCCACTTGATACCTGCTGGGAAACCGCCACCACCACGACCTCTGATTGCTGAAGCTTTGACTCTGTCAATAATCTCTTCCGGGCTCAGTTCGGTTAGAGCGACTTTCAAACCTTGATATCCTTCGCGGGCTATGTAGTGCTCTATATTCTCGGGGTCGATCAACCCCTTGTTTCTCAAAGCGATTAACTGCTGCTTTGTAAAGAACTTGATATCGTTCATCGTTTTGTTTATTGCGCCGGTAACCGGATCCTTATGCAGACATCTATCTACTATCTGACCGTTTTTAAGATGTGATACGACAATCTCTTCTACATCTTCAGGCTTCAGTTTCTGGTAGAAAACCCCTTCGGGCTGGACCACACAGATAGGCCCTACTGCACAGAAACCGTTACAACCGGTCCCAACCGTCAAATATTGCTTTTCGAGATCATGTTTCTTCAGCATCTCTTTAAATCTATTCTTTATTTCCATACCAGCTGCAGAGACACAACCCGTTCCGGTACAGACCATCAATATACCTTTATATTTAGCCCAGTTCTCTTTTTCCACTCTGGCTATTCTGGCCAAATCTTCCAGATTAAGTCTTTTCATGATCACTGCTCCTCTTTCTTATCAATTGAAGCTGAATCTTTTATCAGCCTTTCTACATCTTTGATCTGAACATTTCCAATAACTTTTTCGCCAATCTTGACTACAGGGGCTATACTACAGGCACCGAGACAGGCAACTGCTTCCAGAGTATACTTCTTGTCAGGGGTAGTTTCTCCACATTTGATACCTAGTACCTGTTCGAGACGGTCTATTATCTTCGCTGCCCCTTTTACATGGCATGTCGTTCCTGTACAGACCTGTATATTCAATGCTCCCTTTTCGTTCAGGCTGAGTGATTTATAGAAAGTTGCAATGTGATAGAGATACGCTTTGGGCTTGCCGGTCTTTTTGTTGATCATATCTATTGCTGTTTTGGATATATGTCTGTATTCCTGCTGTATATCCTGCATCATCTCTATGACATATTCCTCATCACTATTCCACTTCTCAATAATCTCTTCGAGCTTCTTAATATCTTCTTTATTATCCTGTATTGATATCTTTTCCGGCCTTAAAAGATGTGCAACCTTACTCTCTTCTATACGCCAGGAAGGCGTTATATCACGATTTTTGGCTACTAACCCTTTCAAACCTTTGTTACGGAATACCATACCAATACCCCCTCTTCCCGCCTGTTTCAGCCTGGTTACTCCACGTCGCCAGTCCCAGAATGAGAAGTTCAGAACACTGAAACGGGTATTGGCAGCTGCAGTTCCGGAAGAAACTACGGCTACATTCCGCTTGTCGAGCTCATCATCAGCATACATCTCTGTCAGTTCCTCAGCTACTATATGGGAATCGATATGCTCGTCAGGAGCAGTCTCGATAGTGACCATGCCTTCTGCTGCATCGATTACAACCACCACCTCCTCTGCTGCTTTACCAATTACCATAAGGGCATCGAACCCGGCAAATTTGAGAAAAGGTCCGAAATAACCACCAACATTGCTATCAATAATAATGTTTGTTAAGGGTGATATAGCAGTAACGAGTGTCTTCCCCGAGCCAGGAAATGAGGTCGTGCCACCTAATGGTCCTGACGAAAAGCAAATCGGATTTTCAGGGCTATCCCATTTCGTTTGAGGGCTTATTTCCTTGAAAGTGAGCCAGAGATCAAAACCTTTACCACCGATCCAGAGTTCTTTCATCTGATCAGTTACAGGGTGAATACTGATCTCGTTTTTTGTTAGATCGACACGTAGATAGCGGTTCGCATATCCCCGGTCCAGTTCAACTGTCTGAAAAGGAAACTTCTGCAATATGCGATGTTTCTTCTTCATCTCGGCTACATTTAAATTAGTCGAGTCCATTACCATCTTCCGGCCTCCTTCTTTATCTTTATATATTCAACTAATAACCACTCTAAACGATACAGTATATCCACTTCTAGCCCCTTTTTATACGTAAGTATTCTGTAGTTTTGTTTTTAGAAGTGCGCTTGAGGTACTCTTCCTTTTTAGCGGTCTTAGAGTCAAGGGATTTTCCCCATTATCAGCGGAAATTCAGGCAGAGAGAGGGTAGAATACTCATCCGGATATCTTATACTGCTCTGGTTGTCCGGAGATGAGTTACATTAAATGGTGATAATAAAGTAATTACTTGTTGCTATAGAGTTCAAGAATATTACCGTTAGGATCGCTGAAACGGGCACAGTAACCGTTGCCGGGTCCGAGTGAATATTTCTCTTTGACTACTGTCCCACCATTCTGGACGATCTTATTCAGTGTCTGGTCAATATCATCGACAGTAATGGAGAAACTGAGACTCTTCTCTGATGGTTCAAGATCACTATCGAAACCACCGCTGATATTAGCAGCTTTGAAAACAGAAAAGGTTCTGCTGTAATCTGAGATTTCAAAATGAAAAACTTTGCTGTAGAAAGCTCTGGCTTTAGGCAGATCGGGCGCAGGAATCAACAACCATTCAATAGCAGCAGGTTTAGATTTCATAGACAATTATCTCTGGGGGTACATGAATTGGTATATTCGTTAATAGCACTCAAAAAGGCTCAGCAAATCAGCATCTTCATAGTTGCTACTGCTTCTGCCAGACCGGTAAAGACTGCTCTTGAGATAATGCTGTGTCCTATATTGTATTCTTCAATAATACCGAACTCGGCAAGCCTGGAAACGTTATGATAATTCAGCCCGTGTCCGGCAACTACCCTCATACCGGCAGACCTTATCGTCTTGGCGGCTTTATAGATCCTGGACAGTTCATGCTCGATATCCTTATCGGATTTAGCATTGGCATAAGCTCCGGTATGTATTTCTACCGCCTGAACTTTCATTCTATCAGCTTGCTTGATCATCTCTATATCAGGCTCGAGAAAAAGGCTTACCTCGATACCCTCATCCATGAGTTCTTTGATGCGCTCATCCAACCCCTTTATGTTGATGTTTAGGCCACCTTCGGTCGTTATCTCCTCCCTCTTCTCTGGAACCAGGGTTACTGTATCCGGTCTGATCGATTTGGCTATAGCTATAAGCTCCGTGGTCAGAGCCATTTCCAGGTTGAGTTTAGTCTGCAAGATACTGCGTAACATCTTAACATCTCGCATCTGTATGTGCCTTCTGTCTTCTCTTAAATGAACCGTTATCTGGTCTGCCCCGTTCTGCTCGGCTATCATTGCAGCATGCATCGGTTCTGGCTCTATTCCCATCCTTGCCTGTCTGAGGGTTGCTACATGATCAATGTTAACACCTAATAAGGTCATTTTATTCTGCTCCTTATTCCTTTAGTGACTCTATAAATTCTTCATTGATATAGATATCAGCCTTCTCACGAAGTTCTTTCAGATGCTTCTCAAGTTTTAACTCGAAATCTATCTGCTGCAATCTCTTGATAAGCGGTTCTTTAACTTCTTCAAAGGTGAGAGTACCTGCCTCTCTTTTATCTGTGACGATGATTATATGATATCCATGTTTGGTTTCAATGGGTTGACTGATCTCATCTACTTGCAATTTAAAGGCTACATCATCGAACTCTTTCACCATTTTCCCTTCCACTATATATCCCAAATCTCCTGCATGACAATTGCTGGGACATTCAGAACATTTCTCTGCCATATCAAAGAAATCTTTCTTTGTCTCTATCTTGTCTCTTATCTCTCTGGCCTTTTCCAGACCTTTGTCAAGAGAGATCAGAATATGCGAAACCCTTACCATCCTATCATTTTTGAAGAGTCCAATATTTTTGCTGTAGAAGTTCTGCAGGTATTCTTCATCGACAGAAAAATCGTTATCGACACAACTCTCCAGGTATTTTCGTATCATCAGTTTATCACGGAGTCTTTCCATAATCTCTTTTTGAGTACATCCGGAGCAGGAGAGGAGGGATTCAAATTCTTCGGGAGACTTGAACCTCATCTGAAACTCTATCATCTCCTTTTGCACTTCATCTTCCGGGACCAGTATGTTTTCCAGTTTTGCCCTTTGCAGTACCAGAGCTCCATCAATGAGTTTATCGAGAGCCACGTCTGACAGTTCCCTGTCGGGACGATTATTTTCGTTCTCTTTCAGTAGTCGTTTCAACTCTTGTAGGAATTCTCTATCTTCGATCTCATAGTCATTTACACGGGCAACAATCATCTACTACCCTCCTCCTTAGCCTATATTTATTGGACATTATTGCTTCTTTACTTCTCAAGATAACGTTTTATCGCTCTTTTCCAAGAAGTTTTTGATCCTCGCATTGAGGTCAGAGATATCGTGATTACTTTCGATAACTAAATCGAAATCGATTTTACGGTACCAGGTGAACTGTCGTTTAGCATAATTGCGGCTATTCTGTTTAGCCTCTTCCAGACAGGAGAAGAAAGAAGCATTCTCTCTTATGAAGGGGATAAATTCTCGATATCCGACAGATGTCATACCGGGATCATCCTCTTTATATCCCCGATTGAGCAGGAGACGAATTTCATCTATCAGTCCCTTATCTATCATCATATCAATGCGTTTATTGATTCTTTCATAGAGAACCTGCCGATCTTCGGTAACGAGAATACGGAAAGGTTTGTAATCCCGACCGGAACTCTTCTGTTCTTCCCAGTGTTGCCCCATACCTTTCCCAGTTGTTATCCAGACTTCAAGAGCTCTCTTTATCCGGTAGCTGTCGTTGGGATGTATCCTCTCTGCCGAGAGTGGATCGATCTTCTTCAGCATGTTATTGAGGTATTCTGTACCTTTGCTATCTTCCAGTGCTCTGAGATCTTCCCTTATAGTAGCAGGAATCGCCGGAGCTTCGAAAAGCCCTTCCAGTAATGATTTGATATAGAAACCGGTTCCTCCGCAAACGATCGGAACCTTACTCTCTGCTTGCAATTCTCTGATAATAGCAGCAGCATCGACGGCGTACTGTCCGGCACTATACTCCTGATAGGGTTCAATAATATCGACTAGATGATGTTCTACCCTCTTTCTCTCTTCCACGGTTGGTTTGGCTGTACCGATATCCATATAGCGATATATCTGTCTGGAATCAGCCGAGATAATCTCATTCCCCAGTTTCTCTGCTAACTGCAGAGCAATTCTGCTCTTACCTACAGCAGTAGGCCCTTCGATAACAATGAGTGGTATCATATACGTTTGAATTTTCTTTCCAGTTCAGTTAGGGTGAATTTAATCAGTACCGGTCTGCCGTGGGGGCAAAAGTAGGGAACCTGACAGGCAAAAAGATCGTTTATTAACTGCAGCATCTCTTTACGAGAGATCTTCTCCCCCGCCTTGATAGCAGCCTTGCAGGATACTGCTTTGGCAATACTGTCACGAAAATCTTCCGTCTCTTTGTATTCATCCTGAAGTTGATAGAGAATATCCTTGAAGACCTCTCCTCCATCCCAGTTCCCAAGTTCTACTGGTATTTCTTCGATTACCACCGAATCACCACTGAAGGTCTTGAGAGAAAACCCTACCATTTTCAGTAATTCAGGATTCTCCTCCAGAAGGAGCGAAACAGTCGGCTTCAGAATAGGCGGGATATCTACAACAATAGGAAAGAGCATCTTTTGAGATTCTGCTGGAACTCCACACATACGATGGAATACCTTTTCATAGATTATTCGCTCGTGTGCTGCATGCTGATCGATGATAATGAGTCCGTCATCACTCTGGACGAGTATATAGCTGTTATGCAACTGCCAGGGATTAACCACCTCCTCTTCCGAGGGTAGGTAGAGATCTGAAGGGAACAATTTCTGGTCTGCAGTAGAGATGCCGGCCTCAGCTCTGTTTCCGGATTCTCCTGTCACAGTTGCAGACCGAAAGAGATCGGGTTGGTAAAGATCGTTCAAAATGACATTCATCTGCTTCAACTCTTTCTTGCTCCCCTTCTTCGCCATGATCTGTTTCTCCATCAAGGTGGGCATCCCCTCTTTGCCGGTGATATCGAACTTCTTTCTGGCTATCTGAAACTTACTCTCCTGATAATCAAGTAGAGTCTGTACTATCGTTGATTTAATAAAATTATGTACCAGATGAGGATCACGAAACCTGACCTCCAATTTGGCAGGATGCACGTTAAAATCTATCAGTTCCGGGTCTATCCGGAGAAAGAGTATGTAGGGTGGTGTTTTACCCTGTTGAAATATGCGGTATTTTTTGATGAAAGGTTCGTAAGCTGTCCGAATGGAATGAAGCACGATACGGTCACGGATAAACCTGCCATTAATGAAGATATAACGAAAATCGGTCATCCTGTCCTTCGTTTCTTCCAGTCCGGCAATATAACCCTCCATGAAGACTTGCCTGTCTCCGGCAGCAATTTTCAAAAAATCCTGTTTATAGAAATCACTACCGAGAACAGCAGAAAGCCGGAGATCCTTATCCTCAACTGCGGGATAGTTCAGTTTTTCCTGCCCGTTACTGATCAGTCTCAGGTGGATTCCGGGAAAGGTAAGTGCCTGATAGTGGATGTAATCGGTTATATGTTTCAGTTCGACCTGTTCGGTCTTGAGAAAACTCTTACGGGGAGGGAGATTATCGAATAAACGCTTTATAGTGAACTCAGTTCCTCTGTTAGCCGGAACTTTACCGACATTCTTGATGTTACCAAATTCGGCCTCGATTTTCGTCGCTGCAGCACTGTCTTCATCTTTAGTGATCATCTCGAATTTGCTTACCGATGCAATACTAGGTATGGCCTCACCGCGAAATCCGAGAGATGAGATCGTGATAATATCCTCAACATTACGAATCTTGCTAGTTGCATGACGTTCTAAGGCGAGGAGTGCGTCCTCTTCACTCATCCCGATACCGTTATCTATAACCTGGATCTTATTCTTACCACCCCTATCAACGAGAACAGTAATTTTTGTCGCTTCTGCATCAATTGCATTCTCAACGAGTTCTTTTACTATCGAAACAGGACGGTCAATGATCTCTCCCGCTGCTATCTTATTGGTAACCTCTTCTGCTAAAACCTTGATTCTATTCATCTCACCTCTATGGAATTTTGTGTCTCGTAATTCGTGTTGACTAACAGCATCCTATTGATAAATAAGATAGTGTATCCATCTCCCTGTGTCAACAGTTTTGTCAAGCTAACAAAACCGATATTGACATAATAATTCACTTTTATTATAAGTAACATAAATTAGGAAATCAGGTTTACCCTGGAAATGATGGGTCCTTATACTGACAATTCCCGGTTGGAGGGTATATGGAAAGGGGGTTTATCACAGCAGGTACTTTTATCTCATTACTGATCTTCACTGGACTGCTGCAAGGCCAGTATGAAGTTATTGGAGGAGAGATGGTGCTGGAGACAGAGCATTTCATAATTCAAGTTTATGAGGAGGAACCGGATTATCTTTATGATCTGGTTGAGAGCTTGGAGAGTAATTATGTTTTTATAGTCACTTCTCTACAGATGGGAAAGAACATTCCCAAGACTGTAGTTAAGGTTTATCCGACGATAGAAGAATTTCATAAGGGGGTCAATATGGAAGGTTCTCCCAACTGGGTTCTAGGAACTATATCGGACAATAATGAGTTCAGTATGGCATCACCACTGAGCCCTAATCTTCCTGTGTCATATCAGGAGATGACAGAAAAACTCCCGGTTCACGAATTCACACACGTTATGGTTCATAACATCGTCGACCCCAGAGAGATCCCCTATTGGCTTTGGGAAGGGATCTCTCTATACATGGCTGGGCAAAGGGCCGATCTTGCTCGTTTGGATTCTCTGCAGGAAGACAAATTTCCCTCTTTCGAAGAGTTGAACTCCATACCCAACAGCTTTCAGTTTGGTTACAGCCTTGTAGAATACATCACCGAGACTTGGGGTATACAAACCTTAAAAGAATTTTTACAGAACCGGGGTGATATAGAAGCTACCTACGGAACGAGTGAAGATAATTTCTGGAAAGGATGGCAGAGCTTTGTGAACTCTGAGTATCTTGCTGGAAAGTAATACAACCAGCTGTCCAAAACCGTTTAGAACATTATCCTGTTGTATATCTGTTCCTCATAGAGGATTATATAACAAAGGTCCCCGAATAGAATTCGGGGACCTCTCTCAAATACATGACCGGAATCTCTCTTAGAGCAGTTCGGTCATCTTCTTATATTTAGCGTATCGTTCCTTAACGAATTTTTCCATTTCGGAACGATATTGATCGTAATTTTCCGGAAAAGTATGCTTGAGCGAACTATATCTTCTTTCGTTATCGAGCAGCTCTGTCACCTTAGCAGTAGGTTCTTTGGAATCCAGCTGTAACGGGTTTTTGCCCACTTCTTTCAAACGTGGATCGTAGCGATAAAGAATCCAGTATCCCGAATCGACAGCCAGCTTTTCCTCTTTCTGGGTCAATGACATATCGAGTCCGTGATTTATACAGGGTGCATAGGCTATCACAATGGAAGGGCCGTCATAGCTTTCAGCTTCGGTTATCGCTTTCATTAACTGGTTTTTATCATAACCCATCGAAACGGAGGCAACATATATATAGCCGTAGCTCATAAGCATCATACCGAGATCTTTCTTTATTGTCTTCTTGCCCGATTCGGCAAACTTAGCGACTGCACCGAGAGGAGTAGCTTTGGAAGCCTGTCCACCGGTATTGGAATATACCTCAGTATCGAGAACCAGAATATTAACATTCCTGTTACTGGCCAAAACGTGATCGAGTCCACCGTAACCTATATCATAAGCCCAGCCGTCACCGCCAAAGGCCCAGACACTCTTTTTGATGAAGTAGTGCTGCAGTTCAATTATTCTCTTAACGATGGGATCTGTTTCGGCATTACCGAGTACTTTCGGTAACAACTTTTTGATCAATCGGACATTCTCTTTTGCTTCTTCTCCCGTTTCGTTCCAGAGTTCTTTCGCCTTTTTCAATAATTTCTCCAGCTCTCTGTCGGTCCCTTTCTCCAGCAGTATGTTTATATTATGACCCAATATACGACGGTTAGAATCGACAGCCAGCCGCATTCCGAATCCGTATTCAGCATTATCTTCGAAGAGTGAATTTGCCCAGGTTGGACCCTCTCCATCGGCATTCTTACAATAGGGAATACTCGGGAAAGTTCCTCCCCAGATCGATGAACAACCGGTAGCGTTTGCTATAATCATTCTGTCACCGTAAAGCTGAGTAATCAACTTGACATAAGGTGTCTCACCACAACCGGCACAGGCACCTGAGAACTCGAGTAACGGTTTTTTGAACTGACTTCCCTTAACAGTCGTCTCTTTAACCATCTCACCCATTATATCATAGGGGAGCGTATCAAAGAAGAGTTCATTTTCATATTCTCCAGCTTTTCTCTCCTCTTCTACAGGTTTCATCTCCAGAGCTTGAACGGGGCATTCGATAACACAGTTCTTACAACCCTGGCAATCCTCTATATATACCTGAACCTTGAATCTGTATTTATCCGCATCTTTCCCTTTAGTTTCCAGAGTTGTGAAGGACTTTGGTGCATCATCGAGTCTCTTCGGATCGATCAATTTTGCTCTGATCGCAGCGTGAGGGCAGACGAAAGAGCAGCGGTTACACTGTATACATTTTTCTGAGATCCAGCGAGGAACAAAGGCTGAAACACCTCTCTTCTCAAGCTGGGTAGTACCGGAGGGGACATATCCATCGAGTGGCATCATCGATACGGGAATCTCGTCACCTTTTTCTCTCATTATCCTCTCTATTACCTCTTTCGTATATTGGTCAGAGTCATCAGGAATGAGTTTCTTCATCTCGCCACATTTTTCGGGAGCCTTTTCAGGTATCGTGATCTCCTGTAGAGCTTCATCAGTTCTGTCAACTGCATCCCAGTTCATCTTGACAACGTTCTCTCCCTTCTTCTGATAGGTCTTCTGGATAGCATCCTTGATCAATTTGATCGCTTCCTGTCGGTCAAGAACACCAGATATCAGGAAGAAGGCTGTCTGCATTACAGAATTGATTCTGCTACCAAGCCCTACCGCATTAGCAATCTTTAGAGCATCTATATTATAGAATTTGATCTTCTTCTTAATGATCGTCTCCTGCATATCCCTGGTCAGATGACAGAATACTTCGTCGGAAGACCAGTTGGAGTTGAGCAGAAATGTCCCGTTTTCTTTAATCCCTTCCAGAATATCATATCTGCCGATAAAGGCCTGATTATGACAGGCAATGAAATCGGCATTCTGAACAAGATAAGCAGATTCGATCGGTTTTTTACCGAAACGGAGATGACTTCTGGTTATGCCACCCGATTTCTTGGAATCATACTGGAAATAACCCTGAGCATACATATCGGTACTATCACCAATTATCTTGATCGAGTTCTTGTTAGCACCTACTGTTCCGTCAGAACCAAGTCCCCAGAATTTACAGCTGATAGTCCCTTCCGGGATCGTATTAATATGATCCTTGACCGGGAGGGAGAGATTGCTTACATCGTCGTTTATACCGACAGTGAAGCCATGAAAGGCTTTACCATCGAGATGATCATAAACAGCCTTCACCATCGAAGGTGTAAACTCTTTAGATGATAGTCCGTATCTTCCACCTATGATATTGATATCCTGTCTATCTTTGAGAGCAGAGACAACATCGAGATATAAAGGTTCACCAATTGCTCCCGGCTCTTTCGTTCTATCCAATACGGCAATCTTCTTAACTGAACCGGGTAGAGCCTTTTTAAACCTTTCAACATCAAACGGCCTGTATAGCCTTACTTTGATCAAGCCAACCTTATAGTCCTGCTCATTGAGATATTTAATAGTTTCGTCGATTGTATCACAGCCACTACCCATAGCAACTATAACCTTATCTGCATCTGGTGCTCCAACATAATCGAAACAGTGATACTCTCTGCCAAATTGTCTGGCAAACAGGTCCATATATTCCTGTACTATATCGGGTGTGGCCTCATAGTATTTATTTACAGTCTCCCGTCCCTGGAAATAGACATCGGGATTCTGAGCACCGACCTTGACCCTTGGTTTTTCGGGATTCATCGCCCTGCTGCGGAAATCTTCGATATATTCCATATCGACCAGCTCTTTCAGCGAGTCGTAATCCATAACCTCTATCTTCTGGATTTCGTTTGACGTTCTGAAACCGTCAAAGAAGTTCACAAATGGAACTTTCGCTTTCAGTGTCGCGAGGTGGCATACAGTTGCCAGGTCGAGAACCTCCTGGACTGAACAACCGGCTATTAAGGCAAACCCTGTATTACGAGCCGCCATGACATCAGAATGATCGCCGAATATCGATAGAGACTGGCAGGCGAGTGAACGAGCCGAAACATGAAAGACTGCAGGTAACATCTCACCGGCGATCTTGTGCATATTGGGCAACATCAGCATCAAACCCTGCGAGGCTGTAAAAGTAGTTGTCATAGCGCCCGCGGAGAGAGAACCATGAACCGCTCCGGCTGCTCCTGCTTCCGATTGCATTTCCACTACTTCTACCGGCAAACCGAATATATTCTTGCGCCCTTCCGCTGACCAGGCGTCAGCTAACTCACCCATCGTTGAAGAGGGTGTGATGGGATATATGGCAGCAACTTCGCTAAAAGCATAAGCTACGTGGGTAGCTGCTGTATTACCATCCATTGTTTTTTTACTTACTTTTGGCATTAGTCCCCCTATAAATATTTAGTTCTTCTTTACATACAAAAAATCAGACCCCTGATTATCGTCAATGATAATCGTACGGATTAACAAGTCCCCTCTATCTCTCTGTTAGCCTTATTAGCAAACAGTGAGAATAGAACAGAATAGTTCTCAGCAGTCTTGCCTTTTTGACTGGGAGTTTTGAGATTGCGTTTAAATTATGTCTCTCCTGCTAAGATCAGATGGCGAGGATATGATCCTTCGCTCCTAACTCAGTTCTTCAGGTTGTTTCGATTCAGGATAATCTGTCGCTATCTCTCAAGGATAAAGGTTACCGGACCATCATTGACGAGTTCGACCTCCATATAGGCTCCAAAACTCCCCAGTTTCGGTTCAACTCCATTCTGAGCAACTTCCCGGGCAAATTCTTCGTACATTGCCTCTGCTTTCGCCGGTTCAGCTGCAGTAAAAAAATCGGGTCTCCTTCCCCGCTCAAGCTGAGCCGAAAGGGTAAATTGCGAGATGAGGAGAATCTCGCCACCGACATCCCTGATTGATAGATTCATCTTTCCAGTTTCATCGGGGAATATCCTCAACTCCGTGACCTTCTTAGCCAGCCATGGTATCTCTGAGCCGTCATCTTTCGAATCAATCCCCAGTAGTAGCAATAATCCCTTACCTATCGAGGCGATTACCCTATTTTCGACAGAAACAGTAGAACTCTTAACTCTCTGCAAGACAATTTTCATTTATCTATTCCTCTAAGTTCAATGATAGCTGGCATTTAATTAAGTCAAGAGAAAGAGCTTCACCCTGCTCTTTTTGAAAAATCTAAAGCGATTCTTATCTCTACTTGAGATACTGATAAGCTAATGGTAGAAACATATTC
This sequence comes from uncultured Candidatus Cloacimonadota bacterium, assembly GCA_964490765.1. Classification (GTDB taxonomy): domain Bacteria; phylum Cloacimonadota; class Cloacimonadia; order Cloacimonadales; family JAJBBL01; genus CAZBDV01. The sequence continues at coordinate 71,259 of CAZBDV010000008.1, read as the reverse complement.
ATAAAACGAGAAGCCTTACCCTGCAAACACCCGGGTAGTATTAAGATAATCTGCCTGGCTCAATTAGCTTTCTTCTGCTGTCTGATGCTTGATTACCTTGCCTGAGATCATATAGATCGTATCTTCTGCTATATTGGTAGCAAGGTCGGCAACTCTCTCCAGGTTTCGAGATATCCTTATTATATGCAGTGCCCTTTCGATGATCTGCGGCTCATCTCTCATCTGCTCTATCAGTTCCTTTACGATCGCTTCGTGTAATTCATCGACTGTTGCATCACGGACACAGACAGTTATGGCCAGTTCATTATCTTCATCGATAAAGGCTCTGATACTATCCCTGATCATAGCGATACTCTCCTTACTCAGCCGGGCAATGGATTTGAGAATTCTCAATTCAGGACGTTCGATAAGATACTGGCTGCTCTCCGAGATATTAACTGCCTGGTCTCCTATTCTCTCGAGATCATTGTTGATTTTATAGATCATCAAAACCGTTCTCAGATCTTTTGCTTCCGGTTGAAAAAGGGCAATAGTATTGGTGCATAATTCCTCTATCTCGATCTCTATTCTATTGATATCTTTTTCGAGCCTGATAACCTCAAAGAGCTTGTCGGAATACCCTTCCAGCAATCCTTCAACACTCCTGGCAAGCATCATCTCTACGATATTGGCTTCAGAAATCAATCTCTCTTTTAAACTCAGTATTTTCTCTCCTATCATCTCTTACTCCTTATCAACCGAATTTTCCAGTCAGATACTCTTCAGTCCTCCTATCTGTAGGAACTGTAAAAACTCTTTCCGTTACACCAAATTCTACCAATTCACCGAGGAAAAGAAAGGCGGTATAATCGGATACCCGGGCAGCCTGAGCGATATTATGGGTAACAAGTAAGATAGTAACCGACTTCTTCAACTCCACGATCAACTCTTCTATGAAAGCAGTAGCTTTGGGATCGAGAGCTGATGTCGGTTCATCGAGCAGCAATATATCCGGTTTCATTGCCAGAGCCCTGGCAATGCATAACCGCTGTTGTTGACCACCGGAGAGAAAAGTTCCACGCTTGTGCAGATTGTCTTTCACCTCACTCCAGAGTGCAGCATTTATCAACGACTTTTCTACTATATTATCCCTCTCATCTTTTGAGAGTTTTATCCCGTTGAGTTTGTAACCGGCAATAACGTTGTCATAGATACTCATAGTCGGAAAGGGATTGGGTCTTTGAAATACCATCCCGATCTGACGTCGCAACATTATGGGGTTCATACGGTAAATATCTTTGTCTTTGAGCATTATCCTCCCTTCAACAGTAGCATTGGGATGAAGTTCGTGCATTCTGTTAACAGCTCGCAGCAGGGTTGATTTACCACAACCTGAAGGGCCCATAACAGCGGTAATCTTATTATCTTCTATCTCCAGATTGACATTGCTGACTACCCTCCCATCACCGTAGGAAGCTGAAAAATCGATTATCCTTAATACTTTCTGCACCATCGTCTACATACTCCTTTAGCTGTTATGTTAAGCGTTAAGACCAGAACTACCAGGAGAAACGAGGCTCCCCAGGCCATTGTGTGCAGATCCTGATAGGGACTGGAAGCGTAACGATAGATCAGTAACGGCATACTCTCAACTGGCTTGAAGATATCGAGATTCATAAACCTGCTCCCGAAAGCGGTGAAGATCAGGGGGGCTGTCTCGCCTGCTATTCTGGCTATTGAGAGGAGAATTCCAGATACTATGCCACTCAGTCCTGCAGGGAGAATGACCTTTAATACAGTTCGGTAATAAGGAACCCCGAGTGAAAGAGAAGCCTCCTTAATGCTGTAGGGTATCAACCTGACGGTCTCTTCTGTACTTCTGACGATAACTGGTAACATCATCAATCCCAGCGCCATTCCACCCGAAAAGGCACTGAACATTCGCATCGGCTTAACTATCCAGCTCCAGACAATTATCCCGATAACAATTGAAGGTATGCTCTGCAGGATATCTACACCAAGCCTTACCCAGTATGCCAGCTTGCTTTTTCTGTTTTCTGCCAGAAATAGGCCGATAGAGAGTCCAGCAGGAACGGATAGAAGGGCGGCAAGAATAATCAGTATGAGAGTCCCCACGATAGCGTGTGCTATTCCCCCACCGGAAATACCGTATGGTTTGGGACCAGCAATGATGAATTCCCAGTTGATAGCCGGTGCTCCCTTGATAATCAAAAAATAGAGTATGAAGCCTAAGGGAACAATAGATACCAGGGCAATAATAATCAGTAGAAGAAGAAATACCCTGTCCTTAATTATTCTCCATTCTATTTTGTTAATACACATTCTGTTTTATCCTCTTTTAATCTTAAATTATCTTACATATCAACAGATGGATGATATCTTGTCAGTATTGTTACCTCATTCTCTGTAACTCAGCCTGTTGAGTACTATCTTGCCTATGATGTTGATGACTGTCGTTACCAGGAACAGCAAGAGGCCGATTTGAACGAGCGATGAGAGATGAAGATTCTGTACTGCCTCGGCAAATTCGTTAGCTATCAGGCTGGCCATCGTATTGGCTGGAGCGAAAAATGATGAAGGGAAAACATTGTTATTCCCGATTACCATAGTGACTGCCATTGTTTCTCCAAGAGCTCTTCCCAGAGCGAGGAGTATCCCGGCAAAGATACCTGAGATCGAATGGGGTATGATGATATGCCTGATGACTTCCAGCCGCGTAGCTCCCAGCGAATATGCCGCCTCTTTCAGATCACCGGGTACCATATTGATAACTTCACGGGCAATGCTCGCCGCATAAGGAATAATCATAAAGCAGAGAATTACGGCAGCGGTGAAGATTCCTACCCCGTAGGGGGTGATACCGAAACTGATCTGTATATTCCTGACGAACGGGACAAAAACAAACAATCCCCAGAATCCATATACGATAGAAGGGATTCCGGCCAGCAACTCAATTGTAGTGTTCATTATCGAAGCAAACAGGCCTGTCCTGTAATATTCCCCCATCAGTATCGATATGGCAAATGAGAAGGGCAGACAGAGCAGTAATGCGGCAAAAGCTGTAAAAACCGTCCCTGCAAGAAAAGGAAGTGAACCATATTCATCCCTGACCGGGTCCCAGGTAGTACCGGTAAAGAAGCCGAAACCATTGTGCAGGATCGCTTCTCTGGCATCCCATACGAGAGTCAGCAGAATAATGATCAATATCAGTAGGATTACCAGTGATGATAGACGGAGGTATCCAGAAAAAATGTTGTCTCCATTAAATTTCATATCTCTTCAACTCTTTTCTCTTATCTGTAGCTCACATCCTGACGGGTACTCTTCCAACCCGTCAGGATATTCCAGTTCATTAACAGCATTTCATTCTCTTATACTTAGCAAAGCAAAGTTCGTTTAATCTTCTAGCCACTATCACATAACCTTAGCGTAGTGGTGTTCCATCGTATGTAATCTGATTAATCAAAGCCCGCGCTTTTGCTGCTGCTTCTGACGATAACGGTGCATAATGAAGTGGTTCTGCATGCTTCTGACCTTCACCAGTCATCCAACTGAGTAATTTCTTTGTCTCTAAAGCCTGTTGCTTCGTTCTCCGTCCATAATTCTGCTCTCGATAAAGTATGATCCAGGTAAACCCGGCAATCGGATAACCCTCTGCTGCTTCTGTATTTGTCAGAGAGACCATCGTGTCGTCAGGCAGATCGATATCTGCTGCCAGGCTGACCGAACTGATCGTCGGTTCGATAAAATTACCCGAACTGTTCTGCACCCTAGCATAGGATAGATCGTTAGACATCGCATAGATGAGTTCAACATAACCAATGGAGCCGGGAAGCTGTTGAACCATACCTGCTACTCCCGGGTTACCCTTGGCTCCGAGCCCAACGGGCCAGTTAAGAGAGGTACCCTCTCCAACTCTCTCCTGCCATTCACTACTCACCTTGCTCAGATAATTACTGAAGATTGAGGTTGTCCCGCTACCATCAGAACGTCTCACTACTGCAATATTAAGATCGGGAAGTTCTTTGCCTGGATTGAGATTCTTCAGCCGTTCGTCATTCCATTTTTCTATATTACCGAGATAGATATCAGCTATTACAGCAGGTGATAACTGCAATTTCGGATTTCCGGGTATATTGTAAGTAACAACAACAGCACCCAGACAGATGGGGATATGCAGAATCTCCCCTTCCGCTTCTGCTATTCTCTCTTCACTCACGATGGCATCAGTCCCACCGAAATCTACTGTTTTGCTGAAAAGTTGACGGATACCACCACCGGATCCGATACCCTGATAATTGACCCTGATACCGGTCTGTTGATGATAATCTTCGAACATTCTGGTATAAAGTGGATAGGGGAAAGTTGCTCCTGCACCGGTGAGTTCTACTCTACGCTGGGCTGCCAGGCTACCGGCTAACAGTAAAATTAGTGCTACACTCAATAATTTGCACCAAATCCTCATTTTTTATCTCCTTATTGATTGTTATGCTTTACAGCATTCGATCAATATATACAGCTCTTCTGTTAAACAGGATTTAAGCATCTGTTAATATCTGGTTAATTTCAATCTGCGGAGTGCCTTCTGCTTCAGTTGCCTTACCTTTTCACGACTCAGGCTGAGCCTCGTTGAAATCTCCTGCAGGGTCAACTTCTCCTGATAGTGTAAAATCAAAATCTCCCGCTCTGACGCCGGTATGCCTTCAGGAATCGATAATACCTCTTCACCTTCCGAAAGGTTTCCCTCATCAAGAGAGCTACCCTCGCTCTGCATATCCTGCTGTGTTTCATCATCATAGGGAACAGCAGCCATAGACCCTCTTCGCTCCCGGTTCAAGGCATCGATAATCCGTTTTTTCACTCGATAAACCGCGTAGGTTGCAAAAGTTACTCCACGGTTCTCGTCGAATCGCTCCTTTGCTTCCAGCAAACCGATCATTCCCTCCTGAAACAGGTCATCACTCGAACAGCCATAATCTCGGTAACGGGCTACCACAGACTTTACCAGGTTGCTGTATTCTTCGATATTGATCTCATCTCTTCTATTACTCATACAATTATATATACGATTCTGAAGTTAATACCTCATTAAGGGATTGTAAAATTATGGTTAATTTTATTAATCCTTTATCACAGGGTAGCCTGGGAGCCGGATAGGGCCGACTCGTATGGTGCCCTGTGATTGTTCACTACTAATAATGAATCACAAAAATGGTTATCATTATCGCAGTCGATGATTAAGAATGATAACACTACCTCTAAACCACCTCTCATTGATTTTTTGATTCTATGTTCTAACCTGTTGTATAGCTCCAGGCCATTATTTAACAAGTTACCATAATACATATTGACAGGTTATCGAATTGCAAATAAATAAGGGTAATTGGGAGGTGATTATGGAATTTGCCAGAAAAAGAGCCAGCCTGAAGAAGAAGGGTAAGATCGATTTTGAAGCTTTACGTTTCAGTGGTGAACTCGATATGAAGATGACACTGGAAGACGATTTTGCTCTCAGCAACTATTATGATATTTTCGACAAAGAGGACGAGGTGATCGAAGCGACTAATACGATGCTCTCCAATACAGTGAGATTGAATAATCTGATGGCGCCACGTCTTTATAACATCTGTCAGGAAATAGCTGACTATCTGGAGTTTGATGAAGAGATCAGTTTTTATCTCGCTTCCTCTCCTGAGGTAAATGCCTTTTCGATTAACGGGTTCGGATTTGAACCACATATGATCTGTCTTACCTCTTCCCTGGTCAATATGGTCAATGATGATGAACTACATTTTGTCATCGGGCACGAGATCGGCCACCTTATCTACGAGCACAGCAAACTCGATGTAGTCCGAAGAATTCTCTCCAACAGAGAAGAGAACGATATCAGCCATTCCCTCTCTTACTGTCTGGCACGCTGGCAGAAATATGCCGAGATCAGTTCCGACAGGATAGGTTATCTGGTCTGTCCCGATCCGAAAGTAATTGGTAAACTCTTCTTTAAATTCGCCTCCGGATTGAATGAGGATGCTCTTAACTTCGATATCAACCTCTATCTGAAACAGCTCGATAAGGTCAAAGAGCTGGCAGTTGGGGACTTTTTCGCTACTCATCCAAACAATATGGTCAGAATAAAGAGCCTGATTCTCTTCGGGAAATCTAAATTCCTGGCTGGCAAAAAAGGTGACAGGAAACCTATTGATCAAGAGAAACTCGACGAAAGAGTACAGGATTATCTGGAAATTCTTGAATTACATCCCCGTAAAGAGGTTGATAAGATGATCCTCGAATTTTTCGCCTCTACCGGCTGTTACGTATCTCTGACCCCCGAAGGGATACCCGACAGTAAGATTTACCTGATCAATGAGATGCTCGGTGCCTACACTAGCCAGCCGGAGAAGTACTTCGAATTCAAATCATTTGAGTCGCTGAAACGAAGGGTAACCAAAGTATGTAGATACTTCGCCGAGCGGCATGATACCTATAAATACGATCTGCTGGAGAAGCTGATCTATCTGATCATCTCTGACGGTAGAATGGAAAAAGAGGAGAAGGATGTAATCTACGAAGTAGGAAAGAAACTGAAGATTTCGGATTATGAGATAACTCAGACGATAAGACGTATGAGCGAAACTTACCTCATGCCCCAGAAACGATTGGTCCCACAGAATGTTGTAAAATAAAAAGGAACTGAACTCACCGGGGATCACTCTTTTCAGGTTTTATCGGTAAATTTTCAAGGAGTTTAGTAGTGAAACGATTTTTATATTTTGTTATTCTGCTTCTCGTTATACAGATATTTGTAGCTCAAACCACTCTGCTAACGGGGAAAGCAGCGAATCAATCTGGCGGGTCAGAATACTCGGTAATCAGATTCTCTGAGCCTGATCAGAAATTGCTCGATTTCGTGGAGCAACAGGATTACGAGATTATCAGGTTCTCTGCAGGAGACTATCTGGAAATTCTGGTTCAAGATCATCAGTTAGCAGATATCGAAAGAGAGGGCTGGCATACTGAACTTTTATTTACCGAGAGCGACATGCGTAACAATCTCCGTTTGAAAACCGACGAACTGGAGGGATATCGGAGTTACAATGATGTTCTTGATGAACTGACCGGTATTGCTAACGACTATCCGGAAATCGCCGCTCTTTATGATATCGGCGACAGCCGGGGTAAAGAGTATGCAATTGCCGGTAATCAGAACTATACAGCTTATGCACACGATATATGGGCTTTGAAAGTAACAGCCAATCCGAATCAGGAGAGTGATAGACCGGCTGTATATTACAACGGTGCTCACCATGCCCGTGAGCCGATCAGTGTTGAAGTGGTTATGCATATCCTCTGGCACTTGATAGACAACTACAGCATAAATCCCGGGATCACCTATCTGGTTGATAATACAGAAATCTGGTTTATACCGTTGCTCAACCCGGACGGTCATAAAATCGTCTTTGATGAGACAAATACCAGCTGGCGCAAGAACATCAGGGATAATTATAATACAGGGACCATAAGCGCAGGAGACGGGGTTGATCTCAACCGTAATTACTCTTATGAGTGGCAGTTGACCGGAACACCAATCACATCAACTTATGGTGGGCCTTATGCCTCTTCAGAACCTGAAACAACTGCATTGAGAGATCTCTGGCAGGAGAGGAATTTTGTTGCTGGTATTTCTTACCACAGTTACGGACAGCTGGTGCTTTTCCCACCCGGATATGTTTCCGGGCTTACATCTCCGGATGTGCAAGCTCAATATGCCCTGGCCTTAGAAATGGCACAATCAATACCGGTAATAAACGGAACAGGAAACTATACTGCTCAACATAGCTGGCAACTTTATCCTGCTACAGGTACCTGTGAAGATGATGCGTATTGTACTCAGGGTATTTTTGCTCATACACTGGAGCTGGCAACAGTCTTCATACCACCTGTATCTCAGATAGCACAAATCTGTGAAGATAATCTGGAAGCAGCACTTATACTCCTGGAGAGGGTGCATCACTCTACACTGACCGGAACCATCAGTGATCACACAACCAGTGAGCCTCTCGTAGCGGAGGTGCATATTCCTGGAATAGATGATACCGGTGTTTACAGGGCTCCCTATGAGAGCAGTGAAGAGTATGGCAGATATTATCGGCTGCTTCTCCCAGGTGATTATAATGTCCAATTCTTTGTTCCTGGCTACTTCAAGCCTCCTCAGGTATCTTTCACTATTGACGATTCTACTCAAACTATCGTCAATCAGGAATTGGTTCGCCTGACAGTCCCAAATATAATAAGCTATTTTGGGGGAGATCAGTTCGTCAGGCTGAGTTGGGTAATTCCCGTCAGAGAATACACGGTTTATGATTCACAGGTAGAGACACCCCCTTACCGATTATCCGAAGCAGAGGGCTTCAATGTCTATCGTAATGGAATACTGATCAATCCAGAGTCTCTGGTGAACGAAAATATTTTTTACGATTTTGAAGTGGATAACGGGGTGGATTACACCTATCAGGTCACAACTGTCTATCCGGAAGGTGAATCTAATCCCTCTGAAACAGTTTCGGTTACCCCGCTGAGCGGTACAATAATTTCCCCTGAAACTATCACAGTTTTACAGGAAGGAGGTACTCTGGCCCTGCAATGGGAACCTGTAGAGAATGCACTGGGTTACAGGATATATTCGACTTCCGATCCTATGAGTGATGACTGGATCTTTCTGGAATATATTATTGACACGGTATGGTTTTGTGAATTCTCTGAACCAATGAAATTCTTCCGGATCTCTGCTGTATATTGAGCAGGTTAAACTTATCTATTCGGTCAATAAGCCAGTTTGTCGATATGATACCGGTTGAAACCCGGAAGACGAAAACCATAAAGGGAAAATATATGAACAAGAAGCCAATCTATATCGTAGATGACGAACCGGATATTCTTGAATTGGTAGAAGTCAATCTCAAAAAAGCGGGATTCAGTACAAAGACATTCGAAGATACCTCCAATCTAATCCATGAGATAGAGAATAATCCCCCTCTCCTGATTATTCTTGATCTGATGTTACCTTATACTGATGGATTGGATATCTGCAAATATCTGAAAGGGAATAAAGACTATCAACATATCCCCATAATTATACTGACTGCCCGTAACGAGGAAACCGACAAAGTTCTCGGACTCGAGCTCGGAGCTGATGACTATGTCACGAAACCGTTTTCCCCCAGAGAGTTGACAGCCAGGGTGAAAGCTGTGTTAAGAAGGGGAACAGTCCCCAAAGAAGACATCAGATCAATAGGTAACCTGCTGACCATAGACCTGAACAGACACACTGTCACTGTAGCAGGTAAAAGGATAGAGCTTACCGGTACAGAGCTGAAGATACTGGAACTATTAACTTCTCACCCGGGATGGGTCTTTTCCAGGGATCAGATACTGGATCACCTCTGGGGACATGAAAAGATCGTTATCGATAGAACCGTCGATGTTCACATCAACCATCTCCGAAAAAAAATGGGGAAAGCAGGAGACCTGATCCACAATGTCCGTGGTGTTGGCTATAAACTTGACGATAGAGACGATGGATGAAGCAGACTATATTTATTAAAATTCTACTCGGTTTCTTGCTGATCACTTTCATACTCATACTTTCTATCTCTACTGTATCATATCAGATAATTAGAAATCACTATCTGGAAACACTCCGTTCCTACCTGACCGATAAAAGTGAGAGCCTTGTGCTGAACATAACCCCTCTGATACAGGACGGACGTTTAGAGGAGCTTGACGATTATATCAAACAGTTAGGCAATATAAGTGACTACAGGGTCACTATCATAAATGAGAGAGGTATAGTGGTGGCTGACTCGGAGGCTGATATAGAGAATTTAGAGAATCATAGAGATCGGCCGGAGATTGTTACCGCTCTTCAGGGAGTTCAGGGTGAAGCAATTCGGCATAGTTCTTCTCTCGAAACCGGTATGCTTTACAGAGCTGTTCCGATAACGATAGATGGGCAGATAGTCGGTGTCCTGAGAGTAAGTGCCTTTCTTACTGATATAGATTCCCTGATCAGGTCTCTCGGTAGAGAGATCTTCTTTCTTGCCTTACTATTCTTCATCGTCGTATCAATCTTTATTTATTACTTCTCCCGCCGGATTACCCGGCCAATCAGAGAGCTCTCTTCCGCCTCAAAAAGAGTCTCTCAGGGTAATCTTGATGTTACCGTATCACCCCGGAGTAGAGATGATATTGGTGATTTGTGTCGCAACTTTAACTCTATGGTGATCCGGATCAGAGATCTTCTCACTGAGATAACCGACAGTAAAAATGCCCTCGCTACTATTATCAATACTATGCAAGAGGGGCTCCTTGTCCTGAACGACAAGGGTATGATCGAGCTCAGCAACAGTAGTTTCAGCCAGATCAGCGGAAACCGGGAACTCTACGGTAAATACTACTGGGAGGCAATTAGAAAACCGGAGATCTCCGAATTTATCAGAGAGATGTTCGACTCGGATCAGGAAATCAAAAAAGAGATCAAACTGGAGAACGATTACTACCTTGGCAGCGGTCTGACGTTACCGAATCAGAAGAGTAAGATGCTTCTGTTGTATAATATTACAGAGCTCAGAAAATTGGAGCTGGTTAAGAGAGATATGGTAGCCAATGTCTCACACGAATTACGGTCTCCGTTAACCACTATTAAGGGTTTTGCCGAAACTCTCGAGGATGAGGTAACCCCTGAAGGAAGAAAGTACCTGCAGATAATGTCAAGAAATGTCGAGCGGCTGATAAACATAGTTAATGACCTGCTGACCCTCTCCCGGCTTGAGCGAAATGAGAAACTCGATTTCAGTTATTTGAATGTTAACCGTATCGTAGAAGATATAGTCCATTTGTACATCGATAAAATGAGAGACAGGAATCTTCAGTTGATCCTGAAAAAAAAGGAAGATCTACCCGATATCAGGGGTGATGAATTTAAGATCGAACAATTATTGGTCAATCTATTAGAAAATGCTATGCAATATACCGAAGATGGTTACGTAAAAATTGTGACTACACGGGATGACAGAGATGTTATCTTAAGGGTAGAAGACAGTGGAATCGGTATCCCTGCAGAACATCAGGAACGTATTTTTGAAAGATTCTATGTAGTTGACAGGTCACGATCGAAAAAAACTGGTGGCACCGGGCTTGGTCTGGCGATTGTCAAACATATAGCCCTTATACATGACGGTTCTATCACCATCGAGAGTTCGACAGACAGAGGTAGTTGTTTTACCGTTCGATTCCCGATCCCTTTTTAACAGAAAATTTACAGCTTCATTAATCGTAGTTTAATAAATTACCCCATAAACAGGTGTATGAATTACACTCGATCAATGAGTGGCAAAAAAATGGAGGAATACAATGAAACGAATTAGTATCATTTTAACTGCCCTGTTTATCCTGGTCTCAGCTCTGATAGCGGCAGAATTCCAGCCTTATGGCAGTGCCAGGATCGGTTTCTGGTATGAGAGTGAAGATGAAGATTGGACAAGTTCCGGTGAGAGTGAATTGAATCTGAATTACTTCCTGCAGAGTAACAGCCGTTTTGGAGCACACTGCAGGCACGGTGATCTAAATGGCCGTGTTGAATTTGGTGGCACCGGTAGCATAAGACTTTTATATGGTGAGTATAAATTGTCAGGCTGGTCCCTTTTAATCGGTCAGGCTAACACAGGAGTAGAGCAAAAAGCCAAACAGACCTGGGGTGGAGATAAAGATCTCATCGGATGGGGCGCTATAGATGAAAGCCGTAAGCACCAGGTGCGATTCAAAATCGATAATGGACTTTATCTGGCATTTGTCCGTCCAGAAGTAATAGATGCTGAAGATGCCAGTCAGGATAAAAACATCATCCTGCCAAAAATCAATCTCGGCTATGATGGAAAGCTGAGTGACAATATCAACTTCAAAGGAACTTTCGGACTTAATCACTACACCTATAATGATAACAGTGGTCCACTCGACTATACGGTTATGGCCTATATCTTCGGCCTGCTGTTCGATTTCGATCTCGATCCACTGAAATTAACAGCACACTTCAACTACGGCCAGAACACAAAGAATTACGGCCTCTCTTCTGCGACCAGCAACGGGGCCATATATGATTCAGTCAATGATGAAATCGTTGATGTAACTACCATGGGGGGGTTCGGACAACTCTCTTATAAACTATCAGGAAATTCGCTCTTCACTTCCGGATTGGGCTATGTGACCTCAGATTGTGACCTCTTTGAAAACAGTGACCCGGCAATGGCAGTATTTGTTCAATTAGAACAAAGATTACATAAAAATGTCCGGCTCGCTCCGGAAATTGGATTACTTAACAAGATGAAAGATAGTAATGATACAGATGAAGGCAGTATGCTATACTTCGGAACACAACTGAGGATGGACTTCTAATGTAACTCCTCCTGACTGGCGGGGATTTCAATATATTTCCCTTTTCGCCAGCATTAAAAGGGCCCTGCACCTCCTCCACCGTAATATTGAATTTGTTTAAATCAGCGGAGTTTGTGCAGAGCCCTGATTTATAATCATCCCCGTTACTCAATATCTTATTTCAAGCCGAGAATTTTCCGTGCTTCTGCTGGTGTTGCCAGCTTTCGTCCGTATTCTTCTGCCATCCTGCTGATACGTGCTACCAGCTGGGCATTGGACTCTGCCAGGACATTCTTATGATAAAAGATATTGTCCTCGAATCCAACCCTGATATGACCACCCATGACTAATGCCATTACGGCGCAGGGTAGCTGCCATCTCCCTATACCTGCCACACCCCAGGTAGCTTCAGGAAGTTCCTCTTTTAAATGTTCGGCCATATAGAGAAGATTCTTCGGTTTGCCACTCATACCACCCGGAACACCGAGGACAAACTGTATATGGAGCGGATGATGTACTATAATACCTTTTTTTACGAGTTTCGCAATGTAATCGACCATTCCTGATTCATATACTTCGATCTCGGGTGCTACTCCGACCTCCTTAAAGTATTCGGCCAGACGCACTATGTCTTTGGGGCTGTTTACAAATACCTCATCTCCGAAATTCAGGGTTCCTGCGTTGAGAGTCGCCATATCAGGTTTCAGTTTCAGGGGAGCCATCCTCTCCTCGAAAGGAACACCCACAGCACCTCCGGTAGAGATCTGAATTATCATCTCTGGCACGGCTTCTCTTATCCTTTCGAGCGATTCAGTAAACCGTTCGAGTCGTTGCGACGGTGAACCGTCATCTTCTCTGACATGGAGATGTAATACTCTGGAACCTGCCTCGAAACACTCCCTGGCTGTGCGGGCCTGTTCTTCAGGTGTAATCGGCAAATTGGGCTGTGTTTCTCTGGTGGTCTCCGCTCCCGTAAGAGCAGTAGTAATAATCAATGGATTCATATTATACCTCATCTATCTTTTTTATCTCTATCTACAGGAACCGACAGGCAACAGCCTGTCGGTTCATATTATCTCTTATAATCTATCTTTGATCGGTATCAGATCTTTTTCAACTCGTCAAACGCCTCTGCTATGCTGTTAGCTACATACTCGAGGTCTTCTTCAGTATGACGGAAGGCAATATATCCGTGGTGATAAGGTTGCAAAAAGACCTTTCGTCTAATCAACTGGGTATAGAATTCATTACGGTATTTCTTATAACGTTTCTCTTCATCGGGTATAAACGTTATATAAGGCATCCAGGGTGCACCACTGAATTCAGCCGGAATCCCGCTATCTTCGATTATTTTGCTCACCCGCTCACCGAAACGCTTACCTTTTTGCTGCACAACCTCCAGGACGTTATCACGCTCCAGGATCTCGATTGTCTTCATTGCTGCAACTTGAGCCAGGCTGTTCGGGAAGAAAGTTGAGCTGAGAAATACTTTGTCTACCAGGACATCCATTATCTCTCGCTTACCAACTACTGCACTGATAGAGTAACCGTTTGCCATAGCTTTTCCGAAGGTAGCCAGATCGGGTGTTACACCGAACTTTTTCTGAGCTCCACCAAGACTTACCCGGAAACCGGTTCGAATCTCGTCATAAATTAAAACAGCTCCATATTTATGAGTTAGTTCTTTTACACCCTCCAGATATCCAGGTTTGGGATACTCTACCTTCTTGGCGAGCGGATGACCTAATGGTGTTATAATTACAGCTGCTGTTTTATTCCCGATCTCTTTCAACATATCTTCCAGCTGGTCAAGATCATTGTATTCTACCTCGTGAACATCTTCATACAGTTTCGGGGGGATACCACCCTTAACCTCAACACACCAGTCATGCCAGCCGTGATAGCCGCAGCGGATAATTTTCTCTTTCTCTGTATAAGCACGGGCAATTCTAACCGAAGCTGTTGTAGCATCGGATCCGGTTTTGACAAATACTGTCTTCTCACAACAGGGTATTAACTCCCTCATCTTCGTGGCAAGATCATTCTGAATGGCCTGAGTGAGCGAAAAACAGAATCCCTTCTCTCTTATCTGTTTAACAACAGCATTATCTATCTCCTCTTCCCTGTGACCGATAATTATCGGACCGTAGGCACATAACATATCAATATATTCATTTCCGTCAACATCCTTTACCCGACCACCTCTGGCAGAATCGAAGAAGATCGGATATTCACCCGGCACAAAGTTGTAAGGCCTGCGAATACCCAATATCGCTCCGGGTACCAGATCCAGTGCTTCCTGATATAATCTCTCTGTATTCTCTAATCTTAGCTTATCAGCCATTAATTTATCCTCCAGTATGTTTTATCGCTTATATAGGGAGGCTATACCCATACCGCCTCCAATGCAGAGGGAAGCGAGCCCCTTCTTAACATCACGTTTGATCATCTCATGCAGTAATGTTACTACTATTCGTGCTCCACTCGCTCCAATCGGATGTCCTAAGGCTATTGCTCCACCATTAACATTAACAATATCACTACTCAGTTTTCCCAGCCCCTCTTCTTCCAAACCTCTAAATACAGCAAGTGATTGAGCCGCAAAGGCTTCGTTCAGTTCTGCCAATTCTATATCGGAGAGACTCCAGCCACTTCGTGCCAGAAGCTTTTTTATTGCTGGAACAGGCCCAAATCCCATTACTGCCGGGTCAACTCCAGCCGAAGAGTAATCTATATACTCGGCTATTGGAGTAAGGTTATGCTCTTTTGCTTTGGTCTCACTCATAAGTAGCAGAATCGCAGCACCGTCATTGATTCCTGAAGAGTTACCGGCTGTAACCTTGCCATCCTTTCTAAAGGCTGGCCTTATGCGTGACAGGGATTCCATAGTCGTCCCTATGCGGGGAAACTCATCCTCTGTAACGGTTATCGGATCACCTTTTCTCTGGGGTACTGAGATCGGAACGATCTCTTCCTTAAAACGACCGTCGGTCATCGCTTTTTCCGCTCTATTCTGGCTGGTGACTGCAAAACTGTCCATCTCCTCACGACTGAGATTATATTTATCTGCAAGATTCTCGGCTGTTATTCCCATATGATAGCGGTTAAAAATATCCGATAACCCGTCAGAGATCATCAGATCTACAATCTTGCGGTCACCCATCTTGGCTCCCCAGCGAAAATCAGGCAAAATATATGGTATCTGGCTCATATTTTCTGTCCCACCAGCAACTACAATATCTGAACGTCCAGTTTCGATCATTAATGCAGCAAGTGTGATAGATTTCATACCCGAACCACAGACCTTATTGACGACATAACTCGGAACTTCAGCAGGGATACCGGCACCTATAGCAATCTGACGAGCAACATTCTGTCCCATTCCAGCTCCGACAACGTTACCTATGATGATCTCATCTATCTCGGAAGGCTTAACCCCAGTATCCTGTATAACTCTTAGCAAGACCTGTGTACCCAACTCCACTGCAGAGACATTTTTAAATACACCCCCGAAACTGCCTATTGGTGTCCTCTTAGCTGCTACAATAACAACCTTCTGCATTTCAACCTCCAGATTATTTTTTCTTCCATTTAATAAAGAGACTCTTTATCGTCAACCCTTTTAAGGTTATCTGGTATCATTGATTTCACCCGCTTCAGAGAAATCAATCCATAGAACTACAATAATGAATACTCCCTTCGTATCCTATACAGAAAAGCCTCTAATCAATTCAACAAAAAAGAAAAGGGAGTTTGAAGAATAAAAATAGCTTTACAAATTCGCTGGGGTTGTTAATGACTGACAGGATAAATTAGAATTCAAATAATGGAAACTGGTTGTAAAAAAATTGAAGTTGTAAGCATCATGGAGGATGTTTAGAAGATGAAGAAAATTAGTTTCATAATCCTGTTCCTGGTAATCTTTCTCACTGTACTGGCTCAAGATAGCAATGATCTGTTATTGTCTGAGAGAAAGATAATATTCGGGGGTGATTATAATTATCCTCCCTATGAATATATTGACAATCAAGGTAATCCGGCCGGTTTCAATGTCGATCTGACAAAAGCTATTGCTGCAGAATTAGACCTGGATTATGAGATACAACTCGGCCCACGCTCTTTTATTCTCAATAAACTACGCACTGGCGAAATCGATATCTTGATAGGGATGTTTCACTCCAACGAAAGGGAGGAGGAGTTTATCTTCTCGCGTCCATACCTGAATATCGAAATGGCCATGGTCATTCGGAGAGGTGACAGGCGGATCGCTTCAGAAAGAGATATCTATGGCAAAGAGATTGTCGTACAGAATGAAGAGATTATGCCTGAACACGAAAACAGGCTTTCCTATGCACTCCGGATAATTTCTGTAGAGACAGCTGATGAAGCATTATCCCTGATTATGAATGGTACACACGATCTGGCAATATTGAATCGATACCAGAGTTCTTATCTGATTAAACAGAATAATCTGAAAGAGTTAAGCATCCTGCCCCATCACTTATTTGCTCAGGAATATTCATATGCGGTTATACCTGACAATGAGCTTCTGATAGAAGAGATCAATTCTGCTCTCTCTACAACGGTTGACAGGGGAATTTACAAAGATCTCTATGACCAGTGGTTTCTCCCCTTTTCTCTCGACACATTACAGAGAGAGATGTTCCTCAGTCAGTTAAGCCTTTACCTCTTACCGTTGATAGTTGTCATATTACTGATCTTAGGCTGGATGCTCTATCTGAAATACCGTATCAACAGAAGAACAAAAGACCTGGAAGCCGAATTGCAATCGCATAAACTTACCGCTGCTAAGCTAAAAGAGAACCGGAACAAGTTCCAGAGCCTGGTAGAGAATTTTTCGGAAGTAGTTTTCGAAGCAGATACCGATGGGGTCATCGTTTACGCCAACCATAACATCAACCGCATGTATAAATACACTCTGAATGAAGCCCAAAAAATAATGCGCCTTAACGAGTTGTTCATACCATCGCAACGAAAACAGGTTAACGAAATTCTAAAAAATCTACTGCAGACAAAAGAGAGAGCTACCGCCGAGCTGACCGGTCAGAAAAAGGACGATACGACTTTCCCGGTCAAAATCGTTGCCAACGCCCTGATAAAGCAGAAAGAAGCTGTCGGTATATTAGGCACAATAAGCGATATGACGATCCAGCGCAAAAACGAACTCATACAGAGCGCACTTTACAGTATCTCTGAAGCAGTACATAAATCAAAAACGCTGGATGAACTCTTCTTTCATATCCATCAGATAACCTCAACCCTCATGCCGGCAGACAACTTCTACATAGCAATATATGATGATGAAAAGGAAGAACTTCAGTTTCCCTATAGCGTAAACGCCTTCGAGTGGGCAAATCTCGAACAGAATCCAGCACCTGGTCTTACTGAACACGTCTTCCAGACCGGTAAGGAACTTCTTGCTGATTCTGATACTATCTATCATATGCAGCAGGAACAGGGAGTCGAACAGGAGGAGAAAACACCTAAAGTCTGGCTTGGTATTCCGTTGAGATCAGAAAATCAGGTCATCGGTGTTATCGCTGTTCAGGATTATGAACATGAACATACCTATGATGAACAGGAGAAGCAGATCCTGACCTTTATTTCCGAGCAGATTGCAAATGCGATAGAGAGAAAGAGGTTTCAGGAGAAGCTCAACCAGACACTCGCCTACCTTGAAGAACGAGTAAAGGAGAGAACCGCTGAGTTAAAACAATCTGTCGAACTCTTCCAAACTCTCACTGAGAATTCGCTTGATGTCATCATGCGATTTGATAAAGACTTAAAGCATCTTTATGTCAATCCGGTAGTAAAAGAACAGACCGGTATCGACCCTGCAGATTTTATCGGGAAAACTCATCGAGAACTGGGCTTCTCTGATGATCTGGTCACAACCTGGGAAAAAGCTTTGAAAAAGGTTTTTGAAGAAGGAAAAACCAGGCGTGTGGAATTCCAGTTACCTAATGGGTTATGGATAGACTGGCATCTCGTTCCGGAATTTTCCAAAAACGGGAAAGTCCAGAACGTACTGACTACTGCTCACGATATTACCGAGCGTAAGAAGAGTGAGGAAGAGATCCGACAACTCAATGCTGAACTGGAACAGAGAGTTATCGAACGGACAAAACAGCTGGAAGAAGAGATTCAGGTCAGAAAACAGACAGAAAAGATACAACACACACTATACCTTATCTCGGAAGCAGTCAATTCAACCCATGATATTGAAGAACTATACAAAAATATCCATAAGGCCATCTCAGAACTTATGCCGGCCAAGAACTTCTGTATTGCACTCTATGACGAAATAGTCAATATTGTCAGCTTCCCCTATAATGTCGATGAATTCGATCAGACACCGAGCCCTCATAAACCTCGCAAAGGATTGACAGAATACGTGCTCAAAAAAGGGAAATCGGTACTCCTTACAGAGAAGGACATCAACAAACTACTCGCTTCCGGTGAAGTTGAACTGATCGGAAGATTATCAAAAGTCTGGCTTGGAACACCTCTGAAGATTAAAGACAAAATTGTCGGTGCGATGATGGTTCAGGACTACGACTCAGAAGATACTTACAGTGAAAATGACAAACGAATACTTACCTTCGTTTCCGAACAGATTGCTCTCGCTATCGAAAGAAAAGAAGCTGAGTATCAGACAGATAAGCAGCGTATCTATTTCGAACAGCTGTTCAATAACAACCCGGCTGGTATTGTTATGCTAGATAATAAAGATCGTATCCTCGCCTGTAATGATGCGTTCACCAGGATTTTTGGCTACGAACAGGAAGAAATACTCCACCATAAGGTCAACACCCTAATCGTGGATGAATCATTGAGAGATGAAGCTACAGAATTATCGACTATAACAATGGATGGCAAGATCGTAGAGAAAGAATCGATAAGAAAGACCAAAGAAGGTAAAGATGTTTACGTCAAAATGTATGGAGTTCCAGTTACTATAGAAGGCAAACAGATTGGTATCTACGGCATCTATCTTGATATCACTGACCTGCATAATGCTTTAGATTCCTATCTTGAGGAGAAAGAGAAACTTGAGGTTATGCTCAGATCGATCGGGGATGGTGTTATAGCTACAGATATGAACGGAGATATCCTTCTTATCAACAGGAACGCCGAAGAACTGACTGGCTGGAAACAGGATAAGGCTATCGGCAAGAATCTCGATAAGGTCTTCAATGTTATTTATGAGTCGAGTAGTAAGATAGGTGAAAATCTCTTCACTATGGTTCTCGATTCCGGAGAGAATGTTGAGCTACCCAGCAGTACCATCCTTTATACTCGTGACAAGAGTGAACTGATAATTGAAGCTAGTGCCGCCCCGATAAAAGACCCGGATGGTAACCTAACAGGTGTTATCATTGTCTTCCGTGATGTAACCCAGAGAAAGAAGATCGAAGAGGAATTACAGAAGAGTGCAAAACTGGAATCAATAGGAATCCTCGCCGGTGGTATTGCTCATGATTTCAACAACATTCTTACTGCAATTCTCGGTAATATAACACTCGCCAAGAAGATCATTGCTAATACCAATCCCAAAGTCGGTGCGAGACTAGATGAAGCGGAGAAAGCCTCTATCAGGGCAAAGGATCTGACCGAACAACTTCTTACTTTCTCAAGAGGCGGTGATCCGATAAAGAAAACAGCCTCTGTGAAAGAGATCATACACGAAGCCTCTTCTTTTGCTATTCATGGCTCAATAGTCCACTGCCATTACGATATAGCGGAAGACCTGATGAATGTTGAAGCAGACCTGGGACAGTTAAGCCAGGTCATAAATAATATGGTCATCAATTCAGTTCAGGCCATGCCTAATGGAGGTGAAGTAAATATCATTGCAGAGAATGTCGATATAACTCCTGAAGAGAATACTACTATTAAACCTGGAAAATATATCAAAATAACTATCGAAGACTGTGGAGTAGGTATCCCCCGTTCTCAGTTAGCAAAAATCTTCGATCCCTTCTACACAACAAAGAAAAATGGAACAGGATTAGGCCTGACAACAAGCTATACCATTGTGAAGAAACATGACGGTTATATTGATGTTGAATCATCAATAGGTGAGGGAACTACTTTTGTCATTCACCTGCCGGCAACAGATAAAGAGGTGGTTGCCTCCAAGGAAGATCAGTTAGAAGATATCAAGGGTAAAGGGCAAGTTCTTCTAATGGATGACGATCTGGTTCTGATTGAAGTCGTGTCGGAGATGTTGCTCAGCCTTGGATATAACGTTACAACTGCCAATGAGGGTAAGACAGCAATCGCCAAGTACAAAGAGATGAAAGAGCTTGGCAGTACATTCGATCTGGTTATCCTTGATCTCACTATTCCTGGTGGTATGGGCGGCAAAGATACAATCAGAGAGATAATAAATTATGATCCTGAAGCCGTCTGTATTGTATCAAGCGGTTATTCATCCGATCCTGTTATGTCGAAATATGAAGAACATGGATTCAAGGCCGTACTGACAAAACCATACTCATTACAGCAGTTGGGAGATACTATCAAGAGGGTACTGGGTTGAGCTATCTGTCAGGCCGGAGAAGCATAAGATAGATTTAACCCTGATTACCAGTCCGGTTAAAAAAGAAACACCGCTATAACACCGGCAGACAATGTCAGTATTATTGGACTGATCCTGGTCTTGACAACAGCAACAATAATTGCAAAAAATAGTATTAGTTTAGGGAGATTGAGAAAATCGATATTCATCCTTATTAGATCCAGACTGAAGAACCGACCCTCCAATATGCTCCTCTCCAGAAAATAGATACTGGCAACCCCTATCATACCTACAGTGACCGGTTTTATACCATCTAAAGCTGCCTGAGTTAGTGGGTTCTCCTTGAATCTTTTCATTAGACGCAGGATGAGAAAAACCAGAATAAGTGACGGGGAAATTACACCGAGTGTAGCAAAAATAGCACCTATCAAGCCTGCATTACGAAAACCTATATAGGTAGCTGCATTGACAGCAATGGGACCGGGAGTCATCTGTGAGAGTGCAACAATATCGGCAAATTCCTCCATCGGTATGAGATTGTAGATTTCGATATGCTGATAGATAAGAGGTAACATCACATATCCCCCACCAAAACTGAACATGCCAATTTTGAAAAAGATCAGATAGAGATTTATCCAGCTTACTATCACAGGTTATACCCCCTCTACTTCTTCAGGTTGTTCTGCCAATAATACTTTCGAACCTTTCATTTCTCACTCCTGTCACCTTCACTCTTTTCCAGTTGATTCACATCTCTTTTTATAAAGATATGATAGAGGACGCCAAAAATCATTCCAGCAAAGATCAACCACATAGCATTAAGGTCAAAAATCCCCACTGTAACAAATACAATGAGACTGATAGTAACCCTGATTATAAAGGATTTGCTGAAAACTGATTTAGCAAGGTCTATGGCTGTCAGTAATATAAGTGCTGCTGAGGCTGTGATTACCCCAGCCAGAAACTTTTGTGCCCAGACGTTATCCCTTAGATTAATAAATACATAAAGTATCAGAGTTATGGCAAGAAAAGCCGGTAAGACTACTCCACAGGTCGCTACAATTCCCCCGAGTACTCCGGAACGTCGGAAACCGGTATTGAAGGCTGCATTTACAGCAATTGCCCCGGGAATAGATTGAGAAACAGTAAAGATATCAACTATCTCGCTATTGGTAAACCATTTACGCCTGATAACCAGTTCCCGGTATATATATGGCAGCATAACATAACCACCACCAAAGGTT
Source organism: uncultured Candidatus Cloacimonadota bacterium (assembly GCA_964490765.1). Lineage (GTDB taxonomy): Bacteria > Cloacimonadota > Cloacimonadia > Cloacimonadales > JAJBBL01 > CAZBDV01. The sequence goes on along the minus strand of CAZBDV010000008.1, from coordinate 49,044 downwards.
ATTGAACCTATCTTGAAAAAGATCAGGAAGAGCTCGAGATAGATTTTGTGTGGGGATATATCTTTCTTTACAGCCGTCATTTCTCTGCTTGTGTTTCCTTATATTTGAGTTCTGCCTGTGATCTCCTCAGATAATAAGGTTCCAGTACTGCTATCTCATCAAATCGATATTGTGGTTTGACACCTTCTGCACCGATTATACTGATCAAAGTCGTGGCTAGAGGATAATTCTGATGTGGTAAGCCTGTGAGCAAATCTTTACCGCATTTTTTGATTGCATCGTCGTACTTCTCTACCGCATCACCGATTATTATTGTCTTACTGGTTACCGCTTCTAGAAACTCAGCAGGATCTGAACTCCTGGGACTGATGATCTCATTAAAGTTGCTGTCATATAGTGCAGCGTAAACCTCATCCATTCTGGCATCGATAAAGGGCAAGATATTGAGTTGAGAACCGTAAACGTTGTAGGCGAGTAATTTGAGTGTATTGACCGGATATAATGGTATCTCTCTTGCCATACAGATACCCTTGGCTGTGGCCAACCCTATCCTTACTCCTGTAAAAGAGCCGGGTCCGTTAGAAATTGCTATCAGTTCGATATCGTCCAGTGACATCCCACTCTGTTTCAGGCCGTAATCTATTTGTTCCATTAACCGTTCGGAATGTGTGACACGGATATCGAGGTAGCTTAAATAGACAATTTTTTCATTCTTGCTCAGGGCAACACTGCCCCAGCTTGATGTAGTATCCAGAGCCAAAATATCCAATTGATATCCCCCTTTTTAGTTAATCAATTTTCCCATTCTCTCAAGACGTCAAGTAAAGATTGAAGAGTAATCTGTTTGAACTCAGTTCAATCTGGATATGTTACACTATGCAGTCTTACACCACTATAATCAGAATGTCGAATGAGCAAGTGTAGTTGATTACTTTATTGACATTTTCCAGTCATTACAACTCTTGTTAAGGAGAATAAATCTGGGGGCAGAACTACTCTGCCTGAATTGAGAGATAGAGATGCAGAATAAAAGAATTAAGAGTTTTATAGAATATCTGTTCTTCATACCTGCCCTGTTCTTATTCAGAATACTACCCTATCCTCTCAGCAGAAAGTTCATTGTCCTCATTTTTCTCCTGATCGGACTTCAACTCGGTGTTAGAAAGAGGGTTGCCCGATCGCAGATCTCTGAAGCATTCCCGGAAAAGGAACCTGAAGAGATCAGACAGTTATTGTCAGGACTTTATAAAAACCTGGCTCTTACCAGTCTGGAGATGTTCGTCAGAAAAGATCTTACCGGTGTTGAAGCAGCGGGATGGGAGAACATCAAAAAGGCTCTGGAACTCAATAGGGGACTGATACTCATCAGTGGCCACATAGGTAATTGGGAACTCGCTGCAAGATATATAGCTAATCAGAACATACCACTTAATGTTGTCATCAAGAAATTAAGAAATCCCTACTTTAACGATTTTGTCAATCGAACAAGAAAAAAGTATGGTATCAAGATCATCTATAAAAGTAAAACGATGCGGCCGGTGTTAAAGGCACTAAAGAATAATGAGACAGTAGTTATGCTGATCGATCAGGACGCCGGGAAAGATGGGATCATTATTCCCTTTCTCAATAAAGATGCCTCTGCCTTTACTGGTTATGCTAGATTGGCACAATTATACGATACCCCTATGGTCTGGGGTGCTGCACTGAGAATCGATGATTATAAGAGTCGATTCGTCTTTGAGCCATACATTCTTCCCTCAACGTTTCAGAAAGAGCGGGAACCGATAAAAACAATCGTGCAATACTTCAACAAGAGATTAGAGTGTTATATCAGAGATTATCCTGATCAGTGGTTCTGGGTACACCGCCGCTGGAAAGGGGCACATAAAGCCAGGAAGATCGAAGAATAACAGTAATTCGCTATATACCCGGATGGTAAACCTTATCCCACGGTTTCTTCAGGTAATAGTGGAGTATTACCCTATCCTTTCCGGCAATATTCTCTTCTATTAACTCTTCATTACCCTCTATGACCAGATAGGTTGTGAAGGGTACATTACTCAGTTCAGCCACCTTATCAAGTATGGCAATACCCTCTTTAACCATCTCGTTGGTAGTCTCTTCCATCAGATTGACATTTGCTATCAATTCACTGATCTTTAACCTGGATGCTGTCTCCAGCATTTTCATCATCCCGAGTATCTCTTCAACTGTACTTGTAAAAGGACGGAGAGTATTAACCACAAACTGCATCGTGTAACCACGTTTCTCAATACTATCGATAAATCTGCCTAGAGTTCTGCACCCTGAAGGATCTCCACCAATATCGAGTATTACTGCTTTAGTTTGATTCTGTATTGCTCCGGCTATGCGTGGTGATAACATCGGCAAATCAGCATGACCAAACTCACCTTCGGGACTAATCACCTCTATTCCGAGATCCTGAAAATAATCCCGAACATCACGACTCCTGAAATAGGGATTCACTACATCCAGATCAACCAGTGAAACTTCCTGGTTTATACCCTTATAACATTGAGCCAAATTTATCGCATACTCACTTTTCCCGCTACCGTAAGCACCTATAACCAAAATGAGATCATTCTTACTAAACAATCAGCGTCGCTCCTTTTTCTTCTACTCTATACTATCTGGACGCACTTCGTGCTAATATCTGTCCCAGTTTAAGATTAACTGAACCTGCTATTTGAAAGAGATCCATATTCTGTAATACATCCTTAGCAAATGTCAGGTTAATATCAATGTCGTTTAAATAGTATGTGAACCCACCGGTTATAAGTAATTGGTCTGCCTTATTCACTACACCATAATCATAAGGAAGAGGATCGTAGATAAAGTCTCCAGGTGGTGTATGCTCATCTATCGGAATAGCGAAAGCACCTTCATATACGCCAGGAATACTTATAAGTCCGCCACGAAGAGCATATTCCTCGAACTGCTTCTCGAAACCAATCTTCATCTTTAGTCTGTCATCGAATTGCCCGTATTGTTCACTAGTCATCTCATATTCGAAAGCAAGGGCAACTGTGAGATCATCACTGTATCTGTAGGAAGTACCAGCTTCAAAAGAAGCGGGGAAATGCATATCATAGATGTGATAATAGGGCTCTTGATTACCCATTCTTATCTCCTCCTCTGCAGCAAAGGTGTAGGTAACTCCAAAAGCAAATCTGTCTTTTTCATAGAAAGCACCTGGCTGGAAACGGAACACCCCCTTTTCATATCTGACATTATCAAAATGAGGAGCAATCAATCTCATTTCCCGGAATGTATAGTAATTGTAGATTACATTCATTCCGATACTTAGCTCGTCGATATGACCTGTTATCGTTAACGCAGTCTGATAATTTACCATCGTAGGGTAACGGTCAACAAAAGCACCGGTAGGTAATCTTCTCTCCAGAATGTTATAGCGTATAGTCTGTGGTATAGATAAGCTGACACCGAGAGACATAAAGGGTGCCGGAGATAAACCCATACCTAATATACCTGCCGGAATACCAGTCTCAAACTTTTGACTTTCAGCAGCCTCTCTTTCTGAACGTTTAATTTCTTCAGGCTCTTCGTATTCCAGATAACTGTTCATCTCCCTTGTCGAGCTCTTACCCATCCCTTCGAAGTATATGGTTAACTGATCAGTCTTAAAGGCTGCCGGATTGGTCATTGCGTTCTCGACTCCACCCTGAATGGCAACAGTAGCGCCACCCATCCCAAGAGAACTGGCATTCAGAAGATTCACTGAATAATGATCGTAGAAAGCTGCCAGAAAATCGGGAGCTATATGATCGGGTGGATTGTTTTCGTCATAACCCGCCATATTGGCCAGGCATAAGCTTAATAGTATCGTGAGGAGTATGATTCTTATTCTCATCTCGCCTCCTGTTTATATTCGATTATAATCGATAAGCAGTAGAAATTCTAAATATAATATAACGCTTTGCTCTGCTTTCATCAAAGAAATATTGTCTGTTCCCTTTCAGGACCTACAGATAATATACTGACCTTTACTTCCAGCAATTCTTCTATCTCTTTCACATATCTCCGGGCGTTGAGTGGCAGATCAGCAAACTTTCTGACTTTAGTTATATCTTCTTCCCAACCGGGCAATTCGCTATATACCGGTTTAGCAATAGTCAGTGTTTCAGTATCGGGTGGATACTGCCTGTAGTTTTTATCATTAACCGAATAGGAATGACAGATCTTCAAAGTCTCAAAACCCTGTAGAACATCGAGCAGTGTTAGTGCTATTTCATCGAAGCCATTAATCATAGTTGAAAACCTGGCGGCAACAGCATCAAACCAGCCACATCGACGGGGTCTTCCAGTTGATGAGCCGTATTCATTACCCTTTTCTCTTATCAATTCTCCTGTTTCGTCTCGCAGTTCTGTAACCAGAGGACCGTTACCTACACGGGTAATATAGCTCTTAAAAACACCAACAATACGATCGAGTTTTTGGGGAGAGAAGCCAAGGCTACTCGCTATTGCTCCGGAGGTAGTATTTGATGAAGTAACAAATGGATAGCTCCCATAATCGAGATCTAATAGTGTCCCCTGAGCACCTTCGAAGAGGATTGATTTCCTGTCGCGATAATAATCATCGAGTATAAACGGTATCTGGGCTATATAATCTACAAGATAGTCTCCACATACAAGTAAGCTCTTGGCCAGACTCTTAATATCAGCATGACTGGTTCTTTTTCTATGATACTTATATAATGCAGTAAGCTTATCTGTGAGAATATCCGGTTTCAGTATATCGAGCATCCGGATCCCTATTCTGGATACCTTATCTGCATAGCAGGGTCCAATACCTCTTCCGGTAGTTCCGATTTTTGCCTTTTTGGCTTGTCTCTCCTGTCTTGTATCGAGTTCTTTATGTAACGGGAGTACCACATGAGCTCGGGGATCTATGAAGAAGCGCCCAGAGAACTTGATTCCCCTTTCTTTTAAAAGTGTTATCTCTTCTTTCAGGGCATAAGGGTCCACTACTACCCCACTCCCGATCATACAGATCGTCTTGTTATAAAAGATACCAGCAGGTACCAGATGTAGAATATACTTTTCTTTGCCTACATTTATTGTGTGACCGGCATTATTGCCACCTTGAAACCGGACAACGGCATCAACATCCCTGGCTAGGACATCAACTATCTTAGCTTTCGCTTCGTCGCCAAAAAAACCACCTATAACAGCTGTTGAACTCATTGAAATATTCATCCTCTCTAAGTATTCTCTTTCCTTTTAAGAAAGGATAGCTCTTATGTCAATAAAATTCAATAACCACGAAGATTATAACCTTTTTCTCAGTCGGAATAAAAAAACAGTTGACGAAAGAGTGCTTAGTGAGAAATTTCTTTCTGATTCTGGAGGTATTGCAGAGATGAAGAAGATTAGAGTTCTAATCGGGAAACCGGGTTTAGATGGACATGACCGGGGAGCAAAGTATATAGCGAGAGCATTGAGAGATGCCGGTATGGAAGTTATATATACAGGGATCAGACAAACTCCTGAACAGATAGTTGCTGCTGCAATTCAGGAAGATGTAGACGCTATAGGATTGAGCCTGCTATCCGGTGCTCATAACTTTTTATTCTCTAAAGTAGCAGACCTGTTGAAAGAGAAAGATATCGATGACATTCTTCTCTTCGGTGGTGGAGTAATACCAGAAGATGACATACCTCTTCTCAAAGAAAAGGGCTTTAAAGCAATATTCACTCCGGGAACTTCTACAAAAGAGGTTGTTCAGTTTTTGACTAACGAGTTAAGTAATAAAGTATAGAGTTTACGTATAGATTACTTCTCATTATATTCGGAATAATTAGCAGATATCTGGCTCTTCAAAGAGAGACGGAACGAAATATCGACAGAGATAAAGATTACAGAGATTCAAGATGATTATTGCTGACTGTGAACCGATCATAATCCCTGAAATAATGGGAGGTAATGAGTGTTATTAATCCCCTTTCACAACTTAGAAGGTATAATAGCTGGATTTGGTAATAGCTCTTATGAATATGATTCCATATTGAGAGAGAAACAAGTGATGTATAATGCAGCGAGTATAAAACTTGAGAATCTCTGGTTTGCCGAACAGGTACACGGAGATGGTATTGCCGTTCTACCGTTTGACCTTTCAGCGAATAGAACCAAAGAATCTCCAAACGTATTTCCTGATGTAGATGCTCTCGTAACTGATACTCCCGGTCTTTATCTAGCAGTAAAGTATGCAGACTGCATCCCAATTTTAATTTATGATAAGAAAAAAAAGGTTATAGCTGGTGTCCATTCAGGGAGAAAAGGAACTGAACAGAATATAGTCGGGAAAACGATCTCCAGGTTAAATAGAATATACCTGAGTGAACCCTCTGATTTATATGTCGCATTAGGCCCTTCTATCTGTGGTGAGCATTATGAGGTTTCGGACGATATCTTCGAGAAATTTGTTTCCAATACAGAAATAGAGCAGCGATATCCCACATTAGATCTCCGTAAAGTTGTAAAGCATCAGTTGATGGTCCATGGTGTCAGCGAGAAACGTGTTTTCGATTATCCCATTTGCACTTTCGAGGATCATAACTATCACTCGTATCGGAGAGATAAGACGACAAAGCGTCAGATAGCTATCATGGGAATGTGTAATGGCTGAGAGATATTACTACAACTCTGACAGAACGATATTACTTTCGGTAGACTCGAGTGGGATGGAAGCTCATTTAACCTTAAGTAAAGAGATGCCTTTCTACAATGAAAATGAGCTTTTGAGCATTCTGGAGCAGGCTGCTATAGTATCCGGTTTCGAAGAGGCTAAACTCTTCAGAGAAAGAGAGAAGATCAACTTGGAAAGGGGCAGACCGTTTCTTCTGGCAAGAGGGACGCCCTTTATGTTGCCCAAAGCCAATTTCAACCTTCTGGTAAAGGGCGAAATGATAGACCGGAATCTGCTTTTCAGTAACCGTCTCCGTTTTACGGACCTGGAAGACAAGTTAAAAGTTACGCGTGATACCCCTCTAGGCACTTTTCATGCTACCGATTCAGGCAAAGAGGGAATGGATATTCTGGGAAATCTGAAACACTTACCGCCCAATAAAATCGAGCTTTGCCGATGCTATGCCGGAGAGAATGTTATCTACGATGATGAAAACGGACAATACGTAGCAGTTGCAGATGGTTATCTCTATTTAGACGAGAAGGGTAGATTATCCATCCGCAACCGTATAGAATTATATGGAGAGGTAAATATTACCAGACCGGGAATTCAACGAAGCAGAAGATACTCTCTTGTCTCAAGACGCGACTATGTAATATACGGTAATTTGATCATTCACGGAAACCTGACAGGACCAGGATGTCTTAATCTTAAAGGTGACCTGCTCGTCACGGGAAGTATCAAACAGTGTAGCCTTTATATCGAGGGGAAAACTATTTCTCAGGGAAAAATTCTAAATACAGCAGTAATCTCACTCAATTCGGTGGTAGTGAACTCATTGGTTAAATGCCGTATTTGCAGTGGCAATGATATACAAATTGAGGATAGAGCAGATTATTCTCTCCTGATTGCCGAAGGGAGTGTTATTAATGACAGTAGAGTTTCTGAATGTCATAATTGTAAGATCTATGCTGGCAAAACGATAAAGCTGAGAGATTGTACTCACACAGCAGAACAAAAATCCAAACTGATAATCAGCATCGCCCCCTTTACGAAAGAGTTGATAGCTTTCCTCAAACGGCGAATTGATAGATTACAGAGAAACCCGTTAACAAATAAGGATACAATCGAGGAACTGCAGGAAGAGCTGGCAGAGTTGAAAGAATATCTTCTACGGAGATTTACCGTTACCGAATATCAGGATAATAAGATCGAAGTCGGTCGCAGAATCTTGACAGGGACTTATATTCGGATGTTACAATATTATCGGGTACTGGATAGCGATTTTAACGGTGTCAGTTTCTATATAAGCAATAACAAGATGGTAACCAACAGGAAGACATATATTTAGCTCTATTTAGATCTCGGCTCTTTCATACTTATCTTTTCCTCTGCTTTCAATAAATCCTCTGCTGTATCAATCCCCCATCCGTTATAATCAGTCTCCACCATTTTGATCTTAAGTCCATTTTCCAGCCATCTCAGTTGTTCCAGGTTTTCTATAGCTTCCAGCTTACCAGGTTGCATCAGAGCAAGAGAATCCAGAAGAGTTTTACGGTAGGCATAGATACCTATATGTTTGAAATAAGAGATGTTATCCCTGTTATTCTCTGTTCGGCAATGGGGAATCAATGCTCTTGAGAAGTAGAGGGCTGAGTTTTCTCTGTCAACGGTAACTTTTACGATGTTCGGATCATGCAACTCTTCTGTATAGCTTGCTCTCTGCATCAGAGAGGCCAGCCCGATTTCAGGGTTATCGAATACCCTGATCAGCCTGGTTAATGAGCCCTTGTCGATAAAGGGTTCATCTCCCTGTATATTGACGATAATATTGCCCTCAAGTTTTTCTCTGACAGTCAGTATTCTTTCGGTTCCGGAATTACAATCCACAGGGGTAAGAAAGGAAGAGCCACCAAATCCCTCTACACAACGAGATATCTCTATGCTATCGGTCAGAACGATTATCTTTCTGAAGAGATCACTCTTTTGAGCTGCTTCGTAAACCCATCTTATCAGTGGCTTATCACCCAATAACCTCAAAGGTTTACCGGGTAATCTCTCGGATCCCATTCTTGCTGGAATTACTGCAACTGGCTTATCTAACATCTCTCCCTCAATAGTCTCGCTTTTATTGGTTAAGTTCGTATGGCAATCCCTTTTTGACAAGTCATTTTTTATTGACTTAACTATGTTAAACCTCTTTTTGGATTAATTAGAGTTGAGCTTGGGTAGCTGACTCTTTAAGCTCATATATGATAATAATTAGCAAAATAATAACATAGAGGAGTTAGAATGAACATCAAATCGTTATGCAACGATCAAACACTCAGTATGAAGTCTTCAATGATTAGAGAATTGGTAGAGATGACTAAGGGGGTGCCTGGCCTTATCTCTTTTGCTGGTGGATTTCCTTCAGCTAAATCTTTCCCCGGTAAAGAATTGGCAGAACTCTTTTATCAAGTGATCATGGAAGATGGTGAAGATGCTCTGCAGTATGGCTCGAGTGGTGGCGACAGAGAATTGAAAGAGACTATTACCAGCTTAGAAGATTTCTTATTTGAGCCTGATGAGATTCATATTTGTAACGGAGCTACCAACGGAATATACTATGCATTGCGCACCTTTATCGAACCTGGAGACTGTATAATATCTGAATCCCCATCTTTTCTCGGTTCTCTGGTCAGCTTTGAAGCAATAGGAGCTGAAATAGTACCGGTTTCAATGGATAATAACGGAATTGATACTGTCGAGTTGGAAGAAAAGATCAAAGAATTGAAAAAAGAAGGTAAGAGAATCAAATTGATTTACACCATACCTGACTTCCAAAATCCGAGTGGTATAACAATGAGTCGTCAGAGAAGGACGGAGTTGATCCGTATCGCTATCGAGAACAATATAATAATACTCGAGGATGATCCGTACAGCAGATTGCGTTATAATGGAGAGAGTGTCGAAAGCCTGAGTATTATTTCCCGGAAGGATTTCAATAACAGAGAAGTTGTGATAACAGTCCGTTCCTTTTCCAAACTGCTCGGTCCCGGTTTGAGAATTGCCTATGTCCTTGCGCACAAGGATATTATAGCTTATATGAACTCCTGGTCACAGAAGATCAATGTAACAACGGAGCGTATAGCTCAGCAAGCTGTTGCCAGATATTTGAACAATAATCTCCTACCTGCGCAGATCGAGAAGATAGTTAACCTTTATAGGCCGCTCAGAGATATGATGATCTCTTCTCTCCAGTCCTGCATGCCCGATAGTATAAGCTGGACGGAGCCTGATGGTGGTATGTTCATCTGGATAGATCTACCTGAGGGGATGAACAGTGACCTACTCTTTGAAAAGGGACTGGAGAAGAAGATTGCCTATATACCTGGCAGCAAATTTTATCCAACCGGTTATGAGAAGTATAATGGATTACGCCTCAATTTCTCCTATCCCTCCTCAGAGCAGATTGAAGAGGGGATCAGGCGACTGGCAGAAGTATTCCAGATTTAATCGTTTAACAAAACAAATTAGGGGGCGATATGGACAATCCGGTAGAGTTGATTATCAAGAAACGTTCTGGTGAGAAGCTGAAGAGAAAGGAGTTGGAAGCCATCGTGAGGGGATATATAGATGGCTCTCTTCCTGATTATCAGATGTCAGCTTTTCTGATGGCCCTGTTTCTGAAGGGAATGGATGAAGAAGAGGTCCAGGATCTGACAGAGATCTATATAGCATCGGGCAAGACTATAGAATTTTCGTCTTCTCTGAACACTGTCGATAAGCATTCAACCGGGGGGGTTGGTGACAAAATCAGCCTGATGCTCGCACCCCTGGCCGCTGCTTGCGGTGCTATAATTCCTATGATATCAGGTAGAGGTTTGGGCCACACTGGCGGAACACTCGATAAACTTGAATCCATCCCCGGCTTCCGAACTGACCTCAATGAAAAGCAGTTTCGCAAAGTAATAGAGCAGGTAGGTTTCTCGATCATCAGCCAATCGAAAGAGCTCGTACCAGCAGACAGGAAGATATATGCTTTACGAGACGTTACCGGAACAGTAGAGAGCTTACCACTCATTACGGCGAGTATCATCAGTAAGAAAGTTGCTGAGGGCGCTCAAAATCTGGTAATCGATCTGAAGGTAGGAACAGGGGCATTCATAAAGGATATAGAGACAGCCAGAAAACTGGGAGCTCTGCTCAAGAGGACAGGCGAAAAGTTAGGGCAGAAGATCAATATCGTTTACTCCAATATGAACGCTCCACTCGGATATTATATCGGTAACGCCCTTGAGGTTAGAGAGACTATTGAATATCTGCAGGGCAAGAATATTCCTGATATCGACTCCCTGACACGTTATCTGGTAACCAGGATGCTAATCCTTTCAGGCAATGCTACCGCCGAGGATGAAGCAGCTGACAAGATGAAAGAGGCTCTCTCTTCCGGTAGGGCTCTGGAACGTTTTGCTGCTTTTATCGAAGCACAGGGAGGTGATTCCAGTATCTGTGACGATGTGTCAAAACTACCGCGGAGCAAAGAGACGATCCCCATCAGAGCAGAGAGAGATGGGTGGGTCGAGGCCATCGATTGCCAGCAGATCGGTTATTCATTACTGCATATCGGAGCGGGAAGAAAGAAGATCGATTCCCCTCTTGATCATGCAGCAGGAGCGTACCTTACACCCAAAATAGGTGAGCGAATTGAAAAAGGAGCAGAGATAGGGAAAGTATTCTGTGCTGATCGTGATAAGGGATTATATACCGTTAAAAGGATTCTGGCAGCCTACCGGATTGTTGCAGAAGAGCCGAAGTCAGAGGATCAAGTTACCAGAGATATAATCCTTGGTAAAGAGCTATAATTTGCACGAAAGAGAGCATGATCACACCTGGACAGTTGTCTTCAGCACCAGATGATCGCTTTATTAATCCAGGTTATCTACCGGAATTTGACCTCGAGAAAAAGTCTCAATCATGAACTCTGCCGATTCATGCAGTTCACCGGTAGGGTATTCGTTGATGAGTTGCTGGAAGAGCTCTATTCCTTTCTCCTTCTCCCCCAGCTCTCCGGCATAGGTGAATGCCTTGGCAAATAGAGCTCTATAATCATCCTCATTGTTTTTATGATGCTCTATGATGCTGTTGTAATGACGAATAGCTTCTAAATAGCGTCCTCTGTTTTGTGCCTGTTCAGCTAGGGCAAAGTATTCATCTGCCTCAAGAATGATAAACAACTTATCAGGATAGAGCTTGACCTGGTATTCTTCAAACAAATCTCTGACAACCTCCTGCCATCTCCTGGTTCTGGCCTGATAGGTCAGCGTATTGGTTATCTCTCTTTCGAACTGTTCGAGAGGGTATGTATGAGAGGGGTTATGTTCAATGACGGTAAGAAAATAGTATAATCCTGTATCACTCCTGGTGACTTCACTCAATTCACCCGGAGCACTATTCCAGATTAGTTCATAAAGTTTGCTATCCTCTCCGAAATAGGGTAAAGCCCGGTTTCTTTCTACAAACTGCATCGCTCTGACTATCTGCGGATATCTGGAACTTCTGATCATATCGATAATCGTCCATTCATCACTCTCTCTTACGGCCTGAGTGACAACCTCCCTAGACCTCAGTGCTTCCTCTTCCGTATCGTAGACAAAGATCTGTAATCTGCGACTCTCATCAACAGAGTAATCATCGATGTTGTTTCGGTAATACTCCTTGATCTCCTCTTTTGTCGGGTCTGCCACATCAACTACGAGCCGGTCAAAGAGGGTTTTAAGGATTATATGCTTCCTAAGTTGCCGAACTTCAGGGTTTTCGAAGACGGCAAGATCGAATCTGCTACCTTCCGGATCGCGAGCTATAATCTCTCTCTCCGGATCGTTATAGAGATATTCGTCATAACCCATCTCTCTTGCTTTATAATCGAAAAGATTAACCTCTATGATATTGTTTACCAGTCGTTCGATTGTTTCGGGACTGTTCAATTCTGCCCACTCTTCGCGAGATAGAAAACGGTAATGGTTGTAATATGAAAAATCGGTAGTCATATCATCATTAAGTATGTAAGGGGAAAGTGTTTGATAGTAAACGAAGAGATCGCCGACGCTGATATTAAGTTCCGGCAGCGTCGCAGTGACGATCTTTTCAGTAAAAATATCACTATCTATCGTCAGGGCAAGCATATCCAGAGAAGCAAGCCTGTTCTGATCAATCTGAACCTCGTATTTCCTCTTCAGTTCGTTAACTTTCCGCTGTTTAAGCTCTCTTTCCCGGATCCTGGTACTCTCTTCTACTTCCCGTACCTCTTTCCCAATCTCTTCTCTTCTATAAATACTGGCATAAAATGGTTTTAAATCGTCTCTGTGCTTGATAAAGGTCTCTGGATCACGATCTATTCCCAGTTCCTCTGCTTTGAGATAACAGATACGATTGATAACTATTGACTCCAAAAATTCCCTTCTCCCTTCTGAAGTGCTGAATCTCGCTCTGAACATTAAAGGGAGGCGACGAAATTCTTCATCGTAGTCTGCTTTTATTAATGTTCCACCGTCGTATTCTGCCAGAACTGTATCGGGTGAAATTCTTCTCGTCTCTATATCTATGGCAAAAGATACTGTTAGAATCAATAAAAGGGGTAGAATTAAACACCATTTTCTGCAGATCAAAGAGATGGTTTGCATTTCGGATTACTCTCCTCTTGATTAATTATTTAATTTCTTAAACGTTCCAGTCAGCAGTTCATATCGTCTCAAACGTTAAAAACAACTATTCGCCTGTTATACCAGCGTCACTTACTCAATGTTTGCGACCTTTACTCGGAGTAGCTCTATCCAGAAAGAAGGTAATATACTCTTTCTTTTTTGCTTTTCTCAGGGCCTCAACCACATACTTTCGATTCTCAGGCATAAACCACTGTATTAAAGCTTTCTGCAGCCTTATCTCCCGTCCTTTCGGTATCTCTATCTTCTCTCCGGTATAAAAATCATAACCGGTGTAATACATACAACTGCTTACTGTCATCGGTGTAGGTGTAAACTCCTGAACCTGTTTCAGTTTCAAATTATGCTCCTTCAGATAGAGCGCAAGATCGACAGCATCTCTCAAGCTGCTACCGGGATGCCCGACCATGATATAGGGTATTACCTGATAATTCATTCCATACTGTTTACAGAGGCTATTGAAAAGAGAAAGATGCTCTTCAAAGATCGAAAATTCCGGTTTGTTCATAAGTCTCAGGACCTGGTTATTCTTGTATTCTGGAGCGAGTTTCAGTCTGCCACCGGTATAGTGCTTTACCAGTTCCCTGTTGAAATTCTCACTCCGGAGAGCCAGGTCAGATCTGATTCCCGAGGCGATAAACACATTCTGTATACCCTCTAAATTTCTCACTCCCTCCAGAAGTTGCAGGTACTTGCTGTGGTCTGTATCGAGTCTTTGACATATCTCTGGTTGCAGGCAGGAGGAGCGTTTACAGTCAGTTACCCTGCATTCCATACCGTACATATTGGCTGAAGGGCCACCTATATCACTGATGGTTCCCCGGAAATAATCCTTTTTACTGATAGCTGTCACTTCATTCAGTATGGAATCCTTGCTTCTCGATCTGATTTGTTTACCCTGATGATAGTTCAGAGCACAGAAATGACAACCACCGAGACACCCGCGATGTGAAGTTACCGAAACCTTGATCTGCTCAAAAGCTGGTATAGCTTTCTTCCCATATATTGGGTGCGGTTTTCTTGAGTAGTGCAAATCATAGACCATATTGAGTTCTGCCCCTTCAAGAGGCCTGGTGGGTGGATTATGTCTCAGATATCGTAATCCCGACTTCTGGTATAGCGTCGTGGTGAGATGATATTCCTGAAACTCACGGTTCATTTTCAGAAACTGCTCGGGATCAGCTACACGTTCATAATCGGGCAGCAAAAATGACCCCTCAGGCATTACTGCAGTCGTAACCACCGTCCCGGGGATATCCTTCATCTCGTCAGGCTCTATTCTCCCGGCATACCTTCTGGCTACCTCCAGTACTCCTCTCTCACCCATACCATAAATCAGAATATCGGCCTTACTATCAAGCAGGACTGAATTTCTTACCTTGTCCGACCAGAAATCGTAATGGGGGATACGGCGTAAGCTAGCTTCTATCCCACCGAGGACTACCGGAACCCCTTTGAAGATTTGCTTCAGCTTTTGAGTATAAACCAGTGTTGCCCTGTCAGGCCGCAGGCCTGGCTTTCCTTCCGGTGAATAGGCATCTGTAGAACGGATCTTCCGCTGGGCTGTATAGTGATTAACCATAGAGTCCATATTGCCTGCTGTAACTCCAAAGAAGAGACGGGGGGAGCCCAATTTGAGAAAATCCTGATCTGACTTCCAATCTGGTTGAGGAATAACCCCGACCCGGTATCCACTGGCAAGCAGATATCTCCCTATTATTGCCGTTCCGAAAGCGGGATGATCTACATAAGCGTCACCGGTAACTATGATTATGTCAAGCTCCTCCCATCCAAGTTTTTGACACTCTTCAACCGTTACAGGAAGGAAATCCAGCTTCCGCATCTTACTGTTCTGCCTCTA
Organism: uncultured Candidatus Cloacimonadota bacterium; assembly: GCA_964490765.1. Taxonomy (GTDB): domain Bacteria; phylum Cloacimonadota; class Cloacimonadia; order Cloacimonadales; family JAJBBL01; genus CAZBDV01. The sequence continues at coordinate 33,809 of CAZBDV010000008.1, read as the reverse complement.
ATTATAGGAAAAAAGTCACACCCCGGTTAGGAGGTATGACTTTTCTCTTTCTAAGGTTAACGGTAATATTATTATTCGTCAGATTCTGTTTCTTGTGCCGCTTGATTGGCACTTAATCTGATTACATTAATAGCCTGTACACCCCTGTCCGTTTCGATTAAGTCGAATTCGACATCTTCGTTCGGTTCCAGAACTTTCAGTTCTGTCGGGGAATTGGTAACAATTGACTTCCAATGAACAAAATACTCTTTGTTATTGGGTAGAATAATAAATCCATACCCCTTGTTAGGATTGAACCATTTTACTTTGCCTTGCATAATACTCCTTCTTGCTTGCTAAGCTTATTTGTTTTTTACCAGTCACTGGTTACAACTAATAGTTACAACCTGATGACTCGTACTTTGTTATTAAAGACCCACATTTTGTCGATCTTTTTTTTCTAAACATCAGTCTTGTTTCAACTAATACCTAAATTAACTAGATACAACCAAACTTCTAAACATCCGGTCTGTTATTACCATTATCCGGTAAGTGTAGAAAAGTGTTCCGCTCATTTCTGAAGGAACACTTATCCATTCTAATATCTATTCTATCGCAGCTTGTGCTGCTGCCAATCTGGCAATAGGAACACGATATGGTGAACAGCTGACATAATTCATCCCGGCCCTGTGGCAGAATTTGACCGATTCCGGTTCTCCACCATGCTCTCCACAGATACCGATTTTCAGCTCGCTGTTGCTCTCTCTTCCCTTATCTATACCCATCTTGACCATTGTACCGACACCATCTTGGTCTATAACCTGGAATGGATCATTCGGCAGAATGTTATGTTTCAAATAGATCGGCAGGAAAGTACCGGCATCATCACGTGAGTAACCGAAAGTCATCTGTGTCAGGTCATTTGTCCCGAAAGAGAAGAATTCTGCATGCTCGGCAATCTTATCGGCCACTATACAGGCACGTGGAATCTCGATCATTGTGCCAACCATATATTCAATCTCATCGTCTCTTTCAGCGAAAAGCTCATCAGCTACTTTTCTGATCAATTGTTCCTGTAATCTGAACTCTTCTACTGTCCCAATCAAGGGGATCATAATTTCCGGGATGGCTTTAATATCCTTCTTCTTGAGATTTAGTGCAGCTTCGAATATAGCTCGAGCCTGCATCTCTGTAATCTCAGGATAGGTAATGCCGAGGCGACAGCCACGATGCCCAAGCATCGGATTCATCTCGTGCAGTGAATCGACTTTTCTCTTCACAGTTTCAAGATCGACACCCATCTCACTGGCCATCTCCTGCTGGCTTTTTTCATCATGGGGTACAAATTCGTGCAGTGGTGGATCCAGAAGTCGAACCGTTACCGGCAGTCCGTTCATAGCGGTAAAGATCCCTTCAAAGTCCTCTCTCTGAATCGGTAACAGTTTATCCAATGCCTTTCTGCGTCCTTCTTCGTTCTCGGCCAGAATCATCTCTCTGACTGCTTTAATACGTTTACCTTCGAAGAACATATGCTCTGTTCGGCAGAGTCCGATACCCTTTGCCCCGAATTTTCTGGCGATCTTCGAATCTTTAGGAGTATCAGCATTTGTCCTGACAGCCATTTTCGTAAAACGGTCACAGAGTTTCATCAGTGTCTCAAAATCTCCACTGACATCGGGCAGCTTGGTTTCCAGTTTCCCTTCATAAACCTCTCCGGTCGTTCCGTTGAGAGATATCCAGTCACCCTCTTTTAACTCTACATCACCAGCTTTTAGAGTCTTCTCTTTATAATTGATCGAAGCGGTACCAGCTCCCGAAACGCAACACTTACCCATACCACGGGCAACTACAGCCGCATGAGAAGTCATCCCGCCTCGAGAAGTGAGGATTCCCTTTGCTACATTCATACCTCTCAGGTCTTCCGGGGAGGTTTCTCTTCTGACAAGAATAACATCTTTCCCTTCGTCTGCCCACTCTTCAGCGTCGTCAGCAAAGAAGACAATCTGTCCAGATGCTGCACCGGGTGAAGCGGGTAGCCCTTTGGAGATAACTCTGGCCTTGTCGAGTGCTTCAGGAGTAAAGACCGGATGAAGAAGCTCATCAAGTTTTTTGGGATCATTCCTTAACAGGGCAGTCTTTTCATTTATCAAACCCTCTTTGAGCATATCAACAGCAATTTTGACCATCGCCGGACCAGTTCTCTTGCCGTTTCTGGTCTGAAGTACCCAGAGTTTGCCCTCCTGTATGGTAAATTCCAGGTCCTGCATATCTTTATAATGATTCTCTAATTTCTCCTGATAATCGAACAATTCCTTATACACCTCAGGCATAGTCTCTTCCAGTGAGGGATATTTGTTCTTCCTCTCATCTTCAGAGATCTGCTGCAATTTCGCCCAACGCATTGAGCCCTCTCTGGTGATCTGTTGCGGAGTTCGTATTCCGGCTACGACATCTTCTCCCTGAGCATTTACCAGATACTCACCATTGAACAGCTTTTCCCCGGTAGCCGCATCACGGGTGAAAGCAACGCCAGTAGCCGAACTATCACCCATATTGCCAAATACCATAGCCTGGACGTTTACAGCAGTTCCCCAATCGTCAGGGAAGCTATGCATCTTGCGATAGTAAACTGCTCGTTCAGTATTCCAGCTGTCGAAAACAGCCATTATGGATTCCCATAGCTGTGCCCATGGATCGGTTGGAAATTCTCTACCAGTTTTATCTTTAATGACTTTCTTGAATCTATCTACCAGTAACTTCAGATCGTCTGTCTTTAGTTCGATATCATTCTCTACCTGCTTCTCTTCCTTCAACTGATCTATGATCTCTTCGAAGGGATCATGGTCTTCTTTCTTCTCAGGTTTCAGACCCATGACAACATCTCCGAACATCTGGATGAATCTCCGGTAAGAATCCCAGGCAAATCTTTCATTACCAGTTTTTCTGATAATCCCCTCCACAACCTCGTCATTCAAACCAAGATTGAGAACCGTATCCATCATACCGGGCATTGAGGCCCTTGCTCCGGAACGGACCGAGAGGAGAAGCGGATTATCCTTATCACCAAAACCGGATTCCATTATCTCTTCTGTCTTCTTTACTGCATCCTTGACTTCCGGTTCCAGTAACTTCTGTATCTCTTCTCTACCCAATTCATAATACTCATTACAGGCTTCTGTACTTATCGTAAAACCTGGTGGAACGGGAACACCAATCAAATTCATCTCGGCTAAATTAGCACCTTTTCCTCCTAAGAGTTCTTTCATGTTAGCCTTGCCATCAGCTTTTCCGTTACCAAAGAGATATACTCTCTTCTTACCGTTCATATATAACCTCCTGTTGTTCATTTCTCTATGTGATTTTTTATTAACTCTCGTAAAACGATGGTCTCAAAAAACTCTGGTTAGTATTTTTACTCACCTTTATATGTCAATAAATATTTGTCTCCCGCCAGTTTCGGCATTTAATTCCACCAAAACCCCCTCTTATTACTATTCTTATACATAATATAACGCAATTCATTATATTATGAAACTTTTTCTATCTGGCAAATTATCAACCCTTACAGACACCATTCCTCTTGCTTAATCAGAAAAAATACTGGTGAGTGTTCTTTTCGCATTCATCTTCAGATTGTCATTGTATGAACAATTATTTCAAAGTCGGCATATAATCGTCGGTTACCGGCCATTTCCCCGATAATACCGATAGAAATAGCAGAAAGACTATCGGTAAAGATAGCTAACTTCATCATTGACATATATGAAGAGGTGAGAACTATTGCTCAAAAAAAAAACAAGCGAGATCTGTATGAAATATTCACCACTTTTACCAGAAACGATTAAAAAACTCCAGGAGCGAGCCATTTCAGCTCGAGCCGCTATATTGCAGGCTACCACTCTGGCTGGATCTGGCCATCCCGGCGGGTCCATGTCAACGATCGACATCTTTCTTACTCTGTATGAGATGCTCAATATCAATCCGAAAAACTATCGCACGGAAGAGCGAGACAGGATCGTAGTCAGTAATGGTCATGTATCCCCCGGAGTATATACTGCTCTCGCAGTTAATGGCTTTATTCCCTGTGATGATTTCATCTCCCAATTCCGTCTTGCCGGAAGTATCTACGAAGGACACATTGAACGAACAGTACCGGGAGTCGAGTGGGGCTCGGGAAATCTGGGCCAGGGTTTATCTGCCGGTTGTGGTTTTGCCCTGGCAGCCATACTGAAGAGGCTCGCCTATAATGTCTTCGTAATGATGGGTGATGGTGAACAGCAGAAGGGACAACTTTCGGAAGCCCGTCGTTTTGCAGTGAAGTACGGCCTGAACAATCTGACCGGGATTGTGGATTATAACCGGTTGCAAATCAGTGGACAGATCGAAGATGTAATGCCGCAGAACATAAAAGACAACTATATCTCTGATGGCTGGAAAGTATTAGAGATTGACGGGCACGATTTCAAAGAGATCAGCCAGGCCATTATTGAGGCAACTGAGATTGACCAGCCAGTAATGATTCTTGCCCATACAGTTATGGGTAAAGGGGTCTCATTTATGGAGAACAGAGAGAAGTATCATGGAGCAGCTATTTCTGAAGACCAGTTAGCAGAGGCTTTACAGGAACTCGGCTGCGAAAATAGGCTCGATCATTATCACAAATTACGTCAGGAATTCCAACCCGCTCCCCACTGTTCCCTGAATGAGACCGAGCGCTATAACCTGCAGCCGGGGAATCCGATGGTTTATGATAAACCACTCGATAACCGTTCGGCCTGGGGTAATGCTATTGCCGACCTGGCGAAGATCAATGAGCAAAAACCCTACACCCCGATAGTCGTTTTCGATTGTGACCTGCAGGGTAGCGTCAAGACGAAAGATTTTGCCGATAACCTCTCTAACAATTTCTTCCAGAGTGGCATTATGGAGCATCATACGGCTACTATGTCGGGCAGTATTTCCCTGGAGAACCTGCAGTGCTTCTTTGCCGACTTCGGTGTCTTCGGGGTCGATGAAACGTATAATCAGCATCGGCTGAATGATATCAACCATACAAACCTTAAGTTGATTGTAACCCATGTCGGCCTGGATGTTGGAGAAGATGGTAAAACTCATCAATGCCTCGACTATCTGGCCCTGATGAGAAATCTCTATAATTTCCATCCAATTATACCGGTTTGTCCCAATCAGACAGACAGGGTGATCCGCTACCTGATAGACAAAAAAGGGAATTATCTGGTAGCGATGGGGAGATCCAAAATACCTGTTTTGACAGATGAAGAGGGGAATCCGTTCTATGATGAGAACTATCGGTTCGAATACGGTGTAGCTGACCTTATCAGGGATGGTAATGACGGAGCTCTTCTCGTAATGGGGAGTGTCGGCTCAAGAGCACTGGAAGTGATCGACAGGTTAAAGGAGAAGGGAATCAGATTACAGCTCTGGGCTGTTTCCTGCCCGGAATTTATAGACGATGAATTCCTGAAGAGAGCAGCCTCAACTGGCATTATTTTCACCTATGAGGATCATAATGTTAGAACGGGGCTGGGTAGCATCATTGCCGACAGGCTTGTCGAACTGCAGTTCCAAACCCGTCTGGTTAAGCTCGGTGTTACCGATTATGCTGTCTCAGGCAAGTCTGAGGATGTATTCCGCTTTGCCGGACTCGATGTTAAGACGGTTACCGAACGAATAGAAAATTATTATAGATAGGTTCAGTATAAAAAAGGGGTAGGCCTGCAACCCGCCCCTTATTAATAAGCAAAGCATCAATCATTGAGAAAGTTGTAGTATTTACGGACAGGTTTTTTCACTCTCCACTTGCATTTCAAGCCTTTACGAAATACAACGTAATCCCCACCCCCGAAACGATACACTCCTTCCGGTGTCATTACCTCTACCTCACCTTCAATAAGTAGACACTCTTCGGTGTGATCATAAAACCAGTCGAAACGAGATACTCCCTTTTCCCAGACTGGCCACTCCCTGATACCGCGACTCTCGATCTCTTTCTCTGATAGCCTGTAGATCTCTACATAAGCCATAATCCCCCTCCTCTCTTAATTGTTACGGATCTTTTGCCTTACTCTGCAATATACTATCTGAAAGGGGACAGCACCCAGGCTGTCCCCTCTAATATTTTGATTTCTTCTCCTGTTATTAAAGCATTCTTTACTTACTGCTTACCATAAGTTGCTTTATCAGCACTGCTGGAGAGGAACAGGACTGCATATTGAATTCTGCATTGTCACCCACTTTCTCGATATCTTTCAATATCTGGAAAAAATTACCTGAGATCGTGAAGTTAGACAATGCTTCTTTTCTCTCTCCCTGCTCATAGAGAAAACCTTCAGCGGCAAGTGAAAAATCACCTGAAATGGGATTAGCTCCGGAATGAAGGCCTTGCAGGCTGACCACTTCGATCACCCTGTCATAGCTCTTTATCAAATCTTTCACTGTCGCCTTACCGGGCTGTAGCACAAGATTGGTCGTAGATACGTTTAATGAACCCTTGTAACTCCGAGAGGCATTCCCGGTTGACTTCACATTATCCTTTGCTGCAGTAATCGTGTTTTGCAGAAAGTTCTTCAATATCCCGTCATCAATTAGTGGTGTCCGCTGGGAGGGATAACCTTCCGAATCGAAAGGTGAGGTCACCATACCGTCTGGATGCAGGCCATCATCAAGAATAGTCACAACCGGATCGGATATCTTTTCTCCGATCTTGCCTTTTAGCAGGGACTTCCCTTCCTGAACGCTCTTTGCAGAGAAAATCCCTGAAAAGGTACTCAGTAGCGAAGCCATCATTTCATTGCTCAGAACGACAGGATATTGACCGGAAGCCGGTGTTGCTCCATTCAGGAGATCTGTCGCCTGTTTCACCGCTTTATCGACAATCTTCACGGGATCTATATCCTTAAAATCGCGGCTCATCTTGAAATCCATACCCGATTTCTTATCTTCTCCCTCCTGGGCTAGTACCATCACGAAAGCCGAACAGTAATTGGATTTACTCTCTTTATTCAATCCCTTGCTGTTAGCGATCTTGGAATAGCTATAACCGTCACCATAAGCTGCATAAGGCACATTGAATACCCGCTTGTCAGCTTCCAGGGCTAAGGACTCTAACTTCTGTGCCAGTGAGATCTTATCTTCGACTTTAACCTTATCAAGCTCTGCGGAATAGATATTCAGCTGCTCGGGAATATCAGGATAGTTATCAAATTTAACCGGTTCCAGATTCTCCACCATTTCACTGCTCGCTATAGCCTCATCGATGATCAAAGCAAATGCTTCATCACTAAATTCTTCGGTATAGGAATATCCGACCTTGCCGTCTTTGATGATCCTGATCCCTATCCCTTTACTGTCTGCATAATTGAACGATTCGACACTCTGTTGATTAATCCTGACAGAGAACGATTTCCCGCTCGTCAGCATAATCTCTATATCATCGACTTTATTTTTTGCTAACTCGAATAATTTATTAAATTCTTGTTCGTACATAATCTCTCAACCTCCTACTTTCTTCCGCCTACTATGATTTGATCGACCTTAATCGCCGGCTGTCCCACTGTAGTGGGGATGCTGCCGCTGACTGAACCACACATACCTTCAGCCAACTCCAGATTATCTGATATCATACTGATCTTATGCAGTATATCACCACCATTACCAATAAGGGTTGCTCCTCTGACTGGTTCGGCTATCTTACCGTTCCTGATCAGATAACCTTCGGCAACAGAGAAATTGAAGTTACCGGTTCCGGGAAGGACAGAGCCACCACCCATCTTCCTGGCATAGAGGCCAAAGTCTATCGAGGCTACCATATCTTCGAAACTATCCTTGCCGGGTGCAATATAGGTATTCCGCATCCTGGAGGTGGGGGCATATTTATAAGACTGGCGCCGTCCACTACCGGTCGACTCCATATCCATCTTCTTACCACCAAGCTTATCAACCATGTAGGATTTGAGAATTCCTTTATCTATCAGGACTGTCTTCTCTGCAGGAGTTCCCTCATCATCGATATTCAAGGAACCCCATTTATTGACAATAGTCCCGTCATCAATAGCGGTAACCTTTTCTGTTGCTATCTGCTGATTCATCTTGCCGGAAAAAATCGAAGCCCCTTTGGCAACCGATGTAGCTTCCAGGCTGTGTCCACAAGCTTCATGGAAGATAACACCACCAAAGCCGTTATCGATAATCACCGGAAAAGTACCGCTCGGTGCGTAATCGGCCTCTAACATCTTGACCGCTATCTCGGCCGAGTTCTTACCTATCTCCTCAGGATCGAGGCTACGGATAAATTCATAACCGGCCAGTGCTCCGGGTCCATCAAAACAGGTCTGGTTCTCACTCCCACTGGCGGCTATAACAACCGAGTAAGCACGGGTATAGTTTCTCGTGTCCTCGACGAATAAACCTTCACTGTTAGCGATCAGGATATCCTGCTTCTTCTCCAGGAGGGTAAGATCTACCTGAGCTATTTTATCACTATAGATACGGGCAGATTTATCTATCTTCCTTATGAAATCGAGTTTCTCCGATTTATCGACCGTGTTACCCGGAATCTTCACCTGGTGTCTATTATCGACTCTTACCTGGCTCAATTCCTGCGGCCTGATGACCTGATCCTTCCTGTCTGCTTTGGCAACTGCATCTGCAGCTGAGAGTAATCCCTTCTCGGTCAGATCACTCGTATAGGCATAGATTGCGCTAATCCCGTAAAATACTCTTATACCAACACCAAAATCTTTACCTACGATGCTCTGCTGTGTCTTGCCATCATAAAACCTGATCGAGGAATTATAGGTGTTTTCCAGAAACAGCTCAGCAAAGTCGGCTCCGTTAGATAAAGCACGTTCCAGCACTTTAGCTATCAATTCTTGACTTATCATTAAACAACCTCCATTATTAATCTAATAACTTGTTGCATTTTTTTTCATTATACTCAAGATGTCAAACTCAATCTATACAGACTTATCACACAAGCCAGAATAACAACAGGCATAATCTCTTCGAGTCAGATACGGCCTCACACGATCCAAACTGTAATCTTTTTGAACCATACGAGTCGGCACCATCCGGCTCGTATCCCTCTCTTTGGTTCGGCAATAGAATTCTCTAAAGATATGGCAGCACAATTTTCCAATATTACTATTTATCTGATGGAGCAGACATTCTCAGCAGTTCGGCTTTTAATAAGACCCATTTTTGTGATGCATATATAAATAGAGGGAGCAAAAAAAATCTCACGAACAAAGATAACAGGAGGATGATAAGGATGAGTAAGAGGTTTTATTTCTGGCGATTACCGGATAGCCTTATCCGGCTGCTGAATATGACGGTTTCGATGCACGGAAAGTGCGGTTCATATATCTTTCAGAGTTCACACGGTGGCCGACAGGTGAAACTCTATGAGCCTCATAAATACAGGAATCACGTCAATACTCCGCTACGCAAGCGGACTCGCGATATCTGGAAATTTGCTTATTCCAATCCTTATCCCACGCTGAATGACAGGATAAGGGAGCTATACCGTACCTACCCCTTTTATCTACTCAAATCGGAACCGATAAACTTGAAACTGAAGAATTTCTATTTCGATGAGGAACCAGCTCCAGGGACCCCGCTAAAAATATACTCTTTAAGCGGTGAGCAACCAGATCCAGATGGAGATGAGCTATACGCCGAAATAGAATATCTGCAGGAGAGGAAGATCTATTTCGAGTTCAGGTGCTCAGAATCGGAGAAATTCTATGGACTGAACTGTAGAAACGGAGCTCTGTCGAATGTTCTGCATTTCTACTGGAAGTAGTTTATTGAGTGACTGGCATATTTCAGCCTGAAAAGGATTGACACGTAAGCGGTGTTATAAAGGAATGAGCCTATGAAATCAAAGAAACTAAAGGAGATGTAAGATGGCAATAATCAGAGCATTTAAGGGTATCAGGCCTCGCAATGATATGGTGGAGAAGGTAGCCTCTCCCCCCTATGATGTTGTGAACAGAGAAGAAGCAAAAGAGCTGGCAAAAGGGAACAAATACAGTTTTCTTCATGTAGTCAGGTCAGAGATCGATCTTCCCGATGATATCGATCCCTACGATGAAACTGTATATAAGAAAGCGAAGGAGAATCTCGATTATCTGATAGCTCAGAATATTTTACAGCAAGAGAGTGAACCCTCATTATATCTCTATCAGCAACAGATGGGAGACCACAAACAGATCGGCCTGGTTGCCTGTGCTTCCATTGATGATTATGAAAACGACATCATTAAGAAACACGAGCTGACACGTGCCGATAAGGAACAGGATCGAATCCGCCATGTAGACACTCTCAACGCTAACACCGGTCCAGTTTTTTTAACCTATCCTGCAGTAGACTCGATCGACAATCTGGTTGTGGAACTCATCCGCAAGGATCCGGAATATCATTTTCAGACTGAAGATTCGGTAATACACACCTTCTGGAGGATCAGCGATCCGCAGATCATAGAACGATTAATCAAGCACTTTGCAGAGATTCCGGCTTTTTACGTTGCCGATGGGCATCACCGCTCCGCTTCTGCCTATAAAGTGGGTAAGATGCGAAAAGATGCCAATCCCAACCATACAGGAGAAGAAGAGTACAATTTCTTCCTGGCTGTCATCTTTCCCGATGAGCAGTTGAAGATAATGGACTATAACAGGGTAGTCAAAGATCTCAACGGCCTTAGTAACGAAGAATTCCTGGCCAAGATAAAAGAGAAATTCGAGCTGGAAGAGATTCCGGGTAATCAGCAATACAAACCGGAGATGAAACACAGGATAGGTATGTATTTCGATAACAGATGGTATAAACTAAGTCCGAAAGAGGGAACTTATGATCCCGAACATCCGGTGAAATCGCTCGATGTAGCCATTCTAATGGATAACCTCCTCAGCCCCATCCTCGCAATTGGAGATCCACGAACCGATAAGAGGATCGACTTCGTCGGTGGAATAAGAGGTTTGAAGGAACTGGAGAAACGCGTTGATAAGGGTGAAGCGGTAGCATTCGCCATGTATCCCACATCGGTAAAAGATCTCATGGAAATTGCCGATTCAGGAGCAATAATGCCACCGAAATCGACCTGGTTCGAGCCCAAACTGAAATCTGGCCTGATCATTCATTCTCTCAGCTAATGAGTTGCGAGAAATCAGAAACTCTGATTCGTTCGACTGTTTAAACAAAAGAGTTAACGAGATATGAGAAGTAAAGTAAGCGAGAAGAAAACATATTTTCTGGAGAGTCTGGGCTGTCCACGAAATCTGGTGGATAGTGAGCAGTTCGCAGGTATCCTTAAACAGAAGGGGTTTATACCGTCAGAAACTCCGGAGAATGTCGATCTGATTCTGGTCAATACCTGCGGTTTTATCAGGGATGCCAAGGAGGAATCTATAGAACGGATCCTTGAGCTCGGCAGGGTCAAAGCAGATAACCCCGGATGTAAACTCCTTGTTACCGGCTGCCTGATAAAGCGATACCAGACCGACCTGCAGCAGAGTATGCCGGAAGTGGATCATTTTATCGGGTTGAAGGATTTTGCCGGCCTGGCAGATTTGCTCTCGTTATCCTCTTACAGACTGGAACGTCAAAGGCTCAAGCCTCTTCCCTACGCTTATCAGAGAATTTCTGACGGCTGTAATAATCTCTGTAGTTACTGTGCAATCCCCTCCATCCGAGGGCCGGTCAGAAGCGAAAGATTGCCATCGATACTGCAGGAGGCAGAACAGCTGGCTGAGAGCGGTGTCAGGGAGTTGATCGTCACGGCTATGGATATCACGCAATACGGAATCGATCTCGGTTCCAGTCCGAACCTGATTAAACTTTTGAACCGTCTCGCAGATGTGAAAGGTATTGACTGGATACGGTTATTATATCTTCATCCTGCTAATGTAACAGATGATCTGCTCTACCTGATAAGAGATAACCCCAAAATCTGTTCCTACCTCGATATGCCGATACAACACATCAATGATGAGATTCTGGCTCAGATGAACAGACACATTACTAAGATTGAGACAGAAAGGCTTCTGGACAGGATCAGGGATATAATTCCTGATGCTGCTCTACGGACAACGATTATAACCGGCTTTCCGGGAGAGAGAGAAGAACAATTTCATCAGTTGTATCAGTTCCTGGAAGAGCAGAGATTCAATAGATTAGGGGTCTTCCAATATTCCAGGGAGGATGGAACCGAGGCGGGAAATATGCCAGAACAGGTTCACCACAGAACTGCAGCACGGCGCAAAAGGGTACTGACAGAATTGCACGACTCCATCTCAGAAGAATTGCTGAAAAAATTTGTTGGACAAACGGTAGAAGTTATCATAGAAGGTCTTTCTGAAGATGATAACTTCCTCTACGAGGGGAGAACCAGGTACGACGCTCCGGAGATCGACGGCCTAGTATTCATCCGCTCCGGAAAGGGAGAAGTAGGAGATATTCTGAAGGTAAGAATCGTAGAAAGCCTGGTGCATGACCTTATTGGGGATATAGTATAGATAATCTGATCTTCGAACCAGGATTAGAGCTGAAGAAATGAGATACAAGAATTAAAAAAGAGCGTGAGGAGTATGTATGAAGAGATTGTTTAGTGGAGTAAAGCCAACTGGTGATTTACATCTTGGCAACTATCTGGGTGCCATCAGACAGTGGGCTCAATTACAGGACCAGTACGAAGCGGTCTTCGGAATTGTCGATTATCACGCTATGACTGCTCGCTATCAGTCAGCAGAGCTGCAGGATTATGTGTTCAAATGCGCCTGTTCCTACCTGGCCTGCGGACTCGACCCGGATAAATCGACTCTAATGATACAATCTCAGGTTAGGGGTCATACCGAACTCACCTGGATTCTGAACTGCCTTACTCCAGTATCCTGGCTCGAGAGAGTTCCGACATATAAAGACAAAACGCTTCAACAGGCTGATAATATAAACGCTGGCCTTCTTGATTATCCGGCTCTTATGACTGCCGATATCATTATCTACAAAGCCGAAATAGTCCCTGTTGGTGATGACCAGCTTCCGCATATAGAACTGGCCCGCGAGATAGTCCGGAGATTTAACAGCATCTTCGGCGAGATCTTTCCCGAACCTCAGGGTGTTGTCGGTAAGAGAATCAAGGGGCTTGATGGTTCGGAGAAGATGGGCAAGTCTCTCGACAATTGTATTTATCTCTACGAAACCAAAGAAGAGATATGGAAAAAGGTGTCAAAAGCAGTAACAGACCCAGCCAGAATCAAAAAGACCGACCCTGGTGATCCGGAAAAATGCAACCTTTTCGCTCTGCATGAACTTCTTTCAGACAGCGCGAAACAGCAGGAAGTGATAGAGGGATGTACTACTGCCTCCATTGGCTGCCTGCAATGTAAGAGATGGTTGACAGATAATATCGAGACAGTACTGGAACCGATCAGAGAGAGATATTACCATTATATCCAGCATCCTGATCAGGTGGCAGAGATATTCCGAGAAGGAAACCGTAAAGCTGATAAACTGACCGCAGAGACGATGGCAGAAGTCAATGCAAAGATCGGAACCGACTATCCCTTTTTGCGTTAAGTAAAAAAAGGGGTAGGATGAGTGCAGGGTGTGAAACAGGAGTATAGATTTTCCTCTTGCTTTCAACACTATACTGGTCGGTAAGGTAAATCAATGATTGCAAGTATCAATAACAGGTCGTTGAAGATACTGATCTGTGTCGTCTCTCTGACACTGATAGCCGTGAATTGTACTTTGCTCTATGCGCAGGATATGGATGTTGTCCGGGTTAGAAAAGTAGAGTTCAGCGGAAATGAGCATTTCTCTAATGGTAATCTCCGTTCGCTCATGGAGGTCAGGTCAAAATCATTATTTGAGAGGTTACAATTCTGGCGTAGATCGCCTGTATACGTCGCAGGGTTGCTCGAAGATGACCTGGCCAGAATAGTCAGGTCCTATCAGCGTGAGGGTTTTCTCAATGCAGCGATCGAGGAATACGAAGTAGAGTTCGACGATAATCAGCAATGGGTTACTATCAGTATAAACATCGATGAGGGTAAGCGTGTGATGGTCAATGACCTCAGATATCGCTTTATCGATGCGGAGAGTGAAGATTTTCAGGAAGAACCATCCCGGATAAGAAAACATTTGAATATTCGTGAGGGGCATTATTTCACTGACGAAGAATTTCAAGAAGACCTTATTACTGTCAGAAAGCATTTCGATAATCTCGGTTATCCACACGTAAGGGTCAATTATGATCTCTCACTCTATTCCTCAGAAGATAGAGTCGATATTATTTATCTAGTCGATCCCGGCCCCAAAGCCTACTTCGGTGAGATTACATTCAGCGGGTTGAGGAAGATAGAAGAGAGACAGTTAATGCGTTTTCTAACTACCAGAACAGGCGAAGCGTATGTCCCTCGCAGGCTTGATCAGACCCGGAACAGGCTACAGGACCTCGCTATGTTCCAGTTCGTCTCTGTCAGTCTCAGGCTCGATTCCAGAAGAGAAATCGTCCCAGTCGAGATTAATCTCCGGGAACAGGATGCTACACGGCTTGATTTCGGTGTCGGATTCAGTATAGAAGACGTCAGTCTCAGTGATCTCAGTTTCAGTGATTTTACCCTTGAGAAGAATATCAGAGTTTACGCCGAGATTACGAGATTGAGATTTCTCGGTGGTTTACGTAAGGCAACACTCTTTGTTAAACACTCATATCATGAACCAATCATACTCGATTTCCGGCTCAATCAACCAGGCTTCCCTACCGTACATTCTAATCTTCTCCTAAACCCTTTTTACCGGCGAGAGAGAGAACCGGGTTATAAGATTGAGAGAATTGGTGGCAGCAGTACGATCAATTATCGAGTCTCCAGCCATACCGGTACCTATCTGACCTATACTTTCGAGAATAACAGGCTGCTCGCCAGTGCAGAATTCCTGGAACAGCAACTCAACCTTCCTCCTGGTCCTTCTCCTACGACAGAATTCTTTGAGGAGCAGAACCTCGCTAAACTACGGGATGAGAGTGGCCGTATAGAGGAAGATCCACTGAGAATCTACCGCAAATCAAGTGTTACCTGGGGTATAGTCAGGGATTCTTCCAGGCCGAGATTCTTCCCGACTATTGGTTCATTGTTATCTAGCACTGTTACCTTTTCCGGGCTCGGATTCGGTTCAGATTTCCAGTATCTCCGTGTTATCGGTGATGCCCGTCACTATGATCAGTTAAGAGGAGACCTCGTATTCGCAGGCAGGGTGAGAGGTGGTATAATCAAAGATCTCTCTGCCGATAACTATATTCCGATAGAAGAGAGGTTCTATGCAGGGGGTTCATTTTCGGTCAGAGGCTGGCCACGTCGGCAATTAGGCCCACAATCGGAAGATGGTCAACCACTCGGTGGTAATGCTCTGCTTGAAGGTAGCGGGGAATTCAGATTTCCACTCTTCGGCCCTCTCTCTGGTGTATCGTTTCTGGATTTTGGTAACGTCTGGCCTGATACCTGGGATCACGATTTAGATGATTTGCGATACTCTGCTGGAGGTGGCCTCCGTTTTGCTACCCCTGTAGGCCCGTTCCGGCTCGATATTGCAACTCCAATCTTCGAAGGGAGAAAACCGGTTCAATTCTTTATAAGTCTGGGACAGGCATTTTAACAATGAAGCGATTCAAAAAGATCTTACGCATACTCATCTGGTTTATAATCATATTCCTGCTGTTCCTCGTCGCTTTTGCCATTTTCAGCCAGACAGCACTTTTCCGTTCACTCGTCTCCAGAATAATTATCGATCAGGCAGAAAAATTTGTAGATGCTGAAATATTGATTGGATCTATAGAGGGGAACTTCTACAACAGTTTGACATTCAACGATATAATCGTCAAAGATGGAGAGCTGATTGTCCTGTCACTAAAGGAATTATCTGTGCAATACAGCCTTCTGCCGCTTCTCAAACAGCAGGTAATTGTGACTAACCTGCTTGTCAGTCAACTATTTGTTGCTCTTCGGGAAGAGGAGGGTGTTTGGAATCTGGAACGATTACTGATAACTGAAGAGGAGGTAGTTCAACCGACAGAAGAGCAGAAAGGGGAGTCGCCCTGGGAGATCGCTGTCGAGGATATTACCCTGACAGCTATAAATATTGATATTCAGACCGATAGAGAGAATGAAATTCCTCTCCCTTCCAGTGTTAACGATCTTTTCCTCAGTATGTCTTTTGCTATGCAAGCCGACTGGATGTCTCTCAGGCTCCATGATGCAGGATTATCTATCGACTGGGATAATGAGCACAGGATTAACATCAACAGGATATCTTTGATTGCCAGAATGATTGAGGATAGTATCGACATGAGAGAAATGATCCTGGATTCAGACAACTTTGTTCTTACTGCTGCTGCGAGAGCAGATTTTGATCTGAAAGGTTTTGCTGGAGAGCTCGATTTCTATGTTCAACAGGCGACTGACTTTGCCCATTTCTTCCCCGAAATCCGGCCTGACAGTTCTTTCAGGCTTACTACCAACTTTACTGGCCTGGATGAGTTGCTCAATCTTTCACTCCTGTTCAGAGAGGAGAATGGCCGGATAGAGATTGATATGGAGATGCTCAATCCACCCTATCTGGAGACAGTGCTGGATCCGGAATACAAAATCACAATCCTTTTTGACGAATTCACACCATCATACTGGCTGGCAGACGAATCTATCTTTCTCTCTATAAACGGAGATATCGACCTGCAGGGGAGTGGATTTGATATCTATGAAGGGAATTTTTATCTGGAAACTGATCTTCGGCAGACTGTCATTCGGGCAGACAACTTCTTCGATAGTGCGGTACACATTGACCGGCTGGTTACTGCTATGGAACTCGAGAATAGGGCTTTGAATGCTGATCTGGTTATGCAACTGAGAGATTTCGGCCTTCTCCGTTCCACTGCTACTATAGCCGACATACAGGATCTGCTCGATTTCCATATTCAGGGAGAACTGGCAGGAGTGAATCTGGAAACCCTGGATGATATAGGTAATCCCACCACTAATTTGAATCTCCGCTTCGATTTGCAGGGTGATCATATTACTGACAGTCCCGTCTTTGTCGAATTCGAGATGTTACCCTCCAGCTTCAATGACATACCGATCGAAACCGTCTATCTCCGTGCCATGCTGGAGGATGAAGAGGTAACCCTCGACACTCTCTTCTGTGATGTCGCCGGGAACCTGCTGGAGGTGTCAGGATTCTTCAGTCAGACCAGAGAGAGTAGTGCCGATTATGAATTGCAGATAACCAATCTTCAACCCATATTTGGCTATCTGGATCTCTCCGAAGACATGGTCGAGACAGGGGGTAAGTTGAGCGGGCATCTGCAGGGTAAGATGGATGATCTTATCCTTGTTGCAGAACTCGTACTTAACGAGTCCCGTTACGAAGATATCTATAGCGAGAAGATTACCGGTAGTTTCTTTGTTACTATTAAAGAGGATTTCATTCTCGTCTGGCTGGAGACCAATTTTAATGATATTCTGATAGGAGAAATACCCCTGGAGAAGGTTACTGCCTTTGGGAATCTGCATCAAAACAGGTTAAGCATCTCTCTGGATGCCAGACAATCGGAAGATGTTACTTTCAATCTGGAATCCGAAATCATGATGAATGATGATATCCTCATAGCCCTCGACAAATTACAGATCAAGCTGGAGCAGGATTTATGGAAACTGAGTGAAGGTCGGGCACTGATAAATATACAGGATCAGACATTCACTTTTAGCGATTTCGCATTAAGTTCAGGAGAGCAGAATATTGATCTGGGAGGTATATTCTCGCTGAACGATTACAATGATCTTAGATTCTCTATCAACCGGTTCGATATTACATCTCTCTCTGCTTTGATAGAGGATATGCCTCTCTCTACAGGGAATCTCGATCTCGAGTTCCAGATGCAGGGTATGCCTGATGCTCCGGAGATACTGTCCGAAACGAGAATTTATGATCTCAGCTGGGAAGAGGTATCGGATTTCTCCTCTGAACTCTCATTCATATATGAACCTGAAGATCAGATGGCTAACGCCGATATAAGAGTCCTCTACGAGCAAGAACCTTATGTTTTCATAGACTCTGCAATACCATTGTTCATATCCCTCAACGAGGGATTCGAAATCTTTGATGATCGTGAATTCTATCTCAACTTCTGGACCAGTGATATCGAACTCTCTATGTTCGATAATTTCCTCGAAGATATCAGGAATATGTCAGGTGTCTTGAGAACCGACCTGAAACTTATGAATACAATGAACGAGATTCGGGCAGAAGGAGAACTCGAAATCATAGACGCAAGACTAACGATCCCTGAACTCGGTATTACATACCGCAATTTAAACCTCGATCTCCTGTTCGAAGATGATATCTTGAGTGTCAACAATCTGTCCATGCGTTCTGGACAGGGCCGTTTCAATGGAAGGGGTTCTGTGACCTTGGGGAGTGATATTATCAAGCGACCTGCAGAAGAAGCGGCCGACAGGCCAACCCTGTTTGACCTGCAGTTCGACCTTAATGATTTCCCATTGATCAATACCAGGGCTCTGGATCTTATAGCCAGAGGGAGGTTACAGGTTAATGGTTCACTCGAAGAACCGAGGGTCAGAGGTAACATAGTGATCAACCGGGGGAGAATCAACCTCGATGAATTACTCGACCTGATAGATGAGACAGGAGAAGAACCCTTACTCGTTGAGGCAAGAAGAAAGGTCTTTGCCGCCGGGGAGCAGCAGGCGGATGAACTCGTAGAAGATTCTAACGGTTTCAGTATAGAGAGATTACGGGGAGAGATTACCGTTAGTTTTCCACGTAATGTCTGGGTCAGAAGTTCCGATATGAATCTGGAAATTAGTGCAGATTTGACGATAATCGTCGAGGGTGATGAGTTTGAAGTTTTCGGAAATTTATCTACTATCCGTGGTTATTATGCCTTCTATGGCAAAAGGTTCCAGATCGTTACCGGTGATGTCATCTTTGCGGGTGGGAAAGAGTTCAATCCCCAACTAACGCTTGAAGCTATATACAGCTTCCGGGGACAGGATATGGTACGAAAGAATCTTAAGTTACTCGTATCAGGAACCCTGGAGGAGATGGAACTGGAATTCGAGTTGAATGATCAACCGATAGAAGAGGCTGACGCTATCTCTTATATCATTCTGGGACGCTCTTTTGATGAATTGACCCAGGGTGAAAAGAATGAGGTTTCTGACCAAGCTCTCGCTATTGGCGGATTCCTTGCCAACAGGTTAACCGATCAGATAGCTACTGTCATCGGTGACAGCTTCAGCCTCGATGTAATTGAATTTCGTTCCGATACTGCAACCTCTCAGGTCGGTATAGAGATTGGAAAATATCTCACCGACAAGTTATTTATAAGCTATAAGCGGGATTTCAGCTTCAGCGATACTAAAGAGCCGGTTAGTGAAGAGATCCTCGTAGAATACGAAATCACCAGATTTCTCTACCTGCAATTGGTGAGAGTAGATGCCAAAGATACTGGTATGGATCTGATCTGGCGTTACAAATGGAGATAGGCAAAAATGAGGACTAATCTATCTGGCTCAGAAAATCTGTATCAGCCTCTATACTGACTGATCTCTCACCCTTACCGTAAACGAATTTAAACCTGATCACCCTCCCTTTCAGTAACCTCTCAGCCAGCTCCGGCCATTCTATGATTGTAATCCCGGATTCGAGAAATTCTTCCAGTCCCAATCCGACAAGATCTTCCTCTGTATGCAGGCGGTAAAGATCGATATGATTAATACGCTTGTCAGGTGCATCGTATTGATTAATAAGTACAAAACTGGGACTGGTGACATGATCGTTACTTCCGAGAGCTCCACATAGAGAGCGTGTAAAGAAGGTCTTACCACTACCGAGATTACCATAGAGCGCTAGTATATCACCCTTCTTTACAAGTGGTGCTACCTGTTCGGCAAGCCGAATAGTCTCCTGCTCCGAATTTATAATATATTTCTTCATTATCAATAACTAACAGTAAATTACTTCTTCTCTATTTAGTTCGACAGACTGCCAGTGGGAGTATCATCTCTTCCATAGATATCCCGCCGTGCTGGAAGGTTCCATTAAACTGCTTCTGATATTGATGATAGGAGTTGGGATAGACAAAGTAGTAATCATCTTTGGCAAAGATGAAATTATCAACAATATTCTTGGCCGGCAAACCGTAGAGATTGGGGCTCTTAAGATATACTGCATGCCGTTCATTGCAGGTTAGATTCTTCCCCTGTTTGTAACGGACGGTCATGGAGGTATCCTTGTCCCCTACTGCCTGTGTCGCCCTGTTGACCTTGATCGAACCGTGATCTGTGCTGATAACGACTATGGCATCCTGCTTGCTGATTACCTTGAGCGCTTCATAGAGAGATGAATGTAGAAACCAGTGCTTGGTAAAAGCTCTCAATGCCTGCTCATTAGGTATAGTTTCCTGAAGTATCTGGTCTCTTGAACGATGATGTGTCAAGAGATCGAGGAAATTGTAAACGAGTACAACAAGTTTCTCCTTGTTCCAGGTCTCTATCTTTCTGATGACAAAATTTCCCTCTTCGATGTTGAATATCTTGACGTACTTGCTCGACGGGTCGAGATTCAGTCCCAGATCGTTCAGATGTGCGTCGAGAAGCTGATGCTCATTACGGTTTCTGCTGTTCTCCATCTCCGCAAAATCGACCCAGTAAGATGGGAATTCGTTAGCAATATCGTTGGGCAGCAAACCGCTGAAGAGTGAATTTCTGGAATATGGCGTTGCTGTCGGTAAGATAGAATAGTAGAGATCCATGTTTACGTTGAAGAGCTCAGAAATAAAGGGCTCGATAGCATAATACTGATCAAGCCGTAAACAGTCCAGTATTATAAAATATACCGGTTTGTTCTCTTCCAGTAAGGGGGTAATGTATTCACTGATGACATCATATGAAAGAGCAGGCCGTTCATCACTCTTTAGCCAACGAGGATACTGCTCTTCTATATAGTTACAGAACTCAGAATTGCAGTTACGTTTTTCGAGAAAATGCATCTGAGTCAACCCCGGGTCATTAAACTCATCAATTACCAGATCCCAGCGACATATCTCGCGATAAATGCCCGCCCAATCCTGCCAGTTCGGTTTGGCAAAGAGTTTCTGATTGATCTTCGTTGAGAATTCCGAATATTCCTCTCCAATACGATTATGCCTGATCTCATCAGCCTGGAATATCTTCTTGATAGCCATGATTATCTGGTTAGGATTGATTGGTTTGATTAAATAATCGGCTATCTGGCTCGCTATTGCTTTCTCCATCAAGCCCTCTTCCTCACTCTTGGTGATCATAATAACCGGTAATGAGGGATTGATAAGCTTGATCTCCTGTAGAGTACTCAAGCCATCCAAACCGGGCATCATTTCATCCAGTAGAACAAGATCAAACTTGTCTTCCAGAACACTATCAATTGCATCTCTGCCGTTTGTTACAGTCTTTACAAGATAATCTCTCTCTTCCAGAAACATCAAATGTGGCTTGAGATGTTCGATTTCATCATCAACCCATAAAATCTTAACCTTTTGCATATTTATATCCTCTTCAATTTTTTTACTTCCTGCTGGATCAGGTAGTGAGTTCACTATCCTTCAATCGCGCCTGACGATCCTTTATCTGCTGCTCTACTTCAGTTAGATCCCTATCCTGAAAATAGAGTGCCAGTTTGAACATTAATTCTTTCCGGGAGCAGTTAAAATGGGTTACCAGCTTTTCCAGAAATTGCTCGGTAAGGACATCTTTCATGCTCTTCTCTTTCTTCTCTTTTAAATCCTTTATCTTCTCCTTCAACAGAGTGGTCTTCTCCTCTCGAGCTTTCTGTAACCATTGTTCCTGCTCAAGCGGATTGGATTTCTTAAGGACCGGCCGGAGTACATTCAACTTATCCAGACCAATATTTACCAATGATTCTTCATCCAGATTCAACTGTCCGACGTAATACTTATAATTATTGACCAGTCTGCTTACTAACGATCCGGCGAGATTGAATTCATCCTCGACAAAATCTTTGAAATTGTCGTAACCATAGATTCGATAAACCTGTTCTTTCTTCATTTCGGTCAGTAATTGACCCAATTCAACAAAATGTTCTTCCATTTTCTCACGCATCGTTGCCAGTGCTTGACGTCTTTCTTCCAGATTCATTGAAGCCAATTTTCACCCCTTTTCCTGATTACAAGCTTCCTTACTAGTAACTCATAAATCATTATTCTGTATCAGTTAACGGGAAATAGACATGCTCACTCGCCGGGAATTTATTCCCCTCTACTTCCTCTTTATAATTCTTCAATCCTTCTCGGATTACCTCTGCCACATCGGCATAACATTTAGCAAATTTGGGATGGATGTCTGCCAGATTGAAAAGATCGTGGAAAACCAGAACCTGACCATCTGTAAAGCGTCCGGCACCAATACCAATTGTTACTATGTTCAGCTCTTCGGTGACCTCTTTGGCCAGTTGTTCCGGAACAGCCTCCAGAACGAGCATAATAGCACCCGCCTGCTCAATCTCTTTTGCTTCCTCTATTAGTTGTTCCGCCTGTTCGGTTGACTTTGCCTGAACCTTGTACCCACCGAGTTTGTGTATCGATTGAGGTGTCAGGCCTAAATGTCCAACAACGGGAATTTCACAATCTACTATACCTTTTATCATCTCAATTCTACTGGGACTTCCTCCCTCCAGTTTTACAGCGTTAGCAGCTCCTTCGACAATCAACCGGGCTGCATTGATCTTGGCTTTCTCTACACTCGTATGGAAAGTCATAAACGGCAAATCTGCTATGAGAAAAGTGTCATCTGCCCCTTTTCTCACCATCTTCGAGTGGTAGATTATCTCATCAAGGGTAACTCCCAGAGTGTCTTTCTCCCCCTTGACTACCATACCGAGACTATCGCCAATCAGAATTAAATCAATACCTGATTGCTGGATCAATTTAGCTGAATAATAATCATAAGCCGTTATCATTGTAAGCCGTTCTGATCGTTCTTTTCTCTTATTTAGTTCGTGGAGTTTTAGCATTACTCTATCCCTTTAATTGATTTACTATAGCAACTAAATAGTTCTGTTTCTTGTCAATATAATCTTCTCCCTTTTCAGGTCCTATACAACTTCTCTCCATTTCAAGGCTTGTGATGTCATATAGTGACTCAGATAATTCCTGGATTGTTATCTTCGTAGAGTGATTTTATCTCTTCCAGCAGAGGACGAAGCCTATCCATTCTAATTGCCTCCCTTATACGTTTCATAAGGTTATTATAATAATGTACACTGTGCAGGGACGCTAACCGCATGGCGAGGATCTCGTCAATGTTGAACAGATGCCGGAGATAGGCTCTACTGAATGTTCTGCAGGTATAACAATCACATCCTGAATCAAGAGGATTTAAGTCCTCTTTATAGCGGGCTGCCTTGATGATTAACTTCCCCTGAGTTGTGAAAACCGTTCCTTTACGGGCATTCCTGGTCGGCATTACACAGTCGAACATATCAACTCCATTCATAACGTTGACAATTAAATCGAGCGGTGTCCCTACACCCATAAGATAGCGAGGTTTATAATCCGGAAGTATCTCATTCAGAAAGCTGGTAATCCCGTACATATGACTCTTCTCTTCTCCTACTGCCAGACCACCGATAGCATAACCGGGAAAGTCCATAGGAATAATTTGTTTTGCGCACTCTTCCCTTAAATCTTCATAGATCCCACCCTGGACAATAGCAAAGAGTGCCTGTCTGTCATTACCTTTATGGGCTTCCTGACATCTCTTTGTCCACTCAAGTGTCAAAGACATTGATTCCGCTATGTATCTCTTCGTTGCCGGGTAAGAGGGGCACTCATCAAAAACCATTATAATATCGGCGCCCAGTGCTTTCTGAATCTCCATCGCTTTCTCGGGTGTAAAAAAATGATAGCTGCCGTCCAGATGGGATTGAAATCTTACTCCTTCTCTGGTGATCTTTCTCAATCCCTGCAAACTCATTACCTGAAAACCGCCACTATCAGTTAAAATCGGCTTCTCCCAGCTCATAAAATTATGCAGGCCACCTGCTCGGGCGATGAGTTCATGACCGGGTCGTAGATAGAGATGATAGGTATTGCTGAGGATGATCTGCGCACCGGTCCTATCGAGATCTTCCGGAGAGAGGGTCTTAACCGCAGCTGATGTCCCTACTGGCATAAACACCGGTGTATTGATGGTTCCGTGAGGTGTTTCCAGCTCTCCTAATCGAGCTTTACCGGACCTCTTCTTTATCTCGAATCGAAAAATCTCGCACCTCTTTGCTGTTTATACATTTTACCAACTTTACTACTAATCTTGTAACTGTCCCGGTTCTTCGATCATCTCTATCTCCTGCTGCTGGTTTTTCAGGGCAAGATTTCTACCCAGTAACCGGGATATATCATTGTAAAACACAAAGATCATCAGGGCTATAATGATCATAAAACCAATCTGCTGAATCAGGGCTTGAACTCTATAAGATAAAGGTTTGCCGGTTACACCCTCAATAATATAAAAGAAGATATGGCCACCATCCAGAACTGGTATCGGCAGAAGATTCATTATCATCAATATCAAACTAATCGAAGCCACAAAGGCGATAATTGCTCCCCAACCCATAGTTGTCGTCTGTCTCGACATCTCAACAATCATTACAGGTCCGCCAATTTGATCTCTTACATTAACCGGTTTGGTAATGAGGCGAAACAGTGCATAGTAGTTCACTGCTATGAATGTTATTGATGATATCGCACCATATTTGACTGAATCAAGCAACCCATAACGCTGAAAACAACTGACTGGCGCTTGCTGGGTAATCCCGATCATTTTCTGGTCCCCGTCGGTTAAGAAACTCGTCTCTAACGAAACGGTAGCTACAAACAGTTCGCCTTCCCTTTCAATCATCAATTCGACCTGATCTTCCTCGTATGAGGAGATCAGATCCCTCATCTCATACCAGTTGCTGACCTCCACTCCACCGACGGCAATAATCGTGTCTCCCTCGCGTAAACCGGCCCTGTATGCCGGCATCCCGGGAGCTACTGATCCAATTACTGCCGCTACTTCTGGTTGAATATCTGTATACCAGGATGACGGTTGAATATCCATAGTAACCATATTTATAAGGGTCTCATCCCTCAATATTGTGATCTCATTTAGTTCATCGCTTCTGGTTTTCTCGGATAGTTCACTCCAGTAATATACATCATCATCATTAACTGCTACTATGATATCTTCAGGTATAAGTATATTCTCCAGTTCCGGAGATACACGCCCCACCACCGGTAGATAATCCTCAATGGTACGGCCAATTCCAAAAGAGAGTGAAAAGAGCAACAGACCGAGTAGTAGATTCGCGAATGGGCCGGCAAAGACTATAATAACCCTTTCCCACCATGCCTTACCATAAAAATCGCTATCAGCAAAGGTAACTCCTTCCTGTGGTTCATCCCCGCTCATCTTAACGTATCCACCCAGTGGTATCAGAGAGAGTAAAAAATGTGTCCCTCTGTACTTATAACCCAGTAATTTGGGACCAAAACCGATTGAAAACTTTTCAACATTAACGCCCAATATGCGAGCCGCTGTAAAGTGTCCAGCCTCATGAACTATAACAAGAACTCCTAAAGCTATTAGAACTCCAATGATAAACAACATATGCCTCCAGATCGATCCAAATACTCTATCGATCTATCCAGACTTTTATCGAATGGCATAAGGTCAAGAGTTTTTATCTCTCTATTCGAGTAGTACAATAATCACGCCCAAATATATTGACTCCTTGTTGATTTGATTTTAATTTGCCTTAAATGAGGTTAAGTTATTAGAACAGATCAGAACATATACGGAGGATAAAATGACTGATTTTTCCATTACCGAGATCATTGAGATGGCTATATTAATCGAGCAGAGTGGCTATGCTTTTTACGATAAGGCTTTAAGGAATAAGTACTTGAAGCCTAAGGGTAAGGAGTTACTGGAAACATTAAGAGATCAGGAGAGGCAACACGAACACTTCTTCGATGATATGTTAAACCAGTCGGATCTTGTACCGGTCGATTTTGGACCTGACCAGGAGATAGTAAACGACTACCTGAAAGCCATAATAAACTATCGAATTTTTGATAATCCCGATGCTGCAATCAAGAAAGTAAATGAGGCTAAAGATGAGCTAGACCTCTTCAAAACTGCCATAGATTTTGAAAAGGATACATTGCTTTTCTTTCAAGGAATTAGGGACATTATAAAGGATTCCAATGCTAAAGTGATTCTGGAAAAAATCATTAAAGAGGAGATTTCCCATATCCTCTGGTTGACCCTCTACCGTGATAAGTTAACGGGCTAATCAGATACATGTTGCTGGAAATCAAGGAATAGAAGGATAGGAGGTAGAATAATATGTTGAGTGATATCGAAATAGCCCACAAGGCCAAGCAAAAACATATACTCGAGATAGGAAATAAAATTGGCCTTCAAGAAGCCGATCTTGATCTTTATGGGAATCAAAAAGCCAAGATTACTTACAATGCTTTGCAAAGGATCACAAAAAATCCTTTCGGAAAATTGATTCTAGTTTCTGCTATTACACCAACTCCAGCTGGTGAGGGTAAAACAACCACTTCAATTGGCCTTTCGATGGCTTTGAATAAGATCGGCAAGAAATCTATTGTTGCCATCAGAGAGCCTTCAATCGGTCCAACCCTGGGCATAAAGGGTGGCGCCGCTGGTGGTGGCTACTCCCAGGTATTACCAATGGAGGATATAAACCTCCATTTTACGGGTGATATGCATGCTATTACAGCTGCTCACAATAACCTGGCTGCACTCGTTGATAATCATATCTATTCTGGAAATAAACTGAATATCGATCCGGTCAAGGTTGTCTGGAGACGTGTTCTCGATGTCAATGACCGCTCTCTACGCCAGGTAATTATTGGCCTCGGAGGTAAAGGTCAGGGTATACCCAGAGAAGAAGGATTCGATATAACCTCCGCTTCCGAGTTGATGGCAATACTCTGTCTTTCTAACAATCTTGACGAGTTAAAAGAAAAAATCGGTAGAATTACTGTTGGCTATACACACGATAATGAACCTGTTACCGTCAACATGCTTGGTGTACATGGCAGCCTGGCAGCACTGTTGAAAGATGCTCTGCGTCCCAATCTTGTTCAGACGATTGAAAACACTCCCGCCTTCGTGCATGGTGGCCCTTTTGCTAATATAGCTCAGGGCGCTAATAGCATTCTGGCAACCAAAACTGCCCTTCGCCTCTCTGACTATGTGGTAACCGAAGCCGGTTTTGGTTTCGATCTGGGAGCGGAGAAATTCTTCGATATCGTTTGTCGTTATGGTAACTTCTGCACCTCTGCCGTCGTTCTGGTAGCAACGGTAAGGGCACTGAAGCTTCACGGCGGTGCGAAACTCAAAGAGCTGGCAAGCCCCGATCCTGAAGCCGTTAAGAAGGGGTTGGTCAATTTGGAGAAGCATATCGAAAACATCGGTAAATTCGGGATGAAATCGGTCGTAGCTCTGAATAGATTCTCTTCGGATACAGATGAGGAGTTAAGGATCGTTACCGATTTCTGTCGAGAGAAAGATACCGAGGTGGAGATTGTTGACTATTTTGCGCAAGGAAGTAAAGGAGGCTTGAATCTTGCAGAAAAGGTAGTGGAATTGATAGAAAGAGAGAAATGTACTCTGAATCCTTTATATGAATGGGACTCTCCGGTTGAAGAGAAGATCCATAAAGTCGCAACCGAGATCTATGGCGCAGTAAATATCGACTTTACCAAACATGCTAGAAAAGAATTGAAGAAGATATATAAAAATGGATTTGACAAGTTACCGGTCTGTATTGCCAAAACTCAAAAATCTCTCTCAGATAATCCGTTACTTCTTGGAAGACCGAAAGACTTCCTTGTCACAGTCCGAGAGATCCTTATTGCTTCCGGAGCAGGATTTCTAATTCCGATAACAGGTGATATTATGAGAATGCCCGGTTTGCCGAAAAAACCCAATGCGGAATTGATCGATATTGATAACGACGGTAATATCACTGGATTATCTTGATCCCGGGCTTAACTTAATGAAAAAATAGAGCTATTGAAATGAAAAAGGGGGCGTATGATTTCATACGCCCCTTTATTTTGATCTGTTCTTATTCAGCTTTTATTTCATCAGAATCATCTTCTTCGTGGAAGAATAGTCTCCACTCTTCATGCGGTAGAAGAATACACCACTACCGGCATCTCTATTCTGATCTGTCTTGCCATTCCAGACTATTGAATGGGAACCAGCTTCCATAAATCCGTCAACAACGGTGGCTACTTTTTGACCTTTAACATTAAAGACCTCAAGGCTTACCATTCCTGCTTGCTCAAGAGCAAAGTTGATAGTTGTTTCCGGGTTAAATGGATTGGGATAATTACCCATCAATCTTGTAGCAGAAGGGGTATCAAGATAATCATCAACATCAACTTCCAGGACACTCTGGACATGGAAATCATCTATGAAGAGAATAAAAGCATCATCAGATACACAGTTGATTCCTATCCAGATATTATGATTATCCCACTCAGAAAGATCAAAGGTGTACTGAGTCCAGGTTGTTGGTACCTGAACGTAAGGCTCTTCTGTTAAGATGTTGAAGGTTGTCGGATTCATGCTCGTTGCAGAGACTCCAACTCTCATTCTTTCCAAACCGTAAGCATCAGTATATGATTTTGCCCAGAAAGAGAGTGTAGAATTATCACCCAATCCAAGCTGTGGTGTAATCATCCAGTCGTTGTTAACTGCATTCTGTGCAGCAAAAGAAGCTGCCATCTTATTACCACTGTAGGCTTCTTCATCCAGAGGTGGTGTGGTCTCTGAAGGATTGAAGATCATAAATGCCATTGCTTCACCAGCATTCGGAAATTCAACATCCTGGATCCCGTAAGTCGGTGATTGATCTAAATCTATCAGCGTCCAAGGTGGGAATAAGAGTGCAAAGTCCTGATAACTCTCAAAGTCGTCAAAAAGAACAGAAGTGATCTCCGTATTTATTGTTACAACATTAGAAGGATTTGATTCACCTTCATCATATAAAGCGGTAACATAATACTGATATACACCTGGTTCTAAACCACTATCAAGATAGGTAGTCTCATCAACTTCAGCAATATTTACATCATTACGGTATACACGATAGTTGATCTGTCTGCGTTCTATTGTTGGAGGTGCTGCAACTTTTCTTGTACTTTGAATCATTGATAGATCACTAATCTCTGTGGTATACTCTGCCTGGTCTAACTGTACTGCCTGAGCAACATGATCACTACGTTTTGCCTGTCCGATGGGAGTAAGCTCTCTGCCAGCAGCAAAAGAGGCAAACCCCTGTATATTCCAGTTGGAGTTGAATGTCGGTAGCAGTGATAACATTGTATCCCAGGTGTTATTTAACCAGACCATATTTCCGATACCGTCAAGAGCGGGACCAATATCACCACCGGCCGGATGTCCGGATACAAAGTCGAGATGATAGCCAATCCAGAGTTCTTCTGTCCCTGAAATGTATACTGGATCATCAAGTTCTACTGTATTCCAGGACTCGAATTGTGGATTGGGTACGTTCTGATCTACAACCAGAGTTCCCGGATTCGTCGGAGTCCCACCAGTCCAGACATTAACATTGATTCCTGACTCTCCCTGATAAAGGAAGAATCTTACTTCTGTTAAATACTGGCCAACGACACCAAAGTCTGCAAGATGATCTGGAGAGAAACGGGCTGCTACTTTGAATGTACCCGGTGCTGTTAAACCAATGTTGTTGTAATTCTCTCCATCATCCCAATGGAACCAGTCGCCAAATTCAGGCTCTTCCCAGTTCAATAATACACTATCTTCACCAACAAGCGAAGCTGTCAGGTTAAAGGGAGGAGGAAATACTCCACCACCACCCTGTGGTGTTGCTTCTACTGTGTTTGAAGGCTCTGATTCTCCTTCTGTATAAACGGCAGTAACATAATAGCTGTAAGTAATGTCGTTCTCAACATCTTCATCTGTATATTCGGTTAACAAGATAGGATCAACATTGATCATTGCTGTATCTCTATAGATGTTATATCCTAACAGTTCTCTCTGATATGCCGTCTGAGTCATCTCATGATTGCCTGAGATGGTAAAAGATGAACCTGAACGTGTTTGATACTGATTGACTGTTTCATTAACAGGAATAACTCTCTCTGACTTTACCAGTGAACTACCATCTGCCGGCTGAATCCAGAGATCGATCAGGAAATCTCCACCATCTGTTGACATTGAGTAATCACTGAAGTCTGTCAGAGGTGCTATTACTGAAAATCCATCTAAAGTACCATCAGCACTTATGCAGGGATAAGCATCGGCCGCAGTATTACCCATCGGCTCGATTAGAACACCCATAAGCCCATCATTACCTGCCAGGCCGTCGAGAGAAATATCCATCTCCCAGACATCATTTCCTGTTGTATCATAAGGGCCAAAAACCTCTACTGACTGGAAAGTAGTCCAATCAACGACATGAATCTTGTATTCCCAGGTTCCCATAACACCCCAGGAGGCATGACGGAAATCAACTATCTCCAGAGTTGCTCCAGGATAATCGGCTAGATCAAAAACTACTCCGTAGCCTATGTTAAACTGCTGATAATATCCGTCCACGTGATTATTAGAGTGCTGTCTCAATAGAACCAGATCAGGTTCCTCGCCTGGTTCGTCCCATTCCAGATGGACATAGCCATCACCAGCACTTGCTGTTAGATTTGAAGGCGGTAAAAGCTGAGCATTTGCAGCAGCTGTCAAGCCTAAAAGTAAAAGCATGCTTAGTATGGTTAACATTTGTTTTTTCATACATTCTCCTTAAATCGATTCTTGTTTTTCTAATTTATTGTTCAACACTGTAAACATAACCGATATGGTCATGAACCTTACTACGACATTATAACTCTTTATCTTTGCTTTATCTATAAGATAACCTACTTTCATAACAACTATAAGCAAATCCTTCCAGATAATACTTCTTAGTATATAACCTCAACACTCATTTATTTACTTCTATTCTTTTTCTCTCTTGATTTGATGTCAAGTAATATCAGATTGCCCATATGAAAAGAGGGAAGAGCTATACTGCTCTCCCCTCCGTTTATTATCTTGTTCTTACTCAGGATTATTTCATCAGGATCATCTTCTTCGTCGAGGTATAAGATCCTGCTCTCATACGATAGAAGTAGATACCACTACCGGCGTCTCTGTTCTGATCATTGCGGCCGTTCCAGACTACTGTATGATGACCTGACTCAAGCTCTCCATTGACCAGAGTTCTGACTCGCTGTCCCTTGATGTTATAGATATCCAGAACTACGAAGCTATCTTCCTGCAAGCTGAAGGATATATTGGTATCAGGATTGAATGGATTGGGATAGTTACCCTTGAGCTCTGTTACTACAGGATCTACTATTATCTCTTCGTCAGCATTAAGGATAGTTATCTCTTCGGTCAGGACAGGATCTGATTCTCCGGTAGTATACTGTGCTATGACACTGTATACGTAAATACCGTTAGGAACGTTCTCGTCAGTATAGGTCAGAACATTGAGCTCTTCGACCAGGACCACATCATCTCGCATCACCTTGTAACCGAGAAGTTCACGACCACTATTCCTTTCACGCTCTAATCTGCTGCCGTTCCTGGTGAAACTACGTGTCTCCTGAAACTCTCCCTTTGATACTCTGACCAGGTCAGAAGTACGGAAGGTGACATCACCAACACTGATATCGTCTACGAACCAGACATACCAGAGGCCGTCGTTAGTAGGACCATCTACTGCCTG
Organism: uncultured Candidatus Cloacimonadota bacterium; assembly: GCA_964490765.1. GTDB lineage: Bacteria > Cloacimonadota > Cloacimonadia > Cloacimonadales > JAJBBL01 > CAZBDV01. The sequence continues at coordinate 1,901 of CAZBDV010000008.1, read as the reverse complement.
CCAGGCAAGCATGATCTCCTGACCATTATAGTCATCCAGAGATACGGTCATCGCATAGTCATAGTAATTCCATTCGCCGGTCATAGCTGACAGGTCCTGAAGGACTGTCCAGCTTGCACCACCGTCGGTGGAAACCTTCACATAGTAGTGGTCGGCATAAGTGGAACCGAGATAACCGACTGTCCAGTAGGTCAGCTCTGCATCGGGTGGACAGACAAAGGCTGGTGTCTTGAGCCATTCATCCTGATGGTCATAACTCCACCAGAGTCCAGAATGATACTGGCCAATTGGTGAATATTCAGCACTGGAATAATCGTTTATTGTCCAGTAACCTGGTGTGGGACCGGAGGCATCAGAATTAACTCCCGATATCTCCCAGCCGTCGGGTAACTGCCCTTCTTCGAAACCTGTATCCCAGTATTCGCCGAAAGTCGTTCCCGGTGCAAACCATTCCAGAACGACATTGTTATCATTAACAATATCGTAGGTCAGCTCTACTATGGGGAGCAGTAACTCGATCAGTTCGATATCATACATGAAAGTGTCATCCATGATCTCGACATTATGGGCTACATAATCTTCAAAGCCTGACAGTTCAGCTTCGATCATATAGGTCCCCAGCCAGACAGCAGGAAAGACCAATATACCGTTTGCCGGTGCTGTCATAGTATAGATATGATTGGGATCTCCGTCCATATTGGTCAGAGTAACCTCTGCACCGGTAACAGGATCACCTGAATTAGTCGTCAGGTTAACTGTTACCATAGAGTTCATACTGTGCTCCAGGACATTGGAGAAGGCTGGTGGTGACAGTACATTGCCTGTATATATAGCCTTCACAGCATACTGATAGACTCCAGCATCCAGATCTGACCACTCAGTATCTGTATAGACAGTATCTGAAGGAGCAGTTATTGTGGTTAATTCAGTCCAGAGATCTTCATTGTCCTGATTCTCTTCCAGGAAGCGGTAAACCACATAACCTTCCAGGGCTCTCGTATCGCGAATCTGCCTGCCCTTTTCTAGACTAACAACATTAAACAGATCTGCCGAATTGTTGGTCATGCTGTTTTTATATACAGGTTGATCAACCCGAATCCTTCCTCTCGTCGCATTTCCTGCAGATATAACTGCCAGCTCTCTGGCCGGCCTGGAATCTAGTGATCTTATGTCACGATTGAGCGCTACACTATTCCCGGAATGTCTCAATCCGCCATAATCATAACCATAAGCCCTGATCATGAAGTTAACTTCGAACCCGACAGACTCGACAGTTGACCAGGTGTTAGTTGTATAATCAGCAGCATAGAAGTGAGTATTGGGCATAAATGGCCAGTCATCACCCAGGCCGTCGTCTGTAGCAAGTCCCAGGAATCCGGTATAACTGAGGGCAAGCATAAACCCGTTCGGGGCATCAATCGGATCCGGAAGTTCATAAACATTCCATTCAAAATCTGTATTCGGAACATTCATATGTTGATAGAGCAGGTCATTACCATTTGGCATACCAGTAGCGTTAAGACCGAAGATGAAGAGGTTGACACTGTTATGTGGTCCCCCCTCGTCGGTTGTTATCCAGGTAACTTCGTGTATCTGGGCATCACGCCTGTGAACCGAACCCATTACTCCATTAGCTGTTCCTCCCTGGAAACCGAGCTGACCATCTATCACACCATCATCATAACGGAACTCAGCAAAAACAGCAGTACCAGGAGCAGACCAGGTAAGATCGACATCGTTATCGACGTTGATTTCAGCTATAACATTTGAGGGTGCAAAAGGTATCTCATTGATCTGAACATCGATTACAGTAACATCCTGTATCGGGATATTATTCTCTGTATAAGTCTCGAACCCTTCGAGTGATACTGTCAGATCATAATCTCCGATCAACACGTTGA
>CAZBDV010000007.1:0-108230 GCA_964490765.1 uncultured Candidatus Cloacimonadota bacterium | reverse complement strand
CCCGAAGAACCTCTTAAAACCTTCGTCCACGCTATGATTCATATCGCCTCCAATCCTGATAATCCCCGCACTGTTCACGTTGCCGAAGGGATCTATTCCTCCTCTCTGAACGGCCAGTTCTTCCCGGTTCATATCCGTGATAATGTCAATATCATCGGAGTAGATAAAGAATCGACCATCCTCGATGCCGAACACGAAAGCTGGCACTTCTCAGCAGTCACTTCATTCGATTACTACCCTGATAATATACCCGATTTTGTCAGAAATTTCCGCCTGGAGAACTTCACGCTCATTAACGGCGGCGCACAGCAATTTCAGACCATACGTACATCTCTATTTATGTATTTTGCATCCGACTTTGTACTGAAGAATATCGATATTATCGAACCGCATTCTCGCGGACATAGCGCTGTAAGCTGTCACTACGGAGATAAGATATACATTCAAGATCTGGCTATTGTTAACAGTAGAGGCTTTAGAGCGATGTCGATCGGGACCGGCCTGGGGTTAGATAAATTCCGGTTCTATGCAGAAAACGTCAGAATATTAAAAAGTGTACCCGAAGATTACTATAGTACATTAAATTGTGGTGGTGGACTCGCTGTTACCGGGCCTGCCTTATCTGGATATCCCCCTGAAGGATTCGTCTGTGTTCTAGCCAATTGGGAAATCACCGATTGCATAATGGATAATACAGATCCGGAATGGTTGCTGACTGTTCGGGGCAGTGCAGTTCAGATAACGGATGCTTATGTCAGGATGATAAACTGCACTATCGGCAACAACACTGTCGTTGCTGGACCTAATATTGGAGCAGTAAGTTTGAAGTGGTCCAGCATACTGGAGATCTACAACTCGATCATCTATGGTAATACCCCCCATCAGATTGTTATAGCCGATCCGCATCCTTATTATACATATTATCCCAATATCCTCTCGGTCGAACACTCTCTGATCGAGAACGGGCTGGATGGGATACATAACCTCTCAGACCTGAACATAGTGAACTGGGGGGAGGGTAATATCGATACCGACCCACTCTGGATGGGAGAGCTCGATTCTCTCTATCCCTATATGCTGTCGGAATCTTCACCGGCAATTAATGCCGGCACACTCGATATCGATGATTTCGCCTTCCCCGAGTATGACCTCGCAGGTAATCCCCGTATCTTTGGCAACAGTATCGATATCGGTGCTTATGAATGGAACCCCTTCCTGAATATCGATACCCCCGAAGAAAATGTCTATCAAGTAACGAAAGATGATTATAAGCTGCATAATTTTCCCAACCCGGCTACCGGTTTGAGAAGCGTAAGAGGGGGTGGCAGAAAAGGGATGGGGACTACTATCAGTTTCGAATTGCCGGAACCTGCACAGGTAGATTTGACTATCTATAATCTGAAAGGGCAGTTCGTTAGAAAGGTATTCAATGCCTTTGCCTCACCTGGAGAATATGAAGCTTTCTGGGATGGGACTGATGAACAGGGTAGAGTAGTCAGCACGGGTTTCTATCTCTACAAACTCCAACTCGACGGGGAAACCGTTGCCACAGGAAGGTGTACCTTCATTAAATAGGATTTGAGAGATAATAAAAGGAGAGGAATGAATTAAGAAACAAATTGGAATAAATCTTGCACAAAAATAGACTATAATCATAGCTGTAATTAGTTGTAATGAAAGGGTAAAATAAATGAAACATTTTGTGATTCAGGTTCACATAATGCTCTAAATTATGGGAGATACTGATAATAACAACTAAAAGGGAGGTATCAATGAAGGCGATATATCGTATAGGTATCATCTTAACTATCCTGTCTATTTTGTTGACAGCTCTACCGGCAGAAATTGGTGAACCCGTTCAGATCAATCTGGAAGATGGTAAGGCTCATTTTGCCGGTCAGAACGGGATTCGTAGAGCAGGTGATATTATCCATCTTGCCTATCTGGAGCAGGATGAAGAAAACTTTTCGGTTATCTATGCCAGGACAACCGAATCATTACAAAATATCGATTATCTGATAATCGATCAGTATGATAGTAAGGTTCAGCTTGGTGAGCCGACACTGGAAGTTTTGTCGGACGGAACGGTCTATGTACTCTATCCCTCGATCGATAATGAAATCGGTGATTTCACCTCGTCACTTTTCCTGGCAGAGATCGATGAGAATGGCAATTTGATCGAAACATCAACTGTCAGTTCTAATACTTATAATCGAACTGCTGTGGACATATTCGAAGAAAATCTTATGCTACTTTCAGCTAATGGATACAGGTCGGAATCGTTTGATAATCATCTATATTACGATAAATATATCGGTCTCGACGATACTCCGGGTAGTATTCGATTCTTTGGTGCTGATATTGTCAATGGACCGGTCCATTCCAATACTGATATCTGGATCAGACAAATAGGTGGCGGGCCAAACGAAGGCTGGCCACTATTTGAGGATATCGTAACAACGTCAGGAGTAATCAGGGTCTTTCCCGGTGGAGGGACTGATTATCCGGAGGAGCAGATTTTCCAGGGTGGTTTGATCGAACAATATCCTGAGTTAAAGAACAATCTATCAGCAGATTTGATCAGAGCCAATGGGTTGAGGCCATTCGGAAATATTGAACATGACGATAGAATAGCTTTTGTTACTATCGATGGTTCTCATTTTGAATCCTGGATCGGATTTATAGTAGAAGAGGAGACTATCCAGTATCCCGTTTATGATTCTTATCCACCCTACGGACCCATAGGGAATCAGATAGCTACTAATGATGTTACCGTGATAGATACTGTATGGACAATCGGCCCTACAGGGATGATAAACAATCAATCTGTCTGGGTTCCTTATGAATTATGGATATCGGGTAATGTCGCAGGAAAACAGACCTGGGGCAGTTCTCACAGTATCTATATAAAAGATGATCTGACTTACACGAATACCATTCCGGGAAATCCACCCGACGGTGGTGATCCAGACCAGCCGGGATTTCCTCAATATCCGATTAACAATACAGATTGTCTGGGTCTGATCTCTGAAAAATCTATATATGTGCAGTATGGATATCGTCACCCTGAAGATTCGCTCCGCTATAAGCCCAACACCGACGATGTGTTTATCTATGGATATCTGGTAGCCGGAGGTTCTGATGATGAGGATCCTGTCGATGCAGGCATCTTTTCCTTCCAGTATCAGCATCCTAAGGGGTCTACCCCGGCACAGGAATGGGAAGGAGAGTTCTACAGTAATATTGATCTGCATCTGAGGCATTATCCCACTACTCCCGATAATCCATGGCCTCCAGGTCTCGACTATCCATGGTATAATCCCCTATGGCCTGAACCCGGTTTGACCTTTGCTCCCGGAGCACCTTATACACCCGAAATCCCCAATCCACACGAAGCACCGACGATAACCTATTTGCGTGGTGATGTACGTCTCTTCGGTGGCTTTGCTTCCCGCAGGGTCGGTTTTATTCGTAGAAGTGGAACTCAGGATTATGATACCGGTATCTGGGATCTGGAAAACTATCTCTTTGGCCGGCATAGCGATAATCCGACAGGATATAATAAGGATTATTATCATGATAAAAGGTTACCTGATTTATCTCCTCCCGATATTCATGGAGGTGATTTTCTCGATGCTATACAGGAACCCCCAATGTTTCAGTGTCTGAAACAAGATGGAGATGTATTCCTGACTGTTTTCGAGAATTATGGGTATGATTACTTTTCCAATCTACACCTGAAGGTTTACGAACATCGAATTGCTATTATCGCCGGAAATACCATCTCTCTCTCTGATGATACAGGGAATAACTTCCAGATAGTGGATCTACCATCTGATAATCTGTTCATAATCGATATGCTTCACCTTGATGACGGACTTTACATACTCGTAGAAAATCATCCGGACTCTTCTGATAAAGCAATAGTCAAGTACAGTATAACTGAAGATCAATTCCTGCTATTTGCCGAAAGGAATCTCCCCAACAGGCAACAAGCACTCACCTTCGACGGTGAATCTATTATCTGGGCTGCTGACGAATCTGATCAGATACTCAGTATCAATTTCTATAACCTGGATGGTTATCTGATGGATGAGTATGTCTGGATGCATGAGATACCAGAACCGGACAATTTTTCGAGTAGAAGAAGTAAGCTGGGAATCAGTAAAATCGGAGACCTTGTAACCCTGGCAGTTTATAACAGAGAAGAAGGCTCCTTTTTCAAAGGGGGAGATCTATATCTTGCTGAAGGAACTCTCGATGATCAGTCAATCGATATACCGGAGACCATATCAGAATTGACTCTGAGTCATTTCCCTAACCCGGTCAGACTGAGAAGAGAGAGAGGTGCAGAGAAGGTGAATATACGCTTCAGCCTGCAATCCCCCTCTTCTGTTAAGATCGATCTGTTCAATATTAAGGGACAACTCATAAAAAATATCAACGAAGCAAGATACCCGCAGGGTAAACATGAGATTTCCTGGGACGGAAAAGATAACAGGGGTAATACTGTCGGTCGAGGAGTATATTTCTATCGTATCGAGACTGATAATGATACGAAAGTTAACAAGATGCTGATTCTCGAGTAACAGGAGGACTGCAGGAAAGAAACATCTGATTGTTTGGTGGGAAAGGGAAATGGCGGGAGCGACGGGACTCGAACTCGCGACCTCCTGCGTGACAGGCAGGCGTTCTAACCAACTGAACTACGCCCCCGCGTTTCATCTCCATATCTAAGAGTGCGGTTTTCTTGTCAAACAGTTTTTGAGATTTTTTTCAATAAAACAGTCTGAGAGCCTGTTTTTCTCACTGGTAGAAGCTTTACTCAAAAGAAGAGTTAGTCAATTTCCTTGCCTTTTTATCTCATTATATTATGTTAGAGATAAATGAGCTAATCAGGGAGGTAATGTGGCTGACAGACTTACTAAAGGTATGAGTAGTAACGGAGAGCTGAGGTTTTTGACAGCTGATATAGCAAATACTGCAGAAGAGGGAAAGAAGATACATAAGCTTTCTCCTGTCAAATCGGTAATTTTTGCCAAGTTTCTTGCTGCCGGCCTACTTTTTGGATACGATTTGAAAGAGGATAATTATCTTGTTACTCTGAAAGTTGAAGGGAGTAACCCGAAAAACTATCTCATTGTTACAGCCAATAATAAAGGAAAAGTAAAAGGATATCCTCATATGACGTTCGAGGACAAAATCAACACTACTGACTTCTCAGATCCGGTCTCTATGAACAAGAAGATCAGGGAAGAGATGAAGAAAGTACTGCAACACGGGCTGTTGAATGTTGTAAGAGACGTCGGAATGAAGGCTCCTTATAATGGAAGTACTAAGCTCATTACTGGAGAGATCGCTCGCGATATAACTTATTATCTGTCGGTATCAGAACAGATCCCATCGATTGTAGGAGCAAGCGTAATACTCAACCATGACAGTTCGATCAAAAATGCGGTCGGCTTCATCGTTCAACTAATGCCGGAAGCTACTGAAGAGACGATAAATCATCTGGAAAGCAACATGCAAAAGCTACCCGAGATTATCGACCTTCTGGAAATGGGAATGACGATCGAAGAGATAATGAGGAAAATGATACTGAAAGGAATCGAACACAAGACTACTAAAGAATTGAGGACCGAATACTATTGTGATTGTTCCAGAGAGCGGTTCGAGAAAGGGCTGATGCTCCTTAACAAAGATGAACTGGCTGAAATTATCGGTGAGGGAGAAACCGTACCGGTAAAATGTCATTATTGTAATAAAACTTATGAATACGATGCCGAGAAACTCGAGAAGATATTAAAGGCTCACGGGAAAAAAGATAAATAGTAGCAGAGAGGAAGTTAGTGGATAACAATGTATTATTGGCTTTCCTGTTGACTCTCGGTGCCGGATTAGCTACCGGAATAGGGAGTTTTCTGGCTTTTTTTACTAAGAGAACAAATACAAAATTTCTGGCTGTTACCCTTGGTTTTTCAGCCGGGGTTATGGTCTATGTCTCGATGATAGAGATCTTTCCTAAAGCGAATGAAACACTGGTAGCTGAACTTGGTAAGTCGTCTGGTTCCTGGTTGACAGTGATCTCCTTCTTCGTCGGTATCTTCCTCATTGCCATCATCGATAAAGTCATCCCCACCTTTGAGAATCCTCACGAATTCCAAAAAGTAGAAGAGGTAGATAAGATAGAGAAGATTATCGATGAGGAGAGCAGTGAGAGATTTGAAACCAGAGAAGGCATACCGCAACCTGAGAGAACTGACAAAGAGGGTAATATCCCCTTCGATGCTCATAACCTGCATAGAATGGGGATCTTTGCCGCCCTGGCCATTACTATTCATAACTTCCCCGAAGGGCTGGCAACTTTCATTGCCGCTCTGCAGGAACCGGCATTGGGTGTTGCAATTGCCATAGCTATAGCCCTGCACAATATTCCCGAAGGTATAGCCGTATCGATTCCAATCTATTATGCAACAGGAAGTAAAAAGAAAGCCTTTCTTTATTCCTTCCTCTCCGGTCTGGCAGAGCCAATTGGTGCTATTGTCGGTTTCTTGATCCTCATGCCCTTTTTATCCGATACCCTATTTGGTGTGATCTTTGCCATGGTTGGTGGTATTATGGTCTATATTTCTTTTGACGAGTTACTCCCTGCTGCCCAGAAATATGGTGAATTGCATCTCTCCATATACGGACTCATAGCCGGTATGGCAGTAATGGCAGTCAGTCTCTTGTATCTCTTTTAGTAACTTATGATGCTATCCTTTAACTCAGTTTCTCTCCTTGCTGTTCGGATAGTTTCTCGATCAGAAAGAAGAAAGCAAATGTTACTACAAGGAGCAGTATTCCCATATTAACGGCCGGAACGAGTCTTCTGGCTCCTATGAATCTATATATTGCCATAGGTATGGTGACATAACTACGTCCGAGCATCATCACTGCTCCCAGTTCTCCCAGTGATATGGCAAAGGCAAACGAGAAAGCCAGCAGTATTCGCGTCTTTATCTGAGGAAGAATAACACGGAAGAGGATCCCTGTTCTGCCAGTTCCAAGAGTTCTCGCTGCCTGAGTCTGGCTTTCAGGTATATTTCTGACAGCCTGCAATACAATCCTGGAGATGAATGGGATGGCTATGACAGTATGTGCAAATATAATCAGTAATAAACGATTGATATCGACTACTCCGAAATGGATATAACGAAGGTAACCAAGACTGAAAGTAACCGGTGAAACGACCAGAGGGATTATAATAAGAAATTCAAGTAAACCAGCCAGAGAAGGGCGGTTCAATTCCTTTTCCAGAAAGATTACACCCTGAGTCAGCATAAGAGATAGTATTACTGTAAGCGATGCAGCAGAAAAAGCGATAAGAGCTGAGTTGTAGAGGGCAGTAGCAACAGAAGAACCGAGTATCTGATTGTAGGCAAAAACTGAGCTGATAACTCCGGTTTCCGCAACTCCATTTTGGAGGTTTGCAGAAATACCAAAGAGCAGTATGGCCAGCAGAGGTCCTGTGATTATTACGATCAGAAAGAGCAGATAGGCTGTACTGATCAATCTTGCTATATTTCTTCCCAAAGAAGAGCCTCTCAATCTGAACAGGGGTATCAAGTTATCTCTCTTTGAGATAACATCAAGAAGATTGAGATGTTTGATGTAATAACTATTGCTTTTGAGTGCAAGAAATAGAAAAATCAGTGAAAAGATCAGTTGAATAGACCCTAAGGCCATACCAAGCGGGAAACGTATAAGATTGTTTATCAGAATGTAGATATTGACCTCTATGGTTGTATAGTTAACGCTACCAAGTACGAGGACTATCCCGAAACTCATAAAGCAGTAGATGAAAACGAGAACAGAGGCATTGATAATCGAGGGGAGTAGAGAGGGGAGAGTGATACGGAAAAATATCCTCAGCTTACTCGCACCCAGGGTTCGGGCTGCTGCAATATAATTTCTGTTAATCCTCTGCCAGGCATCACTGACGAATTTCAGGACAATGGGGAAATTATAGAAACTGTGTGCAAGAATGATTGCTTCCAGACGGTAGAGGATCCGGATATTGAGATTGAATCTGCCGAGTAGTTGATTGATATAACCATTCTGACCGTAGAGGAGAATGAACCCGAGAGCAACGATTATACTCGGTAAAACGAAAGGAATAAGAAAGAGAGGTCTGATAATACTCTTTCCAGGGAAAGAGAAGCGGGTGAATATATAGCCTGCCGGGATACCAAGAAGCAGGGTAAAGAATAGACTGATTAGAGCCTGCTTGATGGTGAAAATTATAACATACCTGTGATAAGAACTAGTTAGCAGGTCGGTGAAATTTTGCAGACTTATCTGCCCATCGGTCAGGAAGGCTTCTCTCAATATGGTTATTAGAGGAATATAGAAGAAGAGTAATAAAAATACTACAGGTATGGCAAAGAGTGTTTTCTTCATATTCCTCTCTGAACTGCTATACTGTTTAAAAAACTAATCAGGCAGGAGTATATCAGAGGTACTGGTTGATCGATATACGCAATTCTTCAGTTGCTTCGGCTGCAGCTTCGGCAAAGTTTTCTCCCTTCTCTCTGAAGATTATTCCCCTTGAAGAATTGATCAACATACGAGGGTCGCTTCTCTTTGCTGTCCCCTCTTTCATTACTACTTCAATATCTCCTCCCTGTGCTCCAATTCCGGGAACGAGAAAGAGGGTTTCAGGTAGCATCTTACGTAATTCACTCAACTCCCCGGGATTTGTAGCACCGACAACTGCTCCGAATTGTTCTGAACCCCATTCGGCAATCTTTTCCACTATCGTTCTGTAGAGAGCATTCTTTTTGAGAAAGTCAGATGCTGTTGGATTAGATGTAACTGCCAGTATAAAAGAGAGTTTGTCTTTATACGCACGTAACGGAGTAATGACATCCTCTCCCATCAAGGGATTGACTGTAATAGCGTCTGCTTTCATCTCGTTGAAGAAGGCCCTTGCGTATCGGTTCATCGTATTGGCTATATCACCAACTTTACAGTCTATTATCACCGGTATGTATTCCGGGATATGAGAGATGGTCTTGTCCAGGGCTTCTAACCCCTTCCTGCCTGCAGCCAGATAGAAAGCAAAATTAAGTTTATAAGCGGCTGCTCTGCTGCTTGTTGTGTTAATGATTGCTCTGTTGAACTCCCAGAGTGGGTCGATACCGATTTTTATATGTTCAGGCAGTAAATCGGGATCAGAATCTAATCCCACACAGACAAAACTGGCATTTCTTTTTGTCGCCTGATAGTACTTTTCCCAGAATGTCATATAAAGACCTATCTCGCTTTGATATAAACACTATCTTCTTCATCTGTATCGGCGAAATTGACTTTGATGATCTCTTCTTTAGCTGTAGGGACATTCTTGCCGACATAGTTGGCCTTGATAGGTAGCTCCCGATGTCCTCGATCAATGAGCACACATAACTGAATAGTATTAGGTCTGCCAAAGTCGAGAAGGGCATCTATCGCTGCCCTGACAGTTCTTCCTGTATACAAGACATCATCACATAGTATGACATCAGTATTTTCTATGGCAAAATCAATCTGGGTGCTTTTTATCACTGGCTGATGTGAGATGGTAGTCAGATCATCACGGTAGAGTGTTATATCAAGAATACCTACCTGTACTTCCTTTTTCTCTATCTCTTTCAGATATTCAGCAAGGCGATTAGCAATGGGTACACCACGGGTTCTTATACCTATAAGATAAAGATTTTCCAGCCCTTTGTTATGTTCGATAATCTCATGTGCCATTCGTTTTAAAGCTCTCTGAATAGCAGCTTGGTCCATTATTTTGCTCTTAACTTTCATTTCCACTCCTATTATGTACCTTTTATTAGAATCTCAGATTTAGACTAGGGTAACTCAGCATGTAGAAGTATCTTCACTCCCTGGTCCATTTTATATCTTTACCGTACCGATCAGCGAATCTAAATCAGAGCTGTTATTCTTCAGGTAGCCTTCTAATCTGTCAATGATTTCTATTGTAGATAACGGATTGATGAAGTTAGCCGTTCCAATTGCAACTACTCTTGCTCCTGCATAGAAGAATTCCAGAGCATCCTGCCAGGTTGTTATGCCACCCATGGCCAGTATCGGGATATCTATCGCTTTCGCAACTCTATAGACATTATAGAGAGCAACGGGTTTGATAGCAGGTCCGCTCAAACCACCAAAACCTTTCTTTAAATGAACCTTTCCACTTCTCCAGTCAATAGCCATTCCCAACAGAGTATTGATCAGGGCCAGTGAGTCGCATCCACCTTCGTCTGCAGCACGGGCAATTTCTACTATATCGGTTACATTGGGGCTCAGTTTGATTATAAGTTCCCTCATTGACTTCTGGTTTTTCTTCAGCTCTTTTGTCAGTTCATAAACAGCCCGGGCATCGACTCCGAAACTCAATCCCTCTTTTTCGACATTAGGGCATGAGACATTTATCTCGTATCCGGCAATGCCATCGACCGATTCCAGACGTATCATGATATCGACAAACTCAGATATAGAAGCGCCCGAGAAGCTGACTATGAGAGGCGTAACATCTGCTCCATCCTGGGAGAGGAGTTCCAAGTATTGAGGAAGAGAGTGATTAACAAAATATTCCAGGCCGGGGTTCTGTAACCCGATTGAGTTAAGCAGTCCCGAGGGAGTTTCGTATAAACGAGGTGGAGGATTTCCCTCTTTGGGCTGCAGTGTGATGGTTTTAGTAACCACAGCACCCAACCGGTTAAGGTCGAAAAGATTCCCGTATTCTGGTCCAAAAGTTCCAGAGGCGACAGTAACCGGATTTTTCAATACAATCTTTCCGAGAGCAGTTTCCAGTCTATTCATCCCATACTACCTTGTTTGCCGGAAAGACGGGACCATCATTACAGACAGTCTTATACTCTTTCTTCTCTTCATCAGTTCTAACCTTCACTGCGCATCCAAGACAAACACCCATTCCGCAGGCCATATATTCTTCGAGAGAAACCTGCACCGGGATATCAAATCGGGAAGCGAGTAGATAAACGGCCTGCATCATTTTCTCAGGACCGCAACAGTAGATCATATCGAACTGCTGCTCTCTCGATTTGGCATTCTCTTCAAGAAACTTGAGCAGGTATTCGGTAACCATTCCCTTTAAACCTGATGAACCATCTTCAGTGCAGGTCAGGTCAGCCTCGAATGTATCTTCTGTAGTTCTTCCACCATGCAGGCAAACTACCTGATTTCCTGCATACATTAACTCTTTCTTTAGAAGATAAAGTGGGGCATAGCCTATCCCACCACTAACAAGAAGTGTCTTTTTCCCTTCAGTAATCTTGAATCCGTTCCCCAGGGGGCCGAGAATCTTTAACCTGTCACCGGTAATGAGTTCACCGAGAGCTTCCGTTCCAACTCCTACTATCTTGATTAGAAAGCGAAGCTCGTTTTCTGTTCGGTCAAAGATACTGACAGGGATATGTAAGATACTGTTCTGTTCTCTCTCTGGTCTAAGCAGATAGAATTGCCCAGCAGAAGGAGAGGTCTGATGGTTTTCGGTCTCAAGTAAGAAATAGCACTTGTTGAGTCGAATCTTCTGCTTGACCTGAACATTGCTATACTCTTTTTTTGTTGTGTTCATTACACGTTCCGATTATTTGCTATCACTATTCCAGGTTACTCTACCGTTGCAGATAGTCTTTACGATCATTCCCCTTAGTGTCTTATTGATGTAAGGTGTATTATTGGCTTTTGAGAGCATATTCTCTGGAGTAAAGGTTATCTCAGCATCAAGGTCAACTATTGTCAAATCTCCGTCTTTGCCTTTAGAAACTTCACCACAATTCAGGGCAAGAAATTGGGCGGGTGATGTGGAGAGTTTCTGTATCAGGAAATGGAGATCGATGATCTTATTCATTACCAGCCCGGTATAGAGAGAGGCAAAAGAGGTCTCAAGTGAATTGATACCAAAAGGTGCAATGCTGAATTCCTTTTCTTTCTCGAAATCTGAATGAGGGGCATGATCGGTAGCAATAAAATCAATCGTCCCGTCCAGAAGGCCTTCAATACAAGCCTGTCTGTCTTTCTCTGTTCTTAGTGGAGGTTTGACCTTGGTATTGGTATCATAATTAACACAGGCCTCTTCGGTCAATAGGAGGTGGTGAGGCGTTACTTCAGCTGTTATATTCAGACCTCTGGTCCTGGCTTCTCTAACCATCTGAACAGCACGTGCCGTAGAGATATGAGCAATATGAAGATGACATTTCAGATTCTCAGCCAGCATAATGTCTCGCGAGATTACGATCTCTTCAGCCAGGGCGGGGATACCACTCAGTCCGAGTTTTGTAGACATCTTGCCGGCATTGATCTGTCCCTTACCTGACAGGCTGTAATCCTCAGCATGGATGATAATGGGGATATTGAAGCTGGATACATACTTCATGGCATTGAGCATGATCTTTGTATTCTGGACACAATTACCATCATCACTGACTGCTACGATACCACCTTCCAGCATATTTGCTATCTCAGCGATTTCTTTCCCCTCTGATTTTTTCGTGAGGGCTCCAATCACCTGAACTTTACAATATCCTAAGTCGTTGGCCTTTCTTTTAATATATTCCACAGTAGCGATGTTATCAACTATAGGTTCGGTATTGGGCATTGCACAGATCGTCGTATATCCACCCCTGGCCGCTGCTCTCGTTCCGGTTACGATGTCTTCTTTATAGGTCTGGCCAGGATCTCTAAGATGTGAGTGAAGGTCTACGAAACCTGGAAAGATATACTTGCCGGTAGCATCGATAATCTCATTCTCTTTCGCTGATTCGATATTCTCAGCTATTTTGCTGATTTTACCATTTCTGATAAGGACATCCATCTTTTTGAATCTATTTTTCCTGAATACGAGTCCATTCTTTATTATCATCATACCTCCTACATTTTTCCGCCGAGCATCAGAAAGAGCAAGGCCATTCTTACTGCTACACCGTTCGTTACCTGTTCAAGAATGACACTATGGTCACTGTCTGCTATTTCAGGGAGTATTTCCACTCCCCGGTTCATCGGTCCCGGATGTAGAACGATTGCATCTTTCTTAGCATATTTCATTGTTTCTTTAGAGAGGGTAAATAGTTTTGAATACTCTTCGAGGCTTGGAAACAGCCCTTCTGACTGTCTTTCTAACTGCATTCTCAATCCCATAACGACATCGGCATCCTTTAATGCTGTTTTCAAATCGTATTCAACCTTGCAGCCATAGACTTCTTCCAGATGTCCGGGCATCAGTGTTTTGGGACCGCAGACAGTAATTTCTGCTCCCATCTTCTTCATGCCGATCAGATTGGAACGAACCACCCTGCTGTGGGCAATATCACCGACATAGGTAACTTTGAGTCCTTTCAGTGAACCGACTCGTTCCCATATAGAGAACATATCGAGCAGGGCTTGAGTAGGGTGTGCATGAGACCCGTCACCGGCATTTAAGACCGGTTTACCGGTATACTTATGAACAAGTTGTGGTGAGCCGGGATAGCTGTGTCTGATGATATAGAGATCTATACCCATAGCGTCTATCGTATAGACAGTATCCTGCAGGCTTTCTCCTTTGGCGAGAGAAGAGACGTTAGCAGAAAACCTGACTAAGTCTGCACTCAGTCTGTCAACTGCCAGCTCGAAAGACATCAGGGTTCTCGTACTGTTTTCGAAGAAAAGGGTACAAACAGTTTTCCCTTTCAGGGTGGGCAGTTTTTTGTAATCCCTTTTATTGATCTCTTTCATTGCCTTGGTAGCTTCCAGTATAATGAGAATCTCTTCGGCAGTATAATCGTCAAGATCAAATAGGTTTCTACCTATAAAGTTATTTTGCATATAAAACCTCCATGTTTTAGATTACTTTTGGAATAGGGAAGGGAAACTCTTCTAGAGGTTTTATGTCTTCGTCTTTGTCATCTTTACCCCCTTTATGTCTCACAGGACATTATTAAAGGTTTTTTGAAAATCGAAGTCAGTAAAAAATCGTTAGTATCTCCTGTCAAGGATTGATTCGTTTGATCAGAAGCATATTAAGTAAAAGCCTCTCCCGCATAAAGGGAGAGGCTTTCGGCTATAAAATGATTTCGTCAATTCATCTATCTTCGTATCGGAGGTGTACTCACAGCAATAACTCTGTAAAATCTCATCGGTTCTGACACAGAACCGCTCCAACTGGTTCCATCAAGTATACCTTGATCAGTAACATCTATAAATCCAGAATATGGATTATTACTGGCTTCGATCCGGTATGAAGCAGCACCTGTAACACTATCCCAGGTTATAACAACATTGTTATTGGTTATCACTATATCTACGTTCTGAGGTGTCGGCAGGATATCGAATATTTCCTGCCCGATAACCCTGATATTGTCGAATCTATTGTTTCCTGTTGATCCGGACCCACCGTCCAGAATGAATCTGACAGTGAAATCAGAATTGTTATCTACACCGGGGATATCGGTAAAGTCAAGAAATCGTACTTCCCAATCAAATTCTCCGGTTACTGTGAAAGTAGCAAATTCTGTGAAGTATGTCCCATCTATCGAGTAGAGGATCTGCTGTGTCAGAAAACCTGTTGTTGTTCCACGAGTAGCGTAAGTGATCAAAAGATTCTGATAACCATGCGTAGAAATATGCAGATCGAAATGTTCTCCATTGTTGATCAGATCTGAAGCTGGTCGAGGCACAAAACTACCACCTGCTTCTTCATTTTCGATACCATTAAGAGTTGTTCCTGCATAAGAGATTGCTTCGGTAAAGGAATAGGTAATCACAGCATTGCCAATATTAGCCGGAATGGGTTGTATCCAGTTTTGCCCGCTTTCCGGAATGTTTTCATTGAAGTTCCAGTAATAAAGAAGTTCTCCACCTGTAATGACAAAGATAGTATCGGAATTCATACTCACTGTTCCGTCAAGAGCAACAGCTCTGACTCTATAGTAGTAGTTAGTTCCCGGAGTAAGATCAGTAATCTCAAGACTGGTATTATTCACCACAAGGTTTTTATAACCATCAAGGTAACCTACAAAGTTTTCTGAGGTTGAAACATCCAGTCTGTAAGAATCGGCTCCGGTTACAGGTAACCAGTTTGCAGTAAAAGACTCTCTTTCGATATCTGAAGCTGAAAAAGCAACCGGGGTATCGAGGCCAATCTCTCCCCAGATAAGCTCTACAAATTCAGGTCGATCGATGAAGGGATTGCGATTACCCTGATAATCATAGACAAGCTGATTTCGTTCTATTTCTCTGGTATCTACCGGATCTTCAGAGTGCCATTGTAGCAGGATCGGTAATTGATCAACCAGATTTTCGGGTAATAACTGAAAACCTCGAACGAAGTTGTCATTATTCTGATAATAGCGAACTCCAAAATAGAGTATTGCTCTGGCAAGATTTCCCTTGAATTCATCAGCGACATCAAAGACGGGAATGCCATCACTATTAGCTCCCACATAGGAGAGATAGTTACCGGAACCCCAGATGCTATCTATGCCGGTTACGAAATCAAAAGCGCGATTAGAACGGGCGGAGTTCACATCGAGCCGTGCAGGATGAAGTGCGTGTAAATCACTCACCGCAAAGCTTATCTCTTCAGGACTCAGGTCTGATTCATACCAGCTTTGAGCGTAGATATGTTCGGCACTGAAGTTTTCTGGCGTTGATAATTCACCATAGGGATGGTTAACCCATTCTCCAGTGTAGATGCATCTGACCTGGTTATTGATGTTATCTATGTAACCGTGCATATAGAACCTGGCAGTATCATAAGGATAATCAATTTGATCAACGGATGTGATTGATGTCAGTTCATTCCAGAGGTATTCTCCTTCCATACCGGCAGTTGATTCATAATAGAAGGTATAGGTTTCTGAGAGGATACTACTATCTGTTAGTCCTTCCTTGGTTGCTTTTGCCCAGATAGTGGTTGTTACATCGAAGACAAGAGGTTCAGTATATTCTTGCCAGTTGTATGGAGAAGGAATGTAGCTGTAATATATTATTGCATCTTCTGTAACAGTGGAGAGCTCAACCTCTATATCATCGGTAAATACTATCTCTCCTGGCGGATCAAAGGTAGGTGGTAAGACAAACTCTGCCTCGGCAACCTGTAAGTTGCCAATACCGATTTGCTTGCTGGCACCGGAAGGTTCTCCCCTTTCAGAAGCCCAGGTAATGTTGATAATCCCACCTGGTGATACATCTAAACCTGTCAGTGTGATTGACTTCGTTGCATTCACACCCTCGCTTGTTGAGTAGGATAATTCCGGCACTTCATCACCGTTTACCGTTACTGTCCATTCAGGAGAGCGTCCCTCACCAGTTCTTTCAACCATACCTTTATAAGAAATATACAGTTGATTCAGAGTATAGCCATAGTCGTTGATAAGATTCAAAGAAGCTGTAAATGTTCCGGTTGTTGAAGTATGTTGATAGCCCAGAACATTTGCATTACCTCGGAAACCGGCACTTGTGCCGCTACCCCAGTTACCCAGATACTGTAGCCTGGTATCGGCAGAACCTGTTGACTGGAAATTCCATTCATTGTTGTCACCGTAGTTTAGAATTTCGGTATTCTGTTCAAAGACAAAATCAGTGAAATTCTTTGCATAAGGTAACCCAGCAGGTAATGCCAGAACTTCTCCGTTAACGGTGACTGTAACTGATTCAGCACCACCACCAGAGACATTAATCAGTTCATCTACATATAATCCTGTTTCCAATCCGGATACAAGACGAACATATATGTCAGTTTCATCCAGTTCCCCAGCTAAGAAGGGAATTTCTAACAGAGAAGAGTAATTCGTATCATCGAGTGAGATTTCAAAATTTTCACTCCCTGTAATAGTAATGTTATCTCTGCTCGAAGTCAGATTTGTTCCACTGACAGTAAATGTCTGGGCAGCTGATGGTCCGTGACCTTCGATATAGCTGAAACCGGATAGTGTTGTAGGAATGACGGTTAAAGCCGGTCCAGAGAAGATATTGATATCGTCAACTCTCCATCTTGACGGATCACCATCTGAATAGTATTTAAAAGCCAGAAAGACAGTATCACCCGTCAGATCGCCCAGATCGATATTACCGGATTGAGTTTCGATCTCTGTTGTCCCTACGGTTCCTTCAGGAGGTTGGTTAAAGGTGAGTTCAGTCCAGGTTACTCCGTTCGCATAGGGATCACCGATACCAAAATAATTACTGGAGTAGAAGAGTTTCAGATAGTTATTCTCGTCAATAGATCCATACTGGGCATAATTGGTGAAACTCATTAAGACATTACTATACTCATCAAAATTGATCCCGGGTAGTACAAGCCAGTGTTCTTCCGGAAAGCTTCCCTGATAAGCATTACATGTTGCGGAACTTGACCAGTGGTACCAGGGGTTATCGCCTGATACTGTGTAGTTGTAGCAGTCTCCCAGATCTGTATCAAAGGTTTCTGTATAAGGTAAATCGGTCATTGCCGGTGCAGGGAATATATATGTTGCTGAGTTGATGGAACTATCTTCCATATCAGGTGCTGATGCATATGCCCAGATAGTAGTTGTTTCTTCTACAGCTATCGGGGTAGTAAACTCAACCCAACTATAAGGATCGTTTGAAAAGCTGTAATAAACAGTTGCTCCTTCAGTAACCGTTGAAATCGTTACATCGATAGGTTCCAGATAAGTTCCTGAAGAAGGCGTAAAGGTTGGTGTTGCCACAATGTTAGTATCAACAAAGTCAGTCATCATTATATCGTCGATATTGAGTCTATTATTACTTGAACCCTCTTCAGTGGCACGCTTAATACGTATCCGGATATCTCCGGGGATGTTTACAACTTCCGAGAAGGTTTGAACCTCATCAGTATCAGGAGCTGTAAATACGTTACCGATTTGAGTCCAGTTAGTTCCATCATCAGTGCTATACTCTACCTTCCAGTCAACCTGCGGATCGGTTCCGTATCTTCTATAATAGAAAGATACAGTTCCTATACCGTTGATCTTATTTTCCAGCATGGTCATCGATGAAGCGGCATAACCTCTGAAACGAGCTGATCTTTGCCCATTTTTCCAGTCGGCGTCAAGTGTGCCGATCAAAGCTTCGGTCATATCCCAATTTAATCCACTTAGATTTACTGTTCCGGATGCATAGCTTGTTTTAGTCTCTCCCTGTCCTTCAAAATCAACAAAATAACCCGGTTCTGGTTGAGCCGTCACACTACCGTTAACGGTAACATCAACGCTATCTCCACCACCAGTATTACTGATTGTTTCGTCTGTATAATCTCCGATATCAAGATCAGCTTTTAATCGAACATAGACAGATGTGTTCTGCAGTTCTCCATTGGTATAAGATACGTTAAGTGACTCAACAAAGTTCATATCATCGATAGAGACTTCGAAGTAAAGATTACTGGTAACAGTTATTTCACCTGAATCAGGCTCCAGGTTGTCTCCTGAAAGCTCGTAACTCTGAGAATCTGAGGGGCCTTCACCTTCAATATACATAAAATTGGATAGTATATCTGGTGATACAGATAACATAGGAGTTAACGTTTCAGAGATATTGATATTATCTACTTCCCATGCCCGGTAATTCCCCGGTTCGTAGTGATATTTAAAACCGAACCAGACTGTCCCTTCCAATGAGGAGAGATCAAGGTTTCCAGAAAAAGTCCAGGTAAAATTATCACTCGATGGTTGCGTAAAAGGTATCTCATCCCAGGTTGCTGATGATGGATCACCTATACCGGTATAATCATTGGAATAAAGCAGTTTCAGATAGTTATTATCATCATCAGAACCATAATTATAGGCAGTATCGAAGTTCATGAATACTTCATCATATTGATCAAAATCTATACCGGGAAGGATCAACCAATCTTCCTCCAATACGGAAGATCCATAGCCATTCATATAAGCTGCTTGATATGTACTCCAGATCCAGTGCTCAGGCCCCGAAACACTATAGACATAACAGTCTCCCAGATCGGTATCGAAGGTCTCCTCATATGGTAAAGTGGTATATTGTGGGGCCGGTATGGTGTAAGTAGCTGAGGCGATAATACTGTCAGTATAGCCTGTGGCTGCTGCATAAGCCCATATTGTTGCTGTTTCAGTAATGTTAAGGGGAGCTGTATACTCTGTCCAGGGACCGGTATCACCTGCCAGGCTATAGTATATAGTTGAACCTTCAGTAGCACAGAGGATTTCAACATCTACTTCAGGATAGAACTCTCCCCCTGGAGGATTGAATGTTGGTGTAGCTACTGCTCCAGTTAGTTCGCCGGTTAAGATAATATCGCGTAGCCTCTTACCGGAAGGGCTGTTCTCCCTTATCCAGCGTATGACTACATTATCACCTGTAACAGTTATTGCTGTAGGACCAGACGTTAAGTAGTTTGAATCACCTGGTATAGGAGAATCAAATGTCTGCTCTATCACACCATCAACTACTATCTCAACCGTTAATGGACCGTCAGTCCCTGTCCCATACTTAGCCACATCAAAAGTAAGCTCTACATTAGAATAATCTGTTAAATCGATTGGCGGCGTCTCTATCCAGGAGTCTATACTGGTAAACCAGGCATATCCTCCTGCGCCTGTCTGCCAGGTAATATCGAAATATGTCCAGCCTACAGGTGCTGAACCATCTCTGAGAGTCTCATTGATAATCTCAACCTGCCCCCAAAGCACTCCTGCTGTCAGGAGAGTGAGTAAAACTAACAAAAATGTTCTCTTCATGATAATCCTCCAGAATTAATTATAAATATAATTTAATAATTGGTTTTATTGATTGACGCTGAGTTTCTATGGTTAGAAGGTAAGTACTGAGGTAACTAAAAAAGAGAGCTCCTGAACAGAAGTATCTCTTTCTTTTATATATTTTCGCACAAATTTTACGTAAGCAATCCATGGTGTTAATAATCTCCATTATCAATATAAAATACTCATTCTTATTGTTGGTTATTGTTCTTGACTGTCAAGCTATATTTTCGCTATTTATTGACCTTTTCGGCTTAATGTTTGAACTACTGAAGGTTAAGCTATTCAGACATTCTCATCCGTAATTATTGTTTAAAAAACTTACCAGGCCGACATCAATTCGAGGATAACCTTAAGGGAAGGAGGGAGTCAGCCAGAGCCGACTCCCATACTTCCTGAAGGTTGAACTCAATTAGCTTGGAGAAGATATTAAAATCTTTGTTACTTAAGCAGGAGAGCTTTGCCGGTCTCATTGAACGGGCCGGCTTTGATGTTATAGAAGTAAATTCCTGAGCTGACCTGTCTGTTATTATTATTTCTACCCTCCCATTGTATGGTATGGAAACCGGCTGTCATAATTTCATCAACGATTGTTTTAACCAGCTCACCCCTAATATTATAGATTTTGATTGTAACTCTGACCTCTTCTGGAAGAGAGAAGGAGATATTCGTTACAGGGTTGAAAGGATTCGGGTAGTTATTATGAAGAGCATATGCGAGTGGAATCTCCTGTTGTTCATCAACTACATTATGTGGATCATCAGTACTTACGGTGTTGGATTTATTACTTGTTCCTTCCGGGTATTCGGCAACTATATAGAATCTGTATGTGCTCTGCGGGAAAGGCAGAGAACCGGTGTAACTCAATTCTGTAGTGGAAGCGATCTGTTGAAAGACACCGCTATCTGTCTGTCTGAAGATGAGAAACTCTGGATCATCTCTTAGAATCTCTAAGGATCTCGTATTATCAGTAACAATTCGAGTCTTACTACTGAAATCATCAACATCGGAATCAGCCCGACCCAATACAATCGGGTTGAAATCCCATGAGAGGTCGATGGTAGTGTTATCTTCATAGAGTGTATAGAGTAAGTTTTCAGCAGGTGTCAGATAGAGCAGGGTGAAGTCGATATCTGACATTTCTTCAAGATCATCGAGGATGACTTCATAAGAGAGTTCCGAATAGTGATAAGGTAAATGGGCTGTAACGGTATAGGATCCGGGAGGTACTACGAGTTTATACTGCCCTTCAGTATCTGCTTTTGTAGAATAATCACCCGCTGTAATCACTATCTCGTCCGGTGATATGGGGCTCTGCAGCAGTTCGACAGTTCCCGAAATTGAGGCATAGAGTTGATTAGCTCTACTCAATTCTATATCATCAATAAACCAGCCGGGAAAGTTAACCCAGGGTCCTGAGCCGAAATGCCAGCGGAATCTAACCAACTTGCCAAAGAACTCAGAAAGGTCAAAATCAGCTTGCAGCCAACCGTTACTGTTGCCAGAATAGGCAGGCTGAAATGGAATTCCTGCATTTGCCGAATTGACAGACTCAACAGGGTATCCCTCCAGGGGATGAATCAATTGCCAGTTTTCGCCGTCATCAAATGATATCTTAACGTTACCACCATCCCAGTATTCTTCGATGGTATAGTAATGATGAAAGGATAACAGAGTTGAAGGGGTGATCAGATATGATTGAGAATCGAGTGTCCAGTTAGCCATATTGTCGTAATTTTCCTCAAGCCGGGTTGCCCAGACATTTGTTCCGGAGTGAGCTCCGATCGAAGATTCTCCCCATTGCCAGCCATTTTCGTCATTACTGATGAATCCACCATCATCACTTTCAAAATCGATGAAGATATCTTCCAGCGAGACACCGAAATAGATCTCCTCTTCATAACCAATAATATTATCAGCATCAACAGAAACTGTAACAGGGATATGCTCGCCGGCAGGGCAGTCTGATGAGATAGAGAATTCGACTCCTTTTTGCAGATGAGCCTGTTTGGGGATATTTCCGAGGCTGATTTCTGTTGTGTTTATTGTAATATACTCACTTTCACTGGAGATCCCTACAGTGGTATTCATAACTTCTGTCATGGTCGGATTGGAAAAATCGAGAATGAAGTTACCGGTCTCGCCTGGATCGATGAATCCATCTCCATTGCCAACAAGTTCTTCGATGATATAAGAGGAGAAGGTGAGAGAAGGCCTGCTGATACTTAGATGAAATGGAAAGCTGACATCGATATTATTCCCCTGAATATCAATCATAAAATCAGCGACATAGCTGTTCGGGGTTGAGGCTGAGACATTGATCTCGAAGAACTCTCGATTAACTTCTTCCGTACCAGAATCGATATCATAATATGATGAAGAGTTGTTCAACAACTGAATATATGGACTGGTAGTGCTGATTGTTCCGGTTACGTTAGTTGCAGCGGCAAAGCCTATGTTTCTGATATAAATGCCGAGATTGACATTCTCGCCGGCATCGATATATCCGGTTTCGTTTTCATCGAAGATATGGACACTCTGTCGAACCAGGAAAGGTTCGTGGTAATTTTTGGGGCCAACGATCATAATAGCGCTTTCATTGCTCAAGGATCCAGCAGCAGTTGGATACTGGTTTCCAAAGGTATAGGTCAAGCCGACTTCACTGGAATGATCACCGATACCGACAGTGCAATAATTCCCCCAGTTACCGCTTGGATATCCGGATGTATTGTTCACATTATTGAAAGCCTTGTATTGAATCTTGATAAAACCGTCGTCCAATGTAGGTTCCAGAGCCGGATTGTAGAGGATTATCTGAAAAGTTTCTTCAGCAGAACCGACAATATTACGGGCATTATGCCACTGTATGATAAAGATATCCTCTAATACATCATGGTAGTAATATACCCCACCCTGAGCAAGGCTTAAATTATCCCAGAAAGCAGCTACTATCGGGTTAGGGCCCATCGGTCCAGGTAGAATCCAGTTACGAAAAGTCCCCTGTTCTGTAACACCAAAACTGATCCAGCCATTAGCTGAAATAGTGATCTGATCATAATCGATTCCATAAAAACGGAAAGTAAAGGGAAGGTCAACAACCGTGATATCCTGCACGTTATTAAAATCAGAACTCAATCCGGCATTCTGGCCACTACCACCCAGTTGAGGAGCTATTTCGATCCATTCATAGGTTGGAGCATACTCATATTCAGTATCCTCCATTCCGTAGATGTAATAACCATAATCACACGGACCCAGAGGGTCATTCTGAGTAATCAGGCCAATTGGCAGGGTAATAGGCTCGGTCGCCTCATAGCCAAAATTATTATAAAGGATCAGTTCCAGTTCGACAGTCATTCCAGTTATAAGAGATTCAAAAGCTGTAACCACGAAAGAGTTGGTCAGATCAGAGATAACAGTTTCTCCGACCTCTATATCGCCGAAATAAGCCAGGGTATCTGATATATCAAAGAGAGGATCGTTTGTTCGCAATACTCCATAAACTTCTTCAATATCTACCTGGCCCTGATTCTCTACAGATATTCGTAATGACGCTGTTTCTTCCGGATCTATATAATTATTGGAATCTCCAACCAGTAATGAAACTGGTTTCAAACAGCTGCCGTTTATTCTGAACAGGAACTTGCTCTCCCAGCTGTTTCCTTCGGCATCAGTGAGTTCCAGTGTGAATATTGCCGGAATGAGGTTGGGTGCTGATTGCGATATAGTTATAGTGAACTCTTCAAGCCCTTCTACAATACCACCAGGGTTGATGATATTCCAGAAGGAACTGCTCCCTTGTACGATCTCGATATAGGGGCTACTGGTTGTGATTTCACCTGTAACTCCCATAGCTGCATTGTTACTGTAATTCTTAACTGTGGTAATAAAAGAGACATTCGCTCCTGCTTCTATCGGGTCTGTGATGATGATATCATACAATGATACTCCCGGTTCGCCGCTCAGTTCAAAAGATCCGATATGTGGGATATAATCCGGTTTGGTTACTGTTATCGTTACCTCTCCGCTATTATCAGGATCAAAGAAATGTGTGATAGAACCGTCCTCTTCAGTATAACCGGTTGCAAAGATGACGTCGTCACCCTGTCTTATGGTAACCCAGGCATCTTTGATGGGAAGACCGAGAGAGTCTGTAACGAGGACATCGATAAAATTTCGTCCAAGCGGTAGTTCAATTTCATAATCGACATTCATCGTCTTCGGCTTATCGACCCAGATATCAAGAGATGGATCACCCATCAGATTGAGCCAGTGAGAAAACTGGGGTGGGTGAGTAGGGTGAACTATACCAAATGTTTCGTGCAGGAAGATCTTTCCTCTGACCATTGTTTCACCAATAGTTCTGATTCCTTCATTATAGATCCCATAGACCATCGATCCGCTCAGAGCGTTATTGTAGGCTGTTTTACTATCTCCGGTATTATGGCCCATAGCTGCAATTCCCCCTTTGGATGCTATCGGAGTACCTAAATTAACGAATCTCTCTGTCTCGCTTGTTGATGAGTTATTATAATCGAGTGTGTGACAGGTAAGGAAGAAGGCGTAGGGGAGTTTAAGGCCGTTGTTTAGATTGGGACTCGAGCTTGTCCAGTCATAATAGAATCCATAATACCCTCGGTAGTTAAACATGAAAGTACCCTGATTCAGGGCATTGTTGATCTGGGTGGCAAAAGGTGCATAGTAAACTTCACTGAAAGAGAAATCTTCATTAAAGAGGAGCATCTGTTCTTTGACATATTTCGGAGTGAAGAGGGTTGAGATACCCCATCCACCGGGAGAGCCACACAACAGAGCATGTTGATACCAATCAGTATCGATAGTATATGGTGTTTTCTCATAATTTCTGATCTTGTTCCAGATAGTCATCAGATGTTCTGTATTGTATATTGGTAGTCGTCCAACGAAAACATCGGATATATCATCCCCCCCTTCCAGGAGTGAATATGGATGGTCACTGGCTAAAGAGGGATATCCCGGGAAGGTTGGTATGGCAAAAGAACCGGAACCACCTCCAATCAGAATCACGTATTCGGGTGGAATTTCCCACGTGTCGTAAGCATTCTGGATATAATTCTTGATTGCAGTAGCTGTAGTCATACCAGAAGTGCTTGTTGCAGTTATTTCAAATCCCTTCTGTCGTTTCCATTCGACATACATATCAATAACCGGTTCAAGAAGTGCACTATGATGATGAACAACTAGAATACTGCGAGATTGATACTCCCAGTTCGGGCTGATAAAATCGTTATAGTTTAACAGGACACTTTGATAGATGGTTTCGTAGCTCCTGGAGAGTTTACGCAGAGGACGGGTAAGCTCATTTTCTCCGACCTGAGTCTGGTCGAATTCGACTCTGAGGCTGATGTTTCTATTGATTTCCAGTTCCTGACTGTAAGGATTATATCTGAAAGGAGTCAGAGTAATGGAGACAAACCTAATGTCCCTCATAATGGCTGGAGTTCCTATCCTGCAGGTCTCTTCCGGATAGACCTTGTCTTTGAGATAGAAAAGATCGTCGATAACGAATTCTGATTCTGTAATAGAAGCTACATCATCCCCCTGAGAAGGGAAGATCAGAATATCGTCTTGTATCTCCCTATCTAAAACCCTTATGTCATCGATCCTGGCAGTTCCGGTATTCGGTATGGCAATAGAAGTAGTAAAGAATGGTAATTCTGGTTTACCCTCGTTCATAAGATAGGCTGCATCCGGATGAAACAGCCGATAATACCTGGTTCCATCCATCTCGGTTAAAATCGATTCATAATCTTTCAAATCAAATTCTATATCGATGTAGTTATCCGTTGCTTCTCTGACTCTGAACAGAGACTCTGCTCTGAGAGCAGATGAGAGAGATATTACTATCATAACCAGTCCTAATATCAGGAACGATCTCTTCATTGAAATACTCCTTGCATTACTAAATTTACCATAACAGATGGAACTTCCAGTTACTGAAATTCATTGTCCTATACCATCCTGAACGGTGATAAACCTCATACTGTTCCCGGTTCGGAACCGAGAACAGTAGAGGTTAATTCTATCTTTGAGGATAAGAGCTAATAAAAGTTACCCCTTATCACATTATTATTATCGAATCTTTATTTTAATAACACCGCTTTTCTAACATCGCTATGTCTTCCAGCCTGGATCCTGTAGAAATAGATGCCTGAACTGACCTTGCGGTGGTTATTATTCTGCCCTTCCCATTGAACAGTATGTTCACCTGCAGGGAATACCTCATCGACAAGAGTCCTGACCAGTTCACCTTTAATATTGTAGATCTTAAGGCTGACATTTTCCTGCTCGGGTAAGTTGAATGAGATATTGGTAACTGGATTGAAGGGGTTTGGATAGTTCTGACGGAGCGCAAACTCAACTGGAGGTGTAAGCTCGTCTTCCACATCATATTCCTGACTGTCAGTTCCGACAATGTTAGTTTTGGCGCTGTTGCCCACATCATATTCGGCGACTACATAATAACGATAGATATCAGTTCCGATGTTAATTATATCAGTATACTCAAGGTCGGTAGTCATATGGATCGATTCAAAATGTCCGCTATTCTTCTGCCTGTAAATATTGAAGATATGTTCGTAATTCCGTGAATTGCGGTTTTCTTCTCGTTTGTTCAGTTCAGGTAGTGGTTCGAACGTCCAACTCAAGTCAATTGTGACATTATCATTATGCAGTGTATACAGGAGGTTTTCTGGTGGGGTAAGATATTGTAGTGAGAAGTCTAGATCACTAATAAGTTCCAATTCATCGATCGTTATCTCATATTCAGTCTCTTCAAAATGATACGGTAACGATGCTGTAACGACATACTCACCAGGAGGAACTATGAGAGTATAATGACCGTTCAAATCCGGTTTAACTGAAAATTCTCCAGCGGTAATGATTACCTCATTAACTGCAACAGGGCTCTGCAGTAAATCTACCTGTCCTGTTACGATAGAGTATAATGGATTAGCACCGGATAATGAAACATCATCAATAAACCAGCCGAGGTCATTGACCCAGGGACCTGAGCCAAAATGCCATCTGAAACGACCTGTCTGTCCGAATAGAGAAGAGAGATCGTATGCAGCTTCCTGCCAGCCGTTACTGTTACCAGAGAATGCAGGCTGATTGGGAATTCCTGTATTACCTGAATTGGTATTATCGATAGGATAACCATCAACAGGATGAATTACCTGCCAGCTCTCTCCACCATCTGTCGACACCTTGACATTGCCGCCATCCCAGTATTCTTCTATGGCATAATAATGGAAAAACTCCAGTATACTCGCCGGAGTAATCAAGAAATCTGGTGAATCAAGTGTCCAGCTGACTCCGTCCGCATAATTGTCATTTAATACAGTTCCCCAGACATTATCACCAGAATAAGGATCAATCTCCGGTTCGCCCCACTGCCAGCCATCTTCGTCATTAGTCACAAAACCAGCTTCATCATCTTCGAAATCGATGAAGATATCCTCCATCGCCACTCCAAAAAGTAGTTCACGGTTGAAGGAAGAGACGTTGTTAGCATCTACGGCTATGTTCAGGTCTACTATCTCTCCAGTCGGGCAATTCTGATCTATTATTACAGGAACTGCCTGTTGAATATTACTTTCAGCCGGTATGTTTCCGATATCGAAGTTGGTTTCACCTAAACTTACATGTTCACTCTGTGTAGTTACTGTAATACTGACATTGTCTACCTCTGAGAGGGATGGATTGTTGAGAACGAGAATCAGATTGATCTCTTCACCAGGATCTATAATTCCATTTCCATTGCCACTTACCTCTTCGACCAGATAGGAACTGAGATGAAGGCTTGGCCGATGGACATTTATATGAAATGGGAAAGTAACCTCTGCGTTGTCAGCCTGGAGTTCAAGCTCGAAACTGATATACTGGCCGTCAGGTGTTGCTGATGAGATGGTGAACTCGAAGTAATCATTGTTAACAATCTCGTCTCCAGTATGAATGTCATCATAGGTTGAACTGTTATTAATCATGGAGACATATGGGCTGACGGTTGAGATCGTTCCGGTAACATCAGAAGCAGTGGCAAAGCCTATGTTCTTAACATAGATACCAATATTTACCGATTCTCCGGCTTCGACTATACCATTATCGTTCTCGTCAAAGATGAGAATATCATCTCTGATCAGAAATGGCTCGCTATAATTCTTCGGTCCGACTATTAAGAGAGCTGATTCATTTCCCAATGTGGCAGCCGCGGTTGGATACTGGTTGGCAAAGGTATAAGTGAGCCCAAGTTCTCCAGTATGGTCACCGATACCGATTGTTGAATAGTTTGACCAGTCTCCGGAGGTTATGCCACTATTAAGATTATTGAAGGTCTTATACTGAATCTTGATCAAACCGTCATCTATAGTCGGTTCCGAATCAGGATCGAAGAGGATTATCTGAAAGTTCTGGACATGATTACCGGGAATAGTGGCATTGTGCCATTGAATGATAAACATATCTTCTATATGCTGTGTATAGACTCCTCCACCGGAGAGATTCAAATTATCCCAGAAAGCAGCTATAATAGGATTGGGGCCGAGAGCACCCGGTAGGATATAGTTACGCCAGGTGTTCTTCTCTGTTACACCAAAACTGATCCAGCCATTAGCACAGATACTAATCTCGTCGTAATCAATTCCATAATAGCTAAAGGTGAAGGGGAGATCCATACTCATGACGTTTTGATTGTTGTGCCAGTCAGAAGTCAAGTTGGTATTTACTCCGCTACCACCCAACTGCGGAGCTATCTCTATCCAGTCGTATACAGGGACATGCTCATAGCCAGTATCCTCTATACCGTAGATATAATAACCGTAATCACACGGCCCGAGTGGATCGTCTTCTGTTACAAGACCTATCGGGATGACTGTCTCGATAGTAGTTTCAAACCCGTTATCGTTAAAGAGATATAGTTCGACATCTATCGACATACCAGTAATAAGATCTTCCATCGCTGTTATAATAAAAGTATCAGTTATTGATGAAGTTACTGATTCTCCAGCATCTATATCGCCAAAATAGGCCAGCGAATCGGAAACGTCGAGAAGTGGATTCCATACTCTTAAAGCTCCATATACCTCTTCCAGATCGATCTGGCCGCTGTTCTCTATTGTAACTCTCATCATTCCGGTCTCACCCGGTTCGATATAGGAATTACCACTATCTCCAATCAGAAGTGCTGTTGGTGTTAATCTGCTTCCATTAACTCTCTCAGTGAATTTACTGGTCCAGGTGTTATCAGACTCCGATTTGGTAAGGGTAAAAGTAACTGGCATAAAATCAGGGGCAGACTGTGATATGGATATAGAATACTGATCAATACTTTCGCCAACTTCACCCGGTGCCAGATCACCAAAAGAGGAACTACCCTGTAGTATCTCAACATACGGATTATCAGTACTCAAAACACCTTCGACGTTAAAAGCAGTAACATCACGGTAATTCTTCACCGTAAGCAGGAGAGAAACATCATTACCTGCGTCGAAATCATCGAGCAAGATAACTTCATCAAGAGCTACAGCCCATTCACCTGTCAGTTCAAAGCTTCCCAGATGAGGAGTGTAATCTGGCTTGGTTACTGTGACGTTAACAGTTCCACTATTATCAGGAGGGAATATATGAGTGATTTCACCGTCTTGATTAGTATAACCGGTAGCGAATATTACTTCATCATCGTCAACCTGTCTGATTGTTACCCAGGCGTCTTCTACAGGCATTCCAAACTGGTCGGTTACTACAAAATCTATGTAGTTTCTGCCCATCGGGAGGTCGCTATCATAGTCCACATTCATTTCTTTGGGCACATCTATCCAGATATCCATTGAAGGATCACCCATCAGACTGGCTTTCTGAGTGTGTTGAGCCGGTAATGAAGGGTGAACGATTCCGTAAGTTTCATGCAGGAATATTTTCGCCCGGGCTAATGTTTCACCCATAGTTCTTACACCATCGGTAAAGATCGCATGAAAAGATGAACCTACAATAGCATTATTGGGAGTAGTCCTGGTTGATGATGTAGTCATTCCTACTGCAGCTATTGCACCTTTTGGTTCCAGTGGAGTTCCCATAGTAACTATATCTGTAGTTCTACTTGAAGAGGTGAACGATAGAGTATTGCAGGTAATGAAGAAGCAGTTCGGCATCATACGTCCATTATTCAAAGATGAGGCATTTGGTGACCAGCCTGCCATACCCAGCCAACCCCTGAACGGGAAGAAGCTGATTCCCTGATTAAAAGCGTTATTTATCACTGTTGAAGCTGAGCCGGTATAATGTTCCGTAAACTGATAATCCTCGTTATAGATTAGCATAAGGTCTCTGACATAGAGCATCGTATCTTTGGGAGATACGCCTGAAGAAGTTGTTGAGTCTCCGACCAGAAGAGTATGTTGAAACCAGTCTGTATTACCTGTGAAAGGTTCACGTTCATAGTTTCTTATCTTGTTCCACATGGTCATCAACTGATCAGAAGTAGTTATCGGTAATCTGCCGACAAAGGCGTCGGGAATGTCATCATTACCTTCAAGCAACCCGTAGGGATGGTCTCCCTGTGCTCCATGGTTAGTATAGGTTGGAATAGCAAAAGATCCGCTACCACCTCCCATAAGGACAATATATTCAGGAGGATGT
This sequence comes from uncultured Candidatus Cloacimonadota bacterium, assembly GCA_964490765.1. Taxonomy (GTDB): domain Bacteria; phylum Cloacimonadota; class Cloacimonadia; order Cloacimonadales; family JAJBBL01; genus CAZBDV01. The sequence goes on along the minus strand of CAZBDV010000007.1, from coordinate 77,787 downwards.
TCCCAGGTATCATAAGCATTCTGAATATAATTCTTGATTGCGGTAGTTGTAGTCATACCGGCAGTACTCGTAGCGGTAATCTCGAAACCTTTATCCCTTTTCCAGTTTACGTACTGGCTGACGATAGGTTCGAGTATAGTGCTGTTATGATAGATTACGAGTATACTACGAGCCTGATATTCCCAGGTATCATCTCTAATCTCATCGTAGTTGAGGAACATACTCTGATAGATTTTTTCGAAAGAACGTGATATTCTGGGATCTGACCTAGTTGTCTCATTGTCTCCAATTCGGCTCTGGTCATATTCGATTCGAAGACGAATATTTCCCTTAACACTCAATTCCGAGTTAGCCGGATTATAGCTGAATGGGTTGATTGCGACAGTAACAAAGCGGAAATCTCTTACAATTGCCGGTTCACTGATATCTGATGTAAAATCGGGATAGGAACTATCGCTGTTATAGAAACTTTCGTCTAGAAGAAAACCTCGATTCTCATCGATTATAACATTCAGTCCTTGAGACGGGAAGATTCTAATATCGGAAATCCTTTCAGTCTCTTCTGCTGTTATCTCTTGCAGCGAGATCGTCCCTGTATTGGGGACTATGATAGAAGCAGTAAATACCGGTAGTTCCGGTAATCCTTCTTCCATGATCAAACCTGCTTCAGGATGGAAAACTCTATGGTACAACTCACCATTGATATTATTGGTTATCAATTCATAATCATCAAGATTGAATTCAATTTCGGTATAATGGCGTGAAGTTTGATTTATCTGGAATAGCTGTTGAGACCATAATGGGGTCGAACAGGTAAACATTATCAATGCTATTCCGAGTAAAATCATATTCCGTGTCATTAGTTTACTCCTTGGTTTTTTATAGTAATTTTCATGCTATTCTTGCTCTATTATCTATAACGAGGTAAACCTCATAATACATAACGACTTAAGTTATTTAAGTAACAGTGCTTTTTTCGCTTCTCGATATCTGCCTGCTTCCAATCTGTAGAAGTAGATTCCTGAACTAACCTGTTTCTCATAGTTGTTCACTCCTGACCACTGAACAGTATGTGTACCGGCCGGTAATATTTCATCGATAAGAGTCTTAACCAACTCTCCCTTAATATTATAGATCTTCAGGCTGACATCTTCCTGTTCAGGAAGGTTAAAAGAGATATTGGTTACTGGGTTGAAGGGGTTTGGATAATTCTGACGTAAGACAAAGTTATTTTCTGGTTGCACCACTTCTTCTATATCATCGTCCGGATCATCTGTTGCAACTATATTAGAGCTAGCACTTTCACCTTCGGGGTATTCGACTACTATGTAATAGCGGTAAATACTCTCTGGAATCGGCAATGTGTCAGTGTATGAAAGATCAGTTGTAGAATCGAGTAGTTCAAAATAACCACTATCCTGTTGCCTGTAGATAGCGAATAAATAGTCTCTATCTCTACCAGATGTTCTGCTACCTGATCTAAGTAACTCAGGGAGAGGTTCGTATTCCCAGTCGAGTTCTATTAAGGTATCTTCTTCATACAGTTCAAAAGTAAGATTTGTTGCTGGGGTAAGATACTGAAGTATAAAATCGATACCGTTAATAGTCTCCAGTTCACCAATAACTACCTCATGCTCGACATTGCTGTAGTGATATGGCATTATAGCCGAAATAGTATGAGTACCTGCAGGTATAACGAGAGTGAAATTACCGTTTATATCCGGTTTAACACTGTACTGACCGTTTGTTATAGTAATATCATCCAAACTAAAGGGGCTTTGTAGCAATTCCACCGAACCGGTAACAAAAGAATACAAGGGAGCAGAGAGATTCAGAGCTATATCATCGATGTACCAGCCGACCTCATTAACCCAGGGTCCGGAACCGAAATGCCAGCTGAAGCGTGCAACCTGGCCGAAGAGTGACGAAAGCTCAAAAGTTTCATTCTGCCAGCCGTTGCTATTTCCTGAAAATGCTGGTTGATTAGGTATTCCTGAATTGCCGGAATTTGTATTGGCAACAGGGTAACCGGCGTCCGGATGGATTATCTGCCAGGTATTTCCCTCGTCAGTCGATATTTTGACATTTCCTCCGTCCCAGTAATTCTCTATGACATAATAATGGTAAAAGGAGAGATTGCTGTTGGGGGTAATCAAAAAGTCGGGAGATTCCAGAGACCAGCTTATTCCATCGGCATAGTTACCATCCAATACAGTTCCCCAGACATTATCTCCTGAATATGCTGGTATATTAGGCTCACCCCATTGCCAGCCATCAGGGTCATTGCTTATCAGGTTCCCGTCATCATTTTCCAGATCCAGGAATATATCTTGCAGGCTTACTCCAATATTTATCACTTTGTTGATAGTTGTGATATTATCAGCATCTATTGCTAATGATATTGGTATAATCTCTCCTGTTGGACAGGATTCATCGATAGTTATGCTGACCGGTTGTTGGAGAGTGCTTTCAATATCGATATCTCCCATATCCAAATAGGGTGTATTAATACTCAGGTTTTCGTGAGTTGAGGAGATGTTGAGGGTGATATTTTTTACGATAGACATTGTCGGATTAACAAAGTCCAGCACCAGATTAATCGTTTCACCGGGATCTATTTGTCCATTATCATTTCCATCGAGTTCCTGAATCAGATAAGATGCAAGCCCCAGGCTGGGTTTGTTTACGTTCAGATGGAATGGGAATTGAACTGTAGCTTCAGCCGAGTCTATTTCCAGAATGAAGTGAGCAATATGTCCATTTGGCGTAGATGCAGAAACATCAACTTCAAAGTAATCCTGATTCACTACTTCGCTACCTGTATCAATATCATAATAGTCAGAAGTGTTGTTGACAATTGATATGAAATTGCTGCTGGTGGATATAGTTCCGGTAACATTAGTGGCAGTAGCATAGCCGATATTCTTTAAATAGATACCCAGTTTGACATTTTCACCGGCGTCAATATAGCCGCTGTTATCTTCGTCATATACTACTACATTTTGCCTTATCAGGAAAGGTTCGCTATAGTTCTTCGGCCCAACGATCATGATTGCCGATTCGTTGCTCAGGGTAGAGGCTGCAGTTGGATATTGATTGGCGAAGGTATAGGTCAGGCCTATATCACTACTGTGGTCACCAATACCAATTGTGCAGTAATTCGACCAATCAGCGTAGGAGGTGCTGTTATTAAGGTTGTTAAACACTTTGTACTGGATCTTTATAAAACCGTCATCGATGGTCGGCTCCAGTTCCGGATTATAGAGTATGATCTGGAAAGTGTTTTGATGAGAGCCGGGTATAGTAGCATTATGCCACTGGATGATGAATATCTCCTCTTCCTCGTCATAATAGGTATAAACACCACCACCAGAGAGGCTCAGATTATCCCAGAATGCTGCCACTATAGGGCTCGGACCCATAGGACCAGGAATATAGGTGTTACGGAATGATGCAATCTCTGAAACACCGAAGCTTATCCAGCCGTTGCTACAAATACTTACGACATCATAGTCAATACCATAAAAACGGAATGTAAAGGGAAGAGGCATATTCATAACACTCTGGTTATTTTGCCAGTCACCGGTTAAACCGGTATTATTGCCCTGTCCACCCAATTGTGGAGCAATTTCGATCCAATCGTACTGAGGTGTATGTTCGTAACCTTCATCTTCCATACCGTAGATATAATATCCATAATCACAGGGTCCATAAGGATCTGTTGATGTTACAAGGCCTACCGGTAAAATCGTATTTCTGGAAACCTCAAATCCAAGATCATTGTAGAGATATAGCTCTATATTGACATTCATTCCTTTGATAAGGTCGTCGAAAGCAGTAACAATAAAGGAATTATCAGACGCTGAAGTAACAGATTGTCCGGCATCAATATTGCCAAAGTAGGCGAGAGAATCAGATATATCGAGAAGTGGATTATTCGTTCTTAAAACTCCGTAAATCTCTTCCAGGTCTGTCTGTCCGGAATTCTCGACAGTGATACGAAGTGATGCTGTTTCGCCCGGACTGATATAGTGGTTATTGTTTGTTCCGACCAAGAGATTCGTGGGGGTCAGATTACTTCCATTTACTGTTTCAGTAAACTTACTCGTCCAGTTGTTTTCTGAATCTGAAATAGTCAGTGTGAAGGTTACTGGAAGGTAATCGGGAGCTGATTGAGAAATGGTTACAACGAACTGGTCTACACTCTCAGCAACAGCATCGGGAGCTATATCGCCAAAAGAGGATGTTCCTTCCAGTATCTCGACGTAAGGAGTATTAGCAGTGATTGTTCCTTCAACACCTGTTGCTGTAATGTCGAGGTAGTTCTTGACCGTAAGGATAAATGAGACCTCAGTGCCAGCATCAAAATCATCTAACATAACAACATCGTTGAGGGTAACAGAAGCTTCTCCTGTAAGCTCAAAGTTTCCGAGATGTGGTATGTAATCGGGTTTTGTTACTGTAACCTTAACTATACCGCTGTTATCGGGGTCAAATATATGTGTTATCTCACCGTTGTTATCTGTGTAGCCGGTAACGAATAGAAGTTCATCATCGCCCACTACCTGTCTGATAGTCACCCAGGCGTCTTCAACCGGTAACTCATCAGCATCAGTTACTAGGAAATCAATATAATTTCTACCCAGAGGGAGTTCATCTTCATAACTTACATTAAGCTCTTTGGGGGTTTCAACCCAGATATCCATCGAAGGGTCTCCCATCAAACTGGCTTTCTGCGTATGAACTGGTGGGAGAGAGGGATGAACAACATCCCAGTTCTGATGCAGAAATATTTTACCCCTGGCAAGAGTTTCACCCATTGTCCTCAACCCTTCGTTGAAAATACCATAAAAGAACCCAGCGGTTAAGGCATTATTAAAAGTCGTCTTTGTGGAGGCTGTGTTCATGCCTATTGCTGCGATACCTCCTTTGGGAGTAACGGGAGTACCCATATTGACCATCTTTTCAGTTCGAGAAGAGTTGTCGAAGTAGAGCGTTGAACAGGTGATGAAAAAGCAGTTGGGGAGCATCAAACCGTTATTGAGCGCCCCATCAGTTGGAGACCAGCCGGCCATACCAATATAACCGCGGAAGGGGAAGAAACTCACTCCCTGATTAATTGCACCATTAGCCACAGTACTCATCGAGCCTGTATAATGTTCAGTAAACTGATAGTCCTCATTTTGATAGAGCATCAGTTCTCTGATATACTTCATCGTAATTTTAGGAGAAATACCAGATGAAGTGGTAGTATCGCCCACGAGCAAGCTGTGTTCATACCAGTCAGTATTACCTACAAATGGTTCTCGCTCATAATTTCTGATCTTATTCCAGATTGTTTGTAGCTGGGTTGCATCGGCAATAGGAAATCTCCCGACAAAAGCATCGGGAATATCATCATTTCCTTCTAAGAGCCCATAAGGGTGATCTCCCTGGGCACTATAGGCACTGAAGGTGGGAATGGTTAAACTACCTGTCCCTCCACCAACCAATAAGATATATTCCGGTGGATGTTCCCAATTATCGTAAGCGTTCTGAATATAGTTTTTGATTGCTGTATTACTGGCTAGATTTAGTGTACTGACTGTAGCAACTTCAAAACCTTTATCTCTTTTCCAATCAGCGAACTGTTCTACTATAGGAAGAACCAGAGCATTGTAATGATGCACAATTAGAATACTTCGTGCCTGATATTCCCAGGAATTGTTTCTAATCTCGTCATAGTTGAGAAACATAGAGCGGTATATATTCTCGAAAGAGCGTGAGATCTTATGATTAGTCGGGATTATTTCGTTTTCTCCTGGGGTATATGGGTCGTAGTTGACCTTCAGTCTGATCTTTTTGTCAATAGTCAATTCCGAGGCGGCCGGATTGTATCTGAAGGGAGTAACAGCTACCGATACGAACCTAAAATCCCTGACAACAGCCGGTGTGCTGATTTCAGAGTTTGAAGAGGGATAGACAACGTTTCTGTTATAGAAAGCGCTATCTTTAATAAATCCTCTTTCCGGTGAAATCAACAAATCAGGCCCCTGGGAGGGAAAAACTCTTACATTATTCAGGTATTCAGTATCAAGAACTTCAACTTCATCCATATAAACCGTTCCGGTATTCGGTATTGCTATTGTTACGGAAAAGACCGGTAGTTCGGGGAGTCCCTCTTCGAGTAGCAAACCTGCTTCATCGTGATAGATGCGATGATAGGTGGTTCCATCTATTTCATTGAGGATGAATTCATAGTCAGTAAGATTGAATTCGATTTCTGCAAAACTCTCCGTATTCCCTTTGAGTTGAAAAAGCTGCTGTTCAGCTATAGAGAACAGATTCAGCATACATATCAACATGAGTAATCCTATTAATACGAATTTTCTTTCCATATAGTCTCCTTTAATTGTATTCTGAGACGCTTATCTTAACTGCAGTGTCTGAGTGATTATCCAGCCTGCAAAGATAGGAAGTCTGTTTTAGTATGTTGATGGGGGTGGTCCTGCCAATGAGTAGTGATAGTGAGAAGCTCATCTGATACGGATTTCGATTCTGGCTGTATGATCTATATGGCAGTTCCTGTTCTTCTTTTTGTAAACACATATCATATCCTGTTGTCAATTTTTTTGACATAAGGTCTTAAAAATCTTCATTTCTAACGCTCGAGGACTGGAAAGGTTCAGTTGTTTTATAAATGCAGACTCCAGAGATAGGCACTCCGGAATCTGCCGACATATATCATCATCTGAAACGCTTTCCTTCTAATAAGCTCAATTATGGGTTGATACTATACTCAGATATTCCCTGGTATCTGCCAACGACAAAGACTCTGGAATTCTCAATTGCCACGAGAAGCACATAGTCAGTTTCCGAAGAAGTCAATCGTTGCAAGAGTTTTGGGTCAGATGGATCCTGGCCTATATCATAAAGATAAGCTCCACCACCACCAGAACCGACAACCAGGTAATCACCCTCAACATCGACTGCCTGAGCCCAGCCGACGGTGCTTTTTGAATTGATCCATTGCGGGTTGGTCTTATCACTTATATCTGCTATCAAGAGTCCTTCTTGTTTAGCGACCATATAAGCATAATCTCCCTGAACCCTGACATCTAATACTTCACCTGTCATATTCAGTTCGGAAACCAGGCTGCCATTCTCCAGATCGAAGATGTATAATCCACGTTGTGCAGCAGCAAGGTAAGCGTATTGCCCTGCTATATGGAAATTTAAGACTGCATTAGGCATATTGTATTGAATCGCTTCCTGGGTAATATACATAGGATAATCGGTAACTCCATAACGGAAAACACTGTTGGTATAGGTTATTCCAACTTCCAGGCTACCCTCTTCATCACTCTTTGTATAAAGATAATGAATCCTGTCTGTATCTCCGGTTATCAGGTGCAAGAAATCAGGGATGTCGTATATATCGCTCACATCAAAAACATAGATTCTGGCTGGACCATAGCGGTCATAGACATAGAGATAGTCATAGAATTTATTGTAACCCAATTGCCGGATATTTTGAAAATAGCTAAACTCGTCGGGGCGTGTCATTCGGGTCGCCAGTTCGCCACTGGCACGGTCAAAGATTGATAATCCACCCTGATCTTCAGCCAGAAAGATCGATGACCCTGTAACGATCATATCCCAGGGAACCCCCACGGTCTGATATGTGTTTTCCAGCATCAATACAGATTTATCCTCAACAGTTAATGGATCAGTTGCTTTTGCACAGCCAAGTAGTATTATACTCAGCAGTGCAAGAGATATAATGGCAAATCTCACTGTTAACTCCTCCCTAGTTTATGGTTGTAATATATCATACATAAAGCAATTATGGTTCCTGTCGTAATTTTTTTTCTGTTCCGATCGTGTTACCGGGTAATTCATATCAGTAGAGATATATGCTCCAGTCAGTGAATCTGAATAATCAGATGATATTCAAACTTTTACCAATCTGCTGAAACTTATCGAGTGCCACGTCGAGTTGTTCTATGGTATGGGTGGCCATGAAAGAGCATCTGATCAGGCAGTTATTCGGCGGAACAGCCGGTGGGATTACCGGGTTAATAAAAACACCTTCATCGTTGAGACTGTACCACATCTTGAAGGCAGTCATCATATCACCGACATGAAGAGGTATAACCGGAGTACAGGATTCTCCGGTGTTGAAACCCATCTTCTTGAATGCTTTCAACATGTAGTGCGTATTGTCCCACAATCTTTCGATTCTTTCTGGTTCTTCTCTCATAAGAGCGAGAGCTTCGAGAACACTAGCGGCAGATGCGGGAGGTAGCGAAGCGCTGAATATCAGTGAACGAGCATGATGTTTCAGGTAATCAATGATCTTTTTATCTGCTGCAATAAAGCCACCGACAGAGGCGAGGGATTTACTGAAAGTTCCCATGATAATATCAGTCTGATCAGTGCATCCGAAGTGCATAGCAGCTCCTGCACCTGTGGAGTGAAGAACACCGAGTGAGTGTGCCTCATCGACCATCAAATTAGCGTTATATTTTTCGCACAGTTTAACGATACTGGGAAGATCAGCAATATCACCTTCCATACTGAATATTCCATCGACAATAACCAGGGCATTGGCTCCATTGAGTTTCTGTAATGCTCGTTCCAGGCTATTCATGTTATTATGCCCGAAACGGATCATATTTCCGGGAGAGAGTCGACAACCGTCAATTATTGAAGCGTGATCATACTTGTCAGTTATCATATAGTCATTCTTACCGACCAGAGCACTGATTGCCCCGAGATTGGCCTGATAACCAGTAGCAAAAACGAGAGAAGCCTCTTTCCCAACGAGTTTTGCCAGTTCTTCCTCCAGGGTAATATGGATGTCGAGGGTCCCATTGAGAAATCTTGATCCTGCGCAACCGGAACCATATTTCTCTATGGCTTCTATTGCCGCTTTTTTTACCCTGGGATGATTGGTCAAACCTAGATAACTATTAGAACCCATCATAAGCATCTTCTGGTTATTTACAATAACTTCTGTGTCCTGTTCAGAAGATATTATCCGAAAGTATGGATAACAGCCCAAAGCCCGGACATTATCGGCATCTTTAAAATTGTAGCACTTATCGAACAAACTCATTTAATCTTTCCTTTATCTCTTTTATTGTCTGATTCTAATGAAAATGTTTTTATGAACACTCAAGAGCTCTTTATTTTCACTGCTTTTCTTAAAAAAAGAATCAATAAAACCGTCAAGGCAATTATAGCACCCAACCAGCCGAGAAGGCTGAGAATGGTAACAACAATGCCAGCAATAATTACTCCAACGAAAATAAAGAATACAGATTTCCAGAACTTAAGCCCGAAGAGATAAGCAGCCAGAGATCCTGTCCAGGCACCAGTTATTGGCAATGGGATAGCTACAAAGGCTACCAGCCCCATCTCTTCATACATCTCGATAGTCTCATTCTTTCTTCTGGTGCGTTGAAAGAGGTATTCAAGAAATCTCCGTAAAATCGGGACCCTGAATAAGATTTTAGTCAGAATATCAAGAAAAAGCAAGATAATGAATACTGGGACCATATTGCCGGCAATACAGATAAAGAAAACCAGCAGCGGGTTGAGTTTGAAGTGATTGATACCAAGTGGGATTGCGCCCCGAAGTTCGAATATAGGTATCATCGAAATAACAAAGATTGTTACTTCAGGTGTAAAAATCCTGCTGACTCTATTTACAATATCCTTTCTCAAAGAGTGGTTATCGTCTATATCTGGATACTCTATCACTGTATTCTTTTCGCTCATCTCATATATGTCAGCAATTAGCGGAGAAGTGAGACAGAGAAACATAACGAGTAAATTCAGTATCTTTCTACTTATCATCCTTCCACCCCTCTGCGCCGAGAAGCGGCACAAAGGCACATCCACCATAACGCTTTTCAACAACTTTCTCATCTTTTTTTTCTATAAGAGTGAGTTCCTGGAACATGCGATTTCCGGCAGGAATGACTAATTTCCCCCCCCCAGCAAGTTGTCTGATAAGCGAAGGTGGTATCCCGGGAGATGCGGCAGAGACTACTATTTTATCGAAACTGTTTCGCGGTGGATAGGCCTTTTCCCAACCTTTCGTACCATCTCCGATCCGGTAATGAATATTATTATAGTTCAGTTCTTTGAGTATAGTTCTGGCCCTTATTAGTAGTTCAGGAATTCTCTCGACAGTATAGACCTCTTTGACTAATTCAGCGAGAATAGCTGTCTGGTAACCTGATCCTGTTCCGATGTCGAGGACGACATCCTCTTCAGAAAGAGAAAGAAGTTCAAGGGTTAGAGCCACAATATATGGTTGTGAGATCGTCTGTCCCTCGCCGATACCAAGTGGATGATCACGATAGGCAAAGATCCGGAATTCTTCTGGCACAAAAAGGTGTCTCGGTACCTTTTCAAAAGCGGCCAGGAGGCGGTGATCTTTTATCCCCCTTCTCACCAGCTGCTCGGTTACCATCTTTTTTCTTTGATCATCGAATTTCATAATCCACTTTCCTCAGGATGAATATTTCCGGGCTCCCTTATCGGAGAGGCTTAAGACCGTCTCTGTTCAGAAATTTTTCCAATCTGTCAAACGAACTGTAATTCGTGAAACTCGGCGTGATGGGAGTTACTGAAATATAATTATCAGCAACTGCTGCAATATCGGTTCCCTTATCATCCTGCCATTCAGGTTTGTCTCCACCGATCCAGTAAATATCTCTTCCTCTCGGATCCTTCTGAATATGAACAATTTCTCTGTAGATACGATGCCCCGTCTTAGTCAGAAGATATCCTTTGATCTCGTCAAAATGAACCGAAGGAACGTTGATATTCAGGATCTCGTCTTTTCTGATAATCTGATGAACGTTATTCTTAAGTAGCTGGCAGACAGACTGAGCGGCAGTAGCTAAAAATTCATGGGATCTCGAATTCATTGAGACTGCGATGGCAGGATAGCCAAAATACATCGCTTCGATTGCAGCTGCTACAGTTCCTGAATAGAGAACATCTTCTCCCAGGTTAGGACCATTGTTTATACCGGATATAACAAGATCACACCCATCACGGACTAACACCTCAAGGGCAAGGATAACACAGTCTGCCGGACTGCCTGTAACTGCATAGCGATTCTTCCCCTTTTCGATTATGTTCAATGGGGAACGAACCGTTATAGAATGTGACGAAGCACTCCTCTCCATCTCCGGTGCTACTACTATAACTTCATGATGCTCTTCTTCCAGGCTATGTGCCAGTTCAATAATACCGGGAGCATAAATTCCATCATCATTAGTAAGCAGAATCTTCATCACTTCTCCATACTGTTATATAACTAAATTCGTACAGCTCGTTAGTTTTTTGAAACCTCAAGAAAAGGCAAGGAAAATTAACCCTGGTTAATGATTGTTTCAACTTTTGGCCTCTGAGGTTATTTGTTTGTAGTTGCTGACAGTTATAATTATTAAACTGGCTTTCAAAACATTCTCAGAAAAACCCTTCTGAGAAGAAAAAGAATCAATACTAAAGCTATCAGAGTGTAAAAGATGTACTTCTGCCACCAACTCTTATTGTTATTATCCATTTCAACCTCACTTCAATTGATCCGAACAAAATTTACTGCTCAGATCCATTCAACACAGAGACTCATTAAGTCAAATAAATATCAGATAGATGATAATTTCTGGTAACCATTGGAGAGTCCAGGAGCCAGATACGGCCGACTCCTGGATTCCACAGAGGACAGTGTATGGTTTTCTTTGCTTTTGTGTGTTGAATTAGAGATTTTATGGGACTCTTATTTTTATCAGGCTGACAGGATGTGCTGCATGTAAGGTTCCGGAAGCCGCATGTTTGTGTTGATAGGGGTTATTAAGATTGACATCGAGACTCTGATCTCAAAAATGGGAAAAAAATACGGAGGACTATATGAGCAAGGAATTGGTCTATGGCACTGTAAGTAGTGAAGAATCAATGTCGTTGGAAGAAACCTATGGAGCCCATAATTATCATCCGCTACCTGTTGTAATAGCAAAGGGTGAGGGTGCTTATGTTTGGGATCCTGAAGGGAAGAAATATTTCGATTTCCTTTCAGCATATTCTGCTGTTAATCAGGGACACTGCCACCCGAAAATCATTCAGGCTTTAACAGAGCAGGCAAAAGAATTGACCCTGACTTCACGTGCTTTCTTCAATAACAAACTTGGCGAATACGAGAAGTTTATCACCGAGTACTTTGGGTTTGAGATGGTATTACCTATGAATACAGGTGCAGAAGGGGTTGAGACTGCTATGAAGTTGAGCAGGAAATGGGGCTACGAAAAGAAGGGAATTCATCAGGGGAAAGCCAAAATATTGTTCTGTGAAAACAACTTCCACGGCCGGACGATCGGGATTATCTCTGCCTCGACCGATCTTGAATGCCGGACCAATTTTGGCCCTTTCCTCGATGGAATAGAGGTTGTCCCTTACAACAATGTTCAGGCATTGGCAAACAAACTTGAATATGAAGGTGAAGAGATATGTGCTTTCTTCGTGGAACCGATTCAGGGCGAAGCTGGTGTTTTCGTTCCTGATGAGGGCTATCTGAAAGCCTGCTACGATCTCTGTAAGAAGCACAATGTTCTCTTTGTAGCTGATGAGATCCAGACTGGTATAGGCCGAACAGGAAAGATGTCAGCCTGTGACTGGGAAGATGTCAAGCCGGATATGATGATACTCGGTAAAGCTCTTGCTGGTGGAGTTATCCCTGTTTCTGCCGTTCTCTCGAGCCGAGAGATCATGTTGACTATAAAGCCCGGCCAGCACGGTTCTACTTATGGTGGATATCCATTAGCCTGCGCCGTAGCGAAAGCATCTCTGGAAGTAATTCGAGACGAGAATCTCGTTGAAAGATCAGAACATCTGGGTAATATAGTTCGCGAAGAACTGGGCAAGATTAATTCTGACCGTATTATCGAGATTCGCGGTAAAGGGCTGCTCAATGCCATCGTTACTGAACCCCGTGATGGAGTAGAGGCCTGGGATATCTGTGTAAAGCTGAAAGAAAAGGGAGTACTCTGTAAGCCGACACACCGTCATATCATCCGGCTTGCTCCCCCATTAGTAATCAAAGAAGAAGATTTACGTAAATCATTGGAAATAATCAAGGAAGTAATCGAATCTCTCGATAAATAGTCAAATAGAAAGGAACAGTAAAGATCTAGGTTCGAGAAAGAATATCACGAGCCACCCTGACTGTCAGTCGGGGTGGCTCTTTTTTTTGTCACAGCGAGGAATATAATGCAGAAAACTAAAGTAATCATTCTAATATTATTGCTGAGTATGACGATATTATCGATCGGGAGTTGCCGTCGGAATGAATATCGACTTGAGATTGGAATAATTGCCCCTTCTACAAATCATCTGCCACTGCTAATAGCTCTTGAAGATGGTATTATCAGTGAAGAAAAGATCATGATTCACCGTTTTCTCTCCGGTTGGGAAGTGAATGAAGCCTTGATCGGGGGGAGAATTGACCTGGCAATCATGCCATTCACTTATGCCTGGAAGGGGGTTTCGGAAGGTAAGGAATTGAAGATAATATCCTTTCTTGAGAGAGAAAGTGACGGAATTATCAGCCGTAAGGAAATAACGAACAAAGAGGATCTCAATGGAATACGAGTTGGAGTATTGCGTGCCTCTACTCTCGATATATTCCTCTCTCTAGCACTTGATGAGTTGGGTATCGAACCTGAGATTGTCTATTTCAGAACTCCGACAGAGATGGCTGTAGCTTTCGGAAACGGGCATGTTGATGCCCTGAGTTTCTATGTTCCTCCGATCTTTCAATTTGATGACCGATTTTCTCTCTTATTCTGGTATAGTGAAGTTTTTCCGGAACATCCCTGCTGTGATATAATAGCAAATGAAAGAAGTCTGGCATCGAAAGGTGAATTGATAAGGGATTTTCTTCGGGCTATAGAGGCGGGATGTGATATTCTGAATACCAAACAGGAGCGGGGAGTATCTGCAATAGTCAATCATTTCGGTTACGACGAAACAATTGCCAAGAATAGTTTGAATCATCAGAAATTCATTACTGGTCTGGAAGACGAGGGGAAACTATTTCAGGAACGAGTAGCAGAGAAAATGGAGGATCTCGGATATCTCAGGCGGAGGGTAGAACTGAAAGAGGTATATCATGATATTTTTGAAAACGATTGAAAAACATATCTGGATTCTTGCCAGTATCTTCATCGGGCTGATCATCTATTTCCTTATATTTTCACTCGACTTGAGACTAACCTCTTTTTTCAGTCTAAAAGTTAATCATATCAGTATATTTCGTGATTTGTCCTACACGTTCAGCCGGGTAACACTAATCTCTCTTCTTGCCGGATTACTGGCTATTATCGGAGGATGGGCAATCAATCACAGCCGGATAACAGAAAGATTAATAATGCCAGCAATAAATTTTGTCAGGCATATTTCTCCCTTTGCCTGGTTTCCTTTTGCTGTCATCTGGTTCGGTTTGGGTGAAGCACCAGTCCTGTTTGTCCTCTTTGTCACTCTCTATTTCCCTGCCCTTATTGCTGTAGCTGAAGCATTTTCTATCATACCCCAGAATTGCCTCGATGAAGCTCGTGTCTCTGGGGCGAACAATCTACAGCTATTTTTAAATATAGAACTCCCTCTGTCGGCAGTTGCTCTTGTCAATCTATACAGAATTCTCTGGGGCCTTGGCTGGACGGTTGTAATAGCCGCTGAAATGCTGGGAACGTCTGTCGGGCTCGGTTACCGTCTCCTGGATTTCCGCTATCTGCTCTTCTATGAAGAGATGATTGTCTATCTGATCCTGATGGGAGTTGTTGGTGTCCTGGTGGATTTCCTGTTGCAAACTCTCGTGAAGAGGCTTAAAAAGCTTCTTCTGTCTTGAGTTAATATCAACACAAAAAGGAAAGGGGACGACCGTTCGGAAGTCCCCCAAATAATTAATAACAGCTAAAGCTGTTGAACAAGCTTTCTGATGTTATCTGACGGTTACGTTCTCGATAATTGCCTGATTATCCTCTAAAGGATTATCACGCCTGTCACGAGGCAGGTTTTCGATTTTATGGACGATATCCATACCATTAATGACCTTTCCTATAACAGTATGTTTACCATCCAGCCAGGGAGCACCGTCTCTTGCTGTAATAATAAAGAATTGACTCCCGTTTGTGTTAGGTCCGGCATTGGCCATGGAGATATGAGCATACTCATTCGGTAGAGAAGG
This sequence comes from uncultured Candidatus Cloacimonadota bacterium, assembly GCA_964490765.1. Taxonomy (GTDB): domain Bacteria; phylum Cloacimonadota; class Cloacimonadia; order Cloacimonadales; family JAJBBL01; genus CAZBDV01. The sequence goes on along the minus strand of CAZBDV010000007.1, from coordinate 62,546 downwards.
GAGATTATCGCTGAAAGCATAACCCTGTGTCTCCAGAAATTCCTTGATTGTCATTTCATTTGCCGGATGGTCAGGCGGAACCTGATTTGCCATATAGGAATCTTTGATAAGCAGTTCATCAAGTCCCAGAGCACTGGCACTGATTTCGTCTGGTAAACGGTAGTCAGGTCCACCCTGGCCGTCAGTCGCTCTGTTTCCATCTTTCGTATTTGGGTCTCCTCCCTGGATCATAAAATCCGGGATTACCCTGTGGAAATATGTGCCGTTAAAAAAGCCATCCTCGCTCAAATCGATGAAATTCTCTACCAATCTCGGTGCTACCCGGGGGTATAATTCAATCTCGATATCCCCATGATTTGTCTCCAGAACTATGATGCGGCTCTCTTTTTCTGTTTCTGAATAGCATATAACAGCTAACAATGCTATTACGATTATCAATAAGATCTTAATCATATAACCTCCTCAAGATGATTAACACCCAAAAAAGGATGATATATCGTTTATGTCAACCTGTTTCCGAGTGTAATTCGTCTATTGACAGTTTGCGGGCAAAACATTTAATTGACAATGAGAGTTGTAAAGTTAAGAAGAAAAAAAACTTGTGGAGGTCATTATCAAAAAGCTACATTTATCTACGACTAATAAACAAATTGCCGGTGTTTGTGGTGGATTGGCTGAAACTTTTGGCCTGGATCCACTTTTGATCAGACTTGCTTTCCTGATTCTTATTTTTGTTAATGGCATCGGTTTGCTGATCTATCTTATGCTTTTACTGATCTTGCCGAGAGGGATACAGAACAATAAGGAAGAGATCGACGTGACCCCGAAAGAGGAGGCAGCAAGAAAACTCTCCAGATTGAACAAAGGGAAGATGATTGCCGGTATCTGTTCTGGCATGGAGAGATTTTTTGGCATTGATGTCAGTCTCATCAGAATAGTTTTCGTTATTGTGACAATATTAACGAGTGGATTTGGGATCTTGATCTACATAGCTCTCTGGCTACTACTTCCTCTGGAGTATGAGTAATTAAAAGAAACGGGATACGGGTAGGTATAAGATTCTGCTCGATTGGGGCAATCTCAACCTTGTTGTCTCGTCGATTTTGAGTAGTCTGCTTATCCAGTAATAACTACGCAGCAGCAAGTGCAATTAGGAGTAAAGCAAAACCGGATAATATTTGGGAGGGTAATCCTTCTAATTCTTATCATCGCTTCAAAAAGCCTTTTCTGTCAGGATGAGATTGGGAAGAGTGTCGAGTTAAGCAGATATTTTTCTCCAATCCTGAAAACAGAACAGATAAGTTTCCAGTCAGGTTTTACGGTCTTTCAACTCCGTTCAGGCAATATTCTCAATAACTCGGAGAAGGTTTATAAAATAGATGTGATTGAGGGAGAGAAAGAAAAAAAGCTATTTGAACGGAATGTCGATTATCAACTCGACTATGAAACAGGAGTGATTTCTTTTCCTTCTTATATGCTTGAACAAGAAACCATTGAGATTGAATATTCCAGGATCCCAGAGGAGATAAACCGGCAATTCTATTATTTTGTCACGAGTGAATACTCGGACTCTCTGCAGGTTCAAACAGCAGTTGGTGACAGGTTCAGGCTCGGTTTCACCGATACCGAACTCAATATAACCGGCAGTAAAACCTTTTCTGTTTCAGTGGGTAGTGATGAAGATTTTAATATTCATCAATCTCTCTTTTTGAGGATTGATGGAGAGTTAAGGAGAAACCTCAGAATCAGAGCTCAGCTCTCTGACAGTCAATCGCCTCTCACACCTGAAGGAGATACCAGAGAATTAAGCAGCCTTGATCAGATCTATATTATGCTTTACGGCAATGAATATGAACTGGCTTTTGGTGATCTCGAGATATCCTTCGAGGATACTCAGTTTATTAACTTTACCAGTCGCTTTGAAGGAGTTAAAGGGGAATGGTATGGGCAGAACAGGTTTCAGGGTGCCCTTGCTATCTCTAAGGGCAAACAGAGCAGTAATGAGTTCTTTGGCAATGAAGGGAAGCAGGGTCCATATTTTATCACAGTTGCCAATGTTGGGACATCAGTTCAAGTCATTCCCGGTTCTGAAGAGGTGTTTCTCAATGGAGTAGCTCTCAGCAGAGGAACTGATTATACGATAGACTACGCTGCCGGCAGCGTAAGTTTCACCTCCAGACATTTCATCAACAGTAATTCACTTATATACATAAAATTTCAATACAGTGATGAGGATTATCGACAGAATATGTATTTTAACAGTTCCCGCGTCCAACTATTACCAAAGCTTACTCTCAACCATCATATGATTATTCAGAATGATGACAGGAACAACCCCTTGCAGGAGAGCTTCACTCCAGATGATAGAGAGATACTCAAAGAAGCGGGTGATGATCCAGCCTGGACAGAGGGTGTAATCGAGGTTGAAACGGGTGAAGGGCTATATGTAAAGGTTATAGAGGCTGATCTGGAGTATTATCGTTACGTCGGGCCGAATGCAGGTGGAGAATACATTATTCACTTTACCTATGTTGGTCAGGGTGAAGGGGATTATCGACAGGTTACTCCGAACAGTTTCGAGTATGCAGGGCCTAATCAAGGTAGCTGGATACCGATGAGACTGCTTCCCTCTCCGCAGTTCCAGGCAAATTACGATGTCGGATTGCGGTGGGATGGTGATTTCTATGAAATGATGGGGGAGAGTATCTTCTCGAGATTCGACCGGAATACCTTCTCGTCGCTTGACAGTTCCGATAATGACGGATACGGTCTGCACTGGCAGATGAGAATGTATCCCGATTTCTCGAGAATAAATCCCAACTGGATGGTTTATTATCGCCACCTCTCGGAAAACCTGCATACTTTTAGCGATATAAGAGATCCTGAACTGAATTACGATTTTTATGAAATCACTGAAGCTGATGATGTTGCTGTAGATGAAGCAGGGACTACTCTCTCATTCAATATAGAAAACTTCTTCCTGCCCAGGGTTCGATATATGAGAAAGAGAGGAAGAGAAAGCTATCAGCTCGATAATCTTACTTTCAATACAACAATCAACCAGTATTTTCTTGTTCCAACAATGAACTACCGTTACAGCTATGCCCGGCAGGATATTGAAACCCCTGTTGAACAGGAGTTGTTGATAGAGCAGAATCAGATCGATTCTAACTATATCCTGGGGAATTTCCGTCTTGCCGGTGACTATCAATATCGAACATTTAACGATAAGTATTCCGGAGAAGAAACAGACACTGAGGAAACCGGGACTCGATATAGAAAGAGAGGTCTTAGTTTCGGGACTTATCAGACAAGCAGAATTGCCGGTAATCTCTTTATCGATCAGGAATTCAATGATCTCCTGAATGAAGGATGGGAGAGGATGAGAGAGTCTGTTACTCTTGGTGGTGAAGGTTTTCTCGATCTCTCTGAACAGAGGTTCAGAGCAGCTTATTCTCACAGAGAAGTGAAACAGCTACCCGATGGGGGAGATAGCACTTATGATATGGCAGAGGTCAATACCAATAATTCGTTACTCAATCGGGGAGTTAGCCTGTTTGCCAATTATGCATTGAAAAACGTGGAATTCTATCCCTATGTAAGGGAACTGATTTTCGTCGGAGAGGGTGCAGGTATATACGACAGTACAGGGGTGGTCTCAGAAGACGGGGAGTATGATTATATCATGGTGCAGGTAGGTGATTCTGAAATGTCGATCGAGATCAATGCCGATCTAATGCTTAATCTGACACCTCGACTCTTTATCTCTGAAACAGAGGAAGATGAGCAGCAGAAAGATTTTATCTCCACAATAAAGAGATGGCTTAGCAGGATACAGACAGAGAGTTACTTTCTGGTAATGGAGAATTCAAGATCAGACCAGAAATGGGATGTCTATTTTCTGAAACCTGATCTGTTGATGAATGAGGAATCTACTATCTATGGCAGGAATCAATTCCGTCAGACAGCATGGCTGGACCTTGTTCAGGGAAGGGTTTTGGCCAAAATGGGGTATAACAGAGACAGAACTCTCGATAACCGTTACCAGGACCAGTATCGGACCGATATCAGAGCGAATGAACTGATGTTCCGCTTTTCGAGATTCTTTGGTGCTGATTATGAACTTACCTATGAAAAACGGTCGGAAGAGGAATCCCGCTACGAATCCAGAACAGAAAGCGATATCTATTCACTCGATATAAGAAATCGATTCGGGAATAATCTTCAGATCGGTTCTCTCCTAAAATATAGCACAGAGTCGGGAGACAGCACTCTCGGAGGTGATTTCTTCGGCCTGAGCAGCTATAGTATTACAGAGACTGTAACCTACTTCTTTCAGAGGAGATATAGACTCTTATCGAGGCTCGAATACAGAAGAAACGAGAGAGACGGATCGGGGTTTCTCTCATTCCTGCCTGAGAAGAGAGCGGGTAATATTTTCAGATGGAGTGTCCGTCTGAATTATCAACTAAATCCTTTCATAACTGGAGGGTTTGAATACAGTGGGAATAAATATCCTTTACAGGATACTGTTCATCAATTGAAGGTGGAAGCAAGAGCAGAATTTTAAGTGAGGAGAAGATGCAAAAAAGAATTAAGAATGCCTTTCAAGATGCTCGGAACGTTCTAACTGAGTTCATCAATAAAGATAACATCAATATAATGGGTGAAATATCTGAAAACCTGGCCAAATGTTTCAATAATCAGGGAAAGATACTGATTTGCGGTAACGGTGGCAGCAATTGTGATGCTGTTCATTTTGCCGAGGAATTTACAGGCAGGTATCGTAATGACCGCAAACCTTTGCCGGTAATCTCTCTCTCTGATTCAAGCCACATTACCTGTGTGGGTAATGATTACGGGTTTGAGGAGATCTTTGCCCGGGCAGTCAGAGCTTATGGCCTCAAAGGGGATATACTGATCGCTATATCTACGAGCGGTAATTCTCCCAATATTAGCAAAGCTATATCTATGGCACAAGAACTTGATATGCTGACCGTGGGGCTTCTCGGTAAGGATGGAGGCAAGATAAAAGGTATGTGTGACCACGAGCTGATTGTCCAGGGGGAAACTACAGACAGAATACAGGAAGTTCATATGACAATCCTCCATATCCTGATAGAGATGACAGAAAGATTACTCTTTCCCCGGAATTATGAATGAACTTTTTAGCTTATATGAACAGCTTCTGAAACATTATGGCAAGCAAAACTGGTGGCCTGCTGATAATAGAGAAGAGGTTATCATTGGAGCGATTCTAACCCAGAACACTAACTGGTCAAATGTCATCAGAGCTCTGGACAACTTAAAACAGGAGAATCTCTGTACTCTGAACAAGCTGTCGCAACAGCCTGCCGAAACCATTGCTCCTCTGATTAAATCTGCTGGATATTATAATGTCAAAGCAGCCAGATTGAAGAATATCGCCGAACAACTCAAAGATTGGTCACCGGAGAACTTGCCGATTCAAGAAGCCAGAGCGTTTCTGCTCAATCTCAAAGGTATCGGTAACGAAACGGCAGATTCTATCCTGCTTTATGCCTATCAAATCCCTGTTTTTGTTATTGATGCTTATACTGTGAGGCTTCTGGGAAGAGTGAAGAGAGTTCCGACCGATAATAGATACGAATATTATCAAAACTACTTTATGGATGGTCTCCCCTTAGATCATTCACTCTATAACGAATATCACGCTCTTATTGTGAAACATTGTAAAGCTTTTTGTCGGGTGAAACCCATTTGCAGGGATTGTCCGCTGAATAAATCCTGCATATCGAAAATTCTGGAATAAAAAACAGCCTGGTTACAGGCTGTTTTTTTTATATATGGTACCAGAGGCCGGACTCGAACCGGCACGAGCTGGAGGCTCGAGGGATTTTAAGTCCCTTGTGTCTACCAATTCCACCACTCCGGCGAAAAAAAATGGAGGCGACACCCGGATTCGAACCGGGGATGAGGATTTTGCAGACCCTTGCCTTACCGCTTGGCGATGTCGCCAAAAAAAATGGAGCGGGAAACGGGGGTCGAACCCGCGACATCTACCTTGGCAAGGTAGCGCTCTACCACTGAGCTATTCCCGCACCTGATTGCTGTTTGTCAATATTTTATATGCTTCCTTAATGTCAATAAATTTCAGTCTTACTCGGAAAAAATCTCGGCACTGAATCGGTAAACCTGGTTCTCAGGTTGAAGATAGCAATTGGCCGTAAGGCCAGCCTTTCTACATGTTTCCCTCAAAAACGTCTCTCTGTCCCAGTGCAATTCGACAGCTACTTGGGGTAGCAGCAGGCCCGAACCGTAAAGACCTTCGATGTATAAACCATCACGTCCGATCTTTATATCAGATAACTGTTCGTTGCTGAGTGGAATTAGATCCGAAAGAATCGAGATTTCAATAACGATATCGTTCACTTCTTCTTGCTTAAGCGACGGGAAGCGAGGGTCATCAAAAGCAGCTGCCCTGGCCATCTCCCTGATGGTTTCGAATATTGTCTTATACGGCTTAATATATCCTATACAACCCCTTAAGGCCCCTTTCTTATGAAGAGTAACAAATGCACCCCTCTTTTCCGAAAAGATTCGATCAGTCGGCCTATCGAGGGCGAATTTTCTGTTTTCGAGACAGGAAAGGATCGATTCGCGGGCAACCTGTAACAAAAACAGTTTCTGGTCTTCTGTTAACATAGTAAGCTCCTGTATCAGTTATTTATCAGCGATAAAACATAGTGGAAAGATAGCCAACAACATGGTTGTAATCACCGCTCGTCTCTCCAGAATGTGTATAATGGAGGGTTTTGGCTCGGTTATATTTTAACTTCCTGGCAAGTTGCATGAGGGTTAGTATTCCTCCGAATCCACAAGCCTCACTCTTTTGCTCAGCGAGAAGCGTCTTTACTGACTCAGTATCGATCTTTTCTACTGCGTCAGCAAAGGTTTTATCCATTGATTCTGCTTTTTTATGGTCGTGATAATGTGACAGATCTGAGCTGATGATGATTATGGTCTCATTAAGGTGGTCTTTTAGCAATTCTGCTAGCTTATCACTGAGATATAAGCTGCTCTGAGCATATTGATATCCAATTATTATCGGTAAGATTTTAATATCAGGCTTTATTGTCTGTAGAAACGGCAACTGGACTTCCAGTGAGTGTTCACGAGAGTGAGCATAAGGGAAGAAGACAAATTTTGAATCATTGAGAAGCTTACTGGTCAGTTCACGATCCACTTCAACCTCACCCAATGGTGTAGCACAGGCATCATAATCCCCGACTGAATAGTAAAAATCGCCATATTGATGTGAAGGGGCAATGATAACAGCGAGCTTGAAATCCTTATTACTGATAGCTTTGTAGGAGTAGGCAGCGCATGCACCTGAATATATATATCCTGCATGTGGTGCGATAACTCCGAGTATATCGTTAAACTCGGGAAGCTTCAAATCTACTTCACTGAGGTAAAGTGATATTAATTTCGATAGTTCTTGCGGGTCAGCAGGGTAGAATGTTCCAGCTACTACTGATTTGCAAACCGATTTCATGCTATACCTCCTCAAATCGATATTCTGATTAATTTACACCGAGTTTTACAATCTTACTGATCTCCCGGAAATCAGGATGACTGGCTGTCTGCAATAATTCGAAGAGGAGCATTTCAGTTGAAACGACAATTCCCTCATTCTCCTGGATTCTCTTCAGGGCTATATTCTTGTTATGTTGTGATATCGAAGAGACTGCATCCTCCACTACGATAGGGATTAGTTCTTTCTCCCGAGCTACTAAAACAGATTGTGTAATGCAGATATGTGCTTCGATACCATAAAGAATGATCTTCTCTTTTCCGCTTGCTTTAATGAATTCCTCGATTTCATCTTCGAAGATACTGAAACTCGTCTTATCCATCCAGCGAGCATGTTGTGGAGTATAAATTTCCTCGAGGGTAGGACCCAGACCGATAGGATACTGTTCTGTGATTAACAGAGGAATATCGAGCAGTTCAGCACCCTTGTTCAGAATACTGGCATTCCTGACCAGGTTCTTCATATCCGGGATATGTCCTCTGAATCTATCCTGAATATCTACCATTACAAACATAACATCTTCGATTCCAATCCTCATCACTCCTCCTTAACTATTGACAGATATAGCTCAATCAAACATTTTAAGAGTGACTATAAGGAAAGATTTGTCAATAAGATAATTGACAGAATAATTGACAACAGAGTGATTCACTCCTGACAAGAAACAAGAGAATAAGGAGCATACATGCAGGAACTCTCTAAAGAGAAATTGAAAGATCTGAGGAAACTCCGGCTCAAGAAGTTTCGAGATGAGAAGAAGCAGGTTCTGGTAGAAGGTTCAAGAACTATTAGGCAATTGATAACCGACCGGGTTTCTCTGTCAGAGCTTTACTGTCTGGAATCTGCAGTCAAGAGCTATACTGATATCCTTGAGCATATTGGCTCGGAGAGAATTTATGTGCTGAAAGAGCATCAAATAGAACAATTAACGGCAGCAAAATCAGCTCAAAATATTATAGCTCTGGTAGAATGTCGGGTTCCAGATTTTAGAAAGATGGACCGTTTAGTATATATTGATCGGATATCCGATCCAGGCAATCTGGGAGCTATTTTCCGGAATGCCAGAGCTACCGGAATGGATGGTGTTATTCTCTCTCCAGAATGCTCCGATATCTTTAATCCCAAGACTGTTCGTGCTTCGGTCGGCACTCTCTTTTCACTCCCGAGTAAGGTAAGTGAATTCGAACAACTGCAGGGTCTTGATAAAGAGATTATAATTACAGATTCTGAAAAGGGGGAACCTTTGTTCTCATTTCCTATGCCAGAGAACGGGTATATTCTCGTTTTAGGTTCTGAAGCTTTCGGTGTGGATAGGAGAATCGTGGCGAAAGCTGACAGGAGAATTAGGATTCCGATGCTTAACAGAGTAGAATCGTTGAATGTCGCTGTGGCTGCTGGGCTCTGTATGTATCGACTTAACAGGGATATCCTTACTAAATGAGCAGAACCACTACTCTTACTGAAAATAAGTTATGGCTGGCACCTTTGGCCGGTTTTTCCGATAGAGCTTTCCGCCTGATCTGCAAGAGATGTGGGGCGGATGTTACTGTCACAGAAATGGTCAGTGCAGATGGCCTGGTCTTTGATTATGAAAGAAGTGTCGGCTATGCTTATTTCGATGAAGCAGAACGTCCTGCTGGAATCCAACTATTCGGTTCCCGCCCTGTAATTATGGCAAAGGGATGCGAACTCATCTTACCTTTGAAACCGGATTTCATTGACGTTAACATGGGATGCCCAGTAAAGAAAGTAGTAAATCGGGGAGCGGGTTCTGCATTGTTGAAAGATTTACCCAATGCTGTCGAGATTGTCAAAGCTCTGAAAACGGTTCTCCAGGAGAGTAGAATACCCCTCTCGGTTAAGATCAGATCCGGCTGGGATAAAGAGAGTATAGTAATTGTCGAAGCAGCACGAGCCCTGGAAGATGCAGGGGCTGATATCATTATTGTTCATCCTCGAACCCGGTCACAATTTTATTCCGGGAAGAGTGACTGGTCACTTATATCATCCGTAAAATCAGCAGTGGAAATACCTGTAGTCGGTAATGGTGATATAGTCGAGATCAGAGATGCTGTAAGGATGAAAGAAGAGACAGGGTGTGACTCTATTATGGTTGGAAGAGGAGCACTGGGGAAGCCCTGGATATTTGCTGAGATCAAATCTTATCTTTTGACTGGTACTCCTTTTAGATTATCTTATAAAGAAAGATACGAAATAATCAAACAACATACTGAATTGACACTCAGTACGAAGGGTGAAGAGAGGGGATTAAAAGAGATGAGAGCTCACTTCTGTCATTATACCAGGGGCTTTATTGGTGGCAGCAAAGTGCGGAACAGAATAAATAATAGTGTCGACCGGGAAGAGATATTGAATCTGATCGGAGAGCTTTATGAAAAACGAGATAGATAGGATTATCTGGCAAGTTAAATATGAAGTAGACTCTAACTGGTTGAAAGCAACACAAACCTTAAAGAAAGCCATCGAAAAGTATCCTCAGGAGTTGCGTCTTCATAACGAACTTGGCAATCTCTACTTTTTCAGAGATGCATATGAACAGGCAGTTAAGTGTTATGAACAAGCGCTCAATCTCGACTCCCGTAATGTAGACATTATCTTCAAACTTGCCTACTGTCATCTCGTAAACAGAGATTTCGAGACAGCAGAACAGTATTTTGATTTGATTTCTGAGGTTATCCCTGAAGCGACTTATAACAGGTGTGTAGCTCTTTATAAACTGGACAAAGGATATCAGGCGATAGAGCTGCTCGAGGAGTTGATACTGAGCAGTGATTATTCCGAAAAACCCTATATTCTGCTCGGTAAACTCTATCTTGAATATGAGCGATATGATAAGATAATAGACCTAATAGAAAGAGCTGAAAAGCGTTTTGGGAAGGTTAGTGAGTTATTATATATTCGTGGAGCAGCCTATTTTCATACCAGGCAATGGCTGAAGGCTTATGTCGATTTTCTGGATACAGAGTCTTCTCAGGTTGAGACTCCATCATTCTATCGTATGTATGCCCTTACCTGTGAAAAGATAGGGCAGACAAACAAAGCTATCGAGATACTCAATCAGTCTATAGAAAAGTTTCCACCTTATTACGGAGCTTATTATGATCTGATTAAGATCTATACGATGCATGATCGTTATTCAGAAGCAATAAAAGTCATGAACAAGCTTAATGAACTCGGTATCACATTCGGTGAGATAAGTGGCAATGAAGGGCGGTTGTTCGATTTACTCTTCAACGTTACTAGGATGAAAGGGAAAGAATGATAAGGCTGGTCAGCGGTTCTGTTTCTGTTCAAACAAATCTCTTCTGATCCGATTTATCTCTTTCTGGAGGGTTTTTATTTTCTCTTCAAGACTCATTTGAGTGGAATCAGAAAAGACTGACTCAAACCATCTGTTTACTTCCGAAACATCAATTTCTTGATTACCGAGAAATATTATCTCGTTGTTGAGATCAAAGCTGAACAGCTCTTCCGTCTCTGTAATCTCAACTTCAACCTGATATTTATCACCATTCCTAACATAATCAATCAGTATCAAATCTCCGGCATCTTTGCTTTCAATTATATTGATAACATCCCTTACTCTGTTTATAGGCCATTCTTCTATAGCTACTATGACATCACCTGCTTTCAGTCCGGCTGAATCTGCTGGTGAAGAGGCTCTCACTTCAGCAATCAGGACTCCATTCTCAATCTGAAAATACTCCTTTAGCTGTTCTGAGAGATATTGAAGTTTTACTCCAATATGTTTTGTTTTGGGATTCATTAACTTAAGTCGGGCACGATCAACAGACCTTAAATCACCAAGAGTGATTTTCAGATTCTTCTGTTCTCTATTACTCAGTATCTCGACCTCTATTATATCTCCGGGATGTGAATACCTGATGATGGTTCGCACCTGATCCTGTAGGGTAATAGGCATATCGTTAATGCGGAGTATGATATCATTCGTCTGTAATCCTTCTCTATCTGCCGGAGAATCGGGAATCACCGTATCGATTCGCACACCGTGATTGATATCATAAAGGTTCTTCTCTTCTTCGCTCATGTCCTCCAGATAAACACCAAGATAGGCGCTATTGATTGAGAGAAGAGGGAAGATGATGAACTGAAGGGATAATATAAGAACAGCATAGAGGAACGCTTTCATCTCAGGTCTGTAAAACCTCCATCAATAGAGATCTTGTCGTCTATTATCTACAGCTTCTATTTCTGTTAAGATATAGATATGTCTATTATTGCTATCCTTAACTTTACGGATTATGTAAGGGGTTTCTTCAGGAAGATCGGATAGTTCCATTATCTGATAGGGAGAATATCCTCGTCCCGATGTTGAAACACTATGAGCCATACCAAGAAATCTGCCCTGGTCAGGTAATTCGATTTCAGCCTGCCTCTGTTCAGCCAGAAGCTGCTTTTCATCTTCATTGCCATTATTGATTATACCAGTTCTGCAGAGCAGATTATCATGAAGAGTTGCGGCCAGGTTTGGTCTGTAGATCATAACTGATACCAGTATGAACATCACGAGAGCAAGATTACCGACAAATTTCTGCAACCTCTCTCTCTTTCGGTGTCTTTCATACAGCTGGTTCTTGAGATTGTATCTCAGTCTCACTGAAAAAGGACCCGGGCTGTCTTCTGGAAGTTTTATATTCTCAAGATACTTTTCGACCGACATATTCCAAAACCTCTTTTGGTAGCGTTTGTTCGAGTTTTTTCAAAGCTCTGTGTAATATGACCCTTATATAACCTTCTTTTTTACCTATTATCTCAGAAATTTCTTGAAAGCTCTTCTTCTCGAAGTAGCGTAGAGTAATTACATCCTGATCTCTTTGAGGTAATTCCTTAATATACTCACGTATGAACTCATAGCTCATCGTTTCGTCCATTTCCGGAGGAGACTCGAAAGTATCTTTCTCCACCATCAATTCACCTACGAGTTTATGTTTCTTTTTCTCTCTCCGGTAATGATTGCTGATCTCATTCACTGCTATTCTGTATAACCAGGATGAGAACGGGATAGAACGCCATTTAAAGAGATGCAGTTTCGTCATAGCTTTGTAGAATACATCAGAAACTACGTCGTGAGCTACATCTCTGTTCTTAACTCTCAGCATTACGAACTTGTATATCTGTAAGAAGTACTTATCATACAGATATTCAAATGCTGATATATCGTACTTTGCTTTGAGGATTATATCTTTTTCATTCATTTCCACCTCATCACCTCTTTTAACGTTTATTGAGAAGTTTAGTTACAGCTACTTCTCTATTTATGCACCTTATTTGAGAGCAAGCTTCGTATCTTACTCACTATCAATAAAATAATATCGCTCGTGTATGGGGTCAAGTAATTTCTTGTATGAAGATAAATCTACCGACAGGGAGAGAATAACTAGATGGAATTGAGATTAACCATTCTTTTATAGGTATTGTAACTCTCCGGAAATGGTTGTAATGTCCGTCTCAGAGAATCATGCATATGAGCGATTAAAACTCCATAGTTGGTAATGGGAATCTCGATATCATTGGCCAGTTCCATTCTTGATAACATCTCTTTTTTGTTTATCATACAACCGCCGCAATGAATTATCAGCTTCACTTCTCTCAAGTCCTGATGAAGTATTTTACCCGCATTTACCAGAAAATTCAGTTTTTTACCTGTATAGTCTTGAAGCCATCGAGGTATCTTTATAGTGCCAATATCATCAGATTGTCTGTGATGAGTGCAGGCTTCAGCGATCATAACTCTATCATTTTCCCTTAATCTGCTAATAGCTTCCAGGCCTGAAATGAATGTATTCAGGTTCCCTTTCAAACGGGAGAAGAGGATAGAATACGTAGTTAGCATTATATCATCGGGTATAATATCAGTAACTCTTTCAATAACCTGCGAGTCTGTTATAGCTAATCGAGGTTTCTGCTTGAGACTCTGTAGTGTCTGTAATATTTCCTCCGGTTGGATACAGATTGATATTGCATGGTTATCAAGAGCTTCTCTCAGAACCTGTTCCTGTGGTAAAATAATCCTGCCTTTAGGTGCTGAAGAATCGATAGGCATCACCTGTAGAACAATGTCATCAGACTTGATCAAATCAGTGATTACAGCCTCAGAAGATATGATTTCAGGTACTCTGGCGGTAATCATTATTCTTAGTTGTGCAATGTTTGAACCGGTCATTGCAGAGACAGATATGTAGTCTATACTTTGTCTTTTCAGATAATCAACTGCATTGGTAACAGCTGTTTCACTATATGCCAGATCACTCTTATTGAAGACAACAATTACATTCTTCTCTCTTTTCAGAAAATCTTTGTCAGTCTGATCAAAATCATTATATGTGGTTACATGAAGGGCAAGATCAGTTCTTCTCAATACAGTATAAGTCTTTTCAACTCTTTTAGCTCCCAGATCGCCGATATCATCTAATCCAGCTGTATCAAGAATGAATACCGGTCCCAGTGGCAAAATCTCCATCGCCTTTCCTACAGGATCTGTTGTTGTTCCGGCAAACTCTGAGACGATTGCGAGCTCTTGCCCGGTCAGGGCATTGATCAGAGAAGATTTACCGACATTCCTCTTACCAAAGATACCAATATTGGGGCGCATAGAGACAGTTGTTTTCTTCATCGGTCAGTATTTAGAGCAACAGATCACGTTCACCTGCTAAAGTCTTATCGTAGTAATCATTGAGAAGCTTCTTTATTTCGGGATCGGTGACATCAACAAGTTCCCTTTTAACTATTTTAAGTCCTTCCTGTTTTGTTTCTGGGCTTGCGTAATCAAGCAGGTATTCCAAAAAGCTGAGGATAGCATTTGGCTTACAGAACTTATGGATATTACCAGGTCTGGCATATTCCATGAAGGCCTGTCCTGTTCGCCCTTTTCTATAGCAGGATGTGCAGAAGGAGGGTATATATCCCATCTGGGCAAGATCTCTGATCACTTCGTCAAGAGAACGAGTGTCTCCAATGGAGAACTGTTGCTTGCTTGGTTGGTTGTGCATTTCGTCAAAATAACCACCCGGATAGGTTCTGGAAGCAGCAGAAATCTGTGAAACACCCAGTTTAAGTAATTCATTGCGGAGTTGACCAGTCTCACGGGTAGTGAGAATTATTCCGGTATAAGGCACTGCAATACGGATTATAGCGATAATCTTTTTCAGATCAGTATCACTGACTTGATAGGGTGGAGCTTCTGAGATAGGAGCATTAAGAGCTGGTTCAATCCTTGGAAATGAGATCGTATGAGGCCCGACTCCATATTTCGATTCCAGATGATAGGAGTGACTGAGTAAGCCAAGGAGTTCATATTTCCAGTCATACAGTCCGAAGAGTACACCCAGTCCTACATCGTCAATACCAGCTACAAACGCATCATCGTGAGCGTATAATCTTCTGATATAGTTGCTCTTCTTTCCTTTGAGATGAACCTTCTCATAGGTCTCACGATGATATGTCTCTTGAAAACACTGATAGGTTCCGATTCCGGTTTTTTTTACTATCTTGAAGTCTTCTACAGAGAGAGGGGCTGTGTTTATATTGATTCTACGAATCTCTCTTTTGGTTCCTTCTCCCCGATAAACTGCTTCTATACTTTCTGCTATCCATTCTCCGTCGAAGCGGGGATGTTCTCCATAAACGAGCAACAGCCTTTTAAATCCTTGAGTTTCCAGGATTCGAGTCTCCTGCTGCAGTTCTTCGGGAGAGAGTGTTCTGCGTAAAAGATCTTTATTGTCGGCTCTAAAACCGCAATAATCACAAATATTAGCACATTCATTAGAGACATAGAGGGGGGCAAAAATAACTATCCGGTTCCCGTAGATATCATTTTTTATCTTTTGTGCTGTCTTGTATAGAAGAGAAAGCTGGTCAGGATCAGATATACGGCTGAGAAATGCAACATCTTCCAGATTGAGACCTTTCTTTTCACCACCTCTGGCGAGGATCTCGTTAATCCTGCCGGGGTCATTCTTAGAAGGTCGATTAAGCAGCTCTTCTAGATACTTATTGTCTATAAAACTCTTTCTATCTAACATTTTCATTACCTGAGAATAATATAGTTCTTCCCGTATAGATGTCAATAGGGGAATTACCTGTGTACGATATGGGAACTGAGCGGAGATTTGCCGTTACGGAGCAGAACACTCCGTAACGGCTTCCAAGAACTATTAGTGATTTTTATAAGTAGCTTCTTTGACTACTTTGCCTTCCAGTTTATCTCTATGGAAGTAATGTGTATGAAGTAGATTATGAGCTATCTCTGAACCTGGTGAGCCAAGGAATTTTTCATAGAGAGCTGCTACAGCTGGATTTTCATGAGAGAACCTCAATTTGAGTCCCTTATCTTCTTTATAGAGAGTTTCGCCTCTACGAGCTCGAGTCGCAAGACTGCTGCCGAATGGTTGTCCCCCGCCACCGACACAGCCACCAGGGCAAGCCATCACTTCTATGAAATGATAGTCGGATTTACCTGTCTCTTCGATCTGTTTACGGATTTTGTCCATTAGCTTTCTGGCATGGCCCAAACTATGGGCAACAGCTATTTTTACCTTGATACCGTCAACATCGACAACAGCTTCCTTGATTCCTTCCATACCGCGAACTGCTTTGATTTCACAGTCTGGCAGATTTTTGCCTGTTATAAGGTAATATGCAGATCTCAGGGCTGCTTCCATGACTCCTCCGGTGGCACCAAAGATAGTGCCAGCTCCGGTATAGATACCCATCAGGTCATCAGCCTTTTCATCTTCAAGATGTTTGAAGTCAATACCTGCTTCTTTAATCATTCGTGCAATTTCTCTAGTTGTGAGAACATAGTCAACATCCTGATATCCGGAATCGTTCATCTCCGATCTTCTCGCCTCGAATTTCTTGGCTGTACAGGGCATGATCGATACAGATGTAATGCTTTCGGGTGTAATGTTCTTCTCTTTTGCATAGAATGTTTTTACCAGAGCACCGAACATCTGTTGAGGAGATTTGCAGGTAGAGACATTATCAGCAAGGTCTGAATAATAGGTCTCCATGAATTTAACCCAGCCGGGTGAACAGGAAGTAATGAGCGGAAGGGTTCCACCCTCTTTGAAGCGTGTTACAAATTCAGTTCCTTCCTCCATAATCGTGAGATCTGCCGTGAAGTTTGTATCGAAGATTGCATCAAAACCTAATCTGCGGAAAGCGGCATACATCTTGCCGACTGTAAGAGAGCCCTCTTCCATTCCGAACTCTTCGCCCAGAGTTACTCTAACCGCAGGTGCGGCCTGAATAACAACATGCTTCGCTGGATTCAGTAATTCTGTCCAGACCTGGTCGGTCTCTATCTTCTCGGTTAAAGCGGCAGTAGGACAGTAAACAGCACACTGGCCACAGTTGATACAAATACTATCAGCCATCCCTTTACTAAAAGGGGTATTAATCTCGACATCAAAACCACGGTTGACATGTGTCAGAGCATATACTGTCTGAATTTCATTACAAACAGTAACACAGCGGCCACAGGCTATACATTTATTGGGGTCTCGTACTATTGAGACACTACTATCGTCTACCGGCTCTTTTTTCATCAGGGAGGCAATATCTTCGGTCTTGACTCCCATGTAATAGGCCAGGTCCTGTAATTCACATTTGTTATTGGCTATACAGGTAGGACAGTCAACATGATGGTCAGCCAGTATAAGTTCAATAAGCATCTTTCTCAGGTTTCGTAGCTGGATACTGTTTGTTTTTACATTCATGCCTTCATAGACCGTGGTGCTGCAAGCTCGCTTAGGCATGTCAGAACCTTCGATCTCGACTACACATACGCCGCAACCGGAAGTCGGAATCAGGTCTTCATGATAACAGAGAGAAGGGATCTTGATCCCAATCTCATCTGCAGCCTTGATAATGGTGGTATTCTCTGCTACATTTACTTTTTTGCCATCTATTGTAAGGTTAATCATTCTTCCCATCTTTACACCTCTTAATTATTCACTGCTTTTCTGTTCCTTAAATAGGTCAGAAAATCATCTTTGAAGTTCTCGATTGCACTCTTTACCACAAGTAAGAGAGATTGACCCAGAGCACAGAAAGATGTTTTATGCATTGTTTCCGCAATAATAACCATCTTATCGAGCTCACTTTCGTCAGCTTCTCCTCTTTTAATTGCTTTTATAGATCTGTATAGCATCTCGTTTCCGTTACTGCAGGGCATACACTTTCCACACGATTCGTGACGGAAGAAGCGAATGATTGATTCGAGCATATCAGCGATATTGACCGAGTTATCCATAACAAGAATTGCACCGGAACCGAGTATTGCTTTATATTCTGCCAGACTATAGAAATCCATTTTTACATCGAGCATCTCATCAGGGATGAATATACCTGCTGCTCCACCAACAAGCGCAGCTTTGAACCGGCTTCCCTGCTTCATGCCACCACCATATCTGTTAATAATCGTTCGGAGGGTGGTTCCCATCTCGACTTCACAGAGACCGGGTACATCAACATCACCGAGGATAGTGAATACTTTAGTTCCCGGGCTCTCTGGTGTGCCGATATTCTTATACCAATCAGCACCTTTGAGAATTATTGAAGGAATATTGGTTACGGTTTCGACATTGTTGACGACAGTTGGATACTGCTGAAAACCGGCTTGACCTGGGTAAGGTGGCTTGTTACGGGGATTACCGCGATTACCTTCCATAGATTCGATCAGGGCAGTCTCTTCACCGCATACGTAAGCACCGGCACCTATTCTGAGATAGACATCCAGGTTATAGCCGGTATCAAAGATATTCTTACCGAGCAGTCCATAATCATAGGCCTGTTTTATTGCTTTCTGCAGTCGTTCTATACAGAGTTTATATTCACCTCTGATGTAGATGTAAGCTGTATGTGCTCCAACAGCATAGGACGTGATCATTGTCCCTTCCAACAGTTTGTGAGGATCCCCTTCCATAATCAATCTGTCTTTAAAGGTTCCCGGTTCCCCCTCATCGGCATTGATTACCACATGTTTGTTTTCTGATTCGATACTGGAAGTGAAACTCCACTTAAGGCCACAGGGAAATCCAGCTCCACCACGGCCGCGTAAGCCAGATGCTTTTACTATTTCGACGATCTCTTCCGGCTTCTTCTTCAGAAGAGCATGCTCCCAGGCTTCATAACCTTGGACGCCTAAGTAATCATTAATATTTTCAGGATTAATAACTCCTGAGTTCTTTAGGACTATTCTCTTTTCATAACCGAGCGGGATATCATTCCTGACAGTTTTCTTCATGACCAGTCGAGTAAGAACTCTACCCTTTACGAAGTGTTCTTCGATCAATTCTGGAATATCGTCTAAAGTCAGGTTGCAGTAGACGATATTATCAGGATAGACTACAGCACAAACTCCTTCTCCGAAGAGTCCAAGTGATCCGGTTTCCAGGACATTGATCTCGTCAGTCAGATCTTTATTCATTAATTCTTTTTTCAATGCTTGAAATATCTCCTTAGACCCTTTTTGGATAGAAGATTCATTTGTCTCTATCAGAATCAGGTTACGGAAATACTTCATACCTCTGTCTCCTGTAGTTTATTGATTATATTTTCAACCTTATCATCGTTGAGGTCACCGTAGAAATCATTATTGATCATCATTACGGGTGCATTACCACAAAGCCCTAAACAGGCACATAGTTCCAGAGTAAACAGCCCGTTAGTGGTAGTTTCTCCTGCCTTTATTTTTAGTAGTTCTTTCAGCTTTTTCAAAATATTGGTCGACCCTCTGAGATAACATGGTGGTGACTCGCAAAGCCTGATGACGTATTTTCCTCTCGGTTTAGTACTATACATCGTATAAAAAGTTAGAACACCGTAGATGTGATTAACCGGTATCTTGAGATAATCAGCAACCTCTTCAACTGCCTCTTCTGAGACATAGTTCTGTGGATGGCTATCCTGTATATCATGCAGGATGTAGATCAGATTATCTTTTGTTGGAGTATATTTCTGACAAATATCTTTATACATACTTCTCTCCCTATAGGTGATTTTGTTTGTCTTTATCCCTGATTTCAATTGATATTGGTTTGTGAGCAGGTTTATCTTTGCTATTCAGAAGCAACCACATAATCGGCTACAATCTGGCCATTTACTATATGTTCTGCTACTATTCGTTTTACCTTTTCCGGGGTCAGATAACCGTAGGTGATCTTGGGTTTATCTTTTTCGATTATATCGACCACTGGTTCCATTGAGGAGAGTCCTTTCTCTCCTGTCTGGGTGACCTGAATATCTTTCAAAGACCTCTTTTCGATCTCTTCCAGAAATGCTTTCATAACATCACGAGCTCCCATTGCTATCCCGGATGTTCCCATGCCTACAACGACTTTGATTCTGTAATCGCTTCCACGGAATTTCATTTCCTGCTGTGCTTTCTCACGAATCTTGCGTAATTCTTCCAATGATTTCATAAGTATCTCCTTCCTTTTATCACTATGTTAGTTTTTCATATCCTATGCCAAAACCATTAAAATTGAGTATTGTGTCAATAATTTTGTCTTCCGAACTGCTATGATTTAGTCTGGAGTTATCTGCTGGAGTATGATAAGATAACTATGATCTTATAAGATCATTGCACTCTTTTTCAGTTAAAGATTGTGAACCAGGCCCAGATTTACTCTCGAGAGCATGATTGCCTAAGAAATGGAAGATCCGATCAGAAAAAGAATTGGTTGCTGTTATAATCAACCTGGATTGCCTGGTGAAAAAAAATGGTGTATAACTTGTTATTAAATTTGACAAAAGGTGGCTATTTAACTCACATTGGTAACAAATTCATTGACTGCAGGTCTGTCCGGTTATTGAGGCACAAACCTGTGTTCAATTACTGGAGGTTCTATGAAACAGACTAACGGTTACTATCGTCATCCTACTATCAGTAAAAATCAGATCGTTTTCGTATCAGAGGATGATCTCTGGACTGTTAATACTTCTGGTGGAGTCGGAGTTCGTCTTACAGCAGGAGTTGGTTTTGCCTCATCTCCCTCAATTTCAGAGGATGGCAGGTTGATCGCCTTTATGGGGAGTGAAGAGGGAAGTCCGGAAGTTTATGTGATGCCAGCCGAAGGGGGGAGTTCCAGAAGATTGACCTATTTGAGCAGTAATAGTCGTGTTCTGGGCTGGAAAGATGGAGAGATTCTCTTCTATAGCAATCACGGCCAGCCTTTCCGGCAGGATTTTTATCTATATACCATCAGTCCTGAAGGTGGAGAGCCACAGAGATTACCTTACGGTATGGCTACAGCGATAAGCTTTGGTAAGAAAGGGGTCGTACTCGGCAGAAAAGCTATGGAACCTGCAACCTGGAAAAGATACCGGGGCGGAACAGCGGGAGAGTTATGGGTTGATAAAACCGGCAGAGGGAATTTTAAAAGATTGTTCGAGTTAAAGGGTAATTTCACTTCTCCCATGTGGATTGGTGAGAGGATATATTTTATCTCTGACCACGAAGGTGTGGGCAATATCTACTCTGTCAATCCGGACGGAAACGATATCAGGAAACATACGAAACAGAAAGAGTATTATGCCAGGAATGCCAAAACGGACGGAAAGAAGATAGTATATCATGCCGGTGCAGATATCTACTGTTATGACCTGAAGGCAAAAGAGGATAAGAAGATTAAGATTGTCTATAATTCCCCCTTTGTTCAGAGACAGCGGAAGTTCGTTCCCGCAGTCAAATATCTGGAGAGTTGTGATGTGCATCCGGATGGCAGCAGGCTTGCCCTGGGATGTAGAGGTAAGCTTTATAACATGGCGAACTGGGAAGGTGGAGTTATTCAGTCCGGCCAGGCCGATGGTGTTCGCTACAGGCTCTCCTGCTGGCTGAACGACGGTAAAAGGATAGTAACAGTCAGCGATGAAGGAGGAGAAGAGCATCTGGAGATCTATACAGCTGACAAGAACGAGAAAAGAAAGAGTATAAATTTGAAAGACACAGGACGGTTCATGTCACTCGATGTTTCTCCTGATAAGAAGAATGATCATATCCTCTTCAGTAATCATCGTAACGAACTCTTCTGGTTCGATCTCAAGTCTGGCAAAGCTGAGCTCATAGCACGAAACAAATACGGAGAGACAGGTTCAGCAAGCTGGTCGCCAGACGGTAAATGGATTGCTTATTCCAGTAATATCTCGCGGACGACGAGAGTGATTTATCTATACAGTCTGGATAAAAATGAAAGTTATCAGGTAACCAGGCCGGTCCTGTCAGATTATGATCCCTGTTTCAGTCCCGATGGCAAATATCTCTATCTAATCTCTTATCGTATCCTGAATCCTGTTTATGATTCTCTACACTTTGACTTAGGCTTTCCAAGAGGGAGCCTTCCTTATGTGATCCCTCTGGCTAAAGAGACCAGACCCCCCTTCGACCTTGAACCAAAGGGTTTCGGCAACTCCGGCGAAAAAGAGGAGAAGCAGGGCAAAAAGGGAAAGGATAAGGGTGAGTTCAAGGTCAAGGTCGACCTGGCAGGTATAGAAGAGAGAATCGTTCCCTTTCCTGTTGAAGAAGCCAACTATTATGCTATCTCTGCTGCAGGAAAGAGGATTTTCTATGTTGTCAATCCGATAAGCGGAGTACTTGACGATGGTAACTGGATGGAGAGGACACCAAAACTGATACTGAAATACTATGATCTCGACAAGCAGAAAGAGGAGACTATGATGAGCGGTATATCGGGATTCAGGCTCTCCCGAGATGGTTCTGCTCTCGTTATATTCCAGAAACAGAAGCTGCGAGTCATCTCCAGTCTGGCTGATCCAGCGAACCTGTCGAAAGAACATGGTTATAATCGTGAGACCGGCTGGGTCGATTTAAACAGGATCAGGATCTCAGTCAATCCTTCCGCCGAGTGGAAACAGATGTATGCCGAGGCCTGGCGCTTACAGCGCGATTATTTCTGGGTAGAAGATATGTCCGGTATAGACTGGAAGAAGATCTATAAACGATACTATCTTCTTCTGGGAAGGATCGCTACCAGGGGAGAATTTTCCGATCTGGTCTGGGAGATGCAAGGAGAGCTCGGAACTTCTCATGCCTATGAGTTTGGTGGTGATTACAGAAAATCCCCTTACTATCAGATCGGTATGCTCGGGGCAGATTTCAGGTATGATACGAGTAAAGGGTGTTATTTGATCGAACATATAGTCAATGGTGATGTCTGGGATCATAAGAATCCACCTCCGCTGAAGAAACCGGGCTTGAACATAACAACCGGTATGCAGTTAAGGGCTGTTAACGGCCAGAAGCTCAGGAAGGAATTCACGCCAGAACAAGCTCTGGTAAACTTTGCCGGGCAGGAGGTGCAACTGACAGTTGCCGATAAGAACGGCAGGAACGAGAGAATAGTGACAGTCAAGACCCTTCGCTCTGACAGTCAGCTTCGTTACCGGGAATGGGTGGAGAAGAACAGGGAATATGTCCATAAGAAAACGAAAGGTAAGGTCGGCTATGTCCATATCCCCGATATGATGGGAGTGGGTTATGCCGAGTTTCACCGTTATTTTCTGACAGAATATGATCGAGATGCTCTGATTGTCGATGTCAGATATAACGGCGGCGGGCATGTATCACAGCTGCTACTGGAGAAACTTGCCCGAAAGAGGATCGGCTTTGACCTCACTCGCTGGTACGATTATGAACCCTATCCTGATCTTTCTGTCAAAGGCCCGATAGTAGCCCTGACCAATGAATTTGCCGGCTCAGACGGAGATATATTCAGTCATTCCTTCAAGCTGATGAAACTCGGTAAACTGATTGGTAAAAGGACCTGGGGTGGTGTCATAGGAATTTCACCCAGAAACAGGCTCGTTGACGGGGGAATGACAACACAGCCGGAATTCTCCTTCTGGTTCAGAGATGTCGGCTGGGGGGTAGAGAATTACGGTACCGATCCCGATATAGATGTCGATATCAAACCGCAGGATTATGTTGCAGGAAAGGATCCTCAACTGGACAGGGGTCTGGAAGTCATCTTGAAAGAGATGAAGAAATATCCCTATCTCAAACCCGATTTCCGGAACAGGCCGAAACGAACCCTTCCTTGAAAGAGAAATCAAAGGTTCCCAGAGCCTTTAAGAGGTTCCCGGGCTAAAAGTAACCGGTAATATGAGTATAGCGTAATTATGATAATAAGAGTTGGAGAAGAGGGGGAGGATCAAGATGTTAACTAAACTCCTGCATATATGGCAAGACGTAAGAACCAGCTTCTGGTTCATTCCCGGCTTGATGGTCCTGGGAGCGATTATTCTCGCTCAGGTCTTGATAGGAATCGATAATAGCCTGGAATATGAATCTTTTCAGATCACCGGAATTCTATTTACAGGAGGACCGGAAGGGGCGCGTTCCGTGCTCTCCACGATTGCCGGATCGATGATATCTATTGCCGGTTTAACTTTCTCGATTACGATCGTAGCCCTCACTCTTGCCTCTTCTCAATTCGGGCCCCGTATGATGAGAAATTTTATGAAAGACCCCCGTAATCAAGTCGTTTTGGGGACTTTTATCTCGACTTTTATTTATTGTCTGTTGATTCTCGGTACGGTCAGAAGCATAGAAGGAGATAATTATGTTCCCCGATTCTCAATAGTATTTTCCATGATTCTCGCTCTCGGTAACGTCGGGATCCTGATATTTTTCATCCATTACATCGCTACTTCGATCCAGGCCGATTCTCTCATTGCTTCTGTCTATACCGAACTGGTCGAAAATGTCAAACGTCTCTTTCCTGAGGAGATCGGGGAAGAGTTTGACGAATCAGAGGTGGAGGAGACAGAGAGAGAGATCGATAGGAACCATAGAAGTGAGGACATAAATGCGTCAAAGGCAGGGTATTTACAGGCAATGGATTCGAACGGACTCGTCGAGATAGCCCGGGAAGCAGATATAATTCTGAATATTCATTATCGGCCGGGCGAGTTTGTCGTTGAGGGAAGCAAGCTTGTAACAGTCAGGTATGATACAGAGATAGAAGATAACATATCTGCAAAGATCGCCGATTGTTTCATCCTGGGCAGACAAAGGAGTCCAGAACAGGATGCGGAATTTGCCATCTATCAACTTGTTGAGATTGCAGGACGAGCTCTTTCACCCGGTATCAATGACCCGTTTACAGCTTTAACCTGTATTGATCGGTTAGGTTCTGCCCTCTGTAACATTACCAATAGAGTATTACCATCTGCTAACCGCTATGACAGTGATAAGAAACTAAGGGTTGTTGCTAAGCCTATTACATTCAGCGGTGTTACCAATGCTGCTTTCGACCAGATTCGACAATACGGCAGGAGTAATGTTGCTATAACGATCAGACTGCTGGAAGCACTTATTGCCATTGCATCACAGGCAAAACTGAGAGAACATCGTCAGGCTATAAAGCGGCAGGCAGATATGATATATCATGGCAGTAAAGTATCTCTACCAGAGAAACAGGACAGGCTGGACGTCAGAGAAAGATACCAGATGTTGATCCACACATTGAGAGAGAATCAAAAAGAGATTAAGATCCAGAAGAAAGTGTCAGAAGCTGATTGAGAGCATTCGTTCAGGGTGAGCATAATATTAACGAAAGAATGTCTGAACATCCTTATAAACAAGTCTTAAAGCTGATCTCTGGTTACTGAATAATGTCTTCGTACTCGACTGCCGTATAGGGATAGAAGTCCTCCCTCTCCTTAAATCTGATCGCTTCCGTGGGGCAGAAAGAAATGCAGCGGAGACATAACTGACATCTGTCGAGAAATTCGGGATAATTCTCCATCTCAATATTATCGACCGGACAGAGTTTGTAACACTTACCACATCGGATACATTTAATATTATCGATCGACAGAGCGTATTTGCGTTTCATAAAGGTAAAAACGCGCCTCGCAAAACCTGAGTTAGAGAGAAACACCGGAATAAATGGGGTAGGTTTCCAACTGCTGATACCATATACTATGTCGTGTGAGAAATACTTGGCCTGAAGCAATCCTTTTTTGACGATCCGGGCATATTTCTCTTCTCTGTAAGGCTTGAAATTGAAATTGTTGGGCATCTTTATCTCTCTGGCCCCTATTGGGATATAGTTTTTCTTCGTTACTATCGAGCGTATCTGGCCGGTAAGCAAGCCCGAGAAAGAACTGTATGTATCGACCATGAATATCTCTGTCCCTCTACCGTCAGGTAGTTTTGTCAAAAAATCCCGGACAGATGGATAGGTTGTAAAACAGGCTACCGGAAAGGCGATACCGATGGTCTTATGCAGGGGTATTCCTTCCGGATCGCTATGAAGCATGTTATGTGCTTCCACTTGAATGTTTAACTTCCGGAAAACTTTGATCATCTCCCGGACTATCAGCAAAGTGTTACCTGTCCCGCTGAAATAATAGAAAGCAACTTTTTTCCTGTTCATCTCTTCAAACTCCATGAGTTATCCCTGAAAACACTCCAGTTGATAAAACTCTGTTATGATGACTAGATTCCGTAATGATCCATTTTGATACTCAATCCTTTAAAAGATTTTCCCGGTCCGGATTATCTAAATAAATTACCATGCGAAAAAAGATGGTACGCCTGAAGGGATTCGAACCCCAAACCGTCTGATCCGTAGTCAGATGCTCTATCCAATTGAGCTACAGGCGCACAATATATTCCAGAAAATATATTGAGCATATCTGTCAAGCACATTCTCTCTGTATCCAGCTGTAGAAGCCATAAACCTCCTTTCGTTCTCCTCTCTGCTTCAGAATTATTACGCTGCAGTTTTGACCGACAGGTAGATAGATAATTAAAAAAATATAACATAAATAGAGAAAATGCTTGCCAGTATTTCCTTCCTATCCATAACGTCGTCCAGAAATGTGGCAACACGAGATTTGGTGTTGTCTGACGCTAATGAAAAAAATCAGTAAACTGGCTAAGGATAATAAAATGAATTTATTGGTAAATGTTAGCATGTACTCCGGTTCTCCAATCTTGTCTGAAAAACTGCTTATCCCAAACAAGTCATATAAGGTAACAAGAATATGATAGTTGATATCTTCCTCTCGTTCCTGGCGTTTTTCCTCTACTTACAGTTAGGGCTCTATGTTCTCTTTACAAAGTCAGGTTCTAAAGTAAATCGTTCCTTTTTCTATCTCTGTCTGAGCCTGGTAATCTGGTCTTTCGGATTTATGTTCATACATGCATCGACAGATAAGCAGATTGTCGTGTTCTGGGAGACTGTAGCCTCATTCGGATGGATATTTTTCCCGGCTTTACTGGTAAATTTCTTCTTCGATCTGAACAGGGCACAGAGTCTGCTTTTTAAGAGTATAACGAAGCTGGCATTTTTTCTGGCAGGAATTCTTTTCTTTATTCAATCGATTCTGGGCAATCTTCTGACGAATGAGTATGTCTATATAGATGAGCAGTGGGTCTTCAAACCGGATATAGAATCCATCTGGTATCTCTCTTTCATGATCTACCTGGTTCTCTCAATTGGAATCAGTTTCTATCTGCTGATCAACTGGAGCTTCAAAACGCAAGTCAGGAAGGAGAAGAAGCAATCGCAGATCATAATGGCCACTCTAACTCTATATTTTGCCGGGATATTCCTGAACAGTTATTTACTTCCGATTATCCAGCCTGTAGATTTTCCTTCCCTGATCCATGTTACTTCGTTTCTCTGGGTAATCGGTTTCAGCTATGCCATAGTAAGATACAAATTTCTGGTCATTACTCCCCAGATCGCAGCCAATGAGATCATAGCCAATATGAAAGAGCTTCTCTTTTTTCTCGATAGTGAGGGGAAGATAATCAGGATCAACCAATTTACTCAGGATATACTTGGTTTTGACTGGCCGGAGATTATCAACAAACCTTTCGAAAGCATCCTGATAGATAAGGATCTGGCCCAGCAGTTGCTATCCGGGCAGAATGATCTTGAGGATGTAAAACAGCACGATTACTATCTTCGCAAGAAGAATGGCGAGATCATACCATTCAATCTCTCTTCTGCAGAGGTTAAGGATGATGCCGGTGATATTCTCGGGACTATTATCGTCGGTTATGACGTCCGATATGAGAAGATGCTGGAAGAGGCTTTACGAAGCAGTGAAAAGAAGTACAGGGAGCTCTATACTATGGTGAGGCTGATGTGTGACAACGTTCCCGATCTCATCTGGGCTAAGGATCTGGACCGCAAGTATATCTTTGCCAACAAAGCTACCTGCGAGAAACTTCTGAATACAGAAAATCCTGAAGAGCCGATCGGTCAGAGTGACGAGTTTTTCTATCAGCGTGAGAGGGATTCACGCAGCGACAACAAACAGTGGTTTACCTTTGCAGACGATATTGTCGATTCTGACAGGATGACGATCGAGAAACGTGAGCCGGGCCGTTACCTTGAATCGGGCTTCGTTCATGGCCAGTTCACCTTTTTTGATGTTCATAAGGCACCGTTCTGGGATGAGAATGGGGAGATGATTGGAATAGTCGGTTGTGGCCGGGACGTTACCCAGGAGAAGAGAGTCGAAGAGGAACGACTGAAGGCAGAATTAGCTCTTCATAAAGAGAAAGAACTCTTATCGGTTACTCTCAAGTCAATCGGAGATGGTGTTATCAGTACCGATATTTCAGGAAGAATAATCTTGATGAATAGTGTTGCAGAAGACCTTACCGGCTGGAAGAAGGAAGAAGCCCTGGGAAGACAATTCTCTCAGGTCTATCGGATCGTGAATCCGAAAACTGAAGAGGAGTGCAATGATCCTGTCCGGTTAGTCCTGGATTCCGGAAAGATAGTTACATATGACCATTATTCCATACTTGTTACAAGGACAGGAAAACGGTTGTTCGTCTCTAACAGTGGAGCTCCGATATACAATCAGAACGGGATCATAATCGGAGTAGTGGTAGCCTTCAGTGATGTTACTCAGAAACAGAGGATCGAGCAGGAATTGATCAAGATACAGAAACTGGAGACAGTAGGAGCTCTGGCTGGAGGAATAGCCCACGATTTTAACAACATCCTCACTGCCATAATGGGAAATATCTCTATGGTAATCAGAAAACTGAGGAGAGAGCGTGGATTCGAGAGTCTGACAGGGCGGCTCTATACAGCAGAGAAGGCTTGTTTCAGGGCAAAGGATCTCTCACGGCAGTTATTGACCTTCTCCAGGGGTGGCGATCCGATCAAGAAGATCATCAAACTCGAGAAGACGATAGAGGATACCGTTCTCTTTGCTGCCAAGGGTTCAAAGGTTAATTGTCATTTGAATATATCTGATGATCTTAAAGCAGTCGAAGTCGACGAAAACCAGATATGCCAGGTTATTAACAATCTGGTTATTAATGCTCTTCAGGCCATGCCGGATGGTGGTGATTTGACGGTTAATGCCGATAATATCGAAATAGGGGAGAAGTCTGATTTGCCACTGAGAGCTGGAGAATATATAAGAATGGAGATCGCTGATACCGGTGAAGGAATAGCAGCAGAACAACTGGAACAGATATTTGATCCGTTCTATACGACGAAACAGGAAGGTAGCGGCCTCGGCCTCTCTATCAGTTTCAATATAATGACAAGGCATGATGGTTATTTGCTCGCCGCTTCAAAACCGGGGGAGGGTTCACTATTTACGATGTTCATTCCGGTTGCCCGCGGGGAATATGTGCCGGAGAGTAAAGAGAAGATCGAACTGTCGTTTAAAGGAGAGGGGAAGGTTATTCTGATGGATGACGATCTGGAGATCAGAATGACTCTTGGTAATATGCTCGAGTCACTCGGTTTCCAGGTTATAGCAACCCAGAATGGAGAAGAGACTCTCGATATTTTTCAGAAGGCTAAAGCTATCGGAGAAGAAATATCTTTTCTGATTCTCGATCTGATCATTATTCAGGGTATGGGTGGTAAGGAGACCATTACAAAATTGAAAGAGATAGATCCGGATATCAAGGCGATTGTTTCCAGCGGTTATTCCAATGACCCGGTAATAGCCGAATATGCAGATTACGGTTTCGACAGCGCCATAGAGAAACCCTATACTATCAGCAACTTGATCAGAGCTATCAACAGCATGCTTAAGAGTTAGAGATCCTATTCCAATATCGATTCTACTGGAAATACACGATCAGAGAGACAGACTTACCCTTTCTTCATTTCAAAGGATCCCAATCAATCCTTACCCAAATTACAAACAAAAAAACATCGCAACAACTTTAAGCTGTTGCGATGTTCTGTCTAATTCTATTCTCTTACTCTGTTAATGAGATCTACGCAGGTTATGTTCTCCGCTGCTGTGCGGAGATAACCAGGTAATTATTATATCTCAACATTCAGAGCAATCACAAAGGACAGTTTACGGTAAGAGCTTTGGAGCCAGTTCCGGTTGTCTCTGTCTCTGGATCTCTATCTCTTCTGATACATCCTGATGCCTGAACCTTCGTTCGTGAATCGAGGGCAGGATAGTAGCTTTTAGCAGGATAATAAGCTCTTTGTTCTGGACTTCCTGACGATTATATCCGGTAAAATACCTGATCCCGAATACCCACCACGGTAGATCCTTCAGGAAGGGTATCCCCTTACGAAGATGCCGCGTGCCGGTCGTTGTCAGGCCACCAATAATAGTCTCCTCACCGCTGTAGAGAGTCTTATGGCTGTTTACTTCTGCTGTAGCTTTGGAATATCCTGTCGGATTGGGTTGTGCCGTGCTGCGTTCGACCCTGATATCCATCTTGATCGCCTTTTCTCCCTCTTCATCGAGGATGACGGTCGGAGTAACCCTGACGATTGTTCCTGATTGAACCTCGACTTCTCTGGCCTGTTCGACTTCTACTCCGGTAGTAGTAATACCGGCAAGCAGGATAGTATAGTCAACACCATCCTGGACACTTCCAGTTTCACCGGAGGTAACTGTAACCTGGGGTGTGGAGATCACATGTCCATTGTCAGT
Organism: uncultured Candidatus Cloacimonadota bacterium; assembly: GCA_964490765.1. Lineage (GTDB taxonomy): Bacteria > Cloacimonadota > Cloacimonadia > Cloacimonadales > JAJBBL01 > CAZBDV01. The sequence goes on along the minus strand of CAZBDV010000007.1, from coordinate 32,005 downwards.
TGCAGCCAGTGATTTGAAGAGGGTATTGACATCAATCGAAGTAGAGCCGATATCAAAACCTCTATTTCCCAGATCGACCGTTAACAGGTCTTCAGCCAGCTGGTTCGTGCTGACCAGATCGGCATTGATCCTGACCCGGCCACCGACAAAGGTACTCCAGTCTATTCCGAGTTCTCTGACAGTATGAAAATCAGCTTCGAAGAATGTAGCTTCGATCAGGATATCATCCAGATACTCAACCTCTTTATCATCGGGAGCTTTCAGGTCACTCTCTTTCCGGATTACATAGGCGTTTTCCCGTTCCTGAACCAAAAGTTCATTATTCCTCAGTATACTGTAAAACGCGGCTTTCCAGTGAATACGGTCGAGATTGATCCCTATAGGGGCATCAAAATCTGACATATCGAGAAGAACCTTGTTTTCGTGCTGGCGATACAGAGTGTCGAATATCCTGACTGCATCGGGGAAACGAACATTTTCCGACAGGCTGATCAAATCCTTTTCGCCTTGTGGTGCGGCATACAAGCCACAAGTAGCGATACAGAGCATGAGTGCTACTAGTGTTGAATAAATTAATTTACTTCTCATTATAAAGAACTCCCATGTTTATTCCACTGATGAATCCCAACAGGGTCATTCTTCTCAGTTCTCCTTTTTCTGGTTTTCATCAATGGATACTCCTTGTTTAATTGTTATTGAGCCTCTATCTGAAGACGGATCTCTTCAGCCAGCCCGGTAGGACTTATACGGAATACAACTTCTTGATTTATCCAATCAATCTCTATTAAACTACCATATCTGATCTCGTCTCCGGGATACATAACCTGGATATTCCCGGTTCGACGGTTTCTAATAAATATACGTTCCTGGGTCATGCCCACAACCATGATTTCGGAGATATCGAGCTTTTCTCTGAGCTCTTCACTATCCATAGGTTGATGGATTCTGGGATAGAAGATATTATATACCAGCCTTCTTTCCCGGAGATTCTTAAGGGCAACGTCTTCATGGGGAACCGCCCCATCGTTCGCATAGTAAGCCTTGAAATCGATATTGAAACTCACCTTGCCTCTCTCTTCGGGTGGTTGCGTCCCGAGTTCTATCGTCTCTATCGTGTAGAAGGCGGGCTGTCGTTCCAGCTGGTCCAGAAATACGTAGAGCAGGTTGATATAAGCCTGGCCGGTCATATTATAACGGATAAAGTGAACATCTTCGTCCCCTTCCACTTCACCGGTGTTAACCAGCCGGTAATTGAAGTGGAAATTGGTGCTGTATTTCTGAAAAATGTCGAATATGTATGAGAGTGTTATGGTCGTATTATTGTAATCGGGCATCAGTTTATCCGAAAGGAACTGCTCCTCTTTCAGTTCTGCAAGCTGTTCTCGCAGTGATTCTTCGGTTGCCAGTTCTGCCATGATGTTAGAGAGTTCAAGCTGAAGTTCGGCATTATGAGCCAGCAACTCTTCCCGGTTCGCCTTCATCTTGTTACCTATCAGTATTGCGATAACGACTATCAATACGAGAATAACAAACAATACTATCACGTTCCGTGTCTTGTGATCGAGTCCTCGTTTATAGAGGAATGTTAATTTATATTCTCCCATCTTTCTATCTCCCGTCTGGATTGTTATTTCCCTCAATATCTGAGAGATAGGATCTATCTGTGTTCTCAATGCTGGAAATGATTATCGGTTCCACGATCTGATTATGTCGGCTTGGCATGCTCATATTCGTTATCCTCGATTCTCGCAGGTGATCGAGACGCTTGGTCTCCAGAGGATCAGGGAATCTGAAAAAGATCTCGAAATACCAGACAGTATTATCTTCTATCGGATTCTCGTTGATGTATTCTATAACAGATTCGGGGAAGAGCTTCGAGAGAGCAATGATATGAAGCCGGTTCGTTGTATTACCGATGACCCGGAAACCATCTCGCTCATTCCTCAGGGTGGTAAGCCAGCTTATCCTGTTGCGATGGAATGAATTAGAGATCCGCTCCATTATATAGTGCCACTGGTTACGCTCTCCGATCAGGAGGTTAGAGCGGGATATACTCTGTTCGATAGCAGCAATTTCATCTCTGATAACCTCCAGAGTGTCCAGCCTGGCCTGATTAACCTGGATCTGAGATTCGGTTCTCCCGATTTCCAGCTTAATCCTCCGATTTTCCGTCTGCTGACGGAGAACATTATTCAGGCCAATCAGAGCAACGATGAGAATTGCTCCCAGCATGGCAATACCTGCCGGATTAAGCGAGAAGAGATTCTGTTGTTCTTTCAACTGCCTCGGCAGGAAGTTAGATCTGATCAGGACAGGATTTTTTGGCAGGGCAGCCGTGACAGCCAGCATAATCGGTATAATATACTCGGCGAGCATCGGTTCATCATACTTATCAGAATAATCGACCATATCGATCAGTTTCTGAGGCAGAAGATACTCGACCCTGGATTCCGGTTGTCGGTCTGCGATGAATTCCAGCATGGAATCGTTCAACCCCTGGCCGGCTAAGAAATAGTTATTCACTACGGTCAGGTTGAGGTGTGAGCTCTCCAGCATCAGACGGGAAAAGATCGTTTTGATAGTATCTTTCGACTTGTAGCCTTCGTTGATGATCGGTAATTCTGTCAGCAGGTCATAACCCTTGACCAGGGTTATACGGCTGGAATCTGTCCCGATATAGACTATGGCAGAAATATCATCTGGCCTCACATTGTAGTTAAAACGGAGGGCATTGATCAGAGCAAATTCATTCGGCTGGATATAGGAATAATGATACTGTTTCTTGGATATGGAACGATTGACATTGATCAGATTCTCCAGAAGCTCCATCTTCCCTTCATGGCTGATACCGACGATTGAGTCGTCATGACGCCGAAGATAGGAGAAGGTCATCACCGCTGGTGATTCATCATCGAAGAATAATTTCTTGATCTCGGAATATATCTTCTTCTTGCTTGCCTTTTCGGGAACCTTCAATTCCTTGTAGGTCACATTGGAGATATCGAGATTGAGGGAGATTCTCCCTTCTTCGAAATTCATCGATCTCGCAATGGCCTCCAGATTGGGTTCGTCAGATTTGGCTGCTATTGGTTCCGGACCTTTGGGAATCTGAAAATCCTGATCCGATCCGGATTGATCTCCACCTGAAGAGGGGCCCTCATCACTGCCACCTTCAAAATCGAAATCGAAATCCATATCGCTCAGGGCTTCATCAAACATACCGTCAGGTGTCGTAGGAACCTCCACCTCCGGTAACTTTACCGTCTGCAGATCAACTATCCTTACCAGTTCCTTATCGGCTTCCAGGTAGGCTATCTTGATCGCAGAACCGTCCTGCATCAAACCAAAAGATCTTGTTACTTTTGCCATACTCAGTCTCTTATGCCATCTTATTCTTGTAATACTGAATAAGATCGACTATCCTTTTTTTGTTGTTAGCATACGCGATTGCATTCTTTCTGGTTATTACCTTATTCATATATAAACGGAGCAGATCCTGCTCCATGGTTATCATTCCGTATTCTTTTCCCTCGGTGATCATCTGATAGATCTCGCTGATATTATTATTGATGATCGCTGCCGCTACGTTAGGAGTAACGTTAAGGATCTCTTTCGCCATGATTCGCTTCCCGTCGATCGAGGGAACGAGCTTCTGCGAGATTACGACGCTGAGAACATCTGCCAGACGCATCCTTACCCGCTGCTGCTCCTCTACCGGACACTCTGCTACTATACGATGAATACTCTCCAAGGCAGAAGCTGTATGCAGAGTTGAGAATACCCTATGACCACTATCGGTGATCTCCAGGGCAGTCATGATCGTATCAGGATCACGCATCTCACCTATGACAATTATGTCGGGGTCCTGACGCAAGCACTCGATAGTCCCCTGTTTGAAAGAGAGAGTATCTCGCCCAACCTCGCGATGCCTGACTATACATTTATTCGATTTGTGGAAATACTCTATCGGGCTCCCGATGATGGTGCAGTGTGCTTCGTTGTGATTGTTGTTCATATTGATTATCGCATCGAGAGTGGTACTCTTACCGGATCCGGTTATACCGGTGATCAGGATCAGACCTTTCTTCTCGAAATCGAGGTCGAGCTTCCTCACGATGGGGGGCGGGAAGCCAAGTGATTCCATCGAGAATGGCTGGGGATTGATCCGCCGGAAATTCACGGCCAAATAGTCAAGATCCATATAAGCATCGGCACGAAAACGATGAAGAAGATTGTCACGCTTTAACTGATATGAAAAATCGGCATTCTGGGAAAGGATAAGTGAATCTACTTTCTTCTCCGAGAGTATGGAGCAGATCAGGGCTGCTGAATCGTCCAGATCTAGATGGGAAAACTCTGTATAGGGAAATTTGCGGCTGAAGATGCGCATCCAGACCATACGGTCAGCACCCATCCCGCCAAAATCAATATCTGATGCTTCCAGATCGATCATCTTGCCCAGAAAGGTATCTACCACCTTCTGCGCTTCAAGACGATAGTCCGGATTCTCTGAAATAATCCGGTTGATCTCCGCTACTCGGTCCACTCCCTGAACATAGAAGGGAATCTCCTTCAACTTCTTCGAAAACGAAAAATTCATCTGAACCCGCCTTGCTCTTTCAAATTTGCACTCCCTTCACTTTCTGATTTGAAATTCATTGGACTTCTATGCAACATACCGTGATAAATGTCAAGAACTAAATCTATGATAATCATATTCTTATCCTCGCTTTAGTGAATATTTTGCACTCTCACAGCTCTGCCTGGTTGCTCTAACTCACTGAAAGATAGTAAGATAGAAAAGCCAAGGCTGCCAGATACCGCTGGTAGTGAAGCCTCTGTTTTTTCTCTCTGAAAGATCCGCTCCCATCGAGAGTTAGCTTTTTCGAAAGTAGAATTATCACGCTGATAACGAGTTAGAAGTTCCATGATTATTTATCCCATCCCACAGCATAATAATAGAGATTGTAGTTAAGGTCCTTCATTCTGGCGAGAGCTTCATCATAATGGAGTTTGCTGTAGGGATTGCTCTGGAGATGAATCTCTCTTCCTACGAGTGCACCGTATAATCCCATCCCTGGTCCTGAGACTGTTATGAGCGCTTCCGGGGCATATACAGCCCCTACCAGTTGTCGGTCAGTCGAGCCGGTAATGCTTATCTCACGACATTGCTCTGTGCCGAAGATCATAAGGCTGCTTGCTGCCGGGTTATCGTTGACGAACCCCGCTCCGGCAACTCTCAAAAAGCCGGAGACGAAGAGGACGAGCGAGGAGTTTTCGGTGATTCTTATACCCTTATTACCTTCTACAATCAAATCATTTTCTATATATAGAGAGACATTTCCATTTATGATAAGACCACGTGCCCCTGAAATAGACAGGGTATCCCTGATCCTGTAACGTCCGGAGGTCAGTTCTAAGATTCCCTTACCTTTGGCTGGAACAGTGATCAGTTTACCCCCACCGGGATCGGGGAGAGGGGAGAGGTTCTTTTCCACACAGTAATGTATATCACCGAAGATCTTACCTTCGTTTCTGATTGTATATTCACCCCCACCGGTGCCTATATTGAGATTGTTAGATTGCCCGGGTGATTCCCAGAAACCTCTGCTCGAATCGTAACTGTCCAGATAGGAGAGTTTATTGATCTCGATCCGGTCCCGGGCGAAGAGGGCATAATCGAATATGACACTATCCGGTTGCCGCCTCATTAACCGATATTCAGTCTCATACTCATAGTCGGAATACTTACCCGAAACAACGAGACTGAAAGAATCGGCACTCTTTTCCAGCCGGGTCAGCCTGTAGCTCCCCTCCATCTCCGGCCAGTCCTGATAAGTGTGCAGTGGATGGTCGTTGATCAGGCCGTCCGGACGGTCGAAAAAATCCCAGTTGTTGGCCCTGGACATTATCTTCCTGATTATGTTCTCCGCTACACTGTTAGATATATTCCGGGCTCGCTGGTAAGAGAGAGAATTGATGTCAGGCTGTGTCGATGAAGTATGTCCGCTGATCGTGCTGACTGCATAATAGGTTAAAGCAATCAGTAACGTGGTTATCAGGACTATGCTCAGTTTTCCCATTATCTCCTCCCGGGTTTCCTGTTCTGACCTCTGTTTCGATTCTCTTTATTCTCCATATGATGCAATATCCTTGCCAATTGTTGAACTGGAACTGATTACTTCCTCTATTATTAAGATCTATGCAGATTATACCTTTTGCTCAATTGAATCTGTCAGGACTGGTTATCGACTATCGAGTCATTTGACAGATCTCACCAATTACCGAATTCATCCATCTCTGTTTTCTACCTTATATTACTGAGAACCTCAGGAGTCGGATGGAGCCGACTACCGGAGTCCCCAGAGGTTGAACAGGAATAGAACAAATCAGGTCCCTTATCCAGCGACGTTTTAGGCTTTTCTCCTCGCTTTGAAAGTAAGATATAAGAATAAGTATTCGATCACTGTGAATATACAGAAAAAAAACCACACATTGCTGTGTGGGTTTGAAACTAGCTTACTAGGTTGTTTATTAACAACTATTCAGTTCCGTCTAAGTTTCCAGTACCGTCCCAACTAAATACCTGCATTGCACCATCAGCGTCAACACGTATTCTTCGTCCGTGTTCATAAGTTGTATTGTAACCACCGATCCATACAATTGCAGCTGCTCCTTCGCCAGTAACCAGAGCTTGATACGTATCATCTGCACTTAGATTGTCCGTCTTTTTCATTTCATCGGGAAGATTGGCGAAATACCCATTTTCTCCGTCAAAGTTATCATATTCACCGCCACCGCCACCCATGCTGACGGGTCTGATCTTATACTGATAAGCGATAGAACCAAGATTATTCAGGTCAGAAATAATACCATCCAGGTTACTGTTTCTGGCCTGAGCCCTGAACATTGATATACCGACGGCAATTGCGATACCGACCAGTATTACACTCAAAACGATTAACAAGATTTGTTGTTGTCCCATTGTTTCCTCCAATATTTATTGTTGCCAGACATAGATGCAAACCTCGTGCCAAACAATAATAACAAACCCTATGTTTATTTTATAAGTAGATATAGCAAGCCGATAGTTAACCACAATAGTAATGAATACTCTAACAATTAATCCTTTCCTGAGGGATACAGCAAAGAATAACGAAAATTAATGTTTCTCAAAGTATTTGTGTCATATTTAGATTACAGCTTCGTTACAATCTGACACGGATTCATGTCATTCGTGGCCAAGACAGAACTTCACTCAATAAAAAAACCCACACAATATTGTGTGGGTTTAAAACAACTTGATGATAATTAACTATTCAGTAGGTTCAGTAAAAGAACCATCATCAGTTTCGTCAAAAGAATCAGTTACTCTCATTTGTCCGTTAGCATAGATAGTGAGTTCTCTACCGTGTTTGTAAGTATCGTTCCAACCATGTAAAACAACAGTTTCATCTTCAGTTGTACCACCAGGAGGTATAGCAGAACCTATAGAATCAAAGAAATACCAACCATTGTCGGTTTTTCGCATGCTAAGATCTAGTTGTGCAAAGTAAGCTCCAAAACCTATAGCGCTAGTAGTATCGTTTTCTCCATATTCACCGCCACCACCACCCATGCTGACGGGTCTGATCTTATACTGATAAGCGATAGAACCAAGATTATTCAGGTCAGAAATAATACCATCAAGATTACTGTTTCTGGCCTGAGCCCTGAACATAGTTATACCGACAGCAATTGCTATGCCGACCAGTATTACACTTAAAACTATTAACAAAATCTGTTGTTGTCCCATTTTTTTACCTCCAAAAGTTTATGGTTACAATAATTAAGCAATAATCGTGCCAATGCTATAATACAAAAAGAAGTAATTGATAATTGTGCATCAAAAGAGATGGCAAACTTGGATAAACAGGGTATTGTCTGGAGTCGATAGTTAAGAAAATAAATATATTGCGATTGATGTATCAAACCGGAGAACTGTCATGAGCCGGTTACATTGAACCTGTTTATGTCATTGAAAGGTGTCATGTTCATAATCGTATATTGTTGACTAGAAAGATAAATAATTCCAGACGAAGAGAGTTAAGTCAGGATTTCTTATCTTTATCTCATATATAAATTCAGGTTTTTTATGAAAGAAAAAACCCACACGCGGGGGTGTGGGTTTTCGAGGGGGTTTTGAGGGGTTTTCGAGGGGTTTGAGGTTTGGTTAGGTACCAGTAGGTATTGTAAGGTTAAGATCTGAATCTGAGGGTTCGGTAAGGTATAGTTCTGTTGAGCCGATGTCATCGACTCTGATCCAGCGGGTCAGAAGGCCGTTAACTCCATCAGGGTCTTTCTGGGTTTTGGAGACACCCTGGATGATGACATAATTTTCGGCGCAGGAGAAAATTGTATATTTCCCGTTCATATTATCTATCAATCCTTCTGGAAGATCGTAGAAGAAATCAGCGAAATCGATGTATCGTCCCGGCTCTCCGCCAAGAAAGCTTCCACCGCCACCACGGAGAGATATTGGCCTTATCCTGTACTGAAAAGCTATAACTGCAAGATTGTTCAAATCGGAGATTATAGCATCGATATTACCCTGCCGGGCCTGGTTATTAAACATCGTGATACCGACAGTAATTGCTATCCCTACAAGAATAACTCCGAGAATAATCAATAAAATCTGTTGTTGTCCCATGTTCTCCACTCCAGAATTTTGTTTCTGGCCAATAATGAGGCAATCTCCGTGCCAAAGCGGTGAAGAGTTTTCCGGTAAGCCGATCTGAAGCGGATAAAAAAAACAGATGACTGACAGAAGAGATGATTCACCTATAATATGTATATAAGGGATCGTAATGATAAGGGTAAGTCATCAGGCGGGGAAAATGACACGACAAGGTGACAGAAAGAGGGTTTTATGTCATTAAGGTATGTCAGGGCAGCAGGTTTTCTGTCTGAAGGCTAACTCATACAGAGATCCTGCACCCTTTTGCTCAGGTTGACTTTGGGTTTTCTTTCTATTCATCCTGGTAAGTCAGGTAATAATGGTTTGGAACAGAGATTGCACTTCAAAATCATCTGCCTGTGATAGAAACAGGTCAAAAAAGCAAAAGAGGAGATTGCCGTGAGTCGGAAAATTTGTAATTGTGTCAGTCTGTATCAAGCTATCCGGAACATTCATCAGAGCAGGCAATTAACCTTCTTTCCGCACTATTTGATCGACTCTGAATTCAGCAGATTATCTAAGGTTAAAAGCGAAAAAGTTGAGATTTTTATTGACTCTATCATAAGCTGGGAAAAGATGTATGCTACATATAGTAATGGGCTTGATTGATTTATGATTACCGTAGTCTGTTTTACTGGATCCAGGAGAGCGTTGAAGCTATGGTAGAAAAGAGAATAGAGAGGCTGATATGTTAAAAGAGTTTCGTTATACGGGAACAAGGTTGGATAATGCAGTTCAGATCAAGGGGGTTTGTTCAGCGAAGAATATGTCGGCAGCCCGGAAAAAGATCGGGACAATAGCGAAGGATAACAATTTTCGGGTCGATTCGATAGAGAAGAAGAAGATGTTTCTCTACAGCTGCACGACTCAAACCGGCAACAAGATCAAAGGTGAACAGGAAGCTTACACCAAGGAAGAGCTCTTTCGGGTTCTGGCCGGGCTGAACATGACTAATATCAAGATCCAGCCGGTTCTTCTCGATTTTCAACCGAAGCCACCCTTTGCGGATATTGTGATGTTCATTTCCCTGGCCTCGGAGATGTTGAAGGAGAATATGCGTTATGACGAGATCTTGAAGATTCTCGGGACAGATATGCCGAACAAGACCCTGAAGCGAACGATCAAGTATATTTCCAGGGATCTGAAGCAGGGGCAGGACGGCTCTGTAGTCTTTATGAAATACTCTGATGTCTTTGGCCGTTTTACCTCCTATATGCTCGGCCTGGCCTCTAAATCGGGTAATATGGCCAGGATCTATGACAATACAGCCAAGTATCTGGAGCGTCAGCACGAATTCAAAAAGAATGTCCGCCAGGCGCTCGTCATGCCGGGCATAACTATAATCGCGATTATCATTGCCGTGGCTTACTATATCGGTGTTCTATTTCCTGAAATGACCGAGATGTTTATGGAGCATAATATCGAGCTACCGCCAATGACAGCAGCAACACTCGAGGTGAGTTATTTCCTCCAGGTAAACTGGTGGTGGATGACACTTGCCTTCTTCCTGCCGATTTTGATCTTAGGCTACTGGCTGAGCACACCGAAAGGGCGGTTATTCAGGGATCAGATGATTTTGAAGATTCCTCTGGTCGGCAATCTGATCCACAAGATGAGTATCGAGATCTTTTTCCGGGTCTTTTCGACTGTATATACCGGAGCGGGTAATAACATGGAAGTAATTCAGCTATCGGCTGAAGCGTGCGGTAATGAATACATGGAGAAGCGGGTCAAGGAGATCACGATCCCGAGAATGTTGAAGGATGGTGCCGGGCTGATTGATGCTCTGGCCGAAGCGGATGTCTTTACCGAGACTGTCATATCGAGGTTGAATGCAGGCTCGGCTACAGGTTCGGTCAAGAAATCGGCTGAACAGATCGCCATGTATTACGAAAAGGAAACGAGTTATAAATTCAGGGCAATTCTCAATTCGATCGATGTTACTACTGCTCTGGTCATCATGGTGGTAATGACATTTCTGATCATCGTCTCTTCGGAGAGTGCTTTTATCAGGCCGCCAACCCATACAGTATAAAGAGAAGAGTTGCATATGAATAATGATCAATTACTGGCTAAGCTGTTAAGATTAAAGAATGTCATCAGTGAGGATATCTACAATGCTGTAATCACCAAGACTAATGTTCTTGGCAATAAAGCGAGAGTAGATGAGATACTAATAGACGAATATCACGTGGATCGTGATGCTGTATATACTGAGATAGCCAAGATGTATGCTATCCCCAAGATAGCGATCAATATAGATGACCTTTGTTCGAAAGATGTCGAAGAGGTAATCAGCCTGCTGAAAAGCCTTCCCAAGGAGGTTAAGGAAGAGGTTTACAGAAAACGGATCATACCCTACAAAGTTCAGCGGAAGAAGAACGAATCACTGATCATACTCTCTTCCAATCCGACCGATAGTTTTACGAAGGTCCTGGCCAGTACCCTGAAGTACAAGCGATATGAACTCTTCTACTGTCCGTTCGATAAGATCGATGCGCTCATCCGTCATATAGCTCAGACGGAAGAGGATGACAAACTTCAGGAGATGCTTGATGAGTCGGAAAGCGAGATTCAGGATGCTGATCAGGCTTACGAAGAGGACAAGGAAGAACTGATCGAACAGGAGAGCAATAAAGGAGCTCTTGTCTATCTCTTCGAAGCTGCACTCATCGAGGGTGTTAAATCGCAGGTAAGTGATATTCATGTCATACCCTTTAACAATACGAGTGTCGATATCAGATTCAGGCGGGACGGGAGGCTGCAACTATGGAAACGGCGAGAGGGGATCAATCCCCAGGCTTTTCTCTCTGTTGTAAAGGATCGTTCCAGTAACGTGGACCGTTTCAAGGTTGACGAAGCACAGGACGGCTTTATTCAGAGAGAGATAGAGGGACATACGATCCGTTTCAGGGTCTCTATTCTGCCACTCGTTTCCAAAGAACATAACCGCCACTATGAGAGTATCGTTATCCGAATCCTCGACGATAGAAATGTTATCGATAATATCGATAAACTCGGCTTCCTGCCAAAAGCGCGTAAGGACTTCGAAGAGGCAGTTACAAAGCCACAGGGATTGGTTATCGTTACAGGCCCGACCGGTAGTGGTAAGAGCACGACTCTGCTCGCAGCTCTCTATCATGTGATCACACCTGAGAAGAACATCCTGACGGTAGAGGATCCGGTGGAATATGTCATTAACGGAGCGAGACAGCTCAAGATAGGGCACAAGCTTGACTTCAACCAGGCGATTAGGTCTATACTCCGCCACGACCCCGATATCGTCATGGTGGGTGAGATGCGCGACAGGGAAACAGCCGAAGTAGCGATAAAGCTGGCTAATACCGGCCACCTGACCTTCTCGACCCTGCATACTAACGATGCACCGAGTGCTATTTCACGTCTTTATAAGATGGATATCGAGACCTTCCTCCTTGCCTATGCGATTAATATCGTTGTAGCTCAGCGTCTGGTCAGAAAGCTCTGCAGTGAGTGTAAGAGAGTCGTTTCCAGTGACAAACACGAGTATCTGATCAGGAACGGGATCAAAGAAGAAGAGATCAAGTCAGGCAAGATTTTCGAAGCTGTCGGTTGTGAAAAATGCCGGACTACAGGTTACAGCGGCCGTGCTGCCATTCACGAGGTAATCCTCTTCACCAAGGAAATCCGTCAGGCGATAGTGAGTGCCAAGACTGATATCAATGAAGATTTGATCCGTGACATTGCCAAAGGACAGGGGATGTTATCACTCCGGGAAGCCGGAATGGAGCTTGTTCGTCAGGGATTAACGTCAGTTGAGGAAGTTATCTATACAACAACAATTTCCTAAAGAGGAAGACAGGCGAGAACGGATAGTTCTTTTCAGGACCTAAATTTCTCAGCGTTGCTGCCTGTTTGGTGGAAACAATCAAGAGATCAATTTACATAAAGAGGCTAAGATGAAACCGAGAATCCTGATTATTGATGATGAGAAAGAAACCAGAGATCTGTTCAAGAGCTTTCTGGAAGAAGACGATTATGAGATCCATGAGGCTGAAAACGGCCAGGAAGCTTTTAATCTGGTTAGTAGTGAGATATTCGATCTCTATATAACCGACGTTTTCATGCCGGAGATGAACGGGATCGAGTTTTTGAAAATATTAAAAACATTTGACCCGGATGCAGTAGTCGTCATTATCACCGGTTACGACAAGATGGAATATACGAAACAGGCTCTGGAGTATGGAGCTTTTCGGTTTCTGACCAAGCCGGTAAAGATGGCCGAATTCCGTTCGATAGTAGAGTTAGGTTTACTGGAGAGAAGGAAGCTCTTTCAATCGACAACTGCTGAAAAGCTGCTGAGGATGAAGCAGAAACTGAATACCAATGTCGAACTTCGGGAAAGGGTATTTCGTAAATTCCAGGAATTCTTGATTACCATGGAAGAGATGAAACCGAGCTACATAGAGATCGGTGGAGCCGGTTCTCAGGGAAAGATCTGGGGCAAGTTCTACTCAGCCTTCAAACCGATGCCGATTGACGGTTTTTTCTCACAGGACGAAATCAATATCATGATCCTCAGTATCCTCAGTAACTCACAACTTGAAACTCTGGTTGACCAGAAGTCTATAAAGGCAAATTTCGAGTTTACTGTCAGTGATGTTACCTACAGATACCGTCTGACTATCTATTTCGATATGGACGAACTCGTGATCGGGGTCAAGACGACCAGAAGAAGCCTGATTAGCCTGGAAGAGATGAAATTCAGCAATCTGGTGCTCAACCGTCTCTCCTTCAAAAATGAAAACGAGGGGTTGGTTATCATTGCCGGCCCTCCCGGTTCTGGTAAGAGCAGTTTGATTGACGCTATTGTTAATCACAATAATACACACTACTCCGGAAGTATCTTTCTTATCAATGATTCACTGGAGTATTACCACGAGTCAAAGAACAGTGTTATCAGATACCAGAAAGTCTATCGTGATGTTAACTCCGTAACCGACGCACTCGATCGATGTCTTGATTATCATCCTAATATGGTAGTCATCGAAGATATTACGAGTCCTGAATTACTCGACGGAGCTCTGAAACTGGTAGATACTGGTAGCCTGGTCTTTGCTACCATGAAAAACAAGAGCGTTACCGACGTGATCTATAAACTTCTGGCACTCTACCCTGCCGATTCGAGAGATCTGATCAGAAGACATCTGGCCAGAACTCTGGCTGCTGTTATCTGCGTTCAGTTACTACCGACAACAAATGAAAAAATGGTATCAGTAAAAGAGATACTGGTAGCAAACGAGCAGATCTCACAGATAATATACTCAGGTAACATCGAAGAGCTCTATCCGATCATGCAGAGAAACAGAAAGATCGGTTTGCAGACCATGGAACAGGACCTGTTAGGATATATCAAAACAGGGCAGATTGCGGTTGAGATTGCCATGGAGGCAGCAAACAGGGCTAAACTGCTGAAGGATCTTATGCAGTATGCTTCATCGTAAAGATATATAACACGCTTTAATGTATCGAACCCCTGCTCAGCAGGGGTTTTTCTTTGTCAGGTTATTGCCTGATGCTTCCAGGTCAGATTCGCTCAGATCGATATATCCTTATCGATATTCAACCCGATATAATATGGACGGTGATAATAAAAAAATCCCCTGCTAAACAAGCAGGGGATTTAATACTGTTATTGCGAAATCTGAGTTCTGATTCTTATTCCCAGGAATGGACATAGTACTTGAACTTATAGAATACCCAATCGCTTTCTATTCCCATCAGTGCTTCGTCGTAGTGCATGGAGCTTACCTCATTACCCGATAGAGTAACATTGTTACCCACTACTGCTCCATAAATTCCGGCAGAATTACCTGTTATTTCAATATCAGCTTCCGGAGCATATACACAGGCTGTAATGTCACCATTACCAGAGAGTTTGATATCTTTACATTCCGGACCGCCGAGGATCATCATACTGGAAGCCAAACCATTCTCATTAAGAATTCCATTACCAGCAATACCTAGTTTTTTTCCCATCATATAAATCGTTAGTGATGAATCAGGTGTTATCTGAATAGTACTCTGACCAGCCATTGAAAAGTTGTCTTCTATAATCAACGTTACATCACCTTCGATGATAATATTTTGTTTGTCGGCCAGTGTTAAAGATTCAGTTATTCTGAATGTCCCGTTTACTAAATGTATTTCATTTGCACCAGTATCGAAAGTAGTTCCACCACCTGGATCCTCTATTTCCGGGAGGTATTTATCCTGTCCGTATTCAATATTTGTTTCTCCATCAGGAGCATATACACCATTGCTATTCTGATGTATATAGATTGGATCAGTATCGCTTACTTTGGGTCCCTGAACTGCTATCTTGCCATTCCGATGTTCTCCTGCATAATTCCAGGGTTCATTATCAGAATTAAAGCTATCGACATAAGATAGCTTATTAATACTGATTTCTTCTCTGGCATAAACGGCATAATCGAAATAGGGATCCTGACTGGTGCGTCTAACAAGGTGGATTCTGGAGTCATAGGTTCTGTCGTGTGCTTCACCGGAAACGACTAAGAGGATATCATCAGCAAATTCTACACTCTTTGCCAGACTCTTGATTTTGTATCGACCTTCCAGTTCCGGCCAATCCCGCCAGTCACTATAATAAGGGGGAGGGTTGATAGAACTCGCCTCTGTGTTCATCAGGTAGTTCCATCTGCTGGACGGTTTGACCTCCATGATCTCTCTTACAATGATCTGGGCTGCACTGTTAGAGACATTCTTAGCCTGGTTATAGGCAAAGGTCTCGACATTACGTTCAGTGGCAATCGTATTAGCCCTGTTCGTAGAGATAACAAAATAAGATAACAGGATTATCAGTGAGATAACCAGTATAATTGCATATTTGCCCATATTAAACCTCCTAGGTTAAGATAATATCATTGGGACTGAAGATCAGCAATCCTCATATTCCTCAGAAACAGATCTTTCTTGCCGGTTACATACAGATCACTATTACTCCCTTCATAGAGATCTTCCGGCCTGTTCTGAATCCTGACTTCAACTCTGATAACATCGCTACCGGACAGATTGAATTCGAGTTCTTCAAGATCATAAACAAAACTCTGTTCTACCGGCTCGTTGATTCCATCATTGCGGGAAATTTTGAGAGCTCTCTCTTCTCTCCAGATAGTAACAACTTCGCTGCTGGTATTGACAAAAGAGAGTGAATCTTTGTCTGCAGAGATACTGATAGATTGCCGTGCTGTTTTGATCTCCTCCTGTAACAGAGCAATGGCAGCATCCGCTTTCCCCTGCATCTGCTGAATTACCCTGTTCTCCTGGCCGGTCCTCATCGTCATTATATGAATACCGAAAACGAGCACTGCTATCAGCCCCGCTATGATTACCGATTGGATAATATCTAACATTGAATTCATAAATCTACCTCATTTCCACCAGGTGTAGAAAGTTGCACTGTTACGGGCCCGAAGATCGGAATACTCTCCCTCATCTTCTTCGGCATAGATCGAGACAATGACCTGCTTTCCTTCCTGGATTTCATCAATCTCATGAGTGTAATCTGTATAATCTGAAACATCGATATCGGCATAGAGAACTCTACCTGAATCGAAGGTCAGGGTCGTTGTTGTACTGCTCATATCAAGATAGCCTTCTTCAGTGATCGCTTTCCGGGAATAATCCTCAAGAATGGATTGAGCAAAATTGATTGCCTCCTGATCTACCATCTGTTCTATCGTAGCAGCAACAGCTCCGAGACGGGCCTTGTTTATATTCACAGCTATTGTCAGCAGCAATGTCAGAGCTAATACAGCCAACAAGGTTTGCCCCAAGTTCATAATCACCTTCCCTTATCTATTCTCTTAACAATCTTAACTATTATATGCACGATATGTTCCATAAAATTCTAACATTCCTATCCAAAAACCAATGAGACTAATATATGATAACTATAATACTGTCAAGACAAAAGAATTTATCGTTCACCTATCTGTTTTGATGTTATCACCTGCGCTGATGAAAGCTTAGAATCGAAGGATAAGACTCCAACCCGGTGACCTTTCTTTTTTTATTTTTCTCATTCTGTAAGTCAGAAGAAAACTCAAAACAGGGACAAAACGAGCTAATTCCGATATCGTGATTAGAGGCATTAATGTCATTCAAATACTACAGACGAGGAATTACTGTCATATAATTCTGACAATGATTGAGTGATCAATTTCATAGCAGGTGAGATAGATTTTTGAAAGAACCTTTCATTCTCTGTATTTAGCAGGGTCAATAGCGTATTTGGAGAACTTCTCGTAGAGGTTTTGCCTCTTAATACCGGATATTTCGGCAGCTTTCGTAACGTCTCCTTTGTGTCTTTTCAACAGGTTCTGGACATATTCCCTTTCAAAGAGTTCTTTAGCTTCATGGAATTGCAGGAGAAGTAGTTTGTTATCGATTTCTGAGTCTTCGAACTTACCGGAGTTATAGATTGTAGCAGGGAGGTCTTTAGGAAGGATCAGGTTGTGAGTAGCGAGAATAACAGCATGCTCCATGGCATTTTTGAGTTCTCTGACATTTCCCTTCCAGGAATAGCTCATTAAGAGGCTCAATGCCGGGTCGGAGATATCTCTGATCGGTTTTTTATGCTTTTCCGAGAATTCTCGCATGAACTCTCTGGCCAGGAAAGGAATATCTTCAGTTCTCTCCCTGAGCGGTGGGATAGTGAGTTGTATAACATTCAGTCTGTAATAGAGATCTTCTCTGAAGTTACCCTTTCTGACTTCAGCTTCGATATCCTGGTTCGAAGCTGTGATGATTCTTACATTAACCGGGATATCGGTGTCACCGCCAACCTGTCTGACAAGTCCCTTTTCCAGTACTCTGAGTAGTTTAATCTGAAAGGCGGGAGAAGTTTCGGTAACTTCATCCAGAAAGAGAGTTCCTCCATTAGCTTCCTGAAAATAGCCGATCTTGTCACGGACTGCATCAGTAAAAGAGCCTTTCTTATGGCCGAAGAGAGTACTCTCGAGCAGGGTATCGGGTAAACTGCCGCAGTTAACCGCGACGAATTTCTTTTCTCTTCTTTTGCTGTTATACCAGATCAGTTCGGCAAAAACCTCTTTTCCGACCCCTGTTTCACCGGAGATCATGACCGTCGTATCGAGGGGAGCAATGATCTTCACTTTCTCGAGCAGTTTCTGGATAACCATGCTGTTACCGGCAACCTTACATCGCTCGAATTCTTCAGATAGCATTTCTTTCAAACGGGTAATCTCTTCTGTTTGCCAGTGGACTCGCATCACTTTGTCGACGACAATATTAATCAGATCGAGATCTTCAACCGGCTTCTCGATAAAATCTTCAGCACCCATCTTCATAGCTTCTACCGCCATCTGGACCGAGGCTTTACCACTGATGACCACAACGGCGACGTGGGGGTATAACGATTTGATCTGTTTCAGGAGCTGCAGGCCATTGACTCTCGGCATAACGAGGTCGGTCATAACCATATGATACTCATTATGTTCCATCATTTGCAGAGCTAACTCTGCTGATTCGGCTTCTTCGATATCGTATGAACTCTCCAGATACCTTCTGAACAGTTGCCTGGTCTCTTCTTCGTCATCTACGATCAGTATTCTTGCCTTTTCTTCCATTATGCTCTTTCCTTATCAATTTCTTTATTCGCTTTCTGTTCTCTCTTCGCCATACCAGGGTATGAAGATTGTGAAGGTAGTTCCCACACCAATCGTCGACTGCACGGTAACATAACCCTTATATTTCTCTATGATACTCTTTGTCATTGGCAGTCCAAGCCCGAAACCCTCACCGGTAGATGTCTTTTTGGTTGAGTATTCCGGGGTAAAGATTTTCTGTAAATCCTCATCTCGTATCCCGAAACCTGTATCGCTAATCTCGACTGTTATCATTTGCCTGTCAAGGTCAGTTTTGACAGTCAATTCCTTCTTTTCACTCTTCTCCATCGCCTGGATCGCATTATTAAGCAGGTTGGCGATACAGAGGCTGATCTCTCCATGGGCAGCATTGATTTTCTGCCTGATTGGTTTTAGATCGGTAATCAGATTGATATGCTGGGCAAAGAAGATATTGTGCCTGCACATATCGAGTTCCTGAGTAACTACATCATTTATATCGATCAGGCGCATCATAGAGATGCTGTCTTCCCGAACCTTTAACATCAACTGTTTGATGATTTTGGCTATATTCCTGCCCGAAGAGATGATCTTGTCCGCATCACCATTCTCGGGATGATCTTTTTTAATCAGTTGAGCATAGCCGACGATCGTGTTCAGAGGGGAGTTCAGATTATGGACAATACCCTCAACAAGCCTGCCCAGATCAGCCAGTTTATTACTCTTGATCAATTCCAGTTCGAGACGCTCTCTTGCTCGTGCCTCCTTGCTCTCTTTTGTTATATCGGTAATACTGGCCACGAACCGGAGCCCCGAATAATCATCAACAGCTCTCAGATTAAAGAGAACGAACTTGATAATCTTCTTCTCCTGCGGATGGTTAATCTCGAGATGGGGAATGAAGAGCTCTTTGTTTCGTGCTTTTTCAAACGACCGGTCGCTAAGATTGACGAAATCATTGAGGTTCTTGCCAATAATATCCTGAAAGGCTTCCAATTTGAAGATTTTCAGAATACTGGGATTACAGAGGATTATATCAAAATTTTCATCCATCCAGAGAATTCCCGAATCGAGATTATTGATGATCGTCTTGTAGTCGAGAAGAGATTGACTGTAGCGTGAAAGTGATTTGTTCATCGAGTTGAAGGTATTGATCATCTTGCCGAGAACACCGTGATATTTCTTCGGTAACGGCTCGAGAGAGGAGGGATTCTGCTCTATCTCGTGCATCTTATTGCTGATATTCTTTATGGGTGATAAGACCTGCCTGCTGAACCAGGCACCAGAGATAGCAATCATTAACAATGCCATAGCCATGAGTAAGAGAACAAAAATCAGCAAACCTCTGTGAGCGAAAGCATTGAAATCCCTATCGAAGGGGATTAAAATTATGAGATTAGGAGTTTTTTGCAGGTCATATCGGATTAACTGACCCATGGCACTATCAATAGAGAGCCTGCTGATCGTTGACTCGATCTGGTTTTCTGTCGATCTGGCCAGTGCTCTCTTTATATCTGATTCTGAATCCTGAAAGGTTGAAGGTAACGGTAAGAACCCAATATCTTCGAAGCGGGGGATCTGGTAATAATCGAAATCAAACGAAATACCGAGATGACGGAGCGAGAATTCCTCCAGATAGAAGATCAGGGCTGCAGTATCAACCGGAATATCTGTTTCCAGATAATCAAACGCGACAAAATAACTACTCCCTCCCATACTAACAAAGAACTCACCGGGAGGATTTATTCCCTGATTAAATATAGCCTGCAGGTTATTCTCAAGTGGTACGATCCTCTCTCCGTAGAGATCGAACAACTGGTTATCTATTAAGTCATAGATAGCGAACAACCCCTGAAAATTTCGGGAACCCTCTGATAATACATCAGCAATCTGCCTGTTATTCTGATCGGCTATAGCTCTTGCCAGAACCGGATTATTTGCCAGATTGACTACAAGATTGGTCCGTTCTGAGGTGAAATTGCTGAGAACACTTTCAATACGTACAATTCTGCTGTTGATCTCTCTGTCTTCATGCTGGTTGATCAGATGGGTAATCACCATCCATTCTGCCAGGGTCATGAGAAGGATCAGGACAAAAACGATGACAAAGAAAGTGATAAATATCCTGTTTTCTAAATCGCTCCGTATCTTCATCCTTCACCTTTCTGCTTTCTAACGCAAAAAATAGAGTAATGAACTTTTATCTTAATCATTGCTTTCCCGATTCTCAGAGTAACGCTTGAGATGAATGGCAATATCTGCTGCCAGCCTGACATTGTTCTTTACCAGTTCGATATTGGTTTTAACCGTGTTTAGGTTTGACTGACTCAGCTTGTGAAGCAGGAATGGGGTTACGTCAGATCCGGAAATCGCATGTTTCTCAGCTTCTCTGATTGCCTTCTCGAGCAGGCAATCTATATCTTCAGCCGGGATACTCCACTCTTCCGGGACGGGATTGGCAACTATCATTGACGATGAGAGATCCAGGGTTCTATGCAGATCATACAGCCGGCAGATCTCTTTCACATCTTGCACCGATTTGATGCTATATTCTGAAGATCGGGAGTAAAAGAGGGGTAGAGTATCTGTCTGATAACCGAAAATCGGAATACCAAATGTCTCGAACAATTCCAGTGTCTTGGCTACATCGAGAACAGACTTAATCCCGGCAGAGACAACAACAAGAGGATTTCTGGAGAGCGCATAGATATCGTTTGAGATATCGAATGATGTCTCGGCACGGTAATGCACACCACCCAGGCCGCCGGTAGCAAAAACCTGTAAACCGAGTCTTCTGGCCAGAAGTAGAGTAGCAGAAACGGTGGTTCCTCCGGTCAACCCGGTAGCCAGAACATACGGTATATCTCTTCCGGAAACTTTGGTTCTATTCTCGTCTGAAGCCAGTTTCTTCAACTCCTGATTATCAAAACCGACCTTTACATATCCCTCGTCCAGCCAGATCACTGCCAGATAAATCCCAAGACATCCGGCTGTTTCATGAAGTTCTTCTATAAGCTTGATATTATCAGGATGGGGAAGTCCATGACTGATAATTGCCGATTCGAAGGCAACTATCGGAATTCTTCGCGCTTCAGCGTTACGATACGAGTCACTTTTGCGTATCTTCATATAACCACCATATAATGTTTATGTTTAACACTCCTCAGGTTCAATCCTGGTCATTCCCTGCATATACTTCTGCAGAGCTTTCGGAACGGTGATAGAACCGTCCTGATTCTGATAATGCTCCAGAATGGCAATATAGGTTCTTGGTGTTGCCAGTCCTGATCCGTTGAGTGTATGGACGAAACTCACCCTGCCATTGTCATCACGAAAACGGATAGATGCCCTTCTGGCTTGAAAATCACGGAAATTGCTCACAGATGAAACTTCCAGATACTTCTTCATGCCAGGTGTCCAGACCTCAAGATCATAGGTCCTGGCAGAGGCAAAACTGAGATCGGATGTATTCAATTCCATTACCCTGTAAGGGAGTTCCAGGGCTTTGAGAATGCTCTCTGCTTCGTTTATCATCTCTTCCAGAGCAGTTCCCGACTCTTCCGGCCTGACGAATCTGACCATCTCGACCTTATTGAACTGATGTATTCTCTGCAATCCTCTCGTTCCCTTACCATATGAGCCTGCCTCTCTCCGGAAACAGGGGGTAAAGGTGACGAATTTCTCAGGTAACTGCTCGTGACGGAGAATCTCGCCGGAATAGATGTTTGTTACAGGAACCTCCCCGGTCGGGATTAGAAACAGGTCGTCTTCGCTTATCCGGTACATATCATCTTCCAGCTTCGGAAGCTGGCCTGTGCCAAACATAGCCTGACGGTTGACCAGAACAGGAACTGCAATCTCCTGATAGTTATGGTTTATTATATGATAGTCGAGCATGAAATTGATAAGAGCTCGTTCGAGTAAGGCACCGTAGCGGCGATATACAGGAAAACCAGAACCACTGATTTTGGTGCCCCGGGGTAAATCCAATAAATTGAGCCCTTCTGCAAGTTCCAGATGATCTAAAAGGGGAGAAGGTTCTTCCTGATCGGTTTCTGCTGAACCTTTCCATTCTCTGACAAGTCTATTATCATTCTCATCCTTACCGACCGGAACAGTATCATCCGGAATATTGGGAATTGATTGCAGAAGCGTATTGATCTGTTCATTGAGCCTGTTAAGGTTGTTAGACGCTTCTTTGACCCGGTTTGCGACCTTCTGCATCTCGGCTATAATGCCGGAAATATCCTCTCTTTTCTTCTTTCTACTGGCAATCTCTTTGGAAATCGTATTCTGGTGAGCTTTATCGGTATCGAATGCATACTGGAGTTTCCGTTTATCACTGTCGAACTGAAGTAACTGTTCGATATCGACATCACATCTTTTTTTCTTCAGAGCATCTTTGATAACTTCCGGATTCTCTCGGATGAACTTAATATCTATCATTATCGTATTCTCTCCTCTCTGCTATGTTTCGCCTGGATTATGATTGTAAAGTTCCAGCTATTCTGTTACCCGTTTTCAGTAGGGTTAAGTAGTCTACTAACGCCAGAGAAGCTCCACCGATCAATCCACCGTCGATATCAGGCTCCTGCAGTAAGCTGGCAAAGTTATCCGGTTTGACGCTACCACCATAAAGTATGCTGATTCCTGCTGCCATATCTGATGAATATCTTTCAGCAAGCCACTCCCTGATCAGTGAATGAACCTCCTGAGCAAGTTCAGGGGTAGCAGTCTTACCAGTTCCGATTGCCCAAACCGGCTCATAAGCTATGATCTGTTCTGCCGGATCATTAACCTCTACATCTCGGAAAATCTCCGATAACTGGCTGATTATGGTATCTGAAGTTGTGCCCTTTTCCCTCTCTTCCAGCTTCTCTCCGACACAGATGATTGGAACTATTCTTTCTTTGCGGAGAATGAGAAGTTTATCACGGATCTCATTGTCTGTTTCATTGTGATACTCTCTCCTTTCAGAATGCCCAATGATACAATAACTCACTCCGATTGAACTGAGCATCGGGGCTGATATTTCACCTGTATAGGCTCCAGACTCATATTTGCTCACATCCTGAGCTGCTATTTCTAATTTGCTCTGCCCGCAAATTCTCTTGCTTTCCTGAAGATAAACATAAGGGGGACAGATCAAGGGAAGAGCCAATAACTCTTCGAAAGAATCGAGCTCTGTAACCAGATTGGTTATGAAGTCTTGCATCTCTGACCTTGTTTTATTCATCTTCCAGTTTCCGGCTACTATAATTCTTCTCATCACTCTAATCTCCTCTATATCATTGATATTCCTGCTTACATTATTTTCTAACTCAACTTCTAAGGCAAGAACTTTTCTTGTAACTGATATTATACATGGTAGCCTGTTGGTACTCTTTGACCATTCAGATGAATATTATGATTGACATCAAACTATAATTCTTCGTTGCTCGACTCATGAGAAAAAAGTTGAGTGAGATGAGTAAAGAGGAACTCTGGAAGCTATTCCCGATAATCATCAGAGAACATGACCCGCACTGGTCACAAAACTTTGAGAGAGAGAAGAGTTTCTTAGAACAGTTAGTCTCTTCATTGACTCCGGTTGATATACATCATATTGGTAGTACGGCAGTTCCAGGATTGAAAGCCAAACCAACAGTTGATATTCTGATGGAAATAGCAGATGAAACAGATCTGGAGAGGTTTAGGGATCTGCTGACTTCTAATGGTTATATCTTCTGTTCGAAACCGGAAAATCCACCACCCTCGATGATGTTTATGAAGGGCTATACGGAAAAGGGGTTTGCTGATGATGTCTATCATCTTCATGTCAGATACAGAGGAGACTGGGATGAATTGTATTTCCGTGACTTTCTTCTAAGTCATCCCGGGGTCGCAGGGGAGTATGAAGAACTGAAACTCGAACTTCAAAAGCGTTATGAATATGATCGTGATGCTTATACAGAAGGGAAGACAGAGTTCATACGTCGATACACCCTGCAAGCAAGAAAGGAATTGGAAACTGTGAGGAGATAGGGGAGTTATATAGATATAATGCCATCCTGCAGAGAAGCTGAGAGCAAATATTCTTGACTATTTTTGCGACTCAGATGTTCTGAAAAAAAAGAAAGAGGATCAATATGCCTGAAGATAAAAAAAAGAGGACAACCAGGTCAAAACCAAAAAAGAAGAATTCAGCCAAACGAACGACCAAAAAGAGAAAAACGAAACAGCCGAAGTCCTATATCGGTCTGATTATGATTATTGTATTGCTCGCTTTGATCACAGTCATGAT
The DNA here is from genome assembly GCA_964490765.1 of uncultured Candidatus Cloacimonadota bacterium. Classification (GTDB taxonomy): domain Bacteria; phylum Cloacimonadota; class Cloacimonadia; order Cloacimonadales; family JAJBBL01; genus CAZBDV01. The sequence continues at coordinate 7,356 of CAZBDV010000007.1, read as the reverse complement.
TATCCGTAATTGTACCGAACGGGAACCGGCTGTAGAAGAATTAACGGTCGAAGAGTCAATCAGGCATGCGGCAGAACAGCTTGGAGTTCCGGATAATCTCTATCGCAGGACAGTTCGTGATGATGGTGTATATATCAATATAACTCTCAATCCTGACATACTTGATCTGGTATTCCCTAATATGATTATCCAGGGACAGGTTGAAGCTGCCGGAGGAGAGGTCGTAACAGGCCATGAAGTGTCTGGAGGAGCTGCACATCTCCTGAGAATTCATGATCCTCAAACCGAGACCGATTTTATCATAAGAATACAACTCGATAGGCAGAGTCGATATCCTTCCCGTGCCCCGATGCTGGCAATCATAGTAGATGATTTCGGAGAATATGCCGGTCCGCTGCTGGATGAGTACCTTGATTCCGATCCCAGTATAACCTTCTCAATTCTGCCCGATTTGAGATATTCTCGAACCGTGATGGAGAAAGCGGTCGAGATGGGAAGAGAGATTATGCTGCATATTCCTATGGAGCCAGTAGGTTATCCTCGTAATAATCCGGGTAGTAATCCCATTCTCGTTGAACATAGTGATAGAGAGATCAACAGGATAATAAACGGATATCTCAGACAACTTCCGGATGTCGTCGGAGCTAATAATCATATGGGAAGTCTCGCTACAGCCGATGAAAGAGTAATGGCCTCTGTCCTCGGTGCCCTGGCCAGGCATGACCTTTTCTTCGTCGACAGTAGAACAACCCAGCATACAATAGCGGTAGATGTGGCACAGAGAATGCAACTCCCTGTAGTTCAGCGAGACCTTTTCCTTGATGATCCTGAGAGTTCTGAAAGGATAATGAGAGAGAGATTACAGGAGTTGAAAAGGTTGAAAGAACAGAAAGATCGGGTTGTTGTTATTACCCACTGTTTTGACCGCCAGAGACTGGAGATAATGAATAAATTCGTAGAAGAGGCAAAGAATATGGGCTTTCGTATCGTCCCTGTTTCGGAAATTTTTGCTACTGATCTGCCAGAAATACTTTAATTGAAGGAAGGACAGTCTTACTAATGGAATTCTATTTGAAATCTATCCTGCTCGGTATTATACAGGGTATCACTGAATTTATACCGGTCAGTAGTTCGGGGCATCTGGTTCTGGCACAGCACTTTTTAGCCTTCGAATCTCCCGATATTATTTTCGAAATACTCGTTCACTTTGGAACACTCCTGTCGGTTATTATATACTTCAGAAAAGATATAACCAGACTTATATTTTCACTTGCCCCTGTCAGTGAGATAACAGAGACAAGACGGGCTGATCATAAAACTCTGCTTTATCTTCTGGTCGGAACGATAGTAACCGGAATACTCGGCTTTTTGTTTCAGGCAGAAATACGTCAGTTGTTTGCCAGACCACTCTTCGCAGCTTCCATGTTACTGGTCACTGGAACGGTAGTCTTTCTGAGCGACTATATCCCCCCGAGACGTTTGGATATCCACCAGACCGGTTTGTTTCGTTCGATTATTATCGGAGTAAGTCAGGCTTTTGCAATCATACCCGGAATATCACGATCAGGTATGACAATTACTGCCGGTATGACAACAGGTCTTAAAAGAGATGCTGCTGCCCGATTCTCTTTTCTCTTAGCAATTCCCGCTATCCTGGGAGCTACTATTTTTGATATCCGATCGCTCAATTCAATTGAGAGAGCGTTTGTTCCAGGATACATATTAGGGATGTTAGCAGCATTCATCTCAGGCTATCTGGTCATTGCTCTCCTCATGAAACTCATCAGTAAGAGACGTTTGAAGATATTTGGTATCTATTGCTGGGTTGTTGGCCTGTCGGTGATTTTTCTCCTTATAAGAGGGTGAAGTTATGCCGGGTGCTTCGAAAGCAATTGCCTATCAGGCATTCATAAGGTCGTTTGCGAAAGAAAAACTCTCCCGCCTCTACTTTATCTACGGCACTGAAGAATATCTCAAAAAGAAAGCAGTTGATATGATTATCGACCGGGCTATACCAGTAGAGGTCAGGGATTTTGATCTGGTAACCTTTTACGGAGATGACTGTGATGTTTCCAGCGTCCTTGATGCAGCAAGTTCAGATCCCTTTATGGCCAAAGATAAAGTCGTTCTGCTCAGGAAATTCGATAGCCTGAAGACTGTAAGTCAACAGAAAATCATCGATTATCTGAGTCAGAACGAACTTTTCAATTTTATCATTCTTACTGCCGACAGTCTCGATAACCGTCTGAAGATAGCAAAACAGATCAATAAGATTGGAGTTGTTGTACACTGCCGGAGTCCTTACAAACCGGAAGATATGATTCCCTGGCTTCATGGAGAAGTTGGAGCACATGATAAGACCATAGCTTCTGATGCCGCGCAACTCTTCGTTAACAGAGTAGAACTCGATTATATGATTGCCTCCAATGAACTGGAAAAACTCCTGCTTTATACTGTTAATTCAAACAAGATAACGGTATCTGATGTTCAGATGAGCACCGGTTATTCACGTTCCTTTTCTGTATTTGACCTCATAAATGCTGTAGGAGAGAGGGACCCTCGTCAGACTTTTATCGTCATCGAAAACCTGATGGATAATAAAGAGGCGGCAGTTTTCCTGATTACTATGCTGCTTCGCTTTTTTGTCCAGCTCTGGAAGATTAACAGTCTGCAAGTAAAAGGGATGACCGAAAGAGAAATACTCTCAAAGCATCTTACAGAGATATATCACCTCTATCGTAAAGATTATATTCGATATGCTCAGAAGTATCCGCTTGCCTCGATGCCCCTGATCTTCAAAATCTTGCTGGAAACCGATACTGAATTGAAGTCTCTCAATCTGGAAGATGCACTGATAGTGGAGAGGATGCTCTTCAGGATTTTTGCTGCAGGATAAGCATAATGGAGATAGCAGAAAACTATAGATGCGGATTTGCTGTTATAATCGGTAAACCAAATGTTGGTAAATCAACACTGATGAACAGGCTGGTTGGTGAGAAGCTCTCGATCGTATCACCGAGGCCTCAGACTACCAGACACACAGTTAAAGCTTTCTTTTCAGACAAAGAATCTCAGGTCATATTTCTCGATACACCCGGATTCCTGGAACCGAGATATGAGCTTCATCAGCAGATGATAAATAAAATCGTTAACTCGCTCAATGACGCCGATGTCATCATTTATATGACCGATAATAACTATCCAACCGATTATGATAATCAAGTTACTGCTCTTATCTTAAAAAGGGTCAAAATACCCAAAATTGCAGTGCTGAATAAGAGAGACCTGTTCTATACCGAACATCTGAATAGCTCTCTGGCCGATCTTGCCAGTTTCGGCTTCGAAGAAGTAGTCTCAATATCAGCTACTGAAGATAGTGATCTTAGTGAACTCCTGCTTTTGCTGAAAAGATATCTTCCATACTCTCCCCCTTTATATGATCCGGAAAACCTTTCTGATCTTCCCATGAGATTCTTCGCCCAGGAGATTATCAGAGAACAGATATTCAAACAGTTCCGGGATGAGATACCATACAGCAGCACTGTTACAGTAGAAACTTATCGTGAATATCCCAATAAACTGGAGATTCAAGCTAATGTCTGGCTCGAACGTAAATCACAGAAGATAATTTTTATTGGCGATAAGGGGAGTAAGATAAAGAGTGTCAGGTTGGCAGCAGAAAAAGAGATTTATAGACTGGCCGGGAAGCGGGTTAAGCTGGAGTTATGGGTAAAGCTCAAGGCTAACTGGCGTAAAAAGAGAAATGCCCTGAAAGAATTCGGTTATGTTTGAGATATCGCTGATAGATGATTCAAAAATGAATTGACACAATAAGGGGCGTTTTTAATTTGACCATCAAATTAGTGATAATACCCATGGAGGATTAGCCTAATTGGCAAGGCAGCGGTCTTGAAAACCGCCGGGTTTATCCCTTGGGGGTTCGAGTCCCTCATCCTCCGCCATGTTATTAAAGTAAGATAACGGAGAGGTGACCGAGTTGGCCGAAGGTGCGCGCCTGCTAAGCGTGTGTGGGGGTAAAACTTCACCGTGGGTTCGAATCCCACCCTCTCCGCCAGTTTGCTGAAAGTTAGCAGTTGGGCCGTCGTCAAGTGGTAAGACACATGGTTTTGGTCCATGTATTCGGGGGTTCGAATCCTCCCGGCCCAGCCATCTTATAGCAAACCTGGAACAACTTTGAATGCTGGGATGTCGTCTAAAGGTAGGACAACGGATTCTGGTTCCGTATGTAGGGGTTCGAATCCTCTCATCCCAGCCATTTTTTTGTCAAAATGATGCGTTTAACTGTTCTGTGTATTACTGTAACCCACTCCTAATGAGTGATAAACGACAGGGATTGAATCGTAAATGTGTCATATCCGCTCTTATTCCATTATGGAAGTCACAGCCTACAGAGATTTTCTATTGACAGGATATGCTTGCCTGTAAATGATATACGACAAAAATAATTTCTCTGTCATGGACAGGTAAGATCGATCATTATCAGGCCGATAAAGGTTTGATACGATTTTTTGACAGAGAGATCGAGGGATTGGGAGGTTTGTCATGGCAATCAATGAAGGACTGTATTACAAAAATATCATAGACAATCAGATAGAGGGTATTGCTCTTATCGATACAGAAAATAGATTCTTGTATGCTAACCGAGCTGCTCATGATCTGTTTGAAGCAAGTCCTGAAAGCCTGATCGACAGAGTAATTAATGATTTTATCGAACCGAAGAATCTCAAATCATTTGAGAAAGAGATCCAAACCTGCAGAGACAATGGTTCGGGGAAGATGTATAGCTCTATCAGAACGATAAAAGGAAGGCAGAGACAGCTCAGCTTCTCTACCAGAGTTCAGGAGATCGATGCGCAAGGAAGTAAGGCTTTATCGATTGTTTTTTGTGATATTTCAGATAAGAAGAAGATAGAAGATGAGGTCAGGATGGTTGCAACTGCAACCCGTAATGCCAACGATTGTATCTTTATTACTGACATGCATGATCGTATTCTCTATGCCAATCCATCATTTTTCAAAACCTATCTATATGAAGCTGAGGAGATTATTGATAGTTCAGCTGCACTGCTCAGATCAACCAGTAACTCTCCAGAGTTACTGACAGAGATGTTACAGGGGACCCTTGATGGTGGCTGGAAAGGAGAACTGTTACATCTAAAAAAAGATGGAACAGAGTTCCCGGTCAGTCTATCAACATCACTGGTTAAAGATGATGACGGTGAATCGATGGCAATTATCAGTATAGCCAGAGATATAACCAGGGACAGACAGATAAGTAAGGAATTGACTAAAGTTCAGGAACTGGAGATGATTGGCTATCTAGCAAGAGGTATTGCGCATAACTTTAATAATATCCTGACTGCAATAGTCGGATACATCTCTCTTGCTCAGTTATCCAAAGATAATGAAGTCAAGTTAACCACAAATCTGGCTGAAGCAGAAAAAGCCTGTTTAAGAGCGAGAGATCTAACCCAACAGCTGCTGGGCTTTTCCAAAGGAACGGGATCATTACGAAGAGCAGCTTCGATTAAAGAACTGATAACAGAGTCGGCATCATTTGCTGTTACCGGCACAAATCTGGAATGTCGGTTCAAGATCGAAAACAAACTGGCAACAGTAGAGGTTGATGAAGCTCAAATCAGCCAGGTGATAAATAATATTGTTATGAATGCTGTCCAGGCTTCTCCTGCCGCTGGTGTTATTACTATCACTGCCAGTAATGTTACTATTAAAAAGAAGAATGACCAGGGTATGAAACCGGGTGATTATATCACCATATCGATCAAAGACGAAGGTGATGGAATAGCCGATGATATAAAGGATAAAGTCTTCAATCCCTTTTTCTCAACTAAAGATAAGCACAGTGGTTTGGGTTTGCCGATTAGTTTCAGCATAATCAGGAAACATGATGGTTACATTAAATTCTCTTCTGTCCATGGGAAAGGAGCAACATTCACTATCTATCTTCCAGTGTCTGGAAAGAGGGCCGAGAACGGTGACAGTAAAACGGATTTACGGAAACCTGAAGGTGGTAGAAAGATCTTGATAATGGATGATGAGAGAGATGTAAGAACGATTATCGGCAGTCTTCTCGAATCATATGGTTATCAGGTAGATTATGCAGTGGATGGAGATGAGGTTTTACAGCTAATTAAAGATGCCTGCCGGATTCATGATCAGAAACGGGATGTGAAAAAGCACGATATGGCTATCCTTAACCTAACTATTCCCGCAGGGAAAGGTGCAAAAGAGATCATTGATGAGGTTAAGGCTATCAATCCTGATATATTTGCTGTTGTTTCGACTGGTTATGCTAAAGATCCGATGGTAACAGACTACAACAACAGGGGATTTCAGGAAGTATTGGTCAAACCGTTTGAGGGAACGAAGCTGATAACACTTCTTAATAAGCTGGAAGAGTATGTAACGAAATAGAAAGCTGTTGAGGAGTGTTTGTTAATCTTAGACTCAACCCTTGATTACACCAATCGGTTTTGTCTTGATAATCTTCTTCAGCAACCCACAATCTGTCATTGTCTCGACAACAGCACTAACATCTTTATATACATTACTCATCTCTTCTACGAGGGTAGAACGAGTGGCAGAATGAACAAGTATATTCCGTTTCTGCATATCCTGGAGCACTCTGTTTGCTGTAGAACTCCTCAGAGCTTCTTTACGACTCATTATCCGGCCCGCTCCGTGACATGACGAACCAAAGGTCTCATTCATACCAGCTTCAGTACCCAGACAGAGATAACTGTATCGGCCCATATCACCCGGTATGATGACCGGTTGGCCTATTTCACGATATCTATCAGGGATGAGATGATGGCCGGGGCCAAAAGCACGGGTAGCTCCTTTGCGGTGAACGCAGAGGAGTCTTCTTCTCCCCTCAAAATTATGCTCTTCGAGTTTGGCTATGTTATGGCTCACATCATATATCAGCTTATATCCCAGTTCACGTGAGGAAGCATCAAGAACTCTCCTCAACTCCTTCTCTACCAGGCTCATCATAACTTGCCGATTAGACCAAGCATAGTTTGCTGCAGCTACCATAGCTGAATAGTATTTCTTACCGATAGGTGAATTAATATAGGCAGAAATCAGCTGAATGTCGGGTAGAGCGAAATCTAGCTCCTGCCTTTTTCTCTTCATCTCGACTACATAATCATCACAGATCTGATGTCCAAATCCTCTGGAACCACTATGGATCAGAACAATGATCTGGTTTTTCTCTAAACCGAGAAAATCGGCTACTGAACTATCGTATATGTCTTCAACAATACCCAGTTCTATGAAATGATTCCCTGATCCAAGTGTACCCATCTGATC
>CAZBDV010000006.1:107226-108422 GCA_964490765.1 uncultured Candidatus Cloacimonadota bacterium | reverse complement strand
CATAATTTTTCATAGCAGCTAAACTCTCGTTAATCAGCCGTTCTCCGCTGAGCTGGACATCTAACCTGTCGAAGGGCAAAAAGAGCCCAAAAATGCGCATTTCGTGACAATCAGGGCCAGCAGCCCAGTAACCGAACTGATAGAGCGCACTTTCATAGCAACCGTCCATTGTGATTCAGATTTAAGATAAATTAAGGCATAATGAGTCAATTAGGAGACGTGCAGGAATCTTTTCATTTTTATTTTGTCATGAGGGTGTTTCGGAGGGTTTTATTGAGTGGCGACAGATAGAGATTTGTGAATTTCGGACGAGAGGGGTATCTAAAAGATGGAGCCGGCAGGAAGGAATCGAGCCTGCCGGCTCAGGTTTCGGGTAGGTTTTCTAATCCAGGAAAGTATAAATTTGCTGATTCCCCCCGGATACGGAGCAGTTTATCTTCTGCTCCGTATCGACGGGTTGCCAGAATCTCTGTTCTTCACTCGATTAAGTTACTGAAGCTTTTTTTATCAGGCTATTCAGCTTCAATAACCAGCTATTTCACCGGCTAATTCGACCACGACACTTCAAACCACCAGAACAGAGCTTTCTATCACAACCCTGAGAGAGGAGTCAGCTATTTGATCATAATCATCTTTCTCACATCAGTAAAATCTCTGGTAACCATACGGTAGAAGAAGACTCCGCTACCGACAGTTCTACCACGGTCATCCTGGCCGTTCCAGATGATCGAATGATGTGCTGCTTCGAGATGATCATTGAGGAGAGTTTTTACCTTTTCCCCCTTGATATTGAAGATTTCCAGCTTCACTCTACCCGGTTTATCGAGGGCGAATTCAATGGTGGTATCGGGGTTGAAGGGGTTGGGATAGTTACCTTTAAGCTCGGTAACGGCGGGTATCAGGGAGGGATCTTCAGCAGATGTAGTTTCGTGGATAACCTCTACATCTTCCGACCATTCACCTTCGTTATCTCCACTGAAGACGATTGCGACATTATAGATATATGTTCCGTCCGGGACATCTTCGTGACGATAAGATAGAGAATCGCTATTCGCCACGAATGTCTCGTCCTGATAGATATTGAAGGATTCTATACCGCGGGAATCTCCGGGGAGTTCCCACTCGATGAGGATATCGTTTACGTCAGAAGTTGCATTGACATCTACCGGTGCCGGGAGTGTAATCGATATCTCTAC
>CAZBDV010000006.1:104463-107126 GCA_964490765.1 uncultured Candidatus Cloacimonadota bacterium | reverse complement strand
AGCAGAGCGAGTAGATTCTATTGCCCGGTTACCGAGCTTTTTAGTATTGGAGCTGATTCTGGTTCCGCTCTCGTATGTTTCGCTGATTACGCCGTTGATGATCCAGTTGGCATCGAGGCCGTATTCTACACTCATTTCCACCCATACACCGTTCTCGTACATCCAGTCTCCCTTACCTGCTACTGCCGGGCCTTCGTCACAGGCTGCCGGATGGTCGCCGGTAGCACTGATATCGTAGGCGAGCCAGTATTCATTACCTTCTACCAGTTGAACAGGTGTGGTCAGGATATGCTCTACCCAGTTCTGGGCAATAATAGTATTGGTGATATCCTCTTCATAAACGAGAGTTCCGGGATCACCGAAGCTACCCCCCTCGTAAACTTGGATGGCGACATAATCGAAGTCCATAGAGTGAAGGATGATATTGACACCGGTCAGTTCCCAGTCCCCGTAATATTCGGCCAGCTCATCAGCAGTGAAACGGGCTGCTACGATGAAATCTACCGGCTCACCGGTTCCGATACCGAGATTGGTATATCCGGTATGATGATAGAGCTCTTCTGTGCCGACGCCAGGTTCTTCCCAGCCTAAAAGGACACTGTTATAATCCTGGACGCCCGCTGCGAAATCGTTCGGCGGATATAGCACAGGAGCGATCCATTCCAGATCTATATCGAGATTGGTTGTTTCTCCTTCTTCGACGGTGATATCGTAAACTACACTGTTAACATAACCCTCAAGGGTGGCAGCAATATAGTAGTTACCCGGATAGAGGTTAAGAGAATATGAACCGTCTGCTCCGGGGTTTACCGTAACGTCACCGTCTGTGATAGAAACATCGGTTACATCACCGTCTCCACCGAGCAGATTGACTGTTCCGGCTATTGTACCGTTCTCCTCACCACCGGCGATCATGATCTCGTCAATGTACCAGCCATAGGTAAAGAAGGAATCACCCACAAAAGTCCAGGCAATCTGGAAGTTTTCAGAGCCGACATCTTCGTTATTGATAATGGCCTGGAACAGGTTAGCGCCGAACGTCTCAGAAGGGAATGTAGCAATCGTATTCCAGTTATCACCGTCACTCGTAGTCTCCAGCATCAGCTCAACATTTCCGTAATTCAACACATGAGCGTGGTGGAATTCGAGATGGATATTAGTGTATCCCGAAGTATCGAGCGGAGGGGTTATAAGTCTCTGTGTCCCGGCTTGCAGAGCCAGTGGAGTAGTATCGAAGCAGGCTTCGGGGTATCTTCTCCCTGCTGCAGCCGTATTCGTCCTTTTCCAGTTCACCTCGTCGAGAGTAGAGGTTCGCGTCCAGCCAGAGGGTGGCCAGCTTCCAGAGAAATCCTCCATAATATACACCGTCTCCGGTAAAACCCTGATCTCGCAGGGGATCAACAGATCATCGCTTATTCCGTTATGCTCTATTACCAGATCGGGGTAGTAGATACCAGCTTCCAGCCCGGCCGGAGCGAAGGTGAGCTCAATGGTAGCCTGTTCACCGGGTAAGATGTAACCGAGTGCCGGATTTGCTGTAATCAGGCCGGGATATTCATCCGAGCCGATGTTGAAGACCAGATCCTGGCTTCCTGCATTGGAGAGTGTGAATTGGGCTGTTTCCGTCTCTCCCGGGAAGACAAACTCGTAAAAGTCCGAGATATCAGTAACAACCGGCCAGGGAGTAGAAGGACCTTCATCGAGCAGCATCATAGCCTGTGGCTTCCAGTTCCTGATCTGATTTGTATAAGCATTGGAGACATTACCAGTCTGGGAACGGACATTGCGATACCCGGCAGTAACAGGGTGATTATAGATCCTGGTAATACCAGATTGACTGGTCGGATCCACACCACTGAAGATCATTTCGACCTTGATATTATCTATACCGTTCCAGACAAAAGGCTCGTCCAGTTCGAGCAGGTCATAACCTTCTTCCGGCATATAGCTGCTGTTATAATAGACGATATGACTATCGCTGAAATTCTGGTCATGGCTGCTGACATTAGAATCGGTCGTATGCTTCATCTTCAGCTGGAAATTGGTAATTGCTGTCTCGGGAGCGGATTCGACATAGTAACCGAAATCGGTGATTACACCCGGGCCAGTATGGCCTGAAGCTAAGATCTCATCGGCTGTATAGACCATCTGAGCTCGCTGATTGGCAAAAAAGATGTTCAGAGGTCCCTCTGTTGCGGAGCTAACATCGTCTCCTATTCCGAAGAGAGCTGTACCAGAGGGATATGCTTCACCACTGAGCTGAGTTGTATAGGGTGAGTCCGGGCCGTTATAAGCGATCTCCAGGGTTGCACTCTTGCTCCCCGGGCTATCAGGAGAGAAGACCATGTCGATATCTATCGAACTATCTTCAGCAATAAAGATGGGGAAAGTTACATCCACGAGGGCAAAATCATCAGCATCATCGCCACTGAATTGTAGATCTTCTTCCTGAATAGCGAGGGTTCCACTCCCATCATTGATCAGGGTGAAAGTAACTGCTGGTGAAGAACCCCCTTCGACAGCGATAAAGGGAAATCCTTCGGGGCTGAGAAGCAGGATCGGGTCACCAGGCAGGTTCTCAAGCAGGAAATCATCAAGATAGAATGAAGTAGAATAATTACCCAGATTGCTGTGCTTGAAAGCGATATACTGATCGGTCCCCG
>CAZBDV010000006.1:0-104363 GCA_964490765.1 uncultured Candidatus Cloacimonadota bacterium | reverse complement strand
GTAGAATAATTACCCAGATTGCTGTGCTTGAAAGCGATATACTGATCGGTCCCCGTATAGTCTTCGAAGCTGACGATAAATTCCTGATATGATGTTGAAAGATCTGCAGGGGTTATCGTCTCGAAGATTGTAAAGGTAGAAGCATCGTAGGGATCCGTTATTGTTCCGACAAAGAAATCACCCTGGTTCGGGAGATAGGTCGATCTCAGCCAGAACTTGATCCTGCTCTCACCTATCTCTTCAACAGGTGGAGTTATCAGGATAACATTGTTCTCCGGTAAATTATTGGATGTTATCTGAACATGATTCGGTGGAGAATGGGGTGATGAATAAGAGATAGTAACTATCTTAGAAACAGTAGAGGTACTTTCGACGATCTTACGCCAGCTGTAGGGAATATCTGGTGTCTCTACCGAATCGAAATTCTCGAAATGGGGAATGCTGATCTCCGGATTCGGACCGGTTGTAAAACTCCAGACCGGGCATTCCGGAGGGCTTCCCTCGTTGTTGTAAGGCACTATCTGCCAGTAGTAAGTCGTGTTATATTCCAGTTCGTCGGTCAGATAAGTGGTATCACCACCCACATCGACGAGAAACGGTGGGGGATTCGTTGTGCCGAGATAGAGTTCATAACCGGTCGGATCAGCACTGATACCCTTAATCCATTCCAGAGATACAGGCGTCAGGATCATTTCAGCCTCATCCTCCGGATAGACCAGCAACGCCTCGCCGGGATAGGGGGTCGGCTCATAGACAATTATATCGTCGATCCACCAGAAATCGAGATCACCACCATCACCATCGAATAACCAGGAGATATAGAATTCTTCCTCTCCGGCATAGGGATCAAGATTGATAGATCTGATCTCAGGCTGTATGTTCGCCGGATCGACATAGGACCATTCCGTGGTCCAGTTCACGCCATCCACTGAAACCTGAACACTGATCGTATAAGGGCCCGGGTCATCCAGATCATCGAGCTTCTGCTTGAATACTAATTCCAGATTTGAGAGATCGGAAACGTCGAGTGCTGGTGTCTCTAATCGGAATGTACCGTAGACCGATGTCCAGAGACGCATCTCAGGTGCTTCTCCACCAGCTTCGTTGGAATCGCTGACACCCCAGTAGGTATGTGAGCTTGTCCAGCCGGTAGGTATTTCACCGACTTCGATACCACTGAAATCCTCTTCCAGAACTATGGTGGCGTTCTGGCCAAAGAGAATTGTCAATGACGCTATTACCATCAGAATGGTTAGAAAAGTTCTCCTTTTCATTTAAACCTCCGTAAAGTTTGTTTCATTTGATTATTGATTATCGTTCTGTAAACTATCTCACATATCTATCTTCATTTTACTTCAGCGAGCGTGACGGGCTGGCGGAAATTTTTGCCTTCCCTGCATCTGCTGTAAGTTCCGGATGTGTAGGAGAAACCTTCTCCGGCTTGTATTCCTCGAAGGGGATCGCCTTCTCCCAATAATACTCGAAAAGATCGATCAGGGCATAGACAACATCAGAATGCTCCAGATACATCGAAGTTATGTTGTTCTTCGTCAATGACTCGTGAAAAAGAGTAAACATAGCACAGGTCTTGTCCTTGATTATCAGCTTGATCGGGATCTTCTGCATCACCCGGACCTGCTCGCCATGACCCTGAAAAAAGGAACAGATACGAAGAAAATTCTCCATGTTGTCCTCTTCGATCTCATATATACTCTTGAAAATCCTGCCCGACTGAAGAGCCCTGATTACAGGACCGGCCTTCTCCTCTAAATCCTCGATCTTGTCGATCGTTATGTAAGGTGGCTTGCATAAGGAACGGTGAATCTCTTTCGTCTGCTCGATGAATTCATTGCTCTTCTTTGCAATCGTTGCTTTCGCTGAATAAACATATAAACAATCTAGCTGAGATTTGTTCGATTCTTCAGATAGATAAGCCGACTGGAGCTTTTCGATAACCCTTCTGGTACTCTGCTCCTTCGCGCGTTGCTTCTCGAGAATGGTTTCAAAAGCTAACTCCGGCTCAACCGCCTGAAACTTCTTCACCGTCCCAGGAATCATCAGACAAAATCCATCCTCAAGTAGAGAATTAAGAATGTCATAAACCCGGCCGCGAGGTACTCCAGTTGTTTTGGTTATATCATTTGCACTGAGGGCATCACCATACACAAGAGAGTTATAAACTTTGGCCTCGTATTCGGTGAAACCTATTTCCATAAGCTGTTTCAACAAACTCATTGCAACCTCCTAAAATTTGTTGTACTCTCTAGTTGCTATAAATATTTCCTCCTGCAGAGCTGTCAATAAATAATTACAACTTATAGTTGCAGTAAATTATTGCATAGATACCTAAGTCGTGCTCTTGCCTATAGATAAGCCCTCCGAAAACAGGCAGAAGTTTTTTTTCTTTATTGTCGTGGCTATCCTCTATCGGAACAGATACGGTAGTTAAAGAGAAAAATCGCTTAAACGGGTGGATATCGAACAGCTCTGCTTTGCCAAAAATTGCTTCTCTATCAGCGGTCAGATCTGTGAGACGTATAATTATAGAGAGAAGAGAGGGAAAGATTACTGTCCTCAGCCCGGCTTTTGCCTGAGTTTCTATGAACACTCTGGTTAATCACAGGGGAGTATGGGAGCCGGCCTGTGCCGGCTCCCATACTGAAGAGAGAAATAACTGAGGAGAGAGCAGGGGGTTGCTTATCAGGGGATGGCTGAAGAGAGTTAAAGAGGTGATTTGTGAGATGTTAATCATTTGACAGTAGAAGCGAAAGAATAATAAAGTTAAAGATAGCGGGGGTAATAATGAACATAGGATTTCATTACTTTGTGACGAAGACCCTGGCGGTCAGGGCAGGTTTTACTCCAGGAGAGGCACAGCTCATAGCCTATGCCTGTCAATATGTAGATGATGCAACTGATCATCATAAGCTGCGGATCAGGAATCTGCCGGAACCGACCTACGAGCGTATGGAGGAGGATTGGTTCGATCCGACCTGCACGGCGCACAAGGGTATCAATAATATTCTCTACAACTTCAGGAATATCAGGAAAAAGATTCTTATGCCGTTTCACTTTCTACCGGGAAGTCATCAAAAAGAGGGGAACTATATAACAGAAGCTGATGGAGTTCTGGCAAATGAGCTGGTCAACCGAGCGCTGAACAAACTGAGAGAGGCACCTGATAGTAATCAACTGCGGAAGATGGAGTTGATCAGGCTGGGGATTGCTCTGCACACTTATGAGGATACGTTTGCCCACCAAAACTTCTCAGCCCGTAATTCTCAGATCGATAATGGAGTGAAGAATCCCCGAATCAGGTCTAATGACGCTATCCAGCAATTACCCTCCTTTATACGCCTGCAGGGGATATTCGGCTACTCTATCGGGCACGGCCTGCTCTATACTTATCCCGACAGGTTTCGAACCGAGATAGCTTACATAGATGGGAGGGGCAACGATATTTATATTGATACTACCGAACGATTTATCAGAGCTGCTCGCCGGGCTTATGACCTCTTGAGGAAATATACGGGTACAGACGATGAGTGGGAAGAAATTCTTCTGCCGATAACGAGATGTTTACGCTATAACTGGACGACGAAGAAAAACTGGATAAAGAATTTTACCGATCAGTTCAGCGGTATGAATTACCGTTACAGCGAAAAGACCTGGCGTAATCAGGCGATAGGGCCGGACAGATTGGGGCGGATCACATACAAAGGTGATATGAAATGGTTCTGGTTTCATCAGGCGGCCTGGGAACAGAGGGTTTTCGTGACGGTGTAACGGGGTGATAAAAAGTTATGAGTTGAGAGGTCCGTTGGAAGGAGAAGCAAGTCCATTGGGAGCAAAGCAAGGAGGTACGTGGTGAGGGGGTAATGGGGTGACAAAGTGATAGTGATTAGTTGCAATCCTGTATCCGGTATTGCTTTACTCCTGTTTTCTCTCTCGTGAACTGGCATTCAATGTTTTAGATTGACAACAGTGTTGGCTTCATTTTACTTATTAAATTTCCGGGTGATATCTCACTCTTATCGTACTGGAGATTAGTTTATCATCCGGAAATCTTTAATATTATAGAGGAGGAGGTTGTGCCTTTTACTGAGACATTCACTTTCGTCTACGTGATCCTGCCGTTGATAATCTTCTTTGCCAGGATATTCGATCAGACCATCGGGACGATCAGGATCATCTTTATATCCAAGGGGATGAAGCACTTAGCGCCTGTATTAGGGTTCTTTGAGGTACTTCTCTGGCTGATCATAATGAAGCAGATCTTTCAGAATCTCGATAACTATCTCTATTATTTTGCTTATGCAGCCGGTTTCGGGATGGGAAGCTTCGTCGGGATCAAGATAGAGGAGAAGATGGCCATGGGCCTCGTTCAGGTTCGGGTCATTCCGCAGAAGGACAGCAGTAAGCTGGTAGAGTTCTTACGCAAGGCAGGTTATCGATTCACCACTATCAGGGGTTCAGGAGCCGAAGGGCCGGTAGAGATAATCTTCTCAGTGATAAAGAGAAAGAGTGTCGAAGATTTCGTGAGTGTGATCAAGGAATTCAATCCGAGGGCGTTCTTTACGATCGAGGAGGTCAAGTTTGTCAGTGAGACATCGATGGTAACACACAATTATGATCAGAATTTTATCAGGATGCGGCGGCTTTTCAAGCAGTTAAGGAAGGCGAAATAGCACTTGATGTTACAATAGATAACCTATATTAAGGAGAAGAATATGAAGTTAACGGACGAGAAGTTAAAGAAAAGAGAGCGGAGATACTATCCCGATGATTTCGATGTGAGGGATTGGAAGGTAGTAGAGTTATCGTTTAAGGAACTGCTGGATTTCAGGATCGGTAGTGAGAATGATCTGATTGCTATGATGGAGAAGAGCAG
Source organism: uncultured Candidatus Cloacimonadota bacterium (assembly GCA_964490765.1). Taxonomy (GTDB): domain Bacteria; phylum Cloacimonadota; class Cloacimonadia; order Cloacimonadales; family JAJBBL01; genus CAZBDV01. The sequence goes on along the minus strand of CAZBDV010000006.1, from coordinate 99,472 downwards.
TGAACTGGGAATGATCATAGCCGAAGAGATGGCCAGTCTCTATATCAAGATGACCTGTTATGCTGACAATGAAGAGCATCAGAAGAACTTCAACGAATTTTATGCTGCGATAGTCGCCAATTCACAGCCCTATGTCAATAAGCTCAATCTTAAGTTCTATGAAAGTGAGTATAAGAAGAAGCTACCCGACGAGAAATACGGACATCTGAAGCGGATAATAGGTAACGATATTGAGATCTTCCGGGAAGAGAACATTCCCTTACAGACGAAAGAGACAGAACTGCGGAACAAGTATGGAGAGATAAATTCTAAAATGACAGTCACTTATGATGGGAAGGAGCAGACCCTAGCCCAGCTGGGCAAGTATCTGCAGGAACCGGATAGAGAAGTAAGAGAAGAGACCTGGCGACTCCGTTACAAGCGTCTGGGAGAGGAGCGGGAGAAACTTGATGCCCTCTTTGATGAGCTGAGGGGCTTGCGTGAGAAACAGGCAACCAATGCCGGATTCGATAACTATCGCGATTTCAAGCATAAAGAGATGGGAAGGTTCTCCTATACTCCTCAGGATATCGAACAATTCCATTTCTCTGTGGAGAAGGTTGTTCTGCCATTTCTGCGCGAATTGACAGAAGAGCGGAAAGAGAAGCTCGATGTCGAGAGAGTAAGGCCGTGGGATACAGCAGTAGATCTGGACGGCAGGGTACTCAAACCGTTCGAAACGACTGAAGAGTTTGTCGGGAAGGGAGTCAAGATACTCAATCGGGTTGACAGGGAGTTTGCCCTTAATCTTGACATGATGGACAATACAGGTCTGCTTGACCTCGAGAATCGGAAGGGTAAAGCACCTGGCGGTTATAATTACCCTTTACAGGAGATGGGTTCTTCCTTTATCTTTATGAATGCTGTAGGGTTACACCGTGATGTAGTTACCCTGCTCCACGAATCGGGACATGCGATGCACTCTGCTGCAACGAAAGATATACCTATTTCTGCCTATAAGCATACTCCGAGTGAAGTTGCAGAACTCGCCTCAATGGCGATGGAACTGTTGACAATGGACTACTGGGATGAATATTATGATTCGGAAGAGGATTTCAAAAAAGCCAGGCGTGACCAGTTGCAGGGAACTCTTAAGTTCCTACCCTGGTGTATGATAGTAGATGCATTCCAGCAATGGATCTATACTCATCCAGAGCACGACAGTAAGGAAAGATATGAATACTTCACCAGGTTGAGTAAGAGATTCAACTCTGGCGTGGATTGGAGCGGGCTGGAAGAGGAGGAGAAGTACTCCTGGATGTTCCAGCTCCATATATTCGAAGTTCCTTTCTATTATATTGAATATGGAATGGCTCAGCTCGGTGCTCTGTCAGTTTATAAGAACTACCGGGAGAAGGGTAAGAAAGCGATCGATGATTACAAAAGATTCCTGCAACTCGGTTATACCAGGCCTGTAGATCAGCTTTACGAAGCTGCCGGTATTAATTTCGACTTCTCAGAGAAGAGGCTGGCTGAACTGGTTGATTTTGTCCGCCAGGAGCTGGAGGAGCTAAGATGAATCCATACAAATTGATATTACCACTCGGTTTACTGACCTTTGCTCTGTTGTTAACAACCGTTTTGATGGGTGCGAGGGTAATAAAGGTTAAGATCAAGGTACATAAGGTGTTCGGTATCCTGACCTTTATCTCTGCTCTGACACACGGGTCACTCGCAATATATCTCAATTATTTCTATTAAAAAAAAGAGAGGTTATGATGAAAAAAATGTTCTTACTGCTGGGGATAATACTGTCGCTTGCCCTGATACAGGGGCATGCCCCTTCCGATCTGGAAATTTCCTTCGATTCTGAAGAGCTGGTTCTGACCCTGGTTGTCACACATCAGGTCGGTAATCCCACGAATCATCATGTCAGAACGATAAGAGTTTACGAAGGAGGTAGAGAGCTAGTAGTGCAGGAGTTGAGCCGTCAGGACGATACAGGCTCAGTTACTCTGCTTTACAGGCTACCCGGGGCTCAAGCTGGGATGGTTCTTACTGTTGAAGCCGAATGTAATAGAGTCGGCACTCTGTCACAGGAGTTCATTATCGAGTAAGCCGGGAGATTAATCCTTTTCATCTGCTCTTACTGCACCAACGGGGCACCCTTCGTAGTCTGTCTGATTACCTTCGAGACAGATACCGCAGGAGATACATCTATCCTGATCGATAATAGCTACACCTCTTCGCATAGAGATAGCATTTACAGGACAGGCCTCTATACAGAAACGGCAGGAGATACAACGTCGTGGATCGATGCTGTAAGAGATGTCCTGGTCTGTAGATAGTAGCAGAGGCTTACCCGATTCGGATTTTAAACTCTCCTCTCTGCCTGATATCGAGATCTCGTGGATTATATAACCTTTCTCCGTAGCAAAGCCGTGGAATTGATATTCGCCAGTCTCATCAAAGGGAAAAGGCTTGTCAGCAATAAATTCCGGTTGGGTTACATAGAGAGATATTTCTCGCTCTCCTGTCGTAATCGTAGCGATATTATCCTCGATTTTAATCCTGCCGGTCAAAATCTCTGCCGCTTCCAGTCCAATTGCTGCCGTGATAAGCAGAGCGGAGATAAGTAGTATTGAATAAGCTCTCTTAAGCATCTGGTCTCCCTGATTTATTTTACTCTAAGAAATTTTAACGGATAGTTATGTCAATAATTACAGATCGAAGGGGAAAAGTCGATTGTAGCCATCAGATCAGGTTATGAGCGTATTAACTGCTGATGATAATTTTTGGCCGTTTTACTCCTGCTCTGATCTGGGTGAAGGTGTCAAGATAGGCCACCATCCCCTCAGAATCCCTGAGGATCCCGGCAATCTCCTGATGCATCGGGAAGGAACCACACCCTTCGGTCAGAATGATTGGATAGGGGATCGGTTCTTTACCGGTCAGGGCTACACCGATCTCACTACCTATATAGCTTGCCAGGTCACTATCATTGATAGAGGGAATAATCAAACCCCTTATCCCATTTTTTTCACCCTGGCGCAGGAAGGGGAGATCAACCGGTGAGGGGAAGGCGACTATCTTATCACGGCAGGATGAGAGGCGGTCCGGAGAACTATTCTCCAGAAACGTGAGAGTTCCGTAATTCTCCCGCCCAAAACCGATTATGCCGTTGATCGTTGTACCGTTGTATTCTATTACTGCCCAGCGTTTGCCATCGGTCTCAAGGATAGTGCCAGTAACCCCGGAATATAACTTGATCCCCTTTTTGAGATACTGCAGGATAACAGTTCCCTCTTCAAGATCTATGTCGGTTATCGTGCCGGTTGTTGGAGAAGAATAGATCAAGCTATCCTTTCTGGCGAGGTCTTCTACGTTCTTCTTGAAGAGGTTTCTGGCTATCGTCTCACCCGTCCTTACGAAATCGTTTTTGCCCTTCTTCAGTGCCCCTTTTAACTCTTTCGGTTTAATACCCAGTTTCGCAGCTACATTTAATTTAATCGGCTTGAGGGGATAGTCCTGTATCTCCCTGACATAGACTGAACCGGAGTCATAGTTGATCTTTTCGACAACTCCCCCGACTATGGAATAATAATCGAGATTACTACCCAGCATACTCCTGGGGGCTAAATGGAAGATCTTCTGGCCGGAATTGATCTCCTCTCCTTCGGATATCATTAGTCCCTTACGAAAAGTATCCTGATCTATACCGAGTCTGGGCATTATACTGAGGATAAAGAGCATAGGTGGCTCGTATTTCGTCTCACCGAGCAGGGTCTCAGCTTTTACTTCGTCACCTTCACCGACATACAACTCCCCATTGTAAGGTAAGCTGCGGTACAAGATCGCCCTGCCCCTCGTTATCTGTTTCTTCTTCATCAGATGGTCAAAGCTCTTCTTTAGTTCTTCTCCTCCACTCTGCACGTTATAGAGTCCTAAAGCTTCTTTTGTAGTCCGGTAATCGTGAAGATTATTACGCCGAGTGTCAACCAGAAGAGGCACATCGCTTTTAATAGTCACATGGCTATCCTTTTGGCCAATAGTGCATCCTTTCAAACAAAGAAATTCGTATTCAGTCTCTCCCTCTGCTTCCAGGAAAAGGAGAGAATCTGACCATACTTCCAGCTTCTCCTCTTTGCTCGCTCTCTTTATCCTGACTGTCAGCAATTTCTTTCTCTTCTTTGTTGACCTGAAATTAGGTTTAACTGCGATAGACAGCTTCTCATAACCGTGTTCCATAAGCAGTTTTTCAGCCAATCCGGTATCGACATCACTGAGCTTGCCGAGATGCGGAGATATAAATTCAGGGTCACGCCAGATCTCTGTTATACCGTCAATATCAAAGGCGTCTGAGAGTAGTAATATGACCTGCTTAAGCTGACTGGTTCCGGTTATTATGCCTCCTGCCCCGATAATGATATCAAAGTCGCGTAAGCTGAAGAGCCTCTTGGATAACTGTTCAGATGAGTACATCGCCTCCTTGAAACGACACTTCTCACCGCTTTTCAGAGAGTTAAGAAAACCGACCCGCTGTAGTTGGAAATTCATCTGCAGATGGTGTTCCTTGGACATTCTGATGGCCTCTCTTGCAGCTGCATGCTCTATAGCTTCCTGACATTCATCCCTGGGGATGAATGTCGGGTAGAGCATTTTATTGACTATATAGTTGCGGATATAGTTATCATCCATATCTGCAGGCAGCCATCTTCTGATATTCTCGAAACCAGCATCAGCCATAACGTTAGCGATACTGTAACTCATACCGTAATTGGCACTTACGGTACGATAATATTGACCATGAATGTTTGAGAAGATATCGGTTGTGGCTCCCCCTATATCGACTGCAATGCTGTGCTTGCGGTGCTGTAAGCTTATGGTTTCCAGTGATTTAATCACCCCTGTGGGGGTGGGGATAATACTGTCCGCGATCAGTTCCTTTAACTCTGCATAACCGGGTGCCTGCTCCATCACATTCTCCATAAAGAGACGGTGAATCTCATTCCTAGCAGGTTCCAGATTCTCCTCTTTCATTGTCGGTCTGATATTATCTATCAGGTGCAGGTCGTACTTATCGCCGAACATCATCTTGATAAAGTCTCTAGCATCTTTATTACCGGCATAAATTAATGGAATACGCGAAGAGACACCAAACTTTGGTTGGGGATTGGCCGCCTTCAATAATTCTCCCATTCTGATGACCGAGGCATAAGCACCTCCGTCTACACCACCTGAAAAAAGAATTATATCGGGACGAAGCAGGTCTATCAACTGGATACGTTCCACTGGTAAACGTCTGTCATCTACTGCTATGGTATCGAGAATAACACCGCCTGCTCCATAAGCAGCCCGTTCCGCGCTACTGGCCGATTCATTCAGAGCAAGGCCAATGACCAGGATCTGTAAACCCCCGCCAGCACTGCTGGTGGTGAGGTAAGCTATATCATGGGTGAATTTAACGTTACTCTCATCGGTACTGGAACCCAAGAGTTTTTCTCCTGTCTTTTCTTCCAGTTTCCTGACTACTCTGTACAGCCCGATTTTTACATCGGCTTCCGGGAGTTCTACAGTTGTCTCTACTTTAGCAATTCCCTGCAAATTGTAAGTATCACCAACCCTCTTTAAAAGGATGGCTTTTGTATTAGTGCTTCCGATATCGGTGATCAGTAATTTACTGGCAGCTAGCATTATAACTCCTAAGCGTTCATTATAGATTTGAAAAACCGATATCTGTCAGGGCTATCTCTCCGACAGGAGCGATATTGAATATGAACCTGATTCTCCTGATCCTTTCAGGTGCAAAGAGATCATCCCGCTCTTTGAAAGCGGCCAGTGGTAAAACATAAGTATTGGGAATGATCTCTGCAGGCTCGAGTAGACTGTTTTCAAGAAAGTTAAGCTTGGTAGATTTTAAGATCAACGGTGGTAGAGGGTTACGGAACCTGCTGAGTGGTAATGAAACAGCCAGACCGTCCGTCGTGGTCAGTTCGATAGAGAGATCAGGTGTTTCCGGGTTTTCCAGATCTGTCGAAGCCATTGAGAAGAGTAAACTGCTATCTTCGGTCAGGCTCCATCCGGTGACAATATCCACCGGGAGGTCAATCGTATAATGTGGAATCTGCCTCGTTCCTTCTGTTATTCTCCAGGTTAGATAGAGCGCTTTGGCTCCCTGGTCGAGTTTTTTGTAGCGCAGGGGTAAAATATCTTCCCGCCAGGACTGAAAGCCGGTAGCTGATATCCTGCCGTCCGGAATACTGGTGGTTGTCAGATCGACATCCTCTCCAAAATTTGCTACAAGCTCGTATGACGAATCCTCATAACGGTTGAGATAGATAGTATCGGGTAACCATTCGGCAAACAGATCACTGTTCCGGAAGAGGTGAATGTATCCCCGTTCTTCTCTGAGTGTTGCATCAAGAAAAGCCGAGATGAAGACCTTTGCAATCTGTTGCTGCTCATCTTCCGGCATGATCTGTTTACGGTTTAACAACCAGCCTGCAGGGAAAGAAAGATCGGTTCTGCCCCATTTACTGTTGAAATACCCGTGATTGGCTCGATTGATATAGACCAGCGCTTTGAAACGGAAGTCATCATCATCTGCGAATATTACCCGGTTGTATTGACGGGTACCGAGATAGACCATAAGATCACCATCAGCAGCACCCTGAAGTTGTAAATAGTTAATATTTTTTAAGGTTAAAGGCTGGCCTGAAGGTTTATAAAACCCCTCACTGGGGGCCAGGGCAATAACTGATTTGATCGAGAAATCATAATCGAAGGCTATGCGGGAATTATCGGGATAATGAGAAAGCCGGTTGAAAAGAGCAGCAATCGCGGCTGCCTCTCCACCACGGGAATGGCCGATCAGTGCAATATTATCCAGATCTACACGGCCATAAAAGGGGTTGTTGGGGTTATTCTGCCAGTTGTGCCAGAGCTTTAAATGTTCCAAAATAAGCCAGCTGCGTGCTGCAAGTTCCTGGCGGGAAAACCCCTCGCCCAGGCGGGAAAAATTGAGAAAATTCTGATCGAGAGAGACGACTATATATCCCCGGCTTGCCAGTAACTTTCCCAGATATTCATAACCGAGCTCTGAAGAGGTGTACATCGAATGGTTGCCGTGCACTATTATCACTAGTGGTGCTCTCTCCTCTGACTGTGGAAACCAGACAACTCCGTTCAGAGGAATGCGATTTATGTCAAACCCCCAGTACCTCTCTCTGTAACTGCGCTGAAATCCTGATGTTGAGGGAAGAAAAGGTATTATGTTGACCGGCTGGGTAGCTATGGAAATGAGATTGCTGTATGTGAAACGCTGCCTGTCACGGCCACTGCCATAATATATCATCGATACCGTATGTTCACCCGGCTCAGAGGGATCGGAAGGGTGGTGAAACCTGCTGTAAGGATCTCTTGCAGGCTCATAACTGACCAGATGGCCGGTTGTACCACTGCTGAATAACCAGAAGAAAAAGAGAGTGTTCAGAAGGAATACTGCTGCCAGGAAAACAAGATAGGGAACATGAGAACGATATCTGCTCTTCCGATGAAAATAGAGCCCCACAGCAAATCCAAGAAGGGTCGGCAAGGGTACGATCAATAGAGCCATCAAAATACTTAACGGTAAGAATTTACCGGTTAATACAAGCATTAATACTATCGTGGCCATCCCACCTAATATATATGAGAGTATGGGGTGTGTAACGAGCTTCTTGAGTAACAGTAGAAAACGAAAGAACAGGATAAATAATATCAGCACGAGTAGCGAAATCAAAAGCCCGGGTAGTACGATACTCGAACCACTCTCTTTTCCCAGGCGAAGAAAATAGGCCAAAAGAAAGAGAAGTGAACTGAGTAGTGCGCCGGCTGTAGTCCCAAGCACCAGCGATGATATACGGAAACGGAATTTTCTCTCCTTTTCCATAAATACCTCCTTCCTGGATTCCCTCCAGAACTCACTTATCTTTAAAAGTTAACCCCAAAGTGTCAAGAACCTTCTTCCGGTAAAAATCTGTAGAATAGAGAGATCCAGGAAAAATTATGATGACTGAAACCCTGTAATGCAAGGGAAGCAGCAGGAAAAGAGAAAAAAAATGAATTAAAGCTTGACAGGGTGAACCGGTGAAATACCATACCACCAGACAGGAGATAGCGGAATTGGAGGTTACGCATGAGAGTGTTCGACGAGCAGACTCCCATTTACTTGCAGATGCGGCAGGAGATCGAAAAGGCAATTATCCGTGGCAGGATCAGAGAGGATGAGATGGTACCCTCCACGAGAATTTTGTCCAAAACATACCAGATAAATCAGAAGACTGCTGTGAATGCTTTGAGTGATTTACTCAATGAGAATATCCTCTACAAGAAACGGGGAATTGGAATATTTGTCAGTCCCGGCTCCCGGGAGAAGCTACGACAGAGGAAGCTTAAGGAGTACCGGGAAGAGGAGTTAATATCCACAATCAATAAGGGTAAGGAACTGGGCATAGAGAAAGATGAGATCATAGAGGTAGTGGCGCAAATCTATAAAGATGAAGGAGTGAAGAGATGAAGGCAATCGAAATTTCACGGGTTACGAAGTATTATGGCAAATTCAAGGCTCTGGAGGATGTGAGTCTCGATATACCTGGAGGGAGGATAATCGGATTATTCGGGAAGAATGGTGCCGGAAAATCGACTCTGATGAAGTGTTTATTGGGATTTCTCAAGTTTGAAGGGGAAGTGAAGGTGATGGATAAACCACTGGAAGATTACAGGCACAATCTCTTTAGAGAGATAGCCTTTATCCCGGATGTAAATGTAATCGATGAACGACTTACGGTACAGCAGACAATAGATTACGTTTCCAGTGTTCACCCCTGCTGGAACAATCAAAGGGCTGAGAGGTTGAGGGCGATCAGTAATCTTCCTTCTGATAAGAAGGTTGGGAGGCTCTCCAAGGGTATGAAGACAAAACTCTATCTGATGATAACCCTGGCACTTGATGTCAATGTCCTGCTACTCGATGAGCCGACTATCGGACTTGATATCGCTTTTCGCCGTGAGTTTTTCAATACCATACTCGGTGAGTTCTATGACGAGACCAAAACTATAATCATCTCTACCCATCAGGTTGAAGAGGTAGAGCATATACTGAATGATATCATCTTTATCGATGAGGGGAAGATCATACTTCACGATGCAATTGAAGATCTGAAGAATCGTTACACGATAATTACAGTACCGATGGAGAAAGAAGAGGAATTCAGGAAACTCAACCCGAAAGTTGTAACACATAAATTAGGTTCTATCAGCGGGGTAGTAAAGAAAGAGGCTACTATCAAAGATGCGGAATACCGCCGGCCTTCACTGACAGATCTCTTTCTTGCTGAAGTAGGAGGTTATTATGAAAACTGATCAAGCTTTAATCAAAAAGGAAGTTCAGGTCATAGGAAGAAAGTTATTCCTCCCTGCCTGGATCGTAATGGGAATGTACGGTATGCTGATAATCGGGCTCCTGGTTACCCTGATCTTACCGACGAGCGCATTTTCTGATGCAGATGGCCGAAAAGTTACCCTGGAAGAAGTTTTCCAGGATATCTTTCCACCCGATATAGCCAGACACGGTGGGATGATCAGTTATATTACCAATTATTTCGCAGCTAATATGGTAGCAGCGCTGTTATTCTTGAATTTACTGATACTGACACCCAATATCCTCAATGTGAAGAGGAAAGAGAACTATGAATTGTTTCACAGGACACTACCGGTGTCGTTATGGAAAATGACCGGTGCGAAAATTATTGCTATGTCAATCAGTAACTGGCTGGTATTCCTGGCGATATGTGTATTCAACTACATCGTAATTAACATCCTTTTCAGCATTCTATTCCGGTCGTACTTCACCTGGAATTTCGGTTATGGATTGATCGGTTTACTACACCTGGCAATTCCCATTCTGGTGATAATTTTTATCGTCAATGCCCTGGCTGCTCTCTTTTCAGCAATTTTTCAGGACGGAGCTATCGGCAAAGGTTTGGGAGCATTTCTGGGTATCTCTATTGTCATCGCCATTATTAACAGAGTACAGGGATTAAAGATCCCCCAACCCTATGAGTATGTCAGCTCGTTGTTGAACATCAGCTGGATTAGAATGCCGGAAACAGTCGAAGATTTTGTTCTCCCGGGATGGCACCATCTCTTCAACTGGAATACACTTATACATATACTGGTAGGGATCGTCTTCTATATACTGGCTACATATATATACAGTAAAAGAGAAATCAAAATGTAATTATGAGGGAGAGAGAGGAGATATGAAACAACGAGTAAAATTTCTCACACTGGTCTTATTGTTGATAATCGTAGCATCTACCCCACTTTTTGCCAGGTCAGGATCTATAGCAACAGCGGACGATTTCACTGCCCCTGACCTCAATCCGGCAGCATTGGGGTTCGGAAATGCTGCAGGCTTTGCCTTTCTGGGGTTTTATAATGACGCTGGTATTGAGGAGCGTTATCGGATATACTTTAATGGAGAGAGCTTTGCCTTCGTATACGGAAAGGATGGAAGCAGTAATAACTACAGAATTGCTTCCAGTATGCAACCCTTCAGAAATATCTACTTCGGGACTGATATATACTGGATAAATAGTGAAATAAGTGATGCCGAATATGGTATTTCTGCCCTCTGGCGACCACACACGGCTACAAGTTTCGGTGTGAATGTTAAAGAGATAAATCGCTCCAGGCCGGATTATATTCTCGGGCTGGGATTGCGGCCTTTATGGTGGCTCGAGGAATGGAGTAATAGAATCACGATTACCGGGGATTTTACCTATATCTCGCATCAGGCGGGAAATGATAAGGAGTATCTCTGGGATAAACCAACTATCGGTATTGAAACTGAAGTTTTGAACGGAATCAGACTCGCAGCGAATTATAATCTGGAAGCGGAAGTTCTGGCACTCAATTTCTCACTCGCCTTCAGACGGCATAAAGCAGGTTTCATTTCCCATTATGATGATAATGAAGCGGGGAGCAGTGGTAACTTCTATTTACACTCTGCGGCGAAGGAACACCGCTCACTCGCATCCCTCTTATCACTGAGCAAGAGAGAGACTGTTTACGAATTCGAGATGAAGAAGAAGATCGTCGATGAAGTCGAACAGCAGAAGATCGGACCTTTCATTATAACTAAGAATCAGATCACAATGGAGGAGTTAATTACCAGGATCAGAACACTGAAGGACGATGAGAGTGTAGATGCACTCGTTATCAAGAATCCGGAGTTGCAGACTAATTTTGCCAATCTGCTCGAGTTGCAGAGAGAGTTTCAGGATTTTAAAGAGAGGGATAAGAAAATCATCGTCTACTCTGAAAATTACGGTAATATTCATTATGCCCTCTTTGCTTCCATTGCTGATAAACTATATCTTAACCCCAATGGCTCGGTAGTTCTGATCGGTATATCAGTAGCCGTTCCCTACATCGCTGAAACACTCGATAAGCTTGGAATAGATATTGTCGATCTCCGCAGCCACGATTTCAAAACAGGATTGAATATTTTCACAGAAAACGAAATGACTCAGGCGGAGAGAATCACTTACGGAGATCTGATAGACGATTACTATCTCTATCTTACTCTGTTGATTAGAGAGGGGCGAGACGAAAAGCTCACTCTCAACATTGAGGATATAATCGACAGAGGTCCCTATCTGATAGCTCAGGATGCTGTAGATTATGGCCTGATAGATGGCCTGATCTATGAAGAGGAGTTGGAGGGGGAGCTAGAGCATCTCTTCAACGCACCTCATGTCTTCAAGGGTCTACCGAATGAAAAAATGGTCTATGACTGGTCAGAGCCACAGAGAGCAAAGATTGCTGTAATATATGCTTCTGGTGATATCGTCACGGGAGATGGAAGTCCGGGAAGAAGGATAGGGTCTAAGACGACAGCAAAACAGATCAGGAAAGCACGAGAGGAAAAAAGTGTTGAGGGTATCATCTTACGGATAGACAGCGGAGGCGGTTCTGCTTACGCTTCGGATCTCATCGCCCGGGAAGTAAAGCTCTGCCGGGAAGCCGGGAAACCAGTAGTTGTCTCCATGGGTGGTGCTGCCGCTTCAGGAGGGTATTACATAGCTGCCTACGCAGATAGAATTATAGCAGAACCAACAACCGTTACCGGTTCTATTGGCGTGACAGGTATGATACCGAACTTTAACCGTCTCTTCGATAAGATCGCTGTAAGATGGTCATCACTCAAACGGGGCGAAAATGCTGATCTCCTGGCCATATATCGGCCTATAGAAGAGAGAGAAATAGAGTTGATGAAAGGATATATCGAACATACTTACGACCAGTTCATAAATGTCGTCGCCGAAGGGAGAGGAATGAACTATGAACAGGTCCACGAGATAGCCCAGGGCAGAGTATGGACCGGATTGCGAGCTAAAGAACTCGGCCTGGTTGATGAACATGGGGGTATGAAAGAAGCGATTGAGGTGATGAAAGAACTGATTGGTCATAATGAAGTTGAATTGAGCAATTACTCTTATCAACCTTCGGGATTAGCCATCGGATTAAACTTCAGTGGTACGATGAACAGGATAATCAATCCTTTAGAGCTTCCGGAAGAACTGGAAAGCCTGATGCGCTATAAAGAACTCTACGATACCTGGCCGGGTGAGAGAGCCTTATACCTCCTCCCCATCTTCGAGATTAAGGGACTGGAATAGAAAAAGACAGAAATGAAAAAGAGGGGAAGAGGTCAGGACAAGAATCGTGATCTCTTCCCCTGCTCGAGATATCCTGTTAAATAGTGGTATGTTTCACGTGAAACACTACCCCTCGGCCAACTCTCTCTTGAAATCCTGTAACTTGCGAAGATATGTAGCGTCCGAAGAGGCAATGATCTGACAGGCTAAAATGGCGGCATTCTTACCACCGTTGATCGCTACTGCGGCTACCGGGACACCGGTCGGCATCTGAACTATGGAAAATAGAGCATCCTCTCCTGAGAGCGTGTTCCCTTTTACAGGAACACCGATTACCGGGAGGGGGGTATGAGCTGCGACAACACCGGGAAGGTGAGCTGCCATACCGGCGACGGCGATGATGACTTTTATGCCCTCTAAATGAGCTTCACGAGCCAATTTAACGGTATTCTCCGGCTTCCTGTGGGCCGATGAGATATGAAAGTCGTAGGGGACAGCGAATTTTTCCAGGTAGGCTTTGATATCTTCACCTATTTTCATGTCGGATTTACTTCCCAGTATTATTCGCACCAGTTTCTGCATAATCTATACTCCTCTGATATATTGTTTTGCTGTATAAGAATTTACATCTAACAGTTGTCCATTTACGGTCGCTGTTAAATTTCAGGGTCAAGGGGATTATTTCTGCAGGGTCATGAGGTTAACAACATCCTCAGGGGTCTTAGCTTCTTTAAGTGCCTGCAGGTTTTCATCTTTCATAATGAATTTTGAGATATATGAGAGAGAGAAGAGATGCTGTTTATCATCGTGGAGCAGCAGCATGAAGAATAGGGTAACAGGCTGACTGTCCGGAGCGTCGAATTCCACCCCTTTTTCACATCTTCCAAAGAGGATTGATGGTTTTTTTATCTTCGATGGGTGATGATGTCTCGGGTGTAATAATGCCACCCCCTTCCCCACAGCGGTAGAGACGAGCTCTTCTCTGGCAACCACAACTTCGTAAAGCCATCTCTGGTCTCTGATAATCTTCAATTCTTTAGCCATAATAGACATCTTAGCAATAGCTTCGTATTTATTATCAGCCTCGAAGTTCATATTGATATATTCGGGAAGAAAATAATCTTGAAATCGGCAAACAGTTCGCTGCAGGGCGAGTTTCTGTACTTCGCTTTCATTGAGTTTGGCCAACCAGTCATCGACCTCAGCTTTGGCGATTTTCATAGTGCTGCCCGCTTTAACGGTTTTGAATACTTTCTCGTTAATCATCTCCTGAACAACATTGGTACTAACCTTGAGCATTTTTGCGACTTCATTAACAGTCAGTAGATTTTTCTTCATCCCCATAACCTCTCGTATCGTTTGAGACAAAGATTTGCAGACCCGATCATTTTTGTCAAGTATATCAGCATTATTTCTTGACATAAATGGCTTGCGGTGTGTCTTGAAATATATGAAACTACCTTACATTAAAGGCTTTATAGCAGTCTTTCTAATCTTTTGTGGGTGTTCCTATTCCCTGAGGATGAATCAATATCCCCATCTCAGGGATATAGCGATAGCACCGTTTGAGAATGAGACGATCGAACTCTTTCTCGAGGAGGAGTTGAGAAATTCACTCATCTCCTCTTTTCAGCAGGACGGAAGGTTACGAATAGCGTATGAGGATCCGGACAGCAGGATCGAGGGGAGGATACTCGATTACAGCAGTACGATATACGGTTATGATATCGAGCAGACAGTAGAGGAGTATCAGGTGAGGCTTGTCCTGGCGATCACCTTTACCGATCTGGTACGTAATGAATTGATATGGGAGAACAAGAATCTCACAGTCAGTGAAAGGTATGCACCTTCCGGGTCGAGCAATGTGCGCTGGCAGACTGAGGAAGAGGCGTTAGAAGAGATATTCGATGAATTATTCCGGATAATAATCCGCAACAGTCTTGAATCGTGGTAAAGATATGAGAATAAACAAATACCTGGCAGAGTGCAATCTCGGTTCCCGGCGTGAGGTCGAGAAGCTGATCCTGGCCGGAAAGGTCAAAGTCAATAACAGTGTCTGTTCTGACCTGGCAACCGATATTAAGGAGGGCGAGGATGTAGTAACTTATAACGGTGAGATCGTAACACCGGTGAAGGAGAGAATATATCTGGCGCTGAACAAACCGAAAGGGTATATAGTAACCAGGAGTGATGAATACAATCGCAAGACGGTCTTCGACCTTCTTCCCGACTTAGGGGTCAATCTCTTTGCTGTAGGGCGGCTCGATAAAGATTCTGAGGGATTATTGCTTCTGACTAATGACGGAGAATTTGCTGACAGGATAATGCATCCCCGATACAAGCTCCCCAAGGTATACAAGGTCGAGATAAGGGGCAAGATACGGGCAGACCATCTGAAGGAGCTACAGAGCGGTATGCTCATCGACGGTGAGCAGACGCTGACGGCCAGGGTCTTTGTCAAGAAGCGTGGAGATGAGACATCGGTTTTAAGGTTCACCATCCATGAGGGGAAAAACCGTCAGATCCGTAAAATGGTCGAGACTCTGGGTTATAAGGTTCTCAACCTGAGAAGATTACAGATTGACGGTATAAAACTCGGCAATCTGCCCACCGGTATGTTCAGAAATCTCAGTCCGGGTGAGGTCAGAACGCTAATGTCTTCCAGCAGAGGAACGAGAAAGAATACTGCCGGTAAGAGCGGTTCGAAAAGAGAGCCGAATAGATATAAAACCTCGTATAGACGTGACCGTAAGAGGGAGAAAGCTAATTCTCCGGTTGAACGTCAGAGGGGTGAAAGGGGTAAAAATCGCCTCAAGTGAAGAAGTAAAAAAATTATGGTTCAATAACGACTGGATGAAGACAGGAAAATACTGGTGAGGGAATAAACAGAATGGAATTAGGATTGATAGGTCTCCCCAACTCTGGCAAGACAGTAGTATTCAACGCCCTGACAGGCTTCAACGCCGAGGTTGGCTATTTTCACAAAGAGGAGCCTAATATTGCAGTTGTTGAGGTTAAAGATGAGCGGATTGAATTTCTGCAAAAGTTATATAACCCCAATAAGACTACATTTTCTCATATCGAGGTTCTCGATTTTCCCGGCAGTGATCAGGAAACGAAGAGGGCGAAGCTCGACACTCCGGAATTGAAGCAGACTGATGCTCTGGCTTTTGTGTTACGCAACTTTGATGACCCGGTAGTCAATCAATCTCAGGGGGAACCTGATCCCTTAAGGGATCTGCGCGATCTGGAGACGGAGATGTTGTTGACCGATCTACAGATAGCAGAGAAGCGGCTCGAGAAGGTAAGGTTGAATCTGCAGCGAGGTGTCAAGAGTGCGGAAACTGTGAAAGAAGAGAAGGTATTGCAGAAAGTCGTAGAGACTCTACAGGCCGAGACACCTTTACGTCTTGCTGATATAAGCCCTGACGAGGAGAAAGTTATCAGGGGTTTTCAGTTATTGACAATAAAGCCGGCTATGATAATAATAAATTCTGACGAGAAGAGATATAGAAGGAATCAAGATATTATAGAGGTTTGCAGCAGCAGAGGATATGAAGCGATAGACCTGGCCGGTAAGTTCGAGATGGAACTCCTTTCACTGGAGGACGATGATGCAGCTTATTTTCTTTCTGAGATGGGTATCGACAATACGGCAAGTGATGCGATCATAAACCTTGCTTACAGGGTACTGGGTTACATCAGTTTCTTTACTGTCGGCAAGCAGGAGGTCAGAGCCTGGACAGTAGTAAAGGGGAGTAACGCACAGGAAGCAGCCGGCAAGATCCATAGCGACATGGAACGGGGTTTCATCCGGGCTGAATGTTTTCATTTCGACGATATTAAAGAGTTCGGTTCTGAAAGGGCTTTAAAAGAGCAGAACAGGATCAGGATCGAAGGGAAGAATTATATTTTGCAAGATGGTGATATAATGCTGGTCCGATTCAGCGTTTAACCGGTAAGAAAAAGAAAGGAACAATTATGAGTAAATACAGAAAACCGGTTTATGCAGGAAACATCTATGGTGGTGTATTTCTCGTCATACTGTCGATCCTCTTCTTTCTGTCGATTATACCGGGTAAAGAGATACTCGAGAGTGACTACGAGATTCTGAGAAATGCCGAATTGTCTTTTCGCGACTATGTTACACTCAATTTTCCCCTTGTCAGTAACCTTATCGGCCCATTCGGAGCATTTTTCGGCTTTTGGTTTGTCTTCTTTACCGGCAGCCTGTTTTCCCACTTTGTCCTCCTGGCAGTATTCATACTCGGCCTGCTCAAGATTTTTGCACCCTTTAACAGGGAGTATGCGATCAAAGCTCTGGCTGTGATCTTCATCGGCTTCTTTCTGAATATACTCCTGATCGCGCTCGGGCATAACGTTATCTTTGTGAACGGTGTGCTTGTCGAAGGGATGTATTATATTCTTTCAAGGATCTTCGATACGACCGGAACTGCAATAATCTCTATAGCCCTTCTTCTGGGCTTCTTTATTGCTATTACAGGTACTACTTTTCTACTCAACCTGCTGCGCTGGGTGGGCAGACAATTTATCCTGTTTTTCTCTCTCTTCAAGCTGAAAAGAGAGACTGGTGATAAGGAGAGGGTTAAGGCTAAGCCAGCCAGGGTAAAGGAGTTGAAGAACAGAAAGGCCAGCAGAACGATAGCGGACAATCGTGAGACAAAAGTTAAACCTACCATAACCGATCATATCGGATCGGATGTTCCTGATCCTGTCGAAGAATCGGGTGAAATAGGGAAAAATTTTGATATTAAGGATTATACCGAGGTAACACCAGCAGTCTCCAGGAAAAGAAAGAGAGGAGAAACCGGAGAGGAAGAGAATGAACAGGGTGAATACCAGAAACCCGATATAGAAGAATTTCTGAAGAGTTCGGCCAAGGTATTGGCCAGAGACCGCGAAGAGATGGAGGCCACGATTAAGAGTACGAGCAGCATCTTAATCGAGAAACTCGCACAATTCGGCGTAGAAGCCGAGGTGGTAAATGTCAATATCGGCCCAATCATAACCCAGTATGAACTGAAACCTGCTCCGAGTGTCAAAGTCAGCCGTTTTCTTGCCCTGGCAGATGATCTTGCTCTGGCAATAAAATCGCGTTCTATACGAGTCCAGGCACCAATTCCGGGTAAAGGGTTGATCGGCATAGAGGTGCCGAATAGAGAGCGAGAGATGATCTATCTGAAGGATGTACTCCTCTCGGAACAGATGGAGAAGACGAAGAGCAAGCTTGCCTTCGCTCTCGGCAAGGATATAGTCGGTTCTCCGGTAGTAGCCGATCTGGCTGCTATGCCCCATCTGCTCATTGCAGGTTCCACCGGCTCGGGAAAGAGTGTCTGTATCAATTCTATAATCTGCAGCCTGTTGTTTCGAGCAGCACCCGAGGAGTTACGGCTCGTATTGATCGATCCCAAGAGGATAGAGTTATCGGGCTATGAAGGGATACCTCATCTGATCAGGGATGTAGTCTCCGATGTAGATGAAGCACTGATAGTGCTCAACTGGGCAGTCTCGGAGATGGAAAGGCGATACGAATTGTTGCAACATTACAATGTTCGCGACATAAATCTCTATAACAAGAAGATCAGAGAGTTGATGGCTAAAGAAGAGGAGTCTTTCGAGGAGACTCTCCCCTATATTATCATCGTAATCGATGAGTTTGCCGATCTGATGATGCGCTCTGGCCGTGACATAGAGATGCCTATTACCCGGCTTGCCCAGCTGGCAAGAGCGATCGGAATACATCTCGTTCTGGCGACTCAACGACCCTCGATCAAGGTCATTACAGGCCTGATAAAGGCTAATTTTCCTTCGAGAATAGCCTTCCAGGTCGCCCAGAAGATAGATTCGCGAGTCATCCTCGATATGAACGGTGCCGAAAATCTACTCGGCCGTGGAGATATGCTCTATATCCCACCGACTAAAGGGCAGGCTGAACGAATTCACGGAGCTTTTATCGCCGATGACGAGATAGAGGCATTGATAGCTTACCTGAGGACACAGCCTAAACCGGAACAGAAGATAGAGATCACGAAAGAGGAGACAGAGGGTGTTGAGCTGGTCGATTTTGATGATGAACTCTTTATTGATGCTGCCAGACTTGTCGTTTCAACTGATACTGCTTCAGTTTCCATGTTGCAGCGTCATTTCAAGATAGGATACGCCCGGGCTGGACGGTTGATCGATATGCTGGAACGGGCAAAAATTATCGGTAAATATGTGGGAAGTAAATCGCGTGATGTTATTGCCACACAGGAGGTACTCGATGCTTATGGGATCGATTAAGAGATTGATATTGCTCATCGCACTCTTCTTTCTCTGGCAAAATATGCCTGCAGTTCAGGATATCGATGATCTATACCGGGAATTGCTCTCTGTTTACGATGCTATGGAATACTATCAGGCCGATTTCAGACAATCTAACTACTGGAAAACACAGGATATAGGTATGGAGTCTGAAGGGAGGATATATATAGAAGGAGAGCGGTTTGCCCTTATTTACAGTCAACCATCGGGACAGAGACTGGTAATTGACAGAGCTGTCTATCTCAGCGATGATAATGACAAAACCCTTATTATCACAGATATCGAGCATACCGACGGACTTTATAAACCTGCCGATATACTCCGTCATTACTGGGAACAGTCGGAGAAAGAACTGATAGGCTCTGATAGTGATATTTTCACATTGATTCTAATGCCGGAGAACGATCCCTACACCTCAAGAGTGGAGATGGAGATAAGAAAGGACGACATTTTGGTTAGACGGGTCTATTATGAAGATCATCAGCAGAACAGTGTCGAGTTCCTATTCAGCAACGAAAGAATAGATGAACGATTTGCGGATGATGTTTTCGACACAGCGGTAGAAGAGGATTATATGATCATTGATAACCGCTGATACAAGAGAATAAATTACGAACAAAACAGATAGAATTACAATATGTGGAGGAATACATGATAGCTGTTATAATGGCTGGCGGCTCAGGAACCAGATTCTGGCCACTGAGTAGAGAGATCACACCTAAACAGTATTTAAAACTATTTTCGGAAGAAACGATGATCCAGAAAACGGTAAAGAGACTATACCCGATGATCGGGCCGGAGAATATCTACATCGTTTCTACCGAAGCACAACGACCTTTGATTCTCGATAATATTCCCAATCTGCCGGAGTCTAACCTGATAATCGAGCCGGTAGGAAGAAATACGGCACCCTGTATAGCACTCAGTGCAGCCTATCTGAAGAGAAAGTATAAAGGTAATGAGACAATGTTCATACTCCCCTCAGACCATATCATAGTCGAGGAGGATATCTTCCTCGAGAGTATTGAGACGGGATGCAAAGCAGCAGAGGAGGGAAACCTTGTAACTTTCGGGATCAGACCTGATTACCCCGCTACCGGTTACGGCTATATCGAAGCAGGTAAAGAGGTATCCAGAGGTGTTCACAGGATAACCAATTTCAAGGAGAAACCGGATTACAATACAGCAAAGAAGTTCCTGGAAGCAGGCCATCATTACTGGAACAGTGGAATGTTTATGTGGACTATCGATAACATTCTGGAAAATTACCGTAATCTGGCACCTGAAATATTCCAGTTCATTCAGGATATTGAGGAGTTATGGAGTGTGAAGGGAACGGATGCCGATATCAGCAGTAAATACATCCCCATGCCGAAGGTACCTGTTGATATTGCCATTATGGAGAAAGCGAAGAAGAGGGTCGTTATCCCTGTAGACTATCACTGGAGCGATGTAGGCAGCTGGAGGGCTGTATCGGATCTATCCGAAAAGGACGAGCAGGGTAATGCCATCAAAACACCTAATATCACACTCAACAGTGAAGGTAATTACATCTACACCGATAAACTCGTTGCCCTGATAGATACAGACAATCTGGTAGTAGTTGATACACCTGATGCTCTTCTGATTACCAGGAAAGAGAGTGCCGAAAGGGTCAAAGAAATCGTTACCCTGCTGGAGAAGATGGGTTGGAAGGACTATCTATGATCTTTCTCTTCTCTCTCAAAAAGTTGTTGACAAAGAGACCGGAGAATTTTTTTTTGAAAGTCGAGGAAATAGTTAATGAAGATAGAACGTGAAACGAGAATCTCAGGCCATAAAGTATTGAACAGTATAGAGAAAAGAAAGCATTTGTCAGACGGCAAATGCTTTTTTTTGTTTTATGGTATAGAGCGGGATAGAATTCCGGTAGGGGAAAAATGAAGATTGATCAATTGATCGATGAAGCCTTGCAGGAAGACATTGGATACGGTGATATAACCAGTAACTATCTCGAACTGGGAAACGAGAAGTCGCTTGCTTTTCTGATTGCCAAAGAGAATGGGATCCTGGCCGGTCTGAATATAGCACTGGCAGTTTTCCGTAAACTCGATCCCGAGCTCTCCTGGATTGCCTATAAGAGGGATGGAGACCGGCTTAAAAAGGGAGAAGAGATCATCAAGCTCAACGGTTATACGAAAGCGATACTCTCAGGCGAACGAGTTGCTCTCAATTTTCTCCAGCGATTGAGTGGTATAGCGACCATCACAAAAAAGATGGTAGATATCATTACCCCATACGGACCGAAACTTCTCGATACACGTAAGACAACTCCACTGCACAGAGAGCTGGAAAAATATGCGGTTACTATCGGTGGTGGCTATAATCACCGTTTTGGACTCTATGATATGATCATGATCAAGGATAATCATATCCAGGCTGCAGGATCAATAACTGCTGCAGTAGAAAGGATACGACAACATAACGTCAATTACAGAATCGAGATAGAAGTAAAGAACCTGAAGGAGTTACAGGAGGCCCTGAATTGCCGGGTGGAGCGTATAATGCTCGATAATATGCCCCTGACGAGTATCAGAAAGGCGGTAGAAAGGTATAGTGAGATGGTAGAACTGGAAGTGTCAGGTGGTATCAATATCGATAATATCGAGAAATATGCCCGGACAGGGATTCAATTCATCTCCGCAGGTTTCATTACTCACTCGGTCAAATCACTCGATATCAGTTTATTGTTTAGGGACTAAAGGGAGTAGAGAAGATGGTAAAAATACTTGTAGCCCTGATCCGAATGCAACGTTTTGATGACAGGATCGGAGAAAAGGAAGTACTGAAGAAGAGATTGCCGATGCAACTTGAAGAGTTACAGAAGAATGTCAGCACAGCAAAGAACAATCTGGAAGAGGCAAAGAAAGAGCTCAATACTAACCTGATGGAACGGGACAGGCTTGAACTGGAGCAGGAATCGAACAAAGAGATGATCAATAAATATGAAACACAACTCTCCATGATCAAGACTAACAAAGAATACAAAGCGCTGAACAATGAGATAGATAAACTGAAAGAGAAGAATTCGGAGATAGACGATCAACTCCTCACTCTGATCGACCAGGAGGAAGAGTTAAGGGAAATAGAAAAGGAGCGAAAAAAGGAATTGAAAGAAGCTGAAGCGGAACTCGATGCTAAAGAGGATGATCTCCGGAAGAAGATCGTTGCGGTTGATAAGGATATTGAGAAAACCAGAACCGACCGGAATGAGATCGCTAAAACACTACCCAAAAATATCGTTACTAGATATGGTACTCTGATAAAGAACAAGAACCGCAAAGCGGTGGTTTACCTGAATAGTAACTGCGGCTGTGGTGGCTGCGGGTTCAGTGTAAGACCGCAACTCCTGATCGATATAGGCAGGAAAGATACGATAGTAAGCTGCGAAAGTTGCGGCAGGATGATCGTCGATAAAGAACTTGCCGAAATGGCAGATGAATAGTAAATTATTTCTGGCTGTCAAAGTGGGATAAATGTCTGCTTCCCTGTTAGAGGGGAGAGGAAAGTCCGGGCACCAGAGGGCGGAATACTTCCTAACGGGAAGCTCCGGTGACGGAGAGCCAGCTCCACAGAAACAAACCGCCCAGCACCTGCTTTCTGAGCTCAAATACGTGAGCCGAGAAAGCAGGTGCTGGGTAAGGGTGAAATGGTAGTGTAAGAGACTACCGGGTATATTGGTGACAGTATACGCCGGGAAAGCCTTATTCGGTGCAATGCTAAATAGGAGAGCAGCGCCTCGTGCCGTATGCCGGCCCGGCATACCGTGCTCTCGGGTAAGCAGCTAAAACCGGTTCGGGATACCCGAATCTCCCGGAAGAGAATAGTGATATCCGGTTCAGAGAAATAGACATTGTTCTGCCTTTTAGGCAGAAAACAGAACCCGGCTTATTTCCCGCTTTGACAGTACTATCTTGAACTGACCGGTTATTTGATTTTACTCTTGACGTTATAACCTGGAAGTAATAAATTGTCTTAATTGATGCGAGGTGGAGCAGTCTGGTAGCTCGTCGGGCTCATAACCCGAAGGTCAGAGGTTCGAATCCTCTCCTCGCTACCATTTTTTTCTATTACTCTCCATTTCTCGCCACCACAGGAGCTGGACCTTATCAGGCTCACATATCCCCACTACCTGGAGCATCTCAGTCCAGAGTGATAAATCTGGTAGGAAAGCCAGTCTAAAGCGAGAAATGCCAATCTGTTTCATGTGAAACATCGAGCTTTTTGCATCGAGTAGCAACGAACGCCGTGAAAACTATTGACAATTTCTTTTGTCAGAATAAATCTCTGTCAGGATTGAAAAATGAAGATAATTTCTAAATTGTTCTGCTTTTCTGCTTTCTTTCTGTAAGCATTAAGCTCAAGGAGTTGTAAGTGAGTAATTATTATTCTCCCGTATCGTTACCCTCTTTATCAGAGAGCTTGAGAGAGGGGACGCTATCGCTTAACGGGTATATCGAGCAGGTACTCTCGAGGATGGCGGAGGTCGAGCCGGTAGTGCATTCTTTTGTTCCCGAAGAGAAGAGAAGGGAAAGGTTAAATGCGGAGGCAGAAGCCCTGGAGAAGAGATACCCTGATCCTTACGACCGGCCACCCCTCTACGGTATTCTGGTCGGGGTAAAGGATGTCATCAATGTGAAGGATCTACCGACCAGGGCAGGTTCTCAATTACCCCCTAATGTATTCGATGGAGCGGAAGGGGCAGTAGTCTTCAGCCTCAAGAAGGCCGGTGCCCTGATACTGGGAAAGACTGAGTGTACCGAATTCGCCTATTTTCAACCAGGGCCTACGACCAATCCGATCAATCCGGGCCACACCCCCGGCGGATCGAGTAGTGGTTCTGCGGCTGCAGTAGCAGCTGGGATCTCTCCTCTGACGATAGGAACACAGACCATTGCCTCGATAATCAGGCCTGCTGCATACTGTGGTGTGGTCGGATTCAAGCCTAGTCTGGGACGGGTATCAACTTACGGTGTATTTCCCTTTTCCCAGTCTGCCGATCAGGTCGGATTCTTTACCGCTGACTTGAAGAGCATGGAAACAGTAGCCAGTATCGGGATCAGTAATTATATAAAGTCCACCAAGAAAAGCAAACCGAGATGTGCCGTTCCCTCCTGTGAGTATCTTGACCAGGCAGACCCGACAGCATTACAGTCATTCAGAGCGACTGTATGCAGGCTTAAAGAGGCAGGTTATGAGATCGTCACCTCACAACTCTACCGGAATATCGATCTTCTGAATAAGCTCCATATGGATCTTATATCAGCTGAGTTCAGTCAGAACCATCAGGAGTATTTCTGGGAGTATAGTGAACTCTATTCACCACATGCAGCCAGCTTATACAAGCAGGGCTTACGTGTGAGTATAGAAACGCTGAAACGGGCACGGGAACAACAGATCATCCTACGTTGTGAGATAACAGAAAAGATGGAGCAGCACAGGATTGAATTATGGCTTACCCCTGCAGCGACAAGATCTGCCCCTTCCGGTCTACACTCGACAGGGAATCCACTAATGAGTCTTCCCTGGACCTTCGCCGGGTTGCCTACCCTGACAATTCCAGCAGGAAAGGAGCGAAACGGCCTTCCCTTTGGCTTGCAGGTCGTAGCCCCGTACGGACAGGATGAGATCCTGCTCGCCTATGCCTCTGAGATCGATTCTGTCATCAATAACGGTTAACTCAGAGATACTGGAGAAGTAATCAGATACAGACAGAAAGAAAATCTATTTCAGAAGTAACATTTTACGTGTAGCCTGAAATTCATCTGTCTTCATACGATAGAAATATATACCACTCGATAGTTCTAACCCCTGATCATTTCTGGCGTCCCAGACAATACTATGTTCCCCTGGCTCTCTGATCTCTGATAGAAGTGTACGGACCTCTCTACCCCTCAAGTCAAAGATTGAAATCTCCACCAGTTGCTGCTTCGTTAGAGTGTAATAGATCGTTGTCAGTGGATTAAAGGGGTTAGGATAGTTCTGGTGCAGAGTAGCTGATACAGGTATCAAATCGTCATCTGTAAGCCCGGTTATATAGATGTCAACCGTATCACTGGAAACAGATTCGTAGAGCTCATCGTAAACGGCTGTTACATAGTAGGTATTGAGACCCATAATCGGATTCTGGTGTATATATTCCGTTTCTGTCAACTCTGCAAGCACTGAATCGTTATGATATAAGATGTATCCGGTGAGTTCTCTCTCCGGGACAGGCGGCTGCCAGGAGCAGAAAACGCTCATATCTATCAGTTCAGCACTGAAATCCTCTGGTGGGGGGAGAGAGACGGTTATTTCCACCACCTCAGAGGGTTCCGATTCAAAGATATCTTCATAGATAGCAGTTATATAGAAAGAATAAAGACCTGCATCTCTCCCTTCTGTCTGATAATGAAGAATCTCAGGATCTTCGATGATGGCCAGGAGTTCTTCGTCTTCGTAAATCCTGTAAGCGTCAGGAATTAGATCGGAAGGCAGGGGCTCGTCCCAGCTGAGATATATTTCGTTGATATTTACCAATTCAGCTGCAGGGTTTTGAGGTGGATAATATTCAGGAGCTGGTTCTCCTTCGATAATCAGACCATAGATATCGTAATACTGGTTTTGATTACGTGAATCCTCCCAGGCGACTAGGAAATCCTGCATATCTGAGCTGACATTCTGTTCATCCTGATGGAATACTTCATCACAGATAACGAATTCGTCGGTAGCGTAAGAACCGTCTGGATTGATCAACCTGCCATATACATCGTACCAGAGATATTGGCGCGAATAATCCTCTATACCTGCAGATGAGAAGATAACATCCTTCTCAGGATTAAGGTTACTGGAAGGATAGCCACTATAGAGATCCTCACGCCAGGCGACCAGGAACTGATTACCATTGCTAGCGAGAGATGGCCAGCTCTTCTCGATATTATCGTACATGATGCTGATTGGGATATGATCTCCAACGAGATTACCTTCTGTATCGAGGAGTTGACCGTAAACACTCTTGTCATTGGAACTGTGCCTTCCGTCTGCCCAGATGACCAAAAAGTGAGTTCCATTGTATGCTACCTGAACGAGCATCTGATCTACAGGTTCAGTTGAGATGACAATATTCTCACCAACAAAATCACCCTCAGGGGAGATGAACTGGCCATACACGCATCTCGAACCGGTGCGGCCATCATCCCAGACTACAAAGTAGTTCGTGCCATCAAAGACAATATCGGGATAGATCTGTGCAACATCATTTCCCAGGTCGTCAGGCCGGATAGAGAAATTCTGTCCAAGAAGATTGCCTTCAGGAGTGATAAACTGCCCTCTGATATGAGAGCCCTGAGTGGGCATACCCTCCTGCCAGATAACGAGATAGTTGTCACCATCATAGGCAATACGGATAAAAGATGCACTTGCAGTATTCCCAATGGAGATCCGGAATGAGGTGCCGACAGGTTGTCCCTGCCCGTCAAGTCTCCGAGCATAGGTGTCTCGGGTATAGTTATATGGGTCTCGTTGTCGGGACCAGGCAAAAAGATATTGATCATCACCTCTGGCAATATGATGCATGAATGACATTGCGTTATGGGCCGGGACGAGTTCGATCTCACCGGGGACCAGATCACCATCCGGGGCGACTTTTTTGCCGTAAAACCCATAAAAACTACTACCCGTCCGCTTATCGACAAAAACAACGTAATAGTTCTCACCATCAAAAGCGATCTCAGGGTAAGTCTGGCTGTAGTTTCCCGTTGCAATCGGAAATTCTTCCGAAAAGAGAGGAACAACCAGGACGAGGCAACATAAAAGGAGTATAATGCTTCTTAACATAATTCCCTCCAAAAAAATCGTTCAATCCTCTTAGATATCAATTATCAAAGGCCATAATGTCAAGCAATTATTTCCAGCTGACAGAGCTCTCTTTTGATAAGAGAGCAATGAGAACGAAATATGAAAGGAAGCGGAAAAAAACCTTGCAATGATTATCGCCTGCTGGAAATATGTCACAAAATTATCTAAATGGAGATGGAATATGGGGTTAAAGACCTTCCCCGGCGGAATACATACTGATGATTTTAAAAGATTTTCCAAAAATTCTCCGATCGAACAAGCACCTCTGCCAGGTAGAGTAATAATACCACTCAGCCAGCATATCGGTGCACCTTCCAAGCCGATTGTCAAGGTGGGAGAAGAGGTCAAGACCGGCCAGAAGATCTGCGAGGCGGGGGGGTATGTATCAATTCCGATGCATTCCAGTATCACCGGCAAGGTCACCAAGATTGGCCGCTTTCCCCACCCTTCGGGGAATATGCAGTATGCAATCGAGATCGACCGAACTGGAGAGGATGAATGGGTAGAACTGAGCGATGAGAGCGATTTTCTCTCCCTTTCTCCTGCTGAGATGCGAGAGCGAATCAGTGAAGCTGGCGTCTGCGGAATGGGTGGAGCCGGATTTCCCACACATGTCAAACTTTCACCACCGCCCGATAAGAAGATCGATACGGTTATAATCAATGGAGTTGAATGTGAACCCTATCTGACTGCCGATTACCGCATGATGCTGGAAAGGAGTGCGGACATACTAAACGGATTGAAGATCTTTATGAAGATAGTCGGAGCGGAGAGAGGTTTTATCGGGATAGAGGCTAATAAACCTGATGCTATTTCCCTCTTTCGTGATTTATTGAGCAAAGAGAAGAACATCGATGTTGTCGGTTTGCAGTTGAAGTATCCCCAAGGGGCCGAGAAGCAACTCATCTATGCCTGTACAAGAAGGAAAGTGCCCAACAGAGGCGGGCTACCGATGGATGTAGGGGTTGTAGTCCAGAATACAGGAACAGCTATCGCCTCCTACGAAGCGGTGCGGTATAAGAAACCTCTCATCGAACGAGTAATAACGGTAACCGGCCGGATAGTAAACAAACCAAAAAATCTGCAGGCCCGGATAGGTACGCTATTCAACGAACTACTCGATTTCTGTGAAGGGACAAATGAGGAGACAGCAAAGATCATTTCCGGAGGACCTATGATGGGGTTTGCAATTTCAACCCTGAATACCCCGATGGGGAAGGGTAGCTCCGGCCTGATCCTCTTTAATATGCAGGAAGCGAAAAAGCGACACGAACAGACCTGCATCAGATGTAGCAGCTGTGTGGATGTCTGTCCGATGAATCTGATGCCAAGTACAATTGCTAATGCAGTGAAGAATGAAGACTGGGAAACAGCGAGACGTGCTGGGGTAGTTGATTGTATTAAATGTGGTTGTTGTGCTTTTGTCTGTCCTTCCCATATAAAACTTATACAGTGGATAGATATCGGCAAGAATAAGATAACAGAGATAGACCGAGAGAAAAAAGAGAAACAGTCATGAAAGTTGATAAGAAAAAAGAACCTGTGCAAGATAGTAAAGAGAGCAAAATGACAGGTATTTTTGCCGTATCGGCATCACCACATATCCATCAACCAACTTCGGTCAGCAGGGTTATGTGGACTGTCGTTATCGCACTTATGCCTGCTATGGTAGCAGCGATTGTCCTCTTTGGCTTCCGGGCGTTGGCCCTGACAGTTTACGGGGTTATAGCTGCAGTTGTGACTGAAGCGCTCATTCAGAAGCTCCGCAAAAAAGAGATAACAATCCTGGATGGGAGTGCGGTCATTACAGGGATACTGGTAGCTTTTAACCTTCATGCTGCCGCACCCTGGTGGATTCCAGTACTCGGTGCAGTGTTTGCTATCGCCATCGGTAAACACGTTTTTGGTGGTTTGGGTCATAATCCGTTGAATCCGGCCCTGCTGGGAAGGGTTTTTCTCGTAGCCTCCTGGCCTACTTACACAGCTTCAGGCTGGGTCACCAATACCTTTGGGGCGATAAGTGGCATCACGAGTAATCTGACCAATATACCGCAGGTAAACAGCCTGGTCACATCAGCGACACCGCTGGCAGTAGTGAAGTCATTACGTGATCCGGCATTTATCGCCAATATCAGAGAGGTGATCCCTAACTCACCACAGATTCTGATGGGAGAGATAGCCAATATCAATACGCTGCAGAATGTATTCTGGGGTAATATCGGGGGATGTATCGGTGAAGTATCAGCTGCAGCCCTGCTATTGGGTGCCATACTTCTGGCCTGGAAGAGAATAATCGAGTGGCGTATTCCGGTCTTTTATATTGGAACTGTATTTGTTCTGACCTACATTTTTGGTGGTATAGATGGCTTGTTTTCAGCCTCTCTCCTCTTACCGTTCTTCCATATCTTCAGTGGAGGTGTTATACTCGGTGCATTCTTTATGGCAACGGATCTGGTAACTTCTCCCCTGACGAAACTCGGGAGGATATATTTCGGTATCGGATGTGGTTTGATAACAGTGGTCATCAGACTCTGGGGTGGTTTCCCCGAAGGTGTAACCTTTGCAATACTGCTTATGAACCTGCTCGTGCCGTTGATAGATAGATATACTTTTCCGAAACCTTTCGGGGAGGTGAGAAAATGAGTTATTACCTGAAACTGGGATTTATTCTCTTGCTGATTGCAGCGGTAGCGAGTGGTGTACTCGCTTTTGTCAACGGTTTTACAAAACCGATAATCGAGGAGAACAGAAGGCTGGCCGAGATAGAGGCGAGGCAGGAAGTTCTGCCGGTAGCAGTCGATTTCCAGAAGGCCGAGAGTGAATTTGAATTCTATATCGGCTATGATGCTGCAGGAGATATAGTAGGTTATACTTTTCTGGCCGAGAAAACAGGATATAGCGGCCCGATCCAGACAATGGTCGGTGTCGGACCGGAACTGAAGATCATCAATATAAAGGTAGTAGAACAGTCTGAGACTCCTGGACTCGGAGCAAATTGTGTCAGGAGTGAGTTTACGGATCAATTCAGTGATTTAGAAGAAGAAGAGTTATACATTGACAAAGACGGTGGTGAGATTGTCTCAATTACCGGAGCCACCATTACGAGCCGGGCTCTTGTCGATTCTTTGAGAGAAGCAATGCAGATGTTACAGGAAAACTTAGAACATGAGATTGGCGAGGAGGTATTATGACTCTGATGAAGGAAATGACTAAAGGCTTTGTGAAGGAGAATCCGGTCTTTATAATGGCGCTGGGACTCTGCCCGACCCTGGCCGTATCGACATCGATAGAGAATGCGATCGGAATGGGTTTTGCCGCTACTTTTGTCCTCCTCTGTTCCAATATCCTTATTTCCCTTTTGAAGAATGTTATCCCGGCAAAGGTTCGTATCCCCTGCTTTATTGTTGTTATAGCCTCTTTCGTAACGATAGTCGATATGCTAATGAATGCCTATGTCCCCGAACTCCACAAAAATCTGGGAATATTCATTCCCCTTATTGTCGTCAATTGTATAATTCTCGGTCGGGCTGAGGCATTTGCCAGCAAGAACCCGGTAATGAAATCGATTTTCGACGGGCTGGGAATGGGTATAGGCTTTACACTAGCGCTCATC
This sequence comes from uncultured Candidatus Cloacimonadota bacterium, assembly GCA_964490765.1. Classification (GTDB taxonomy): domain Bacteria; phylum Cloacimonadota; class Cloacimonadia; order Cloacimonadales; family JAJBBL01; genus CAZBDV01. The sequence goes on along the minus strand of CAZBDV010000006.1, from coordinate 68,977 downwards.
TTAGTTGCCTTCTTCAGAGAGTTACTGGGTGCCGGTCAATTACTCGGCATTCAGATCATGCCGGAGAGCTATGAACCTGTCCTGCTGGCAATCCTTGCTCCGGGTGCATTCCTGACTCTGGGGCTGTTGATGGGAGCGCTCAATCTGTTTAAGAAGAAAGATACAACGGAATAACAGGAGAAATATAAATGAGTAATATCTTCATGCTGGCGATTTCAGCCATTCTGATCAACAATTTCGTTCTTTCTCGTTTCCTGGGGCTCTGCCCCTATATCGGGGTATCGAAGAAGCTTGATTCAGCTCTTGGGATGGGAATGGCAGTTATATTTGTTATGACCATGGCTTCGACTATAACCTGGATTATTCAGAACTATCTTCTCACTCCTTTCAATATTGAATACCTGCAGACGATAGCCTTCATCCTCACAATAGCTTCACTCGTTCAGTTCGTTGAGATGGTTATCCAGAAGATGGTTCCAACCCTGTATAAATCGTTAGGTGTGTTTCTTCCACTGATAACAACCAATTGTGCAGTACTAGGTGTCTCGATCATCAATATCAATGAATCACTCTCTTTTATCGAATCAATTCTGCACGGCTTCTTTGCCGGTATTGGTTTTACACTCGTTCTGGTCATTATGGCCGGATTACGAGAACGGCTGGAATGGGCTGAACTTCCTGACAGCATGAGAGGATTGCCAATAGCTTTCATCCTGGCCGGTTGTATGGCCTTAGCATTTCTCGGATTTTCCGGGTTCAACATATAGGGGGAGAGATGAATCAAATTCTTATTCCTATAATTATCGTTGGTGGACTCGGATTGATATATGGTCTTGTCCTGGCCTTTGCTTCCAAGAAGTTCTATGTGGCTGTCGACCCCAAAATCGATAAGATCCTTGAGGTCTTACCGGGAGCTAATTGTGGAGCCTGCGGGTTACCCGGTTGTGCCGGATACGCCGAAGCGATTGTAAACGAAAATAAAGCGATAAATCTCTGTGCACCCGGTGGGGAAGAAGCGGTTAAGAATATTGCCGAGATTATGGGGATTGAAGCGACAACAAGTGAGAAGAAAACTGCTGTCATTCTCTGCCAGAGCGGTGGTTATGAGAATACCCTGCTCCGTTATGAATATCAGGGTATTGCGACGTGTAAAGCTGCGGTGCTCGTCTCCAACGGACCTAACTACTGTAACTTCGGGTGTGTTTTTCAGAATGATTGTATTGCTGCCTGTAAATTCGATGCCATCCGGATAGATGAAAGGGGAATGCGGGTCGTAGATCCCGAAAAATGTACCGGTTGCGGAGCCTGTGCCAGGGCCTGTCCTCGTAATCTCATTAAGATCCTGCCGGTATCGAAGAAAGTGCATATACTCTGTTCATCGCACGATAAAGGACAAGAAGCAAGGCGGAGATGCGGAAATAATACAGCTTGTATCAGCTGTGGACTCTGTGTGAAGAAGTGTCCTGTTGATGCGATTCAGATGGTAGATGACCTGGCTCAGATAGATTATGAGAAATGTATCTCCTGTGGACTCTGTGCTACCGTATGTCCAACGAAAGCAATTGTAGATCCGCTCGCTGGTAAGAGAAAGAAAGCGTTCGTTCTGGAAGATAAATGTGTAGGTTGTACGATCTGTAAGAAGAACTGTCCTGTCGATGCGATTACAGGTGAATTAAAGCAACCTCATAAAGTAGATATGGATAAATGTATAGGCTGTGGTGTCTGTATCCAGAGATGTCCTGTTAAAGCTATTCAGTGGCGTTAGAACGAGAGTGATCAACTAATAGCTGCGTTCAGGAGTTATTGATCAGAGTTTTTACAAGCTCGTCGGCCACGGTGTAAGAGTCTATTCTCTTGTGAAAGATATCGTCTATATACCGATCTATGTCTTGTTTATCGAATAGGTTAGTAATCTTTTCGGATACCAGGCTGTTTATTCTATGCCAGAGCTCGAATTTTAGTCGCTTTCTGTAGTTTAATTCACCCTGGCCACTCTGTTTAAGATATTGTCTGTGCAGTTCGATCTTATCAAGCAATTCTTCGATGCCAACATTATCCCTGGCAACGGTTTTGACTACCGGTGGAAGATAGCCTTTCTCCTGGCTGGTTTTCTGTAACATTTCTATCTCGGCTTCTGTTCTCTCAACCCCATCATGATCTGCTTTATTGATCACGAAGATATCAGCAATCTCCATAATTCCCGCTTTAAGAGCCTGAATATCGTCACCCTGGCCGGGTGATAGTATCAGGATGGTTGAATCGACATGCTGCACAATCTCCACTTCTGATTGTCCGACACCAACGGTTTCAATGAGGACATAATCGCAACCGTAAGCTTCCAGGATCTTTGCAGCATCGAGAGTGGCTGCCGAAATCCCGCCCAGATAGCCGCGAGAAGCCATAGATCGTATGAAGACCTGTGGGTTAGTACTCAGTTTCTGGAGCCTTATCCGATCTCCCAAAAGTGCACCACCACTATAGGGGCTGGTCGGGTCAATTGCCAGAATTCCTATCTTACACTCATCTTTGAGCAGCTGGAGGACGAGTTTCTCTGTGAGAGTGCTCTTACCGACACCAGGAGGTCCTGTAATTCCCAGTGTATAAGGAGTCTTCACCTTGATGGGATCCCTTTCCCGGAGCTGTCTATGAATCAGTGGGATGACCTCATTCCCAAGGTCGTAATTCTCAACGAGGCTGATAAGTCTTGCCACTGCTCTTTCATTGCCATTCAGAGTAGATTCAACCAGTTTCTGTAACTCAACTTCTTTCATATATCGTACCCCTGTAAATCGGCTAATAAATTCATTACTTCGTTGAAAAAATCGGATGTTACAGTAACCTTCAGCAGTTTCTGATATCCCTCTTTCGATGACTTTAACAGATTATCTTTTTCGGGCCTGTCATCAACGATAGTATGGTAACACATACCTTCTATACCTTCAAGCAGATAACCGATAAAGACCTGATATTCCGGTTTTATTTCGAGAAAAACCTCTCTGCTTCTGTCGGGCAGGGTAACTATCTTTTCGGTCTTGAATTCCAGTTTCATACAGAGGATAGAAAGGATTTAGAGTAGTGCATGTCCGAGAACCTCAGAGATAGTAGAGACCAGAGTAATTTCCATATCCGCTTTGATCTCGTCAGAGATCTCCGAGAGTTCCGGTTCGTTCTTGGCAGGGATGATAACTCTTTTTATTCCCGCCCGCTTAGCAGCGATGATCTTCTCTTCCAGTCCTCCGATCGGGAGAACCTTGCCAGATAGGGTGATTTCACCAGTCATTGCCAGGTCAGCTTTCACTTTTTTACCCGAAAGAACGGATGTAAAGGCAGTAACGATACCGATGCCTGCTGAAGGGCCATCTTTGGGTATTGCACCCTCAGGGATATGAAGATGGATATCGGTTTTTTTGTAAAAATCTTCCGGTATCTGATATTCTTTATGGTGCATACGACAGTAGCTGTGTGCCGCCTGTGCAGATTCCCGCATTGTTTCACCAAGCTTACCGGTGAGCTTGATATTGCCACTCCCCTTCATTTTAATCGCCTCAATCTGAAGGGTTTCGCCTCCATAAGTTGTCCAGGCAAGGCCAGTTACAAGGCCTGGTCTATCCTGACGGTTAACCTCTGAATAGAGGTGACGGGCTGCTCCGAGATAATCGGGGAGGTCTAGGGAATCAATATGAATTTCGGGTATTTTCTTCTTTCGCTGTCGTGAAGAGCTTGTAGATTTACTCTTCCCGCTCTCTTCGGTCGATTCTATGTAGTTTTTGATCGCTTTGCGAATTATCTTGGAGATATGGCGGTCGAGATCCCTGACACCTGCTTCCCGGGTATAAGAGCCGATAATGGTCTCTATCGCCTGCATAGAGAAGGTGATCTTCATCTTACCCTCTAATCTATACTCTTTCAATAGTCTCGGGATAAGATGATTTCTAGCGATGTGGTACTTATCATACATTGTATATCCAGGCAAGCGGATAATTTCCATCCTGTCCATCAATGGCTGGGGGATAGAGGCGAGGGAGTTCCCGGTGGTGATAAACATCACCTGTGAAAGGTCATAACCAAAATCGAGATAGTGATCACGGAAAGAATTATTCTGTTCCGGGTCGAGTACTTCCAGCAAGGCAGAGGCGGGATCACCACGGAAATCTCTGCTCAGCTTGTCCACTTCATCCATCATGATGAGGGGATTTCTTGTACCGGCCCGTTTCATACTCTGAATTATTACCCCCGGGAGAGCACCGACATAAGTTCTTCTGTGTCCTCTAATTTCCGCTTCGTCTCGAACGCCGCCCAGAGAGAGGCGGACGAATTTACGATTGGTAGCTTCGGCGATTGAACGGCCTAATGAAGTCTTGCCTACACCTGGAGGGCCTATAAAACAGATGATCTGTCCCTTTATCTTCTCGGCAAGCCGGATAACAGCAAGAAATTCCAGAATACGATCTTTGACTCTGGTCAGACCGTAATGGTCGCGATCAAGTATTTCTTTAGCTTTTTTGATACTGAGATCTCCCGGACTTTCCGGTTCGGCCCAGGGTATATCGAGAATCCAGCTCAGATAGGTATGAATAACAGCATATTCCTGGGAATGAGGAGAAATTGTGCTCAATCTCTTAAACTCCTCTTCAGCCTTTTTTCGTGCCTCTTCGTTGAGGTTCGTTTCGGTTATCCTCTTTTTGAATTCCAGCAGGTCTTCCTGTTCGTCTGAACCAATACCCAGTTCTCTTTGAATGATCTTCAACTGTTCGGTCAGATAATAATCCTTCTGCAGTTTGGTCAGTTTCTTCTTCACCTTGTCATCGATACGGTTTTCCAGCTTCAAAATCTCTATCTCATCAGTAATATAAGCTATAATGCTGCTGATAGACTCGTCGAGGGTGGGTATCTGCAGTAGTTTCTGCTTAATCTTCACATCACCAGTCATATTAGCCAGAACAAAGTAATAGAATTCATCGGGTTTCTTGATCTCATTAAGCGAGATGATCGCCTCTTCAGGAATGTTCTTGTTCAGGCGGAGATATTCCAGAAATATCTTACGGAATGTTCGGTAGAGAGCTTCGTTCTCGGGAGATGGGGGATCGACCTTCTTTTCGTCTATTTCCACTGTTGCTGAAAGGTAGGATTGTTTACGGGAATAACGTCTGATCTTGACCCTGGAAATCCCTTCGACCAATAGTCTGATGTTGCTGTCGGGTAAACGGAAGATCTGAAGTATTGTACAGAGAGTTCCCATCCGATAGAGATCATTGATCCTCGGTTCTCGATCGGAATCGTAATCCTCTTTCTGAGTAACACAGACTATCTTTCTGTCTTCCATATAGGATTTTTCTACCGCTTCGATAGAACCTTTTCTCCCTACGAGCAATGGGGTAATGATATGTGGTGTCATTACCAGGTTCCTTAAAGGTAGAACGGGATATGTAGAGCTTCTGCCAGTATCCCTGGTTTTTTCTGCCATTAATCCTCCATTATTTATATCTTTTTTTATTCTCGGTAATAGTGTTCGGTTTACTACGCTTCAGGAGATATTCACCCACCAGCTGCCGGATATGGGATAGCAGCCTTTCAGTAAAGGGGCTTGAAAACTACTCTTTTATCTTTAGATCGATACCTTCACCACAGTTCAGGCATATATTCATCTTCTTCCTGTCACGTAAGACCATATTACGCCAACGGTTAAATCTGCTTCCACGCCATAAATAACGTAGACTGTCTCCGTTAAGGTTTCCGACCTTATAGATGTTATCCTTATCAAAGCAGCAAATAGCAAACTCACCGTCACAATTCACCACCGGCTGGGTAAATATCCGCCGGCAGCGGTTGGTAATCTTCTTCTTTAAGATAAAACCATCGTCAGTAATTTTGTATCTTCTGTATCTCTCTTTCGTGGGTAAAAAATTATCGATATCCTCTTTATCATAGATCTGAACCGTTTTAAAGATCAAATCGTCAACTCCAGCTTCTGAAGCGAGTTGTTTGATTTGGGGAATCTCATGTTCATTATGCTTCATGATGATAAACTGCCAGGAGATAAAGGGGGTCCTGGAACCTTTCCTCTTTTTTGCTTCTACCAGGCGAGCAGTATTCTCCAGAACTCTGGCGAAATTGCCGTTTATCCGATACTTGTTATAAGTCTCCTGAGAGGCACCGTCAAGTGAGACAATGAGATGACCGAGCCCTGAATTGACAAGAGCATCCGGATCGGGTAGAATATTCATATTTGTAGAGGTCATTGTAAAGATACCATAATTGGTGGCATATCTTATCATTTCCGGCAGATCTTTGTGTAAAAGGGGTTCACCCTGGTTCCAGAGAAGTATCCCGATAACAGTTCCCTTAACCTCGTCGATGACTCTTTTATAGAGGTTGAGATCCATAAAATCCCGCTGCCGTCTCAATGTCCCGTTTCCCGATGGGCAGAGGGGGCAGTTGAGATTACAGTGGCTTGTCGGTTCAATCATCAGCAGGGGTGGCATTCCAGCAACAATGCTCTTCCTGAAGAGCAAGGAGAGACAATAGGAAGAATAAGTTACGAGCAAGTTTAGCAACGGCTTCGGTTTCAGGGCACGTTTAAGAATTTGCAATTTTAGTTTCAGCATAGAGTTATCAAACTATTTGCCTGGTCAGTTGAGGATAATTGGTCTAATATAGTGGATGAGCAGTTCAGAAATCATTGTCTTCATCTTCCTTTGATAGCTGGGCGTAATAATTTATTCTCTTAACGACATTGTAGTTATGAATCACGATGGAGAGGTAGAAGAGATTGGCAACGATGAGAATTAAATTCATTTCGATGTTTTTGAAAGAGAAGTAATAGAACATCAAAAAGATAATGGGGATAAGTATACTCTTCAGGACGATAATACCAGCTACCGGTCCGAACAGCTTGAATATCAAGCAAGCTATGGGATTTTTCTCGTTTTTGATACTGGTTTTCGAGATTACTTTATAGGTAGAATGACCATCGAAGAAGTTCAGAATCACGAAAATTGTTACCATACCGTAAAATAATGTATCAGATCCCATCAATACCTTTTACCTATTTGTCATCCTCTTTTCCTGCAGGGTCATTAGTAACTTCTGGCTCTTTTGTCGGCTTTACTTCACGGGAGGGGTGAAACGGAGTTCTGAGAAAATCGTCCTTGGCTTTCTTGTTCTTCCAGTAACCGGAGACCAGCAGATAAAGTAGAATAAGAACCGGTATCGAGAGATACCAGAACTGTATACTGGCTTTTAGTAACCTTACACCCATACTGAGAAGCAGAAAGAGCAGCAACACAATCAGCATTATACGAAGAAAGAGTGTTAATACTTTCATATCTCCATCCTTCACCTGCAAGATATCGTTATCCACGGGCTATGTTATTAGAATTCAGAGTAATAACTATTGTTCTGTTGTCAAAGAAAATCGTCAAACGAGAGGGTGATAATAGATAAAGAACTGAAGACGTAATCAATTATCTATTATATTAAAAGATACTGACAGTCTCTTTCTGTAGGCTAATCAGTTGACGGATGTTCTCTTCTGCCAGAGTAAGAAGCCTGGAGAGCATTTCACCGGAGAAGGGTTCTTTTTCAGCTGTTCCCTGTATCTCAATGAAATTCCCCGATTCAGTCATGACGATATTCATATCTGTCTCGGCCTGGCTATCAAGTGAGTAGTCGAGGTCAGCTACTGCTTTTCCGCCTATTATTCCCACACTCACGGCTGCCATCCACTCTTTCAGGGGTAGTTTATCAATGATATCTCTTTCTATCATCCATTGAAAGGCATCATAGAGAGCGACACAGGAACCGGTAATTGCTGCTGTCCGTGTTCCCCCATCTGCCTGAATGACATCACAATCGAGAACGATCGTATACTGGGGAATAAGAGTCAGATCACTAACGGAGCGTAAAGCTCTTCCGATCAAACGTTGTATTTCTGCTGTTCTTCCACTGACCTTTCCGGAAGTTACCTCTCTCCTGGTTCTGGTCAAAGTGCTGCGTGGTAACATACTGTATTCAGCAGTAATCCAGCCCTGGTTACTATCGTTGAGAAATTGAGGAACATTATCTACCACGCTGGCATTACAGAGAACACGAGTATTGCCGAATTCGATCAGAACTGAGCCTTCGGGATAGAGGAGGTAATCTCGTATGATGTTGACCTTTCTCATAATAGTGAACCACCCTTAACTATTTTTTCCATTTAATGAACTGGTAATGGTGTTGCAGATAGGGGTGATTCCTTCCCCTAATCCGGAGATTGACACCCTGTAAACCGGAAGATTGGAGTTCTATCTCTTTATAATAATGGGCTACATTATCATCATATTTTTCCTGGAAATCGAGTTTGATGATCCTGTAGTTTGAGTTGGTCAAATCCTGATAGTATACTTCGATATCAAACAGTTCCTGTGGCGCGTTACCCAGAACTGCATAACAATCTATAGAGATGATATCACCACTCTTCAATGAACTTGCAGCATGAACAGGTACGTTGTGCTCCTTCACCTTCAGGTTAAAATCTTTGATCTCTACCTCATTCCAGTATTTCTTGATCTCTTGCTCTGTTCGGAGCATATCCTTCAATACTTTTCTCTCATCTCTGATCAACTCTGCATGGCTCTGCATACTCTTGAGATAGTAATCATTGAGATACTGCCGTAACATTCGGTGAAGATTAAAACCCATTCCTACACCGTAGATCGAGTGTTTCATCTTCTGAATCCAACCTATGGGAAGATTCGATTCATTACGGCGATAATAGAGATCAGAGATATCTCCTTCGATCAGGTCATAGATCTGATGTGCTTCCAACTGATTACTGATCTCCTGTGAATCGTAATCCTCTCCTACCGTTATTGCCCAACCATTTTCACCATCGTAGCACTCCGGCCACCAGCCATCGAGAACACTCATGTTCAGTACGCCGTTCAATCCGGCTTTCATACCGGATGTTCCACTGGCTTCAAAGGGACGGATGGGATTGTTTAGCCAGACATCAACTCCCTGAACGATATGCTTGGCAACATTTATATCATAATCTTCGATAAAGACGAAACGATCTTCAATGTCGTGAGTTCTGGCGAATTCGACTAGATTTGTGATCAATTTCTTCCCTTCCGGATCTGCTGGATGTGCTTTGCCCCCAAAGACGAATTGCACGGGTTTATGCCTGTTCTGGATAATCGATAAGAGCCGTTCCGGGTCTTCCAGGATCAGAGTTGCTCTCTTATAGGGAGCGAAGCGTCGGGCGAATCCTATCGTTAAAATATCGGGGGATAAGGTGTTACGGAGTTTGCGAGAGATTGGAACAGCCGATTTGTTATCGAGGAAGGACTGCTCGATATGCTGACGGATAAAGGAAATCATCTGTTCCTTACGACGTTGATGTGCTTCCCATATTTCGATATCGGGTATCTTCTTGACATTCTGCCAGATAGAGCTCTCCTCTCCGGCATGGAGGTAATCTGCTCCAATATAACGGTCGAAAAGATGTGTAAGCTCATTACTGAGCCAGGTCTGGGCATGAACACCGTTTGTAACATATCCGATGGGTACTTCTTCAACCGTCAGATTGGGAAATATCTTCTGCCAGAGTTTTCTAGAAACAGAAGAATGGAGTCTGGATACACCGTTGCTATAGCGTGAAAACCGGAGTGCCAGTGCCGGTAGCCAGAAGTGTGTATTATCTCCTGGAACAGAACCCTGTTTACAAAATTCCTCGAAGGAGATACCGGTACTCTCTATCTTGTCTTTCAGATATTTGGCAACCATATCGATTTCGAAATGTTCATTACCTGCAGCTACCGGAGTATGGGTGGTAAAGATAGTGCTGTTAGATACTAACTGGCGTGCTTCGGGATAGGTATATCCTTCATTTTTGATCAGCCGATGTATTCGCTCGATAATAATGAAAGCTGAATGACCCTCATTGAGATGATAGACATTCGGTTTGATACCAAGGCTCTCCAGTAATTCTATTGCACCGAATGAGAGGACGATCTCCTGCAGGATTCTCATCGAGCGGTTTGCGTCATAAAGCCGGTGGGTGATAGAGCGGTTGATTTCTGTGTTCTCCGGTATATCAGTGTCCAGCAGGTAAAGAGTTACCTGGCCGATTGTAATATACCACACCTTGATAAAGATCTTTTCGTTACGGATTGTGATATTCAGCAATTTATAATTTCCTTCCTCGTTGCTGAGAACATCGACCGGCAGTAGATGCCAGGGGTTCTCTTTCCAGCTCTCCTGCTGTTCGCCATTGACGTCAATCTTCTGGGAGAAATAACCATATTTATAGAGCAATCCGAAACCTGTTAGAGGTAGTGCGAGGTCAGAGGCTGCTTTCAGGTGGTCGCCGGACAGAATACCTAATCCTCCGGAATAGATAGGGAGGGATTCGTGCAGGCCATACTCCATAGAGAGATAGGCAATATGATCATCCGTTCCGAATTTCTGTTTCTTGCCACCGGTATCGTTGTAGTATCCTTCATAGGAGAGATAGTTGTTAAAACTGGACCATACCCTTTCCAGTTCAGAGAGAAAACCGTTATCTCTGGCCAGTTCGTTTAGTCTCTCCGATGATACCCTGTGTAACAACATTACCGGGTTATGAGCACATTGCCGATAGATTATCGGATCTATTCTGTTGAAGAGTTTGATTGCCTGCTTGTCCCAGGTTGACCAGAGATTATAACTCAACTTATGTAGTTTCTCCAGTTTCTCTGGTATTCTCGGGTTTACATAGAAAGTAAACAGGTTATTTTCATTGTTCATTTATCCTTTCCTCCAGATCTGCCAAAGCGTTAATGTAATAGATATATGCCTGTTCAGGTGAATTGTAGGGTGAGAAGTACTTATGTACATCACCATCTTGAAAGTACTTAGTACACATGTAATAAAAATGGTCGGAAGTAGTTAGAAGCCTCGCCGGTTCCAGAAGGTCGGTTCTCCCTTTTACCTTTATTCGGTTCAACAATTCATAAATAGTGGTTATTGCGTTCTGTTGCATATCATTTTCCACCCAGGCAGAGATGTCACGTTCCTGATCTGCCCATGATACCGGTTCCGGGAAGGAAATACTCTCCTGCTGATAGTTAGAAAGCTCATAACATTGTGAGGGATGAGCAAAACCGAGATCGGAATGTTTCAGAACACCAGCCGGTAGATTGGCTACAAACTCGAAAATTCCTGTCTCTTCCCACTGATGTTCACCGAAGGTCTCATAATCCATGAAGAGGTTGAGAAATAGATTTTTGCCTGATTTCTCCCCCAAGGTTAAATGATTTACCCAGTGGATGAACTTATCAACTGTTAATGGATACTCCGGCCAGCTGCGGTTGGAGAAACGGAAGGCGATATCATCAGAGAGCATATAATACTTAAGCAGCAGATTGATCGTCTTGGAATAATTCTTGTAAGCATAGAGTGGAGAACGCCATTTCAATATCCTGTCCACACCCTCAGTCAGGATGACCTTGAATCCCTCTTCGTAGATCAGGTCTGATAACCTGTCCTGGTAGATCAGCTCAGTATTGCGGAAGACTGTCGGATTCTGCCCGAATTCTTTGTTTATCATATCACGATGCTGCTGGACCTGCTCAAGAAATTCCTCGGTATCGTATAACGAGGCGAGAGAGTGATAGTATGTCTCGCATAGAAACTCTACCATTCCGGTTGCGGCGAGTTCTTTGAAGGAATCGAGCACCTCTGGTGCATACTTCTTGAACTGTTCAATCGTAACACCACTGATCGAGTAGGCGATTTTGAATTTTCCCTCGTATTGTCTGATCAGTTTGAGAATCAGATTGTTTGCCGGCAGGTAACATTTTCTTGCCACCTTCTGCATAACTTCTGCGTTGAGACTATCATCGAAATAATTATCTTCCTTATGGATGTCGAGTACCCTGTAGTGTTTTAATCTATAGGGTTGATGTACTTGAAAATAAAAAACAAAGTTCAACATTGGCAACCTCTCCTTTATCTCTCTTTCCGGCTGAAAGTACTATCAGAAATATTCTGCAACCTCTCTTCGTAAACTTCTCTGATCTGTTCAGCTGCTCTATCCCAGCGGATCTGGGCAACTTCCAACATCCCCTTATAACCTATATCTGTACGAATTTCAGGATTCTCTATCAGATAACAGATAGTTTCCACCATCTTATCAATATCCCAGAAATCGATTTTGAAAGCATTCTCGATTATCTCTGTTACACCCGATTGTTTGGAGATAACAGCGGTTATACCGTAAGCCATCGCCTCAAGGGGGGCTATGCCAAAGGGTTCGGAGACAGAAGGAAGCATATAGATGTCTGTATTGGAAAGGATTGTTTCTACCTCTTGCCGGTTAAGGAAGCCGGCAAAGAGGAAACGGTTTTTCAGTTTGTATCTGGCTGATTTATACAACAGTTTCCGCGCCATATCACCTGTCCCTGCCATTATGAAGCGGGCTTGGGGATGCTTCTGCAATACACGATTCGCAACATCAAGGAAGTAATCAGGCCCCTTCTGTATAGTAATTCTACCCAGAAAGAGTATTGTCGGCCCACTGAAAAGGCGACTGGCAGCGTCACCCTTCTCCAGTACATTGGTTATATGAGCATTATGTACTATACGCATCTTACCACTATCTATCCTGTATCTAGTCATAACCATCTGAGCTGTATATTTCGATACAGTAATAACACTGTCGGCATAAGACATTCCGGAGAATTCAATCTTGTGTATTCTCTCGTCACCTGCACCACCCGACCTGTCAAACTCTGTTGCATGCATATGAACGACTAATTGCTTACCGGTAATCCTTTTGATGAACATTCCAGCGGGATAAGTTAACCAGTCATGAGAATGAATAAGGTCAAAATCCAGAACCTGGGCCATCTGCGTTGCTCTTACCGTAAATTCCTGAACCTTGCGGAAGATATCTTCTTCCCCGATAAGGTAGTCTCTGATATTGGTAAAAACTTGATCTTCTTGGTTCGTAGTAATCACGGTTTCGGTCTGATGATAGGTAGTAAAATCCTCTGCAAAGTAGAATTTTTCTGTGCCGTAATGGATCAGGTCCCGATAATCATCTAACTCTCGGGAATTGATATAAGATTCCGGCTGTTCACTCAGTCCAAGCAGTTTCAGCCGTTCACCCTGTTGAATTGTTCTCCCGGCAGTACTTCTCCCACTCTGGATTACCAGATTATCATAAGTTTTTTGTATCTTCTCATCAAAGAACTTTACAGGGAGTAGATCAACATCTTCAACCTTACGCAGCGGGAAATAGGCTGCCTGTTTTGTAGGAAGTATGAGATCGATTTCTATGCCCAGGCCGAGTAGCGACTTAACCATACCGTAACAGGCCATACCAAGACCACCCGCTATAAATGGTGGGAATTCCCAGGTCAGCATCAAGATCTTCATAGTTCTATTCCTCACTTTCACTATCCAATTTAGTGAGCAGAGTTTCGATGTTGTACAGGGCAGCTACACTCCAGGCCTGAGCAGGGCATCCTTTGGGAAAATGAGGCTTAAGGCCGTCCCAGACTTCAGCAACCGAAGAGATATGACCTTTCATGTAACCCTGCCGGAGATTGTTAATAATTTTTGTAATCTCTTCCTGGAGCTCGGCAAAAGACTTTGTATTTTTATAGGAATTGTAATAGGTTTTGACATAGGGATCAAGCAACCAGGCCCATACAGTTCCCTGATGATATTGAGCATCACGTTCTTTCTGATTACCGAGATATTTCTTCTTAAACCGGTAATCAGAAGGAGAGAGTGTTCTCAGACCGTAGGGAGTTGCCAATTCACGCTCTGCGGTATGGAATATAACTCTGATCTCCTCTTCACTTAACAGTTTGAAGGGGAGGGAAGTGGCTATAATGGCGTTCGGACGGAACTCCCGAACCGGCTCTTCACCTTCCAGTCTGTCAGCCAGATAACCGTCAATCTTGAAGAGAGAAAATGACTTCTTTATTTTTTCTTTAAGTTCGGTAACTTTATCGATCAGACCATCTTCACTACTTGTCGATTTTTGATGTAGATTATGCAACTCACTGTAACAACAGAGAGCATTATAAAAGAGGGCATTGACTTCGACTGGTGCACCTGTTCGTGGTGTAACCCCTTTTTCGTCGACTCTAGCATCCATCCAGGTAGCAGTTGCAAATTCTTCTGTGAGATATAAAAGGCCATTCTCGGCTATATTGAAGAGATTATCTCTCTTCTCTATAAGACCTGTCAGGACCTGCTCGATTATCTCTATAGCCTCTCCTGTTATAGTTTTATAGCCGTAAAGTTTATGATTGACTACTCTGTTGACAAGGTCGTATATTCTCAAGACAAACCAGAGGGTACTGTCAATTGAATGGTAGTTCAATTCCCGGCTGGATTCAGTCAACATATTGGGAATCAGTCCATTCCTGAGCAAAGAGGCATAACTTTTAATGATCTTCCAGCACTTGCGATGGCTTACCTCCGCATTGAGCAGAGCCTCTAAATAGATAAAAGTATCCCGACCCCAGCATCCGAACCATGGGTAACCGGCAACAACATCATCATCGATCAGGAAATCCAGGAGACTGAACTCCAGAATAGAGAGATAATCATTGTAATCGAACATTATCCGGTCTTCATAATCGAGTTTTTCCAGGAGTGAATTATCAGAGCTGTTTCCTGCAGGGTAATCCACTGGTAGAGGGAGTGAACGATATTTACGCTCTATCTTGGCAATCTTACCGGAGAGGCCAGTATTCTCAAGGTTAAGTTCGTCATCAGTAAAAAGAATATAATTTGTCTCTCCCGGTAGAAGTGAAAAGGATATCTTCACAGGTGCAAGCTGGTCCTCCACTCCCTGATAGCCGCGAATAGCTTCCCAGGGATAATAACAATCCCGATATACAACCTTCTCCGGCTGAATATTGCCGTTCTGGACAAGCCCGTAGAGCGAAAGACTGTTATTTCTGGCGTGAAAATTCTGCTCGTTGCATTGCAGGTCGATATTCCGGTTATCCCAGTAACCAGCAGGGTTGGTCTCGTGATGGTTCCGTAACGTAAGTTTCGGCCTGATAAGGAAGTTCAGACTATTATGGCCAAGATTGGTGATTTTGATCAGAACGGTATTCTCTCTGTCAGCCATCATAATCTCCTGTCTGACCAGTATATCATTGTTATGATGTAATGAGGAATAGAGATGAATCGGATAAGGGCGGAGCCAGCTCTTTACAAGGTGTAAAAACCCTTCGGGATAGATACAACTGCTGTAGTTGGTACTATCAAGATAACAGGTCTCACCACGCCATTCCAGGAGAATTTCCATGCCGGCTACGAGATGGTTGCGATTCCGGTTCTTATCTCCAGCAATCAGCAGGCCATGATATTTTCTCTGATTGATCAGATTACCGGTTCCCAGAGCGTAACCACCAATTTTGTTTGTCAGTAACCATTCGTGATTACTGGTTTCATGAAAATATGTATCCTTCATCAAAGACCACCTCTACAAATCTGGGTGTGAACCAACATACATCTTAGATACTTTACTATAGAATGTTAAGTTCAACAAAACTGATTGATAACTGAATCTATCAGGCCCGATCTCTATGAGACCGGGCCGATAGGGTTAGAAAATAATAAACTCTTTGTTATTGCTTATTCCTACTGATCGAGCTTGATCATCATTTTCAGAAGATCGGCTACTCTTACGGAATAACCCCACTCATTGTCATACCAGGCTATTACTTTTGCCAGTTTGCCACTTACCATAGTCAGTGGTGCATCAAAAATTGCCGAATGGGGGTTACCAACTATGTCTGTTAAAACCAGTGGGGTCTCTGAATACTCTATTATACCCTTCATTGTTGTCTCAGCAGCCTGCTTCATTACGGAGTTTATATCTGCTGCGGAGACTTCCCTATCGAGAATAACAGAAAGATCTACCAGAGAGCCATCCGGAGTTGGTGTTCTGATAGCAAGCCCATCGAAACGCCCTTTAAGATCGGGTATGACTAACCCGGTAGCCTTTGCTGCACCTGTACTGGTCGGAATAAGGTTTATCCCGGCTGCCCTCGCTCTGCGAAGATCTGTATGCGGAAAATCGAGTATGCTCTGGTCGTTTGTATAGGAGTGAACAGTGCTCATCAAACCATAAATTATACCGAAATTGTCATGGAGTACCCTGGCTATCGGAGCGAGACAGTTTGTGGTACAGGATGCATTCGAAACGATAGCATCCTCTTTCTTCAGTTCTTTTTCGTTTACTCCAATTACAATCGTGGCATCAATCTCATCTTTGGCAGGTGCGGTAATTAGAACCTTACGAGCTCCTGCTGCCAGATGCTTGGCTGCCTTGTCTCTCGAGCGGAATACACCGGTCGCTTCTATTACATAGTCAACTTTCAACTCTTTCCAGGGTAATGAAGCTGGATCCTTTTCTGAAAATACCTTAATCTTCTTATCATCGATAATCAGGCTATCATCGGTATGTGATACAGACTGTTTCAATGTTCCGTGAACAGAGTCATATTTTAAAAGGTGGGCCAGGGTCTTGTTGTCTGTTAAGTCGTTGATAGCTACCAGATTGACCTCTTTGTCGTCGAGCAGGGCTCTGAATACCAATCTGCCAATGCGACCAAAACCATTAATTGCTACATTATTCATTATCTCCTCCTAGTGAGTAATTATACTTTATTGTTTTGACTAATAACTGAGACGAGTCTGCTGTCAGAGCAGAATAGACCGATTGCTGCTTTTAACAATCTGAACAAGGGATTCTACTTCATTCTGAACGGCTTTTTCAGCCTCTACCATCCACTTTCTGGGGTCGAATCGTTTCTTGTCAGGAGTGTAGTCATCCTCATCGATTCCAGAAGGGGAAACTACAGCGTCTTTCTCTCTTTCCCAGTATTTTTGCACCGCTTTGGCCATTACCATCTGATAGTCTGTATCCTTATTGATCTTTACGACACCGTTTTTGACTGCTTTTTGTTGTTGCTCGGCAGTCAAGCCAGAAGCTCCGTGTAGAACGATACCGGTTTCGACATTATTAGCGATCAGCAGGTCATCTATATCTTTTATCAGATCGAGTTTGAGAGTAACTTTATGTCCTTTGGTAACCCCGTGATTCGTTCCGACAGAAGCTGCAAAGAGATCAACTCCAGTTTTTTTGACAAATTCCAGTGCTTCATCTGGCTCGGTATAGAGCTCGGTTTCAGAAACAATCTCGTCTTCAGTTCCTTTGATATAACCGATCTCTCCTTCTACAAGAACATTGTGACGATGGGCCAGTTCCACTACTTCTCGGGTAATTCTGACGTTTTCCTCGAACTCCTCTTTTGAAGCATCGATCATAACAGAGGAGACAAGCTGGTTCTCAACACAGAACTTTATAAAATCAAAATAATCAGGGGTAGCATGATCGATATGGAGACCGACTCCTGAATTATTAAATTGGCTGGCCAGGGTCTTGACAATATTAGAGATAAGTTCAGCCCCGACTTTAATATCTTTGCTGGAACCAGCAGCATATTTACAAGCTCCCGAACTCATCTGTAGAAGGCCGTCTGATTTCTGTGCGGAATAACCGGTTAACACACCACGGACTGTTGAATCAAATACTACATTGGAAGCGATAATACCAAATCTTTCCCGTTTTGCTCTGGAAAAGACTTCTTTCAATTTTCTGCCTTCAAAAAACATATCAACTCCTTTTTTAAGCTGAATAGAGGGTTAACACTATCTCAATCGAGATCACCGAATGTGTCGTGTTCTCCTTCAAGGGTTTTAATCATATATTCTGCTGATTCATGCAAATCAGCAGTTGGATAATCTTTGAGGATATGTTTGAATATAGCAATCGCATCTTCTTCTCGGTTCATCTCTTCTGCCAGTACGAAAGCTTTCATAAAAAGGGCCTTATAATCATCATCGTTATTTTTATGATATTCTATGATCTGATCATAATAATCTACAGCTTCGGCATAACGATTTCTCTGCATTGCTTCCTCAGCCTTATTGAACAGCTCACGAGCAGTAAACATAGTAGCCAGCCTGTCGGGATAAATTTCGAGGTTATACTCCTCTTTTAAATCCTCCTGTAGCTCGTTCCAGCGTCTCTCTCCCAGTTCCCTCGACAACATGAAGGTGATCCTCTCTTCAGCTTCTGCCAGTGGAATAACGTGTTCTGGATTATCTTCTATGACTCGCAAAAAGAAATGCTTTCCGTCATCACTACGCTCAACAGGACTCAATTCATCGAGTTCAGAAGACCAGATGACCTTGTGAACGTTCTCATCTTTCCCAAGCTGCGGTAACTCCTGATCGCGTTTAATATTCAGAATTCTCCCATTGTTATTGCTGTAGAGAGAACCTTCAATAGTCTCACGAATTGCATCTTCATCCTCATCGTCTATAGCTCTGACAACCCGGGTTCTAGCCCTTTTTGCTGCCCGGCTGGAATCGAAAAGGAAGATCTGAATCGATCTGTTCTCCGGGGTCGTATAACTTTCTATGTTTTCAGTATAATAGGATTCAATATCCTCTTCTGTTGGAACTGCCTGGGATACGACAAGTTCATTGAATAGCTCAGTGAGGATAATATTACGCCTGATCAGTTGTACCTCTGGTTTTTGCATTACATCGTCAATGTATCCTCTAATTTTTGCTTCATGGGCGAAGAGCCGATTCTTGACCATATCGTTTACCATCTCCAGCTTGTGCTCGGGGTTGTTAAGCTGTGCTCTCTCCTGCGGTGAAACATTCTGGATACTGGAAAGAATATCAGTGACAGAGAATTCTAACTCCGGCTCATTTGCAGTAACCACAGTCATAGTAGCAAATTCTTCGTCCGGTCTTTCAAAAGGATTAACCCGCTCCAGTGCATCCTGATCGATCTCAATGTTGTATTTCTCCTTTAATGACTGATAAACCTCTTCGGTTTTTTCCAGTTCTCTGGCAGGCCTGATACGAGAAATTATCTCCTCTTCTACCTCATCAATCGGTTTGACCCTACTCGGTACCCTTTCCGTAACCTGAAAGAGATGAATTCCACTCTCGGTAACTAAGGGACCAATCCAGGTATTGAGTGGAGCTGCGGAGATAGCCTCATCGAGTTCGTTGTCCATACCTACTCCGGCAATATAACCGTTGGAACGAATATTACGAATCACACCCTGATGCCTCTTGGAGAAGCTGTTAATCGAGTATTGATTCATTACGTCGAGAAAATCAGTTCCGGCCTGGAGCGCCTTAAATGCAGCTTGAGCATCCTCCTCATCCTCAGTCATAATGTATCTGATAACCGTATTGGAACTCTCCGTAAAACGATTCTCATGCATCTGATAATATTCTTTTATCTCTTCTGGAGATATGGCAATCTCTTCAACGATTCCCCGTTGACGGAACTCTGTTGCATAATGACCAGTTAAAGTCTGGTCTATCCTATCTATTACTTCTTCTCGCTGATCTACCCCCAGCTCTATTGCTTTCCGGTAAAAAAGCTCTGAAATTACCATTGAACTTAACAGTTCCTGCTGCCCGGCCAGAGTAGAGAACCTTGACCGGTACATCATTGGTATTCTCTCATACTCTTCATCAAAATCTGCACGGGTGATTACTCCACCATCAAACTCGGCGAGTATTACCTCTTCTCTCTCTGCCACTTCGGCGAACAGTGGAATCATAACATTAAATAGAGAAATTATGATCATTGCTGCTACTATTTTGAACTCTGTATTGGTTTTCATCATTACCTCTTTCTCCTTGCTTAAATTTTTAGCTGTATATACCTCAACTAATTACACATCTTTTAGTATCGTCACTCAGTCAAGGAAAAACAATGTTCATCTGTAAGGTTAGGCGAACTGAGAGGGGGTGACTTCAAACCAGCGAGTTATACGAATCGATCTGTTGTTTATGACTCCGGTTACAGATACTTAGCAAAAGAGATTCTACCCTGAAAGTTTGAACTTTTGCCGAAGAATAGGGGTTAAATGGATGCAGTCATTTATTGCTTGACACAAAAACAGCAGGTGAGAGATAAAGACCTTAATATCAAGAAAAGAATTGCGTTTAAAGATTTGCCTGCTGATATAAAAGGTCCGGAGAGAAATAAGAAGGATTTTTGGAACAGAATTTGCATTAGAAAAATATGAAGCCAAAGGCGTCATAAAATAAAAGAAACAAACTCAAATGTAGGAGGAAGAATGTTAAAGTTCTTTAGAAACGAAAAGGGATTTACCCTGGTAGAAATTCTGGTAGTTGTTATAATCGTAGCCATTCTGGCTGCTATTGCTGTTCCAGTCTATCTCCGCTATGTGGAGAAAGCAAGAGCTACGGAAGCACAGTCAGCTATAAGTGCAATCAGAACTGCTTATCGTGTACAGCGGCAGACCTACGGGACAACAGACAACTATACAGTTGAAGATGCAGCAAGAGATGCCAGATTAGGAAGAGCAACTCTTCGTAACTGGACATTTGAAGTAGTAGGTAACCCACCTTCTCAGTACATAGCGACTTCAACAGCGGAATTTCCGGGTGGCGAAGGTCATCAGGTTGTATACGATGAAGAGGATGCTCAATTCTCAGGATACGGCATCGATGTCTATACAGATGAAGATCTGGAAGAATTCTAAATCTCATTAACAGGCAAAAGCAGATCCGTTATTCAGATCTATTTAGAATCGAGAAAAGATCACGGAGGAGCTTTTACCCGGTTTACAGTTAATAAGTTTCTAATTAATAGCCGTCATATCCTCTTTTCTGTCTGACAACCTGACAAAGTGACAGGAAGTTACAGAGGAGAGGATTAAGCTCAAGAAAAGGAGTCCAGGGTTAGCGAGATTCATCAGCTCGGCAATGTAGAGATCAACTGTAAACAAAAGTAACAACTAATGTCAATTCGGAGGTATTGTTGACTATACAGGAATTATTAAAGTTTACATCGGATGCAGGAGCATCAGACCTTCATATCAGTTCGGGATCTGTACCAATGGTTCGAGTGCATGGTCAGATGAAGAAATTGAACATCCCGAAGCTATCTGCAGATGAGGTAGAGAAACTGATTTTTGGTGTTATGAACGAAGTGCAGAGAGAGCTCTTTCTTAAAAATCTGGAGATCGACTTCTCAACCAAGTTGAGTAATGATGTCCGATTTCGTGTTAACGCATTTCACCAGATTAACGGTCTGGCATGTGCTTTTCGTGTCATTCCGAATGAGATACTCTCATTTGAAGAGCTTCATCTACCTGACATACTCGGTAAACTATCTCTCAAGAATAAGGGCCTGATTCTGGTAACTGGTCCTACCGGTAGTGGTAAATCGACAACCTTGGCATCGATGATCGATGTCATTAATGATAAGAAACATTGTCATATTATCACGATTGAAGACCCTATAGAGTTCGTCCACAGAAGCAAGAATTCACTGATTAATCAGCGAGAGCTGGGGCACGATACCTGGTCCTTTACAGCAGCTCTGCGTTCGGCTTTACGTGAAGACCCGGATGTGATACTCGTAGGTGAGATGAGAGACCTGGAGACTGTATCGCTGGCACTGACTGCTGCTGAGACAGGGCACCTGGTGCTGGCTACGCTCCATACCAGTTCTGCGACGAAATCTATCGACCGTGTTATTGATATGTTCCCCAAGGAGCAGCAGGCACAGGTCAGATCGATGTTATCAGAATCGCTTGAAGCAGTTGTTGCCCAGACGCTTCTTCCTATGAAGGATGGCAAAGGGCGAGTCCCTGCACTGGAAATAATGATCGCCAACACAGCAGTAAGAAACCTGATCAGGGAAGAGAAGACCTACCAGATTCCTTCTGTTATCCAGGCAGGAACGAAAGAAGGTATGCAGTCTCTTGACCAGTCTCTTTACAACCATGTAATGAATGGCCTGCTGGACAGAGAGGTAGCCGAACAGGTTGCAGATAATCCCAAGATGTTTAAATCCGGAGTAGGGTTTTAAGATCAAGGGTGACTCTATGAAACGACAAGATCCACAGACTGATGTGAATAGAAGGGAGATGCGACAGGCGAGAGTTAACAGCGACAAGCAGACCGCTTGTTATCTGACCAGAGAAAGGGAAATGTTATTCAACGAGTCAGGGATGACGATCGTTGAAATATTGATCTCATTCGTGATTATCGTGATAGCGGTCGTTGGTATCTACCTTGGGCTTCTCTATGCCGAGTCTCAAATCAACCGCAACTATCACGACCGGGTTGCAGCTCTGGCTGCCTCTGGAGAGTGTGACTGGCAATATTATTATAAAACAACATACAGGGATTACGACTATTTCGGTGCCAGAGAGATAACGATCAGAGAATATCCGGATCAGAATCGTCCACCTTTGAGAGGAACAATGACAATGGAGATTAGCGAAAATACGGAATTGATAGAAGGGCGACGAGTACGATACGAGACACTGGTAATACAGGTAACATGGGAAGAGCCATTAGCTGGTCAACGGGTTATGGTAATTCAAGAGGACTTCTTTCAATGATAAAAGCAATAAGAAATTTGAAGCTCAGAGATCGATGTCATCTGTTTGACAATACCAGTGGATTAACCCTGGCCGAAGTTCTTGCCGGAATTGTCGTTTCAACCATTCTTATCGGATTAGCTGCTGTGGCAATAATGACCTTTTACAGTAAATATGTCGAATTGAGTTATTTTGCGGACCTGCAGCAGGAAGCCTACGACCTTATAGAGACGGTAAAATATGGATATCCGTTTGAAGAGTTACAGGACTATGTTTTCATTGGTGCAACCAATGCAGACAGCCTGCGGTTAGAAGAACTGCCGGGCGGCTGGGGAACTTATTCGGGAATAAGATGTATTCCCGATCGGTCAGCAATGGGTCATGCCTATGACTTCGTTCGTTATTACTGGAGACGGTATGACCAGGCAGTTTTTGTTGAAGCACGATATGGGATTCGATACTATCAGGAACAGATCTTCCCGAAAAGGGGCGATGATCGTTTCGCAGTGACAGAATTTACCATAACACCATTAGATGTATATGATCCCAACAATGTCAGGGCGATCAGAGTGGACTTGAAAGCAGAAGCGGTTATCTCAGACGAGAAGAAAAAGGAGATTTCATACTCGACGATAATAACTCGAGGTAGATAGATTGTATGCCAGTAACTATGAAGAACATCAGAGTATAGCAACTGCAAAATACAAGAGTGCTGGCAGAGAGATAGAGAGAAATATAATTAATGATGATAAAGAGGGATTATGGCAAAGAAGAAACAAACCAAGTTTAAGGAGTCAGTCGGTATAGACATAGGAACTCATTCGATCAAGCTTGTCCATCTGAAGAAGATACACGATGGATTCAAGCTCCTGAACTATGAGATCCGGCCGACTGTACCAGCCGGTGTTGAGTATATCCCTTCCGATTTGCGAAGGGATCGTTATGCACCGATACTGGCTGAAATGTTAAGAACACTTAAAATCAATCCGAGAAAGGTCAAGCATCTGGTTAGCTCTATTGGCGGTGATCATGTGAGTATCAAGCAGATCAAGACGATCTTTTTACCGGAGGATGAATTGGAATCGGCTCTCTTCTTTGAAGCCAAGAAACATCTGCCGATAAGTGGAAGCGATATGCTGCTCGATTTTCAGGTGTTAAATGTTGAGGAGAGAACGAATAATATGAACATACTGCTCGTTGCTACGACTAAGGATGAAATTGCGAAACATAATGAAATTCTCAATGCCGTCGACCTTGCTCCAGGAATAGTCGATGCAGAGCCGCTCGCAATAGCCAACAGCTTCATCTTCAACGCTTTTATTGAAGAAGGGGTCTATGTGGTGGTTAATTTAGGTGCACATCGTAGCAATATGGTCATCTATGGACCACAGGCAAAGTTCTTCTCGCGTGATTTAGCCTGGGGCGGTTTTAATATCACCAAAGATATCATGAAAAAACGAAACCTCTCTTTTGAAGAGGCTGAAGCTTATAAATTCGAATATGGGATTACCGATAACGGTGCTTCTGCCAGTAAGAGCCAGGAGTTGTCGACCCTCGAGATCAGTGACAAGCCGACCGAGGAACAGATTGCGTTAGAGGTAAAGAGATCTCTCCGATATTATGTCAAAGAAGCCGGAAACAGCGATTTCAGGAAAGTGCTTCTTGTTGGCGGTAGCTCTAAGTTAAAAGGGCTTCCGGAATATCTGACAGAACAGTTAAATATCCCCACAGAAATATTCAATCCGTTTATTAATCTGGAAATGCCCGAGAAGCTGAGAGACAAGAAAGATCCACAATTAGCTCTGGCGATCGGATTGGCAATGAGACCGGAGTAAGGGGGAGATAATGGGACAGTTCTTTTTCACAATTAATCTTAACAAATATGGTGAACAGAGAAAACAGAGAGAACAGGAAGCCAAGCTTTTCAGGACTTTGGCAATATCCTTCATCCTGATAGCCTTAGTTCTTTATGGTGTGATTTTCTACTTCTATATCTCTCTGGGACATAAATTAGATAACCGGATCGAGCTTCTGCAGTCGATTAACCGTGAGATCGAATCCTACCGCGAAAGTGGTGAATATCTCTCGACTACCGACCTGCAAAGATTGGCCAGGACGAGTACAGAACGCATATTCTGGGCTAACAAGCTAATCGCTCTGTCAGATATCACAACAGACAAGATAGCGATTACCCATTTCGGATATAAAGACGGTGTCCTCAGTCTGTATGGTATTACGCAGGTAGATGTCGATGAGAAAGAATTCGATCTAATTCACGAATTCATAGAAGACCTCCGAGTAAATGATCAGATTAGTCTGGATTTCGACGAAATAAGGTTCGTCCGTTCCAGCAGAGACAGGGAGAAGGATGTTGATATTATTCGCTTCCAGATTGACTGCTTTGGAAAGGATGTACCGGACAGAAGGAGAAGACTATGAGCATGAAAGATAGATATTTAATACTAATTGGAGCAATTGCAGTCGTAACTTTCTTCTTCTTTTTTTCTGCAAATTCACTTATTAACAACAGGATAACGGAGATCAGAAGAGTTGATAGAAACATCAGAAGAGCACAGGAACGGCTTAATAGCGCAAAAGTTATGGACGGACAGCTCTCTCAGGTATCCCGGGTTATCGATAATACGCTGATCAATGAGCGTGTTTTCACTGCTGAAGAGATTAACTACTTTGTCAGACACCTGGCCGAGATTGCAGACAGATACAAGATAGCAGTCTATTCACTTGTGCCCCGGCCGACGCATTCTCAGACCAACCAGATAGAGCATCAGTTCACATTGGATATTATGTGTACTTATGTGCAGCTGGGACAATTCCTGACCCAGATAGAGAGTATGGATTACATTATCAAGGTAAACACACTCGATGTCAAACCTGTCAGGGGTGGTGAAGAAGCCGGCGTGGAGCAAGATGGTGAAACGGTAACCCAGTACAGGACAATCATCGACCTGTCTGTATTTAAGATAGTGAAGGAGGGATAATGGAGACAAGACATATTAAAGATTTTACCATTGCCATAATTGTCATTATCCTGTTTATTTTTCTCCTGAAGGCTCTCAGTGTTGCCAATAATACCCATTCTATACCGGTAGATTCGGTATATAAGGATATGGCTGTCGATGCCCAGTTACTGGACCAGATAGAGCAGATCGAACACTCAATCAGGGATCGAATGGATTTCATCTTTACTGTTACCAGAGATCCGCTGGAACAGAATCTTATCGTTCGAACTCGAATTGACCTGGAACAGGAATGGCGACGTCAGGTAGAGGCCATGATGCGATTAGCGGCAACATATATAGACGAGCATGGAAATCGTAAAGCTGCGATTGCCTATCAGGGTCAGACGAATCTCTACAAAATCGGTGATTATATCAATAACAACAGGATAGTTGATATTGATGTTGGGAAAATAACATTGATGTATCAGGGACGGGAAAACACACTGGAAATTCAACCTTTACCGCCCAAGCCGGCGATGATTGATGACCGTTCTCAAACACAAGATTATATATGGTAAAATAAAAGCAATAAGGAGAATATATGTTCCAAAAGAAATTTAGCAAGCTTATCTGTTTCTTGCAAGCAGCTTCTATAAGCAGATCTCGACTCAGTTTTTCTCTGTCGGGTATGCTCGGTGTCATAACCATCGTTATCTTGCTCGGCTTCTCAGCTAATGCATATGCCCAGACTCAGTCTGTTAATCTTCTGGAGACCAGGATAACCATCGATGCAGTAGACGCTTCATTATCAAGCGTTCTGACAACTATGGCTCAGATGAGTGGGAGTAATATTGTTCTAGCAGTTGATACTGCAGTTGACAGACAGGAAGATGATCGCAAGATCACTGTCAGCCTGAAAGATGTCCCGATAGAACAGGCCCTGTCACTGGTAGTGAAGGCGGTCGGGCTCTCTTATCGCCTTATTGGCGAGAATACTTTCCTGGTCGGTGATAAGAGCCGTATCCAGGAAGAGGTAGGTGAGAGATCTTATGTCATCCATTTAAATTATGTCGATGCCGATAAGATCGCTGATGCTCTCGAAGTAATGCCAGGCGAGGCAGTAGTTCTTGAAGGTCAAAATGCTCTGATGCTGAGAGCCAATCCGGTGACCTTTGCCGAGATCAGCAAGAGGATTTCCGAGATAGATGTCCCTCAGAAGCAGGTAGAGATCAGAGCCAGAGTAATCGAAGTATCACTGACAGACTCCAAAAAGATCGGTGTCGACTGGTCAAGGCTAAACCGCCTGACCACAATCATTGCCGAGAATCCAGTCAATGCTGACGGTATAGGGCTTCCTTATCAATATTCCGATATTACCGGTGCCCTGACACACGGGTCTCTTACTCCGCTCGGTGAATTACCACCGACTCAATATTTCCAGAAGATGGATAGCTGGTCCGATGTCGGCAAGTTCAGTCGCCAGTTGACAGCTTTTGATATTACAATCGACTGGTTGTTAGAGAACAATGCAGCCAAGCTTTTAACCGACACAAGGCTGACCGCCCTTAACGGCGAGAATGCTGAGATTCATATCGGTGAAATAGTTCCTTTTGTTGTAACTGACAGAGAATACCAACTCCAGGTTGAAAGAGAAGAAGTTGGTATAATGTTGAATGTAACCGCTACTGTTAATAAGGACGGACAGATCAAGACCAGGATCTCGCCGGAAGTAAGTTCAGTAACAGAATTGGTCGGTGGATATGTTCCGAGAACAAAGATCCGTCGAGTTAATTCTACAGTAACAGTCCCCGATGGAAGTAAAATTATCGTTGGTGGTTTACTGAGTTCTAATTTGATTAGTTCGGTTAATAAGGTTCCCCTGCTCGGTGACCTGCCATTTATAGGCAAACTATTTCAACATCGTCATGAAACATTAACTACTACCGACCTGTTAATTGAGATCACACCGAGAATCGTAGATCTTTCAGAACATCAGGTAGAATTCGAGGTAGATAACAGACTCGACAGAAGGCTTATTCGTCCAATCGAAGAGAACGACATCGATGATGATACCAACCAATAAATCAAGGAGTTAACTATGAGATATAGTAAAATAATCACAGTATCATCTATACTTATAGCTCTGCTTCTATTTGCCCTGGTCGGATGTGACAAAAGAAGCTTTGAGCCGGACAACTTCGAAATTAAGTCACTGACCGGACCGGAGTCTCTTCATGCTGGACTCCAGGCCACAATAGAAGCAAAGGTCGTGAATAAAAATGACGTTCCGGCCGTGCAGCAGACAGTTACTTTCAAATCCAATTACGGTAATATCGGAGCTCAGGCAGTAACCGATGAATTCGGTATCGCCAGGACTACATATTACCATAATGTAACCGATACATTAACAGCAACAATAGAAGCATCAATAGATAAATCAAAGAAAACGGTTGAGATCGAAGTTATCCCCTTTGTGGGAGAATACGCTATTACCAGCCTGACAGCCGAACCTGATACGATATATGCGGATAATAACATCACATATTCGACAATTAAAGCTACAGTAGTCGATGGTGAAGGGTTCCCGGTGATTGAAGAGACCGTTAATTTCAAGACGAACATAGGAAATGTGATTTCACGAGTGAATACTGACAATATGGGGGTCGCTACCTCTACCTTCTGGGATTCTGGAGCGATGGGAACGGCAACCATCACAGCACAGATTTCGAGTGCCAGCAAAACTGTTAACGTAGAGATTATTGAAACACCCCCGGTAGAATCTGTCGAAGTTCTTTCCGATATAGAAGATCTTGCTCTGGAAACCGATATGACCCTGAGAGCACGAGCATTCAATACACTCGGAGACCCGGTTTCAGATGGAACGATAATCACCTTCTCTGCTGACCAGGGTTTCTTCCCCGAAAACAATTATGCTCCGACAACAAACGGCCAGGCTAATGTCTTCTTTAATACCGGAACGACAGCAGGACCCCTGACAGTTACAGCACGTTTAGGCGATGTAGTTGGAAGCAAAGACGGGAACATAAAACCGGGCTTACCGGCATTTGTCTCTGTAACGCCTCAGATTCAGGATGAAGGTGGTGAGTGGATAAATATGCCACCCTCCGGGATTCCGGTTAACTATACCGAGTCTGTAAGAGTAAGAGCCAGAGTCATAGATCTTTTCAACAACGTTATTCCCGGTACTTCTCTACAATTTGAGACCGATATGGGTGGCATAGTAAACTTTTCTACAACCAATGAAGAGGGAATTGCCTATGCCAACTACTTTCCGGGTAACTCCGCAGGTACCGCTCAGATTACAGTATCTACCCTGCAGGCAGGAGAAGACGGCGAGTCGATTGTCGGCATAGCACTGATTACGATTTATTCCGATGAAGTCAATTCTATAGTCTTTACAGTTCAGGAAGAGATGTTCCTTGATGTTGTCGGGGTTGGTGGAACAACATCGAGACCTTTAGAGATCCAACTGCGTGACTTTGGCGGTAATCTTGTCAGTGGCCAGCATATGGTCCGCTACGAGATCGTAAATGCCACTCCACCAGAAGGTGCTAATATCAATAACTCAGGTCTCAGCGACGATGTTCAGGCCAATGACGGTATTGCTGTAGCATCTATCAACAGCGGAACGGGATCAGGAACTGTTATCGTCAAAGCTTCTCTGATCGAAAATCCGGATATAAACTCAACAAAGCCTAACATCGTTATTCGTTCGGGTCCTGCTCATACCGTAACACCGACGATATCAGGTTTCGATGAAGGCGAAAGCATTGGTGGTGGACGCTGGAGAATTGAGGTTGGTGCCTGGGTTAAGGATATCCATAATAACCCTGTAATCGATGGTACTGCCGTCTGGTTCTCATTGGGAGAAACACCTGAACCACCGGGAGATTGTTACATTGATGGTGGTGGCTACACGGGTAATTCTACTCCGAGTTATGAAGATGGAACCCCCGGATTTGCCGGAACCTTTCTTTACTATCACGGGAGAAACACTTTTGATCAGATCACCATAATTGCTCAATCAGGTGACGTAAGCGGCAGCGATCTGGTAACTCTTCCGTTACAGGAACCACAGATGGAATTACAACCTACGCAGCAACATATTGATTATGATAGTAACAGCCCGGCCAATGCCAATACAGACGTTGAGTTCCATGTTTCCATCATCGACGGACAGGGTAACAATATCACCGGTGCTAGTTTCCTCGTTACTGCAACACACGGGCGATTCCGATACTTTGCCTGGTATGATGATCAGGGTAACCCGATAAACGATCCTTCCTGGGTCCATCCTCAACCATATTATATAAACTCTTATATCGGTATGGCCAAAGGTACACTCCGTACCTGGATATGGGAATGTCCGGAACCGAATATGGAGAACCCGATTACGGAAAGGGAAGTATTGATTACAGCCTTCATACAGGGGACAAATACTTCAGCACAGGGTTCCTTCATAATACGAAGATACTTCGGCGACATACCAATGAGAGTAAAATAGTGTCCGTTAATAACGGAACTGATGATAAAAATAACGGTTCAAAGGGCAGTATTTGCCCTTTGAACCATACCATCCGGATCTGGGTGAGCTGCTTATAACTCAGGAGTTAAAGACTTGAAAGCAGGACTCACTTAACCGGAATATAGAATATCGTTTAAGGAGAAAGAATGAGTTTTAATCCACAATTCGCCAGAATTGGTGAAATACTACTTCATATGGGAGTTGTTACCGAAGAACAGGTAAAAGATGCTCTTATCAAACAGAATAATTTCAATCTTAAATTGGGTGAAACTCTTATAAAACTCGGTTATATTGAAGAAAAACATCTTCTGGATGCACTGCACCAGCAGCTGGAGCTCGATGTGGTAGATGAGGAACAGCTGCTCGAACTCGATCCGAAAGTAGTAAAGATGATCCCGGAACCATTTGCCGTTTCCAACAGAGTAATAGCTATTAGAGAAGATGATGACGGTGTGGTTGTAGCCATGACCGATCCTGAGAATATAGTAATACAGGATAATCTGAAGAAGATACTATCGAAGGCAATAAAACCTGTTCTTATCAGCGATAGCGTCCTGACGGATACACTGGAGAAATATTATAAGAGTATTCGTACCACTTCCGAAGTTGAGGATGCTGTTGGTGAATTTGGCTTTGTTGCAGTAGATGAAGATGAGCAGGAGATAAACATTGATCAATCTGCTGCAGCTGATGCCCCGATAGTCAAATTGATTAATCTGATTATTACCGAAGCGATAAAAGATGGTGCAACAGATATCCATATTGAGCCCCTCTACAAGAATTCCCGGGTCCGTTATCGTGTTGATGGTGCGCTGCGAGAGGTGATGAGCCCACCAATTGGAGTGCATGCCGGGATAGTATCTTTAATAAAGGTTATGTCAAAACTGAACATAGCAGAGAGGAGACTGCCACAGGATGGCCATATATCGCTTAAGACAGCACTGAAAGCGGTAGATGTGCGAGTATCGATCGTTCCGACTGTAACAGGTGAGAAGGTCGTTCTCCGTCTGCTTGACAAGGGAGAATTCGGATTCAAGCTGACTACTTTAGGCTTCGAAGAAGATGACCTCGAAGTGTTCAAGAAATGGATCAAACGGCCCTACGGTATTATTATCGTCTCCGGTCCTACCGGTAGCGGTAAATCGACAACACTGCACGCAGCCTTGAAGGAGATCCAGGATATTGAGTCCAATATCATCACAGTGGAAGACCCTGTCGAATATCGTCTGGAAGGTGTAACCCAGATCGAGACCAAAGAGAAGATAGGATTGACCTTTGCCTCTGCCTTGAGATCTGTTCTCCGTCAGGACCCCGATATCGTCCTGATCGGTGAGATCCGTGATAACGAAACTGCCGATATAGCTGTTAAATTCTCACTTACTGGTCACCTTGTGTTTACAACTCTGCACGCCAACGATGCACCTTCAACTGTTACCCGTATCATTGATATAGGTATTCCAAACTATCTGGTCGGCTCCTCCCTCAATCTTGTTATGGCTCAAAGGCTGGTCAGGAAAATATGCAGTCAATGTAAAACCGATTATAAACCAACACCCGAAGAGTTGCAAGATTGCGGTATTACTGAAGAAGAGGCAGAGAAGATAGATTTCAAGATAGGTAAGGGTTGTGTTCATTGTAATAATACTGGTTATAAGGGAAGAACCGGTATCTTCGAAATTCTCGAAGTTACACCGGAGGTCAGAAGATTGATCTTTGACGGCTCCAACCAGGATATGATACGTGACGCTGCAATAAAAAATGGTATGAAAACACTACACGATAGTGCAATAATAAAAATGAAGAAAGGGGACACTTCTATTCGTGAAGTTATCAAGCTTACTATAGTAGAATAATATTATCCGGCTGTTTGACGCCTGTTCGTTCTTTGCGGATAATAGCCCGGGTTAATGATATGAGGTAAATAATGGCAACATTTATGTACGTAATTAAAGATGCCAAAGGGATCAAGTTAGAAGGGACCCTTAAGGCAGGATCGTTAGATGAAGCGGTAGATAAGCTTAGCAAAGAAGGTGGGACGATAATATCGGTCAAGAGTGCTGCCGAAGGTGCGTTCAAAGGCAAACTTTCGCTCTTTGACAAGGTGATGCTGGTAATCTATAAGTTGAGAACCGGGATATCACTGAAAGCTCTCGTCTTTTTCACTCGTCAGCTGGCTACTATGTTCTCCGCTGGTCTGACCCTGGAAAAAGCGATCTCCAATCTGGAAAAGGAAGAGAAAAACAAGAGACTGAAAAAGATATTGAAGAAGATATCTGACGATATCAAAAAAGGTTTCAGCCTCTCCGAAGCGATGGAGCAACACCCTGGAGTATTCAATAATCTCTACATTGCTCTCGTGCAATCTGGTGAGATCTCCGGTACACTACATACAGTCCTGAACAACCTGTCAGATTATCTGGAAAAGATCGAGGATACGCGAAGAAAGGTCATGTCAGCTATGGCTTATCCAATTTTCATCCTTGTTTTCCTCGTCCTGGTTGTTTACGGCCTGTTTTATTATGTTATACCAATGTTCTCAGAAGTTTATGGTAGATTCGGAGCCGATCTCCCGGCTCCTACCCTTACTGCAATAGCTATTAGCGATTTCATCAGGGATAACATAGTGCTCTCACTCGGAGTTCTCTTTATTATCGCGTTCACAATCTTCCTCATTTACCTGACAGATCGGGGAAGATATTTCTTCGATTCTATCGGGTTCAAGATCCCGGTCGTTGGTGGATTGTTAAAAAATTCTATCATCAGTAAGTTTTCTCGAACGTTCAGTATTCTGATGGCCGCCGGTGTTCCAATAATGGATACAATGGAACTATCCGAAAACGTAGTCCAGAATGCGGTTTTCGAGGGAGCAATTAGAAGAGCCAGAATCATGGTCAAAGAGGGTTATAGTGTCGTAGGTGCCTTCCGAAAAACGGGGGTTTTCCCCTCAACGCTCTTACAGCTCTTTGCTACCGGAGAAGAGACAGGTGATATGGATAAACTGCTCGGGAAAGCAGCAGAGTTTTATGAAAAACTCGTCGATTCGGTTATCGAGCGTCTGACAGCACTTATAGAGCCGATATTGATTATTGTTATGGCCGCTATCGTCGGAACGATCATCGTAGTTATCTATCTCCCGATCTTCTATCTCGGACTGGCAATCAGTGCCGGTATGCATTAAATCACATCAATCCTATCGATAGAGAAGCGAATTGTCTGATTGACAGATTGGGACAGTTGATATATTAGAGAAAAAGAGCGTTAATTAACGCTCTTTTTCGTTTTACAATAAAATATGTAAGAGAGGTTAAAGGTGATTATTGATGGAGAACATTATGCATCATTGACCTATATTCCCCCCAGCGGATGGAGAGGTGATGCGATCAGGATCATTGATCAGAGATTTCTCCCCTTCCAGGTGGTGTTCAGGACCCTGTCAAGTCTCGACGATGTCGTTAATGCGATCAGCAAAATGCAGGTAAGGGGTGCACCTCTTATTGGAATAACGGCAGCCTTCGGGTTAGCCTTTGCCATCAGTGAAAACCGGTATGCTGAAAAGGAGAATTGTCTTGAGGAGAGTGTAGAAAAAATCATGCAGGCGAGGCCCACAGCTTTCAATACGGAGTATTGTTTGAAAAGAATGCTCAAACGTATCAGTGGGTTGACTGATACGAGAGATCAGTACGAGCTTGCTTTAGAGATTGCCC
The DNA here is from genome assembly GCA_964490765.1 of uncultured Candidatus Cloacimonadota bacterium. Lineage (GTDB taxonomy): Bacteria > Cloacimonadota > Cloacimonadia > Cloacimonadales > JAJBBL01 > CAZBDV01. The sequence goes on along the minus strand of CAZBDV010000006.1, from coordinate 35,307 downwards.
AGGAGCTGTTAGAAGAGGATAAAACGATCTGTCGGGCGATCGGTGAGCATGGTTTAGAGATTATCAAAGAGGTGAGTGCCCGTAAAGCTGATAAGGAGGGGAATAACCAGGGAAACCCCCCAGTAGTTAATATATTGACCCATTGTAATGCCGGCTGGTTAGCCTGTGTTGATTTCGGAACTGTAACCTCGATAATCTATCATGCACAAAAGATGGGAATCGATCTCCACGTCTGGGTAGATGAAACAAGACCCCGGAATCAGGGTGCCCGTCTCACTGTCTGGGAACTTACGCAGAACGGAGTGAAAAACAGCCTGATTACCGACAATGCTGGTGGCCTTCTGATGCAGAAAGGAATGGTTGATCTCGTTCTCGTAGGGTGCGACCGGGTGACCAGAGAGGGTGATGCAACCAATAAGATCGGCACCTATCTGAAAGCCCTAGCAGCTTATGACAATGATATACCCTTCTATGTTGCCCTCCCTTCATCGACTATAGACTGGACAACAGAGGATGGTCTGAAAAACATTCCAATCGAAAATCGGGACGAAAATGAGGTGAAATACGTCGAAGGATTATGTGATAATGAGATCAAATCAGTCCTGATCACAGAAGAGAATGCCAGAGCAGTCAATCCCGGATTTGATATAACACCAGCCAGATTGATTTCTGGTCTCGTTACGGAAAGGGGTATCTGTAAAGCCAACCGGGAGAATATCAGCAGAATGTTTCCCGAATATGCCAGCTCATCAGATGATCGTTGAACGAGAGAGTTAACAGGATGGCGGCAGAAGGAATAGTTAAGTATCATTGTATCTGGCACAGGGAATCACCCTGTTTTGTCGAGGATAGAGCATTGCAAAAATTGAACTTCTGGCGGAGCAGGTTATACGAGAAAGGTCTTATCGGAGTTAACGAAGATCATTTCGGTTTTGGAAACATCAGTTACCGGATCGGACAGGATACCAGCAGGCTTCAGGATGCTGAAAAAGGGGTAAACGATCGGGATCCCCGGTTTGTTATCACCGCTACCCAGACAGGCCATCTTGCTCGCTTGAACGCAGAGCACCTCGTTCTCGTTACCCGTTTCTCCCTCCAGGAAAACTCTGTCGAATGTTACGGACAGAGCAGGGCATCATCAGAAGCTCTGACCCATGCTATATTATACCGGGGTGACGAACTATGTAACGCCGTTATTCACATACATAACCGTAAAATCTGGGAAAGAGCACGAGATTCTTACCCACTTACCGACCCGCAGGCAGAGTATGGAACTCCAGAATTGGCAGAGGCAATAGCAGGAGTCATTTCTGACTTAAAAAAAATGCGATCGGGTGGAAATGAACAGACTGGTGGTACTATCATTCTCGGTGGTCATCGGGATGGAATAATTGTATTTGACAATTCTCTCGATAAAGCTGGAGATGCTACTGTCAAGCTGATGGAGAGATTTGCCGTTGGCGAAAGATGAAGCTGGTTCAGAGATGAGGAGGATTGAATTGCTATGAATACCGAAAGACTACAGAAGATAGATATACTGATCCGTAATGGGATTATCGTTACAATGAACAGTCAGATGGAGATCATCGAAAATGGCTGGCTGGCCTTAGATAAAGGATCAATCCTTGATTCAGGGGAAGAGCCTGATAAAACCCCTGGTGGCTATCAAAAGGGTAGAGACCCTCTGACACAATATACCCCGGGTCAGATAATCGATGCTGCAGGAAAAATACTGCTTCCAGGCCTGATTAATACGCACACACATGTACCGATGAGCTATTTTAAGGGTTTGGCAGACGATCTGCCGCTTCATATCTGGTTAAATGAGTACATCTGGCCACGAGAGAATAAGATGGTAAATCCCGAATTTGTCTATCATTCTTCTCTTCACGGTATTGCCGATCTTATCCGGAACGGCGTCACTCTCTTCAATGACCAGTATTTTGAGGGTGAAATGACCGCCAGAGCAGCAAAAGAGGCCGGAATAAGAGCCTTTATCGGAGAGGGGATAATGGATAACCCGGTTGCCAATCATGAAAATGCCCGGGATGGAATAGAGTACATCTTGAGGTTAAACGAAAAGATGAAGGATGAGGAACTGATCGATGTTACCATTTCTCCGCACGCTATCTATACCTGTGGGACAGACACTTTGAAGCTGGCAGCCGAAACGGCTAGAAAGCATGAGCTGTTAATCCATACCCACCTCTCTGAAACAGAGAAAGAGTATAATGATGCTTTGAAGAACCATAACCTGACCCCGACAGAATATCTCGAAAATCTCGGTTTCTGGGGAGATGATGTCATCGCTGCCCACTGCGTCTGGCTCTCAGACAGGGACATTGATATCCTCGCAGACCGGCAGGTTAGTATTTCCATCAATACTAAGAGCAATCTCAAACTCGCTTCAGGATTCCTTCCCCTGAAGAAATGCCTCTCCAGAAAGATCAATATGACTACCGGTACTGACGGCGTTGCCAGCAACAACAACCTCTCCATAATCGAGGAATTGGGAATTACTGCCAGGGTCCATAAGGCACTGAATAACGATCCTACTTTCCTGCCGGCAAAAGAGATCGTCCGTTTCCCGACGATTAATGCTGCAAAGGCACTGAAGAGGGAGAAAATACTCGGCTCACTGGAACCGGGCAAGAAAGGGGACCTGATCATCATCGACCCGGGACAGGTAGAGTCTCAACCTCTCTATGATGTCTATTCCCAGATTGTCTATAATCTCAATTCAGCTAATATCAGAGATGTGATTATTAATGGCCGGATCGTTATGATGAATAGAGAACTGCTGACTCTCGACGAAGGAGAAATCCTGGAGAGAGCAAGCTTTTATCGGGATAAGATGAAATCCTGAGCGACATAAAGTATGAGCGTATTCGATCACCGTTTAGTAAGAACATCCCTGGAAGTGTGCGATAAAGAAGATACAATCAGGAAGATTGCACGTTTATACGAAGAGATCGGTACTGTAAGGGATGCTAATCTCTTCTACACCAGAATAATGGAAAGGGAGAAGAGTCTCTCAACAGGGATAGGGTATGGTATTGCCGTCCCACACCTGAGAGACGAGACGGTAAGAGAACTTAAAGCCGGCATATATCTCCTTGACAGAGAGATAGATTATGATTCACTTGACAGGAAGAGAGTAAAACTCGTAGTATCATTTGCAATCCCTGTACAAGGGGGAAATGAATATATGAAAATATTACAGAAAGTGTGCCAGTTCTTACACGATGAAAATAATCGCAGATTAGTTTTCTCCTGTATTGATGGTGATAGTCTGTTAAAAACCTTCCGGAGTCTGGAAAAATGAAGAGTTGTCTTTCAACCATAATCCTGGTCGTTGTTCTGATTTGCGGAACAATTTCTATTCCTCAGAACCTGAGTGCCCATGAAGATGTTGGGACTACCGGTTTCAATTTTCTCAGGGTGATCTATTCTGCCCGTGCTACTGCTCTTGGTAACGCTTATACAGCTATGTCGGACGATACAGATGCTGTCTTCTTCAATCCGGCTGGCCTGCCCAATGCCCGGTCAAAAGGGATAGCTACCACCTATATGAACTATTTCGAAGGGTTTCAGGGTGGCTCAGTAGTCTACATCTCTCCCTCGCAGGAGAGACTATCTTTCGGAATCTTTGCCCAGTATCTCGGTAATCAGAGTATCACCAGGACAATGGTAGATGAACAGGGTGAATATATGGGAACAGCAGGAACATTCGGTGCTAACGATATTGTGGTTGGATTTGCCAGTGGTTATTATATTCACGAATTTCTCAATCTGGGAGCATCCATCAGGTATATAAGCGAATCGCTGGAAGATTATTCTGCTTCCGCAGCAGTGATCGATTTGGGGGTATTGCATCAGACGATGAACGAGAATCTGAAAGTTGGAGTGACTTTGAAGAATGTCGGGACACAGATCACCTATTATACCGCCACTAAATACAGAGAGAAGATGCCTACTCAGGTAACGGTTGGTTTCAACTATCGGTTCCACGAAAAATTCGTTGGAAATCTTGATATACTGAAACCCCTCGATAACGATTTTTCTGGCAGGATTGGCCTTGAATACAGGTTACATCCCATTCTAACCCTGAGAACTGGATTCGATACCAGAACCGATGACTGGAAAATGGGGGGAGATTACGATTTCTTCTCCGGCCTGTCTGGTGGATTTGGCATCAATTATAACAACTATGAACTGAATTACGGTATCACCTCCTACGGAGATCTTGGCCTGGTCAATCAGATTACTCTCAAGTATCTCTTCTAAATTCTGTTTCTCGAAAATCTTTGAGGAGCATGGGAGTCGGCGCCATCCGCCTCGTATGCTCCCCAATGGTTTCTTCATTTTTCCCCCCTGCCCTGCTCTGCTGCACAAGAGTTTCCGCCCCTTTTCTACATCATTACTGATAGAGAGAGAATCCTGCCCAACTACATAAGTGTTTGCAGTACGAAGATATCGCAAAAAATAATGGACATTAAAATTGTCTTCGGTTTTATGACATTCACACTTAGAATTAGAAACTAATAGTGTTATGAGGTCTAATACAGATGATTGATAAAAGAGACTTGCTCTTTGAAATCGGAGGTGAAGAACTGCCGGCAGGTTATATACTACCAGCATTGGAATCACTCTGTAAACATCTATCGGTAACACTTGTAAAAGAGCGGTTATCCTATGAAGATATCAGCACTTTCTCTACTCCGCGGAGACTTACAGTACTCATCAGATCACTGGCAGAGAAACAGGAGGATGAGACTTTTGAGAAGGTCGGCCCGGCAGTCAGGATTGCCTTTAATGCTGAGGGTAATCTGACGAAAGCAGGGGAAGGTTTCCTCAGGAGTGCCGGGGTTGCTAAAGAGCAACTCGAAGTAAAAAAGACCGATAAAGGTGAATACATAACAACTCAGATCCATAACAGAGGAGTAGAGAGCCTGAAAATTCTCCCAGCACTTCTATCGGAAGCAATCAAAAAAATCAGTTTCCCCAAGACGATGTACTGGAACTCCAAAAATATTACCTTTGCTCGGCCGATTAGATGGCTGGTAGCTCTCTTCGGAGATGAGATAGTAGAGTTCGATTTTGATGGGCTCAAGGCAGGCAGGATAACCTTTGGTAATGTTTTCGGCAGGAGAGGAGAGAGCATCACACTCGAAAATCCTGGCAATTACCTTGAACGGCTGGAAGAGAATTTTGTGATTGCCGACAGGGAACGAAGGAAAAAAAATATCAGAGAACAACTCGACAGATTGGCAACCAGTATGAACTGCCGGATAGATTACAGTGATAACCTCCTGGAAGAGGTTACCGATATTGTTGAATTTCCCACAGCTGTGATGGCAGATTATGAAGAAAAATACCTCCAGCTCCCAGAGAAGATAATTCACTCCACCCTGGCTACAAATCAGAAGTATTTTCCTCTATACTCCGGAGAGAAAGGTAAACTTCAGAACAGATTCATATTTATCGCCAACAATCATCCCCAATATGCGGAAAACACTATAGAGGGGAACAGGCGGGTTGTCAAAGCCAGGCTCGATGATGCGGTCTTCTACTTCGAAGAGGATCTGGAGCGGTCAATAGATTATTTTAACGAAAAACTCCAGAAGACGGTTTTTCATGCTGAGCTCGGGTCGATTAGTGACAAAGTAGAAAGGATAATAAAAATTGCTGACTTTCTCACCGAAAGACTAAAAATTGATCGGGAGTTGAAGGATAAGGTTCTCAGAGCCGCAGAGATCTGTAAATTCGATCTCGTGACCAATATGATTGCTGAGAAAGAATTTGCTGGCTTACAGGGGTATGTCGGGATGAACTACGCTCTCCACTTCGGGGAAGACCCTCTGGTTGCTGTTGCAATAGAAGAACACTATCAACCTCTCAGTTTTAACGACGATATTCCTGCCTCAGTGGCAGGACAGATAGTAGCTCTTGCCGATAAAATCGATACTCTCTGCGGTATCTTCGGTATCGGGAATATACCTACCGGCTCGTATGATCCATTTGCTCTGAGACGCGCCGGGAACGGTGTCATCAGGATACTCTATGAAGAGGAGTTGCGGGTTAATCTGCCCGAACTTATCGATTATACCTACAGCCTTCTGGATGGGAGATTACCGGAAAAGGATAACAAGAAAGAAGAACTCAATTCATTCTTCCGCCAGAGAGTAGAATGGCTTCTGAACCAGAAAAAAATTGATTATGACATCATCGATGCGGTGATCGCTGTAGATATAGGCTATATCCCTGTTGTCAAACAGAGGGTCAAGGCACTGCAGAAGTTCCGCAAAAGAGATGATTTCGAAGGATTGATACTGAGTTTCAAGAGGGTTTCCAATATCATTGCCGGAAGTAAAGGATTGGGCGATATTAATACCGACTTGCTTCAGGAGAAAGAGGAGAAAGAGCTTTACCAGGCACTCCTCGATCTGGAAAAGAGTTCACTCGCTCTGCTGCAAGAGAACGATTTTCAGGCTCTGCTCAAATTGTTTATAACCCTGAAAAGCAGGATCGACCTCTTTTTCGATCATGTTCTGGTCAATGTGGAAGAGGAGAAACTGAAATTAAACCGCTATGCACTTCTGAATAGGATCAGAACTCTCTTTCTCCAGGTCGGAGACCTCTCTCTCGTCGTTCTTGAGGGAGAAAAGGGAAAAGAGTAATAGAGAGAAAAAAATACTTAGATAGATGGGGGAATAAATGAATATTAAGATAGCTAACAGAGCTAAAGCGATACGCCCTTCACCAACACTTTCGGTCACTGCCAAAGCCAAAGAGATGCAAGCTAACGGTATTGATGTTATAAACCTGGGTGCAGGTGAACCCGATTTTAACACGCCCGACTATATCAAAGAGGCCGGCAAAGCGGCAATTGACCAGAACTTTACCAGATATACCGTAGCTTCGGGTATTCTGCCATTACGTGAGGCTATCTGTGCCAAACTGAAAATGGATAACGACCTCGAATACAACCCGAATCAGGTACTTGTCTCCCCAGGTGCCAAGGCCGCTATCATCAATGTCCTTATGTCCATCTGTGACCCACGCGATGAGGTCTTTATCCCATCACCCTACTGGGTCAGTTATACTTCTCAGGTGGAAATGGTTGACGCTTTTCCGATAATACTCCCGACGAACGAAGCTTCGCATTTCAAAATCTCTGCCCGGCAGCTGGAAGAGGCCATCCTCTACCATGCTACACCAAAAGCGTTGATCATCACCAGCCCCGATAATCCTACAGGGTGTGTTTATACCCGTCAGGAACTGGAAGAGATAGGCGAAGTCTGTCTGAAACACAATATTATCATCATCTCGGATGAGATATACGAGAAGATCATCTATGATGGAATGAAGCATATATCGATTGCATCAATCTCACCGGAGATCAAGAATATTACCGTCCTGATCAACGGAGTATCGAAGGCTTATGCTATGACCGGATGGCGGTTAGGCTATGCAGCAGGTAACGAAGAGATCATTAAAAGGGCCGGTAGAATCCAGGAGCATACAACCTCGAATGTCTGTTCTGTCACCCAGAAAGCTGCCCTTGCTGCTCTGACAATTGATGACGGTTCAGTCGAGATGATGAGAAAGGAATTCGAGAAACGGAGAGACTGGCTTATCGTTGAACTGAACAGAATTCCCAATGTCAGCTGCTTCAAACCACAGGGTGCCTTTTATGCCATGCCCAACATCTCATACTATCTGATGAACAACAAACAGGGGATCAAGAATTCCATCATGCTCTGCACATATCTCCTGGAAAAATACCATATCGCACTCGTGCCCGGTCTGGCATTCGGTGTTGATAATTATGTTCGCTTCTCTTTCGCTACCAGTATGGAGAATATTGAGAAAGGTGTAGAGAGGCTGAAAGAGGGGCTTATTTCTTTAACCCGCTAAATGAACGGTAAGGCAATGAAGATTCTGAATGAAGAATTGAAAAGAAGATATGAGGAAAAAAGAAGCTCGAAAATTGCCTCCTGGACTAACTGGATCGTGAAAATTATACTCCTTGTCGTTGCTCTTATGATTATCAGTTTCCTGACAGATATTCATATCCCCTTCTTCACGGATCTTCTCCGCTCACCCAATGTAGAAGAGATCGATGATATCCAGGTGAGATAATGCATTCAACCTGTTATTCAGTTATAACTGATTAAATTAGGATATTTAAATCAAGAATCTATTAAGAGAGGAAGTAAATTGGATTACAGAGAATCCGGAGTAGATATTCAAAAAGGAAACGAGACGGTTAAGAGAATCAAGCCGCTGGTTAAACAGACATTTACCGCAAACGTCCTATCGGAACTCGGAAGTTTCGGTGGACTATATGCCCTCGATAAAAATAAATGGGCGCAACCTGTGCTGATCTCCAGTACCGATGGGGTTGGGACAAAGCTCTGTGTTGCAAAAGCCGCAGATAAATATCATACCATTGGTGAGGATCTGGTCAATCACTCGGTGAATGACATATTCGTCCACGGTGCTACACCCCTGTTCTTTCTCGATTATATCGGCATTAACCGGGTAGAACCTGATAGGATAGAGAAGGTTGTTTCCGGTATGGTAAAAGCCTGTAAAGAGCATGATATGGCCCTGATAGGTGGTGAAACTGCTGAAATGCCCTCGATCTATGCAGAAGATGACCTCGATCTGGTCGGAACGATAATCGGTTGTGTAGATCGTGACAGGATCATCAACGGGAGCAGGATCAGTGAAGATGATATACTGGTCGGATTCCCATCGACAGGACTTCATACAAACGGATATACCCTGGCCAGAAAGATACTCTTTGCTGAACAGAAGTTGAAGGTTGACAGCTACATTGAAGATCTCGGTTCGAGTGTCGGGGAAGCACTGCTCAGAGTGCATAAATCCTATTATCATCTCCTGAAGGGTTACGCAGACCCGGATAGAATTCATGGTATGGCTCATATTACCGGTGGTGGAATTGGCGGTAACCTGTCGCGGATAATACCGCAAGGGCTCTCTGCCGAGATCGATAAAAGTAATTGGGAAATACCGAAGATATTCCAATATTTACAGAGAGTCGGTGGAATAAGCGAAGAGGAGATGTATAACGTCTTTAATATGGGGATAGGTTTCATCACCGTAACGGAGAGCAACACGGCCCGGGATTTGATCCGGAATGCTGGAGGTATTTTTATTGGTCGAATGAGACAAGATGAGGGACGAGAACGAGTAGAGCTCACTTCCGATACTCTTGCCGGGTATTCTGTTTGAGGTTGCGGATTGTTGTTATGGACTGGCGCGTTTTGATCTCGGGTAAGATGGATCCCTTTTTGAATATGGGGTTGGACGAAGCTATCTATATCGGGGTTGGCGAAGAGAGTTCTTTGCCAACGATCAGATTCTATGACTGGGAACCGGCATCTTTCTCCTGTGGTTACAACCAGGATATTGAGAAAGAACTCGATTTTAATCGTCTCGTAAAGTCTGATTATGGCTTTGTCAGAAGACCTACCGGCGGGAGAATGGTGCTTCATGAAGATGAGGTCACTTATGCCGTTATCGCCAGGCTGGAAGGAGCAATGGGAGGGAATATCCTCGATACTTATATGCGGATAAGCTCGGCCCTGGCTGCCGGATTGAAGAAAATGGATATCGATGTGGAGCTCTCGAGAGGTGAGCTCTCACGCCAGGAGCAGAAAAAATCTGCCAATCCATGCTTTACCAGTACCTCACGGTTCGAACTGTCCTATAAGAGAAAGAAACTCGTCGGGAGTGCCCAGACGAGAAATAGCAGGGCTTTCCTGCAACACGGATCGATCCTGAGAACAAAGGACCAGAAGGTAGTGGCAGAATTCGTGCCCGGAATAACTGACGATGACAGGTTAAGGCTCTCAGCCCTGCTGGAAAGAAGAACTATATCTCTGGAGAAGATCCTCGGGCAGGAACTCGATTTCCAGAAGGTAGTTGACTCTCTATTGCAGGGATTCAGCACTGCCTGGCCGGAAGATAAGTTCAATCTGGCAACTGCTCCGAGCGACCTGGAGATGCAACGTGCTAAAGAGCTTGCGTTTAAGAAGTACTCGACTGAGGAGTGGAACAAAAAACGGATGAAAAGGGAAAAAAGAGTTTGACATATATATAACAACGAGCAGAATTTGAATATAAAGAATACGATCTATAAATGTAATGATACTTAGGGAGGATTTTGGATGGAGAGAAGAATTATAATAACCGTCATAATTCTGCTCTTCACTGTAAGCTTGGTCTTTGCTCAGACTACAGGAAGGCTTGCAGGAAGAGTAGTTGATGACCAGGGGAATCCGGTTGCATATGCGAATATCATACTTGTTGATACGGATCCTCTGTTGGGAACTCAAGCCCGGGAAGACGGAACATATATGATGATCAATATCCCGGTTGGGACGTACGATATCAGGGCTCAGCAGATCGGATACAGGCCGACAACAATAACCGGACAGAGAATCAATGTCAACGAAACGGTAACTCTGAATATCACAATGGCCAGAGATGCTGTGGATATCGAAGGATTGACCTTTACCGCTCAGAGAGAGATGGTTACTCCTGATAGAACAGGATCGTCCCGTGGAATTACCCAGGAGACGATGGAGAATATTGCTGTTGATAGTATCGAAGGTATAATCGCTCTACAGGCAGGAGCGGTGCAAATTGGTGGTGACCTGCATATTCGTGGAGGACGTGCTAACGAAGTGGTCTATCAGATCGATGGTATGTCAGTCTCTGACCCGGTCGACGGTGGAACAGCAATGTCAATCGACAGAAATGCTATCGCTGACATGGTCGTTATGACCGGTGGGTTTTCAGCAGAATACGGAAATGCTCAATCCGGTATAGTAAATATCGTAACCCGTGATGGTACCAGCGAGTATACCGGTAGTGTAGAATTGATTTCTGATCATATTATTACCGACGGTAGTAACTCAGACGAGTTAAAAGCAACACTCGGTGGTCCTGTATTCGGACCAATATTTCCAAATCTCAGGAACAGATTGACCTTTTTCGTAAACGCTGCTGCTTTATGGCATGATTCCAGATACAGGGATTATTTCGTTTCTGACCCCAACGAAGACCTGGTTAACCTGGTAGCAGATTTTCCAAGGTATGATCCCTATGAAGAGAGAGATTCTTTTCTACTCTTCGATCTGGGAGACAGACACTATAACAGTTATAATGCCAATTTGAAGTTGACTTACCGCATTAATCCGCGGCAGACAGTATCCCTCGCTGTTAGGGGAGAGAAGGGCAAATTTCATCCCTATTCTCACACCTGGCGTTATGCTCTTGAGCACTATGCAGAAGTCGAAGAGGATATGAGACAATACCTCTTTACTTACGATCATCTATTCAATCCGCAAATGAATATGAATATCAAAGCCAGCTGGTTTAGAAAGGATAGAAATGAAGGTCCCAGAGAACTCGGTAGAGATGATTTCTTCCGGCTGGATCCAAATTATCCCGGTTTTGACATAGATACATATCAATCAGATCTTGAGGGGATCATCCAGATCGATAATACTCAGAGTGGTGTAATCGATAACCCAGACTATGGATATATCGACAGCTCATACTGGGCGTACCGAGTCTTCGGTTCAGAGAGAGAGAGATCGATCAGTGGCTTTGCTGCACCAGGTTCTTACTGGTCAAGATTTATCGATGACAGAACGACTACGGTGACATTGAGAACCGACTTCGAGTATCAGATGAGCATGATCAATAACATCAAGACGGGCTTTGAAGTAACCAGACATGAGATCATTAAAGACCGTCTCTTTAACCCGGCACAAATTAACAGGCTGAGGCTTGACACTTATCTGCAGAATAACGGAGAAATAGCGGGCTACATTCCGGTATACGAAACTCCGGGTGATGATCAATCACCTGTCATAGACTCGATAACTGTCTATACTCATGTGAGCACCCTGGAAGCTTTACGAGAGACTTCTGGTGAAACCGACGGTTACAAAGCCAAACCCTGGCAGGGTGCCTATTATCTGCAGAACAGGCTGCAGTTTGAAGGTATGATTGCCAATCTCGGGCTGAGATTAGACTTCTGGTACCTCGGTAATGATTATCTGATTCGCCAGGATGATGGAACATATTTGAGAACAAAATGGGATGAATTGACAGACGATGAAGTGGAGAAATTCCGTGTTATGGTTTCTCCCCGTGTTGGTGTCTCACACCCCATATCTGAGCGAGCTGTGTTGCACTTTGCCTACAACTATCAGAACCAGTTACCGCAGATGCAGTACATCTTCACTACAGCAAAACCGGAAGATGCTATTCAGTCACAAACAAATGTCGATGTAGGTAACCCGAATCTGGAACCTCAGGTCACTATTACTTATGAAGTCGGTCTGCAGAGACAGATAAGAGAGGATTACATCCTCGACATCACGGCATACTATAAAAATATCTATAATTATGTAAGTCTGCAGGAAAGAGTAGACCCGATAGATGAGAACATAAGCTGGTATCAGTATGTTTCTGAGGACTATGGTAGTGCAAGAGGTGTTGACCTGACAATGCAGAAGAGACTTTCGAACTTCACCGCCGGCTCTGTATCCTACTCCTTTGCCTGGGCACAGGGTAACCATTCCGGCCTCCAGAGACAGGATGAATTCAAAAATCTGAGAGAATTCCCTCTGGAATGGGATACCAGACATTCAGCCAACCTTAATTTCGAGTTCAGAATAGGAAGAGATGAAGAATGGTGGATTCCCTTTACAGATACTATATTCCCGCTTGATGATATCTCCATGAACTTTATCTATTCGATCTCTACAGGTTATCCCTATACTCCGATGAATGAAGAGGGTACTCAGATGCTCGATACTAACAGCCGCCGTATGCCGCACATCGAGAATGCCAATCTCCGGCTTACCAAGAATTTCCGTTTCGGTAGAAACCGTACTTTCAGGATATTTGCTAATATCGATAACCTGTTTAACAAAAAGAATGTTAACTGGGTATATCCGAGAACAGGAAGTCCAGATTGGGATGGCGAAGATCTGAGTGAATCTAACTCAAATTATGTGTATCAGGAAGTATTGCACAATTACTTAGAGTATATACAGGATCCATCCGCTTACTCTGCAGGAAGAACTTATACACTGGGTGTTTCTTACAGTTGGTAATAATATATTCAGCGAGAGGGCGGAGAAACCGTCCTCTCGCGAAATGTCCACTAATGTGACATATAAGGTTTATTAAAGTGAAAAAGAGGAGGAATAAAAGAAAATGGTGAATGGTCATAAAAGATTACTTATAGCACTTTTCATCTTGGTTTTCTCGATTAGCTTTCTTGTAGCACAAGAAGCAGCACAGGAAACTGCCCCGATGATGGAAGATGAAACCGGTGTTGCTCCGGAAGTCGAAGAGGAAGTTGTTTTTGAAGATATTCCGGAAATGGGCTGGCTGGAAGTGCTGGCACGTAAAATCGTTGGCAGTGGGTTGGTAGATCTCTTTATTCAGGGTGGTTTTGCTATGTGGCCACTTCTGGTATTGTTGATCTGGGCTATTGCGATTATTATCTGGAAACTCGTTGTTTTATCCTATGCGAAGGTCAATATCAACGAATTGCTTACCAGAGTAATGCCACTGGTCGAAGAGAAGAAATACAGTGATGCAGCTAAAATCTGTGAAGAGACAAGGGGCCCCGTAGCAATGGTACTTCATATGGCTCTTCTGAAAGCAGATCAGGGTGTAGAAGCTGTTGAGAAAGCCATTGAAAGTGCTGCTGCACTCGAACTGGCATATCTTGATAAAGGATTTATTCCTCTGGGAACTACCATTAACCTGGCTCCTATGATGGGATTTTTCGGAACAGTTGTCGGTATGATAGCGGCATTCGATGCTATTGCCAGAGCTGGTGAAGTTGACCCGACTATCGTTGCTGACGGTATCAGAATTGCCTTGATTACTACAGCATCAGGTCTCGCAATTGCTATTCCCGTGCAGTTCTTTAACAATATGTTTATGACCATGGTTGATGGCCTGGTTATCGATATGCAAAAGGCTTCTGAGTCATTAGTAGAAACCCTTGTAGAGAATAAATAAAAAGGGAGTTGTCAAAGGTATGCTCCGACACTGACAGCTGAAGGATGCAGACTTTTAACTCTGAACTATAAGGGGGATGAATGAAATTTAGAAGGAAAAAAAGACCATTAGGTGGGATTCCGACAGCATCGATGCCTGATGTCGCTTTTTTGCTCCTTGTTTTCTTCTTAACAACGACAACGTTCGATATTAAGAAAGGGCTGGGACTGGTATTACCACCCCCGGCAGAAGAAGGAGCACAGCGAGTAAGGCTCAGAGAAGAGAATATCGCCCGTGTACTTATTAATCAGGAGGGACGTATAGCTCTCAATGATGAAGAGATTACTTATGCCCAACTGGAAAGCAGGATCAGGATCATGGTTGCTGAAAATCCCGATTTAGTGGTTTCTTTGAGATCAGACAGAAGAAGCAGATATTTTCATATGATCGACGCTCTGGATAGATTAAGAGCTGCCGGTGCAGAGAAAATATCACTTTCAACTCATTAAGGGGGACTTATGGCAAAATTACAAGCAAAATCGAAACCGGAAAGTATTATCCCCACAGCCTCTATGTCTGATATCGCATTTCTGCTTCTGGTCTTCTTTATGGTTACGACCGTTTTCGTAAGTGAACGGGGTCTTCGAGTAACAATGCCGGAAGCAAGAGAGATAGAAAAAGTACCGCGACGTACTGCAACCACTGTCTATGTAGACCGTGCAGGAACGATATCGATAGACGATTTCGTTATCGATATTCCGATGGTAAGAGATATAATGGTTCGTAAGTTGTATGAGGATTATAACACGATCGTCAGTTTCCGTACGGATAGAAATACCGATTACGGCACGATGGCAGATATCCTGAATCAGTTAAGAGAGGCAAATGCCCTGCGGGTAGCATTTGAAGCAAGGTTAAGGAGATAAGAGGGGGCGTATGATGAACAACAGACGTTATACAGATTGGAAAGATGTCGCCAACAGTTTCTATGATAAGGCCTTCAGCCTCGCTGTATTACTGCTTCTCTTTTCATTTCTTGTTTCACCCAAAATCGAGGTTAAACCTTACGTCAGTGAAGTAAGAGTGACAGAGGCGATAGAGATACCCCCTGAAATCAGGGAGAGGATTGAACCACCCGAAGAACTGGTCAGACCACCTGTGGAGATCATTATCGACGATGAGTTTACCGATGAAGGAGATGAACTCGAAATTGTTGAGACGATAGATAGAACTGTATTGGATCCCTATGAGGTAGTTCAACCACCTCCGGGTATCGGGGAAACACCCCGTTTCGTTATTTATGACGAACCACCACAACCTATAAGAAGAGTTAATCCGGAGTATCCTACTTTTGCCAGGAGAAGCGGCATTCAGGGTACGGTTGTCCTGGAAGTTGAAGTCTTAAGAGATGGCTCCGTAGGGGCTGTTGAGGTTGCAAGATCTCTTATGGCCGGTCCCGGTGGGTTAGACGAAGCGGCAATTAGAGCAGTCAGGCAATGGGAATTTACTCCGGCAATGAGTGGTGGACAACCTGTTGCCGTCTGGGCTAGAATTCCAATCGATTTTCAGTTAGAGCAATAGATTTTGAAGAAAAAAATAAACAACCTTAAAGAGAGAAGAGTAAGAAGATTGAACTCAGCTTCGAGGAATATCAATGCTGGGTTACAATCAACTTCATCTTTATGGAGGAGTAGGTAGTATGAAATTATTGAAATATGTAATATGTATCCTGCTGCTCGGAGTGGCATTCATTGAAGTGCCCCTCTCTGCTGCTGCAATAGAGGGTAGTGATACATCAAAATTAATGGATGTTTCCGTCTGGCACAATGTGGGAAATATCTGGCTAAGAGTCAGTAATTTTGGGTTCTTTGGCTCTGGTAACAACAGGCCACAATGGCCATCTCTGGAATATCCGGGTGGAAGTGGTATAGATTATCTCTATCAGGGTGCTCTCTGGTTTGGTGCTAAAAAAATCAGAAGAGATCTGCAACAGAGAAAACTCTACTGGACTGACTGGCCACCACAGAATGAGAACGATACAATCACCGAAGATCATCCAGACTGGACACCTGACCATGTTGTTGTTGTGGATACATTGACCTCTGTTGGTTTTGACGGTGATTACTCGTTCTATCAGTTTCTACCGGCTTATATCCCGTTTGAAGCTAATTATCTAGGATTCGACTATGCTGAATATAATCCTTATGATCGTGTGATGACCCAGTCTATCAGAACACAGAGGGCAGGAGTTGATGACGATGGCGATGTCCTGATCGATGAAGATCCGGTTGGAATGGCATTTCCATTCCGTGCGGGACATGAGTTGCCAGAAGGATTGGAAGACCTGGGAGGAGCATTTCTTCATCAACACGATCCAATTATGCAGAGTACGTTGATTGAAGAGAACCTCGATATCTGGTTCCCTCTTGGCTTTGTTAACCTGGGAGAGGATCCATCCGGAGGACTGTATAATCTGACAAAACCTCACGATGATGATACTGATGGGTTAATCGACGAAGACGGTTCTCCTGTCTCTGAACAGGACTACATCTCCTATTATTACGATTACAGCCCCTTCACCCCTATTGGAGATCCAAGACATCAGGAGAGAAAACATGGCCAGTCTGCCAGCTCGTTCCGACACCACCCCATGAATATAAAGGTCAGGCAGTTGAGCTATCAGTGGAGTTATGAGTTCATCAAGAATCTCGTCTATGTAGAATTCAATATTACAAATATGAACCCGTATGATACACTCTACGATTGTGCAATGGCCATCTATATGGACTGTGATGTCGGTCCTCAGGCCTGGGAAGCGGATGCCCGCTCTATGGATGATGTTAGCGGATACGTTGCCGGTACTGGTTATGAGTTTGCATATACCCGGGATTTTGATGGAGATGGAGGTTTGACTACCGGCTGGATTGGTGCAAGAGTCTGTACTCCCGATCCTGAGGAACTGGAATTTGCCTGCTGGGTATGGTCCCGAGGTGATGGACCTGATCATAGACAGCCAAGAAGAATACCACCTTTAGCCGGACTGATCACCTCAAACGAAAAATACTGGTTGATGACCGGAAGGAATCCCAATGAAGATAAATTCCGCCCCTTGAGGCCACCTGGTTGGGATGAGACAATGGATCCCTGGTATGAGGAGCCTACACCTAACGATACAAGATTCCTCTTTGCTTTCTACGGCGATATGCAGGGGCTGGATGATCCTACTGAAGGTTCGTGGAATCTGGCACCGGGTAGAACAATGAAGATAGTTGTGGCAGTATTTCCTGGTGAGAATCTGGAAGAATTAAAGAGAACGGCTGTCTGGGCGAAAGAGATCTATGGAGATGCTCAGACTCTCGAGACTGTTATCCTTCCCGACATATTCCCCCACTATACACCACCGGAACCGCCAGATATTCCCAAGATGTATGCTGAGTTGGCTGATAATGGAAACAGAATAGATGTTTATTGGGACAACAGGTCTGAATTTACTCTAGACCGCATGGTTGTTCCGGCAGAGCAGCTTGGCTGGCAGGAAACATTCCCGGAAAGAGCGGATAGTTATATACCCAACTTCCCGGATTATTTTGGTATTGATGAAGATGAGTGGCCGGAACAATTCCTGCCCCCCGATCCTGATGATCCTGATTATATTGAAAAGCTGAATCCGAGCGCAGTGGTAAATCCCTGGACTGCAAACAGACTACGACACGACTACCAGGGTTACGCTCTCTATGGCAGATCAGGAACTGGAATTCAGGAAAACTGGATGCATATTGAAAGATGGGATAAGGTCGATACAGAACAGGATCACATCGATTATGAAGTTGCCCTTGATTTTGGATACGATTTTGGTGGCTTCCTGGGTATAGATAAAGGATTACCAAACGGCAGACTGGCAACAGAAGAAGATACCAATTATTATCTCTATGATGAGATGTATCGACTTCGACCGATAGAAGAGGGAGAAATGATATATGGATTCCCGATCTATAATCACGAATTCCTGTCTATGGATGAGCTGGAAGCTATTGTTGCCCTCAATCTGAGTTTCGAAGAAGAAGCATTGATGTTTAAACATCCGGATTTAAGGCCGGAAATATACCTCGAGTTATATGACGATGCATTTATCCCGCTTCCTGAACATTCAGGTCAGCAGGCATATAACCTCGGAACTGAAGATGCACTTATGGCACTTCATATTGAAAGATTAGGACGGAGATACTATAAACACCATATCTCACATCCACCAAAAGGGATAGAATACTATATAGCAGTAACAGCCTGGGATAGAGGTATGCCGGACTTTGGACTCGAGTCTCTGGAATCCGGTAGAGATGCTGATGCTAATATGAAAGTTCTTTTCCCCGGTCCTACTGCACAATCCAGTATGGATAACATCTACGTAGTTCCTAACCCCTACTTCGGATTGAGTAAATTTGATGGTAGGCGTGAAGGGGATATGAAAGGTGATCGTAGTAAACGTATCTGGTTCGTCAATCTTCCGGAAAGAGCTACGATCAAGATATACACCCTTGCTGGTGACCTTGTAGATACAATAGAGCACGATGGTGCAACAGAAGAAGATATCATAACGGTAAGCAGAGCGGCATCGACAGGTCTGACTGCCAGTGGCATGGCTTCCTGGGATGTCCTGTCACGACATCGTCAGATACTGGCACCAGGTGTGTATCTCTACTCCGTGAAAGATCATAGCAACGGCAAGATCAAAGTCGATAAATTTGTTATCATTCAATAAGGAGGAAAAGTGAGAAAACTATACATACTAATAGCTATGATCGCTTTAATTCCTTGTCTTGTTTTCGGAGCAATATTTCCTAAAACCGGAACGGCAGGGTTACAATTCCTTAAGTTAGGGGTTGATGCCCGAGCGATCGGAATGGGTGAAGCATACACAGCAGTGACTGATGACATCTCATCGGTATATTGGAATCCGGCAGGATTAGCCCTGATACCGAGACATCAGGTAATGTTCTCCCATACCAACTGGTTTGCCGATATCAAACATGAATATCTGGCAGCTTCGAGATATACTTACCTTGGTACCTTTGGTCTCAGTGTCTCATTTCTTCATATGGATCAGATGGATATAACGAATGAAGAGGTGTTCGGACCAACTGGAGAGACTTTCTCTCCCTATAATCTGGCACTCGGATTGACTTATGCCAGCCAGCTAACCGACAGATTTTCTTTCGGTGTTACAGGGAAATTCCTGCGGGAGAATCTCGGCTGGGAATCTCAACACACTGTGAACGGTTATTCAGTTGATGTTGGAACTACCTATAATACTGGATGGCGTAACCTCAAGATCGGTATGTCTCTCAGAAACTTCGGTCCCGATCTGGAATATACAATCGATAATGATGGTGACGGACTCTTTGATGAAGATCCCTTTGATCTGATCGATAACGATGGTGACGGACTGGTTGATGAGGATCGTGAAGAATATCCTTTCAAGTTACCGATGAATTTCTCACTCGGTATTGTTATGGATTTATACAGGAGCGGCAATAATGCCCTGATAGCTTCCTTCCAGCTTGATAACTGTGTTGACAGACAGGAAACCTGGAATCTTGGTGCAGAGTACAAACTGGGAGTTTTTGCTATTAGAGCAGGATATCAGATCAATCTCGATGAAGCAGATTTTTCTGCAGGACTGGGCTGGAGAATTCCAGTTAACTTCGCCATCGTAGATCTCGATTATGCCTATACTAGGATGGGTGATCTGGAAGAGAGTGGCTTTATGACCAAAGCTCACAGATTATCGCTCAAATTACAATATTAAGGAATAGGGACGGGGCCAGCCGGTCCTGTCCCTGTAATAAAGTAGAGATAAGTTAAGAATAAGCTAATAGTCCTAAGGAGGAAACAAATGAAGAAATGTGTATTAATAATAGGTGTTATTCTGTTGGCAGCGAGTTTTATCTATGCCGATATAATGCAACCTAGTAATCTCTTAGAAGCAAGACCGGATAATACAATTCGGAATATTAACAATCCAAGAAACTATCCAGAAGTTCCAGATTATGCGTTTGATGTCGAACCAATAAGCATCATGCCTTCCTGGTATGATTATTTCCCTGGAGCATATGAATCAATTCCAATCCGAGTTCAGCCATCACCAGCTGGTATGCATCCCGGTGGCGGAATATATATAGCCTTCCAGGCAATACCTTCAGCAGGTGCAGCCAGAAGAGTATATTATGTTTATATCGAAGATGGAGAGATCACTATGGGTCCTTCCCTCATTGACCTTGCTGCCACAGCAGCAGAGGGATTCCCGGGTATCGATATTGACCCGGAAACAGGCGATCCTTTCGTCTCCTGGCATACCGACAGTCCGGTAAATCCAGCATTTTTCCACTGTCCGATAACATTTGATCAGTACAGCCTTATCGGAACACCAGGTCTCTGGAATACCCCATATACGGTACTGGATAATCCCTATGATATTGGACCGGAAACTGACCAGGAATTCATATGGCCTTCGGTTTTTGTAGGACCTTCACCCACTCCGGGAATGAGAAGGGTCTATGTTGTAGGTAAGAACTACGTTGAAAATCTCTCTGGAGTGCCCTGTGAGAACTCATTAATAGCTTTCGCAGATTTCACTACTCCTACAGACCTTTCAACTCTCGATCCAGATCAATGGACACACGTTACTGTACCACAGCTCGATGACTGGAGACAGGACGATATCAGGCCATTCCGTGCGACAATTGCCTCCCGTGAAGAGGGGAAAATTGCCATAGTCGGCCATGCAATTACATTAGACGAAGATATACCACCTTTTAGCGATGCTGAACAGCTGTTCGTCTTAGAGAACGATAATTACGGAGAGGGAGAATGGACAGGTTACTTTGGAGAACCGTCTATTATGGTCGAGAATCCTGATGGTTACTTTATTGGTGACAGTAACATGCCATATCAGGATATGCGTTATACTCCCTATGTAAACCGTCATAATACTGTTATAGATGAACAAGGTAATTATCATTTCGTAGCGGTATTCTCGCTCTCAACAGAGGAGAATACATGGTATCCTTATTTCACAACTACCAAGCACGTAAAATTCCATAGAGATACCGAAGAATTTACTATTACTGACCTCTATCCCCGATCGGAAAATCCTGAAGCCCTCTATTTAGCCTGGGATCCGGATGGTGACGGAGAGTGGGAATATGATGGTGAATTTCTGGTAACTAACGCCAGCTGGCCATATTATTATCATGATACAGAATTAGTATTCCATGAGAACTATCATCGTATAGTTCAGCACGGATCGAAAATGATAGCTCTTTTCCAGGAGAGCGTAAAATCGAAGCTTTTCCATGATGGAGACGATCAGTACGCAGCCTGGGCCAGTGTTCCTGAGACCTATATTATGATCTCTGGAGACTATGGTGAGCATTGGTCAGAACCAATAGTACTCAATTCTATCGATACACCGGAATTGGCTGATACTATTGCCGCTTACTGGTATATCTCTGATCACGTAGAGCACCTCTATGATGACTGGTATAGAATCCATCTTTTCTTCTATGATCAGAACGATTTCGGTTCTTATCTACAGGGTGCTGGTCCCAACACAGGTGGAAATCTCATGTATACTTCTATGGATATAGATTTCTCAGAGGTTCCTCTCAATGTTGATGACCAGGTAGCTGTTGTTCCAGAAGGAATGCTTAAGCAGAACTACCCCAACCCCTTCAATCCGACAACAACAATCAATTACAATCTGCCGACTTCAATGGAAGTTACACTTGAGATATACAATGTAAGAGGACAGCTTGTGAAGACTCTTGTTGATGAAGTTAGACCAGCCGGTGATAACTTCGTTGTCTGGAATGGTAACGACAACAGTAACAGAAGCGTTGGTAGCGGTGTATACTTCTACAAATTGACCACAGATTCTAACATCGAAACCCGCAAGATGTTATTAGTGAAATAACCTGTAATAAGATTCTTTCAGAGGGAACTTTATTTGAACCTCTGAAAGGAAGAACGGAACAATGATAGGGTTAGACCTATGAAACAAATCTGGAAGGGATGGGTAATACCCATCCCTTCCATACTTTTTTAATCGTAACAAAAAAACGGTTAACGACTGCTTCATAGTGAGTCGACTGGGAGGGTTAACCGGGAAAAAGTTAGGGAGGATAATGTGAAATATCAACGCAGTCTCATACTATTACTATTCCTGCTTGTAGTAGGGTTATTATTTTCAGCAAACCCCGGTTTGCAACTTCCGGCAAGTCAGAGAGATCTTCAACTCAATGCCGGAGAGGTTATCAATATCGAATATAAAATGTCTGCTGAACCGAACATTTTTCATACCGAAGGGAGGCGACAGGATGTTCCAGACTTTGTAATTGAGCATATAACAGGTGATCTGGGGAACTCGTTCTATGACTATTTCCCCGGGAGTTATGGTTCGTTTCCGCTTGTTTTACAACCCTCACCAGCAGGTGCATATGATGGTGGCGGGGTCTACTGTGTCTATCATGTAACAACTTCTGCAGGTGCAACGAGAAGGGCATATTATTCATATATTCAGGATGGTGTAGTAACAGCAGGCCCGTCAATGATAGATCTGAGCGGCACTACTTCCGATGGATTTCCTGGTGTTGACGTAGATTATATATCAGGAGATCCTTTTGCAGCCTGGCATGGTCCCAATCCGGAGAATGATCCCGTCTGGGTGATTGATCTATCTTTTGATCAATACAGTATGATAGGTATGCCGGGGCTGTGGAATACTGCCTATACGGTAATCGATAATCCGGCAATGGAAGATGAGTATATCTGGCCGGTTGTAAAAATAGGCCCTTCACCAAATGCCGGGATGAAGAGAGTGTATGTTGTTGGCGGTAATGCCGGGCCTGTTGGTCCTGCTACTCAGGGGATGAATGCCTATATTGCATATGCTGATTACTCTGATGTCTCAGATCTGGCTACTTATAATCCGGAAGATTGGACAGAATATGAAATCCCTTACATGCGAGATTGGGCTCTTGTAAACATCAGACCATACTGGGATTTTACCATTACTGATGATGGTAAGGTCATTATTGCCGGGAATAACTTCGATTGGGGTTATTATGAGGATGACAATACAGAGGGATATAGTGAAAACGATAATCTCTTTGTGCTGGTAAACAGTAACTATGGTGAAGGTTCTACAGAGGAAGACTGGGATCTCCATCTGCAATATGCCAATATTCCTGTAGAGAACCCGGATGATTATTTTCCCCCTGATGAACCGATCCCCTATGATAATCTCTATATTGTTCCTTTTGCACCTCGTTATACTGTAACAACCAACGACCTGGGAGATGTTATCTGGAGTTGTACCTACAGACTATCAGCGACCCAGGCAAATAGCCTCTATCCCAATCAGGGATATGTCAAATTTGTCAGGTTCTCTTTCGATACTGAGGAATTCACGATTACCGATCTCTATCCCCGTTCCGAGAATCTGGACGCTCAGCCTTATGTCCCCTGGGATCCTGAAGGTGATGGTACCTGGGAGTATGACGATGAGGATAACCTCATATTGACTAGCTCTTGGCCTCTCTACTGGTGGAATGATGATGATTTCCAGCCGGAGAATTTTACCCGAATTACAGAGTATGAAAACTGGGTAGTTGCTGTTTTCCAGGAGAGTATGAAAGCGAGATATTTCCACGAGTATGGATACGATCAATACGCAACCTGGAGTGATAAACCGGAGATCTATATCATGGTTTCCAAAGATTATGGCGAGAACTGGGCTGATCCTATTATAATCAATGCACATCAAAACGACGAAAATTACAATCCAGCACTTGATGGATTGATTCCTACGTATATCTATCCGGCACAGAAATTGGAAATGCTTGATGAGCAGTGGTTGAGAATACATCTCATGTTCTACAATCAGAACGATTACGGTTCTTATGTACAGGGTAACGGTCCGAATACAGGTGGAAATCTCGTATATATGGCAGTCGATATTGATAAGCACACCAGTGTGGATGATCCTGTAATACCCTATACATCTCACAAATTATATCCTAATTATCCCAATCCTTTTAATCCCACCACGACTATCAGGTTTGACCTTCCGAAGACAGAGAAGGCCAGTCTCGCAATTTATAACGTTAGAGGACAGCTGGTAAAAACCCTGGTGGATGATGTAATCTCTGCAGGAGAACACTTTGTGACCTGGAACGGGACAGACAACAATAACAATCAAGTAGGCAGCGGAGTATATTTCTACAGATTGACATCTGATTCTCACCTCGAATCGAGAAAGATGTTATTGATTAAATAAGTTTTCTTATCAATTGAATCCGGGGTTCCTGTATAGCAGAATTGATTACGGAACCCCGGTATCTGTTATCTGGTATTCATAAATCATATTTATCTGAGGGAGGATAAAGATGAAACAATCTGTTTTCCTAATTGTTGCCCTGTTACTGATTATTGGCTCTATCTATGGTGATAGTATGCAGCCGGTCATGAATTTGAGAGAAGTAGAGAGTAATGCTGTATATAACATTTCACGTGAAAATTATCCGGATGTTCCCGATTACGATTTCAATGTTATACCGATCAACATAATGGCAAGCTGGTATGACTATTTCCCCGGTTCCTATCAATCTGTTCCCATTCGAGTTCAACCTGCCCCTGCTGGAATCCATCCCGGAGGGGGGATCTATGTAATCTTTCAGGCCATACCTTCTGCAGGTGCTATAAGAAGAGTCTATTACGCCTATATCGAGGATGGAGAAGTAACGATGGGGCCCTCTCTCATTGATCTAGCAGCTACCTCAGCTGAAGGATTTGCCGGTGTAGATATCGATCCTGATACAGGGGATCCCTTCGTTTCCTGGCATGTTACAGATCCACACAATACGGATTACTTACATTGCCCCATTACTTTTGATCAGTACAGCTTGATCGGAACACCCGGGCTCTGGAATACCCCCTATTCAGTTATTCAAAATCCTTATGATATAGGACCTGAAGTCGATCAGGAGTTTATCTGGCCCGATGTCTATGTCGGCCCTTCACCCAATCCTGGTCAGAGAAGGGTTTATGTAATTGCCAGAAACCGGACAAGTAACCTGTCGGGAGTTCCGTGTGAAAATGCAATGATAGCTTTTGCGGATTATGATACACCTACAGATCTTTCTCTATATGATCCCGACCAATGGACCCACGTTACGGTCTCTCAGCTCGATGACTGGCGTTTGGAGGATATCAGGCCTTTCCGTTCCAATATAGTATCCAGAAACGATGGCAGGATCGGCATAATGGGGCATACTTCCGATTTAGGTGATGATCCACCACCTTACGGACCGAACGAATTTCTCTTTTTGCTGGAAAATGAAAATTACGGTGAGGGTGAATGGACTGTCTATTTTGGAGACCCTACCATCCCGATAGACAATCCGGACAATTATTTTATCGGCGACAGTAATCAGCCCTATGAGGATATGCGTTACTCACCCTACGTTAATCGTCATAATTTAGTTATCGACGATGAGGGAAACTATCATTTTATAGCTGTATTCTCCCTCTCAACAGAGGAAAACACCTGGTATCCTTATTATACGACAACCAAGCATATCAAATTCGTAAGAGATACGGAAGAGTTCATCATCAATGACATCTATCCACGGAACGAAGATCCGGAGCTACTCTACCTTCCCTGGAGTATTCCACCTGAATACGAGGGAGATAATATGCTGACCAATGCCAGTTATCCTCTTTATTGGTGGGATACAGAAGATTTCTTCCATGAGAACTATCATAGGCTGATTCAAGACGGTTCCAAAATGGTTCTTCTCTTTCAGGAAAGTGTTAAGGCAAGACTATTTCACCATGGTGGAGATGATCAATATGCAGCCTGGGCTAATGCCCCTGAAACTTACATAATGATCTCGGGTGATTATGGTGAACATTGGTCTGAACCGATAGTCCTGAACTCCATAGAAACCCCCGAGTTACAGGGTATGATACCTGTGTACTGGTATCTGTCGGATCACCTGGAACATCTCTATGACGATTGGTATCGTATCCATATGTTCTTTTTAGATGATAACGATTACGGCTCTTCAATACAGACTAACGGTCCAAATACGGGTGGATCACTGATGTATACCTCAATGGACATCGATTTCTCAGACGTTCCTCTCAATGTTGACGACCAGATTACCGTTGTTCCCGATAGACTGTTGAAGCAGAACTATCCCAACCCCTTCAACCCATCTACAACTATAAGTTTCAATATTCCCTCTACAATGCCTGTCAAACTGGGGATATATAATCTGAAAGGGCAGCTGGTAAAAACTCTTGTTAATGGAGAGAGAGTGGAAGGGGAATACCATGTGATCTGGAATGGAGATGATGAAGATGGGCGGCCAGTCGGCAGTGGTGTCTATTTCTACAGACTGGATGCCGGTAATGAATCAGAAGTAAGAAAGATGTTACTGGTAAAATAGCCGGGAGCATCACTTTAGCTTAGAAACAGAATAGTGTGGAGGCAGAAACATTTCTGCCTCCATACTTTAAATCTGAAGTGAGGAGAATGAAATAAAAACGAGGTATTGAACCGTTGACGGGGGATTTATAAGCGTTATCGAGGCTTAGTAAACTTCGGGGTAAAAACATTGGCAACAGCTGCTACTTGATGAGGCTTATCCCATACTCTGAGGTGCTTATGAAGATAAAGCACCGGTAAGATAGACCCTCCTTTTCTTCAAGGAGTTCTGCCAGAGCAAGAAAAAAACCACATTTTTTGTTGACTAAATATTTCTACATTTATAGTTGAGACACTATGGAGCATATAATTAATTGTCATATAGTTAGGAGGAATGTTATGCTAAAGATCAGGAATAAAGTACTTGATAGCAACAGATGTAACAACAACTGCTCCGGTAATACCAAACAGAGTATCAGAATAGTGAACTGGTTAATTTTAACCGCTCTGATATTGATACCGCTGATATTACTGGTTACCGGTTGTGGCAAGAAGGGTTCATTGAATCCTCTAGAACCGCCTGAGGTCTTCATTACATCTTATGAGGGGGTAGAGGATTCAACCGCTATAGCAGATCCCTATTTTTTCCAGAAAAGGATCTACTGGCGTGGTGAATCGAGAGGTGGTACTGTTGAAGGTTATGCTTATCGAGTACTGAATCTGGATCGGGAACCTATCAATCTGCCGAAGAGATACATCGATGAGAATGGTTGGATCTATCACTATAAACCGGGTGCAGATCAATCAATACCACTATCAGATCCCGATGTAAGAACAATCTGGACCACAAAGGTCTATGATATAATTAATTTCCCTGCGACAGTCGAAGGAGATTCAGCAAATGTGACCAGCATTTTTGAGGTCAAGTGTAAAGACAACTACGAACAGGAAAGTCAGATCGCAGGCAGGTATTTCAATGTAACTTCGCATGTACCGGATTTAGATATTCTCTTTGCTGAGAGGTTCTATCCTCTGGCTGCTGCAGAAGATCCGGAAAATCCGATGTTCAAAACTATCGGACTGGGAATCGATGTTCAGTTCGACTTTTTCGAAAATACTCCATATACTACGGAAATACCCAACTATTTCATGTTCCGAATAGAAAAGAGAAACAGGATGACAGGAGAACTCCTCTCACAGAAGCCGGAAGATGGTGGCTGGTATGATACCAGCAGCCAGCGTAATGTAAGCCGAATCTGGCTCGCTATGGAGGGAGATGATCCGGCAGATTTTCCGGGCAGAGACGATGTCTGGTTTGTCCTTAATCCTGATGAATTCAGTCCTCCTGACGATCCTAACAGTCCAGTAACCGAGACCTTTCTTGAGGTCAGGTCGGTGAACATGGCTAATGTCCAGTCTCCTTCCAGGACAGCTAAATTCAGAGTTTACGAACATTTCAGACCAGAGGCGTTAGTTTACACCAGAAGAACCAATGTCCTGGGTACCAATCATTTTACTACTTTCCAGGATGCTTCCCTACAGAGGCCATTACCGGAGATAGAGACTCCGGAAGGAACCCATTACGGGACTCCCTTCTTTATAAATAATGATGGCGAATTTGCAGCTCTCGGGAGTGACGATATCAGGATCTTTCTGAGATGGGGCTGGGGTGGCCAGTATGATAATAATGATCCCGATCAGGGCTTCATCAACGAGGTGCATGATATCAATACTGGAGTAGACTATCTGGCAACAGTTAAGGCCTTTGACCTTCGTCTGGCCGGTGAACCGTATTATTATCCACCTCTATGGGATGATCCAGAATTCGAAACTAAGTATCTCTATGTCGATGATGATGGAACAGAATGGTTGAGAGTACCCAGATATCATGAAATAGATACGAGAGCAGTTCTGACAGATGTCGAGCCCGGTATAAACACTTTCGAGGTGAGAATACTCGATTCTCAGAACAGAACATCTGAACCGGAAGAGTTTACTTTTGTTATCAAAGAACGTGTCTCAAGTGAAGAGAAACAGGGAATACTCATAGTCGATAATGAAGATTTTGCAGCTATTGATTCCTATATAAACGATTTCTATGAATTCATAGTATCAGATTATTCCGGTCCTGTAGAGGTTCTTAACCGTCGATGGATCAAGGACAATCTCTGGGATAACAGATTACATCACGGAAGGAATGTCATCTCCCCGACCGATCTGGAATCATATCGCCTTATCATCTGGCACTGTGATAATCCGACTGATGTTGGAGCGAACAGTACGAACTTCCACGAAGATTTCGATACAATAAATCTCTATATGCGTGGTGGTGGCAACATACTTCTCAGTGCAGGAGCCAATCTGAAGAATATTCATCAGGAGGCCTTTAACCAGGCGTTTTATAACTTCCTCTTTGAAAGATTTTTCGGAATACAGGCATCAGAGTTAGATGCTATTCGCAGAGTCTCGGAAAACTATTTCACAAATTACTTCTTTGTCGGTGCTGACAGACATCCTGACTCTACTCTACCTTTACCTGACCTGGATCTGTATCCGGAAGTATATATATTCCCAGAGCAATTCGGTGCTCTTGGCCCCGTTGCTTATTTTGATATGGATCTCATCCCTGACCCCAATATCACACCGCTCTATGCGATGCGCACCAACGAAGCGGGAGAGGATTTTGCAGGTTTACCGGTAGCACTGAAGAGACAGACGGAAAACAACACAACCTATATGTTCGGTTTCCCACTCTCTTTTATGGTAGACGAACAAGTTAAAGCGATGATGAATGTAATTATTGATGATTTAGGGCTTTAATGTATCCTGAAATATCGATAACGATAAAAGAGGCACTTGTACAAGTGCCTCTTTTTTTACTGGAATAGATCTCCAGGACTGATATGTAGAATTGTTTTTATTTCGATCGATTCCAATGACCGGAGGTTATGCCGTTATAGGGCAGTCGAGGATAAAGCATAAATCGTTTAACAGAGGTTTAATATGGCAAAGTTGTATTTGATAGACGGCACAGCCCTGATATATCGTGCCTATTTTGCTTTTATAAGAAATCCCTTACGAAACAGTAGGGGTGAGAACACCAGTGCCATATTTGGTGTTATCAATAGCTTCTTGAAGTTATTAAACGATCAGAGACCGGAACGGATCATTATCTCCTTTGATCTGAAAGAGCCGACATTCAGGCATGAGATTTCCGATGCATACAAGGCTAACCGGCCTCCTGCTCCTGATGAGCTCATCTCTCAGATCGAACCGGTAAAGAATTTTTTCAAAACTCTGAAGATTCCGGAGATATCTATACCCGGTTATGAAGCAGATGATATTCTGGCCACCCTGGCTGCAAGGTATAAAGACGAGCAGGAAATAGTAATTGTAACCAGTGATAAGGATTTTGCCCAGCTGGTGGATGACAGGGTTACACTCTATGACCCTTTCAGCGAGAAAACTATCGACCCGGATAGAGTAAAGGATAAATATGGTGTCTCAGCTGAGCAGTTTGCAGATTATCTTGCTATAATGGGTGACAGTTCGGACAATATTCCCGGTATAAAAGGGGTGGGTGCCAAAGGAGCTGCAACCCTGTTAAACCAATTCACTGATCTCGATGATATCTATGCAAATCTGGATGATATAGCTTCCGAGTCATTACGGCGTAAAGTTGAAGAGGGCAGGGAGGATGCCTATCTCTCCAGAAAGCTGGCAAGAATCGATCAAGATGTACCGCTTGGCGAAAAGGGAAATATCGATCCAGATAGGCTGATCCCTGCAGCTGAATTCAATAACAGCAGATTCCAGGATGTACTACCCCTCTTGCAAAAGTTCGAGTTAAGCTCGATTATCGCAAAACTGGAACAGGCTAATCTTATCAAAGCAGAGAGAGATATCAACACTGAGACCCCTGTTCTGGAACAGAGACAGGAGGCCAGAGAGGTATCTGGCAGCCAGCGTAACGGGTCATATACCGAGGATGAAATACAACTCTCGTTCGATTTTTATAAGGAGATCAAGAATCCCGGAATCGAGATCGAAGTACTCGACCGGAAAGAGAAGCTCAATAAGCTCAATTCAGAGATCAGCGAAAATTCTGTAGTTGCCATAGCTGTAGAACCTTCGGGCAGAAGAGGAGTTTATTCCAGTACAGGGGAAGAGAGAGAACTGATAGGGATCTCTTTCGCAACGGAGAAGAAAAAGGGGTTTTATATCCCCCTTGCTCACAGTAACGGAGATAATGTCGACTATCATGATCTTAGGGCACTATTCGAGAATATAGGGCCCAGAACAACGATTGTTGGACATAACCTCAAGGAGGATTATCTGAATCTGCTCGAGCAGGGAATATCTTTGCGTGAACCTCTATTTGATACGATGATCGCTTCATATCTCTTCACTTCGCAGTTGCCAAGGCACAATTTAATCGAATGTGCCAGAAGAGAACTGCACTATGAACTCAGGCCGATAACCGATTTGATCGGGACTGGTAGAAAGCGGTCCAGCATTAAGAGTAACAGTCCAGCTGAAGCTGCTGAATACATTGCCGAAGATGCAGCTATAATACTCCATCTATACGAAAGATATAAAAAACGGCTCGTCTCAGTGAAGATGGAAGATCTCTTCTTTAATATCGAAATACCGCTTATGCTTATTCTGGCAGAGATGGAAAGGACTGGTGTCTATATAGACTGTGATATTCTCAAAGAGATCAACAGAATGATCTCAGGGGAGATAGAAAAGCTGACAGAAGCTATATACAAACAAGCTGGTAAGGAATTCAATATCAACTCGACACAACAGCTCAGCAAAATCCTCTTCGAGGAGATGAATATCCCACCGGTAAAAAAAACCAAGACAGGCTATTCAACCGATAACTCGGTCCTGGAAACACTCTCTGAAGATTTCGAGATCGCACGCCTGCTGATCGATTACCGACAACTGACCAAATTGAGATCCACCTATGTAGAATCTCTCCCGCAACTGATCGACAGCAGAACAGGGAGGATCCACTCATCTTTTAATCAGACAGTAACATCGACAGGCAGGCTCTCATCCTCCAATCCCAATCTGCAGAATATACCGATCAGAACCAGCGCTGGACGGGAGATCAGAAAGGCGTTCACGGTTGATGATGACGACTATCTGATCCTGGCGGCCGATTACTCTCAGATAGAACTCCGAATCCTCGGAATACTCTCTAAAGACAGGAATTTGATTACCGCCTTCAATCATCATCAGGATATACATGCCCAGACTGCCGGACTGATCCTGAATAAACCAATAACAACCATCACTCAGGACGAAAGGCGGATGGCCAAGGCGATCAATTTCGGTATTATATACGGGATGGGACCCAATAAACTCTCCAGAGAGACCAATATAAGCCTGGAGCAGGCAAAAGAGTTTATAAAAGCTTACTTTACAAAATTCTCCCGGGTTAAGGAATATATCGAGCAGCAGAAAACCAGAGCAAAGAACTACGGCTATGCTGAGACGATAATGGGCAGAAGGCTGATAATTCCAGACATTCACAATTCCAATCAGCGGTTAAGGGCCGAGGCAGAGAGAATTGCTGTCAATATGCCTATTCAGGGGAGTGCCGCCGATATAATGAAGATGGCCATGATCAGACTGGCAAAAGAGCTTGCTGCGATCAATCGAGATCAGGAGATACCATTCGTCAGAATGATCATACAGGTCCATGATGAGCTCGTCTTTGAAGTACATAAAGATAAACTGGATCAGGTCAAAGAGATCGTATCACGTGAAATGAAAAACGGCCTGCCAGAAAAATACAGAATCATTATTCCTCTCGCCGTTGATATGGGTAGCGGGAAGAACTGGTACGAGGCTCATTCATAAGCTCAATTTTAACCATCTCTTCCAACAATATGTAAAGCTATTACCTGCCTGAAAAGCAGGCCCAGTATCCTCTATAATCTCTTTGATCCAACTCGCAGGTTAATTTTTCTGGGAAGGCTGAGAGCAAAGATCATAGCCAGAAGAAAGGAAAAGAGTGAGAAGAGAATGGAGTAGCGATATACCCCCGAGATGTCTTTCAGCCATCCCCCCATAAGAGTACCGGTAAAGGGGCCTATCCCCATTACTATCAGAGTTGCCAAACCCCAGATCTTGCCGAGATTCTTCTCTCCGAAGACCGCACCTGCATATCCTACTACTCCACCCGGAATTATGGCCCAGTAAATAGCAAACAGGAGACAGGCGAAAAATATTAGTAACCTGAAATCACCGGCATATAGCTGGAGAATGCAGGCAATCAAACCGATAGCAGTACCGAATATCAGCATCGCTTTTCGTCCTTCAGACTCAGACCGGCTTTTTTTAACGACTTTGTCTGAGAGTATACCGAATAGAGGCATGCTGAAAATCCCGAGCAGACCAATAAGGGAATAGGTTCTTACCGCCTCGAGCCTGCTCCATAAGAGATCATCAGTCCAGTAACTCACTATCTGTGTCCAGATTAAAAACTCTGCCATCATACTGAAGAGAAAAGTAAGAATTACACCCCAGATTGCATAGTAACCGTAACTCTCCTGCAGTGTGAAGGTCCTCTCTTTCCCTCTTTTCTCTTTTTCTTCACTATAACCGGAAGGATGCAACCCGTAATGTTCTGGATTTCTCTTTGCCAGTAAAACTGCCAGGAGCATTGCAACCAACATCAGAAAGCCGAGAATCCGCATTGCCAGACGCCAGTCATCGGTTCCCGATTGTACCATTATATACTGGGTTAACTGGGTTAAAAAGAGTTGCGAAATCGGAGCACCGATGAATACCACCCCCCAGATCGTTCCATAGGTTTTACCCACAAACCATTTTCTTACCGAGACGGTAGAGGTAACCCAGAGCATACCGGTGGCAATACCTCCGAGCAGGCCGAAGGTGAAGAGATAGAGCTGAAAGTTGCTGATATAACTGGTCAGAAAGAACCCGAGAAAGGAAAAAATCGCAGCTACAATATAAGCCGGCCGGGTTCCCCACCTGTCGAGAAGAAGGCCACTGACGAAAGCTGTGAAAGCATAGAAGAGCATCATCAAGGAATAACCCAGGCTGACCTGTGCCTGGCTCCAGCCCTGTTGGATGCTCATTGGGTCCTTCAAGAGGGCAAATGTCGCCCGGTAACCAAAGAGGCAGAATACTGCCAGCCAGGAGGTTACTATAACGCTAATTCGATACCAATACTCTTTTTTAGTTCCCATCAAATACTCCCGATTTATGATGCTAACCTTTTCTTATCTCTTAAACTTTTTGGCAACCAATTTCCAGTAGTAACTTGCGGGTAATCCTATAGTCGGCAGGAATCCGACTATAGGGTTACATACTGGTTGAAGCCAGATACAGCGCCTGTAGATGAGGATCGGGGGATTAGAGTTAAGTAATGGCTGTATGGACGATTAACTATTGACATAGATACAGGGTTAACAGATTTATCATTAATAAGCGAACCATGTATTAATTGACTTGATATCCAACTTAGATTAATAGTAATAAAAGGCTATTGAGTTGAGTTATTGTTTATAGAGAATATCAAGCAAAAACCTTATTTTTCGAGGAGGATATGTACAGATTTAAGACAATTATATTAGGAACCGACAAGGAATCAATAACTTCAATCGGTGAGCATTTGAAAGAGACTTACCGGGACGATGTTTTTACGACCTACATTCGCCTGGAGTTTGAAGAATATCTGGGAAATAATAATCCTGACATATTACTGATCGATCTCTCAAATCAACTTAGTGATGCCGAAAAGAAGAACATCACAGAATCGGTGAAGATCGTCAGGGAGAAGTACCCTAGCTGTGTGATAATGGCGTATGGTGGTAAGAAGACGACAGTTAAGGAGAAGAGTTTTCAGGATGCTGTTGACTGTTTCTCAGGCAAAACGATCTCCAAAATAAGCAAAGATTATGAAGAGATGAGAAGCAAAGCCGTTGTTAAAGGGAATAATATGATTGCCGTGTTGACCGGTTTCTTTGCTCCCTATCTCATTGGTAAATATGATGAACCAGGTTTTGACAGGCTGCTGAATCAGACATTCAGCAGGGAAGAGAATCTGGAAGTACTGGATAGATTGAAGGAAAACTTTCAACTCTTTGCTTCTTTGTTGCAGGAGGATAATCGGAAGCTGCTGGAATCGGCACTGGAAGTATATGCCACCAGGGATCTTACCATAGATGAGATCGAAACCATCCAGAACACATTTTTCTTCCAATTCACTACCCTGACAGCTATGGAGAATTTCATCGATAGAAGAAAGTATTATGCAGAAGGAAAGGTCATTGAAGATGTCTGGGAATCTACTATCAAATTTGCCCGTGAGGTTGAGGACAGCATACTTTTCGGCTGCCATAAACTTGGCGATATTGTTCATCTGAAGATCTCCCTCCCATCCGAATACGACGTCAATACGATAACTACCAGGAGTAAGTTTTACAAAAAATTAGAGAGTGTAGAACCTTACGGTACCATAACGATCAGAAGTGGCGATCAGTCACTCTGTATCGGTTCCTGCGAGTCTTTCGAAGGTGCAGAACGGGTAGATGGTATTATCTTCGACATTCGTATCCAGGTGGTGGTACCACCCAGAGGAAGAAGGGGATTGAAGAGACGCTTATGATATTTGCTCGTTTCCCTGCAGGGAAGCAAGATTAACAGTAATAGATAAAGGGGAATCGATGGAGAAAGAGGTCGTTCTGATATTGGATCTCGGTTCA
>CAZBDV010000005.1:0-114277 GCA_964490765.1 uncultured Candidatus Cloacimonadota bacterium | reverse complement strand
ACCCAGCAGGATGAACAACCATCTCTTGTTCTTCAATGTCCGATCTCTCTCCTGATTCAGCCCTGTTTTATCAGCTTACCGTTCTCCAGGATATAGTGTGAACTCATCCTGGACGCTATATCTATGTTATGAGTAACCATAATGAATGAGCAGTGCTCCTCTTCATTAAGATTGATAAGCAAATCAATTACCTCATCACTATGTCTGGGATCAAGGTTACCTGTCGGTTCGTCTGCCAGGATGATCTCCGGACGGTTGACAACTGCCCTCGCTACTGCTACTCTCTGCTGTTCTCCACCACTCAGTTGGTTGGGATATTTGTCATAGTGAGATTGCATATCAACTCTGGTCAGCAGTTTTTTTGCCTCGTTGACACTCTCGTTCCAGTTACCGGAGGCGATAAAATGAGGGATAGCTACATTCTCACAGGCGGTAAAATCTTCCAGAAGGTAATGAAATTGAAAGACAAATCCAATTGTTTGATTTCTAAAACCAGCTATCTGTTTGTGCTGGAAGTTGATCTTCCGGCCGTTATAGTGAATCTCTCCACTATCCGGTTTGTCCAGAATGCCGAGCAGATGTAATAGGGTACTTTTACCACATCCCGATTCTCCCGTAATTGCTATAGTTTCACCCTTTTCTACGCTGAGACTCAGGCCGGTAAGCACATTAAGGACATTACCGGCATCACTGTATGATTTCTTTATATCGTTCGCTTTTAAAAGTGCCATTGTTTCCCCTTGAACAACGTTGAAGTGTTATCCTCAGTTTCGTATTGATTCGACAATTGTTAAACTCGATATCTTTCTCAATGATACTAATGCTGCCCAGACTGCTATCATTAATGATACAATTATAGTGATTGTGATGGTCCGAATATCGGGCTGGATGGTAAACTGCTCGATGAAATAGACATCACCCTTCAGCATCAGGTAAGTCTGTTTTGTCATAAGATAGGCCAGCAGCAACCCAATCCCGATTCCAGCAACGATAGCAATAAAGCTCAGAATCATTGTTTTACTGAGGAAGAAGGCTTTGAGGGTGCTGTTATTGCAGCCGGTAGCTTTCAGGATACCGATCTCCTTCTTTCTCTCCATTATAGAAGTCGAAGTATTACTGATGATATTGAAAGAAGCAATCAAAATCAGAAAGCTGAGGATAATCCCGATAACCCATTTCTGTACTACCAGCATGGTAAAGAGATTACTGTTGTAATCTATCCAGGAGTAGATCAGAAACTCATCATCGAGCATCAAATTCCAGAGATAGGTGAGATAATCAGCCCGGTCTATATGCTCCTCACTCAGTTTTACTTCGATCATATCATAATAATCCTCTGCAGGATCACCTTCCGTTCCTCTTCTGGTATGCCGGAGTGTGGATAATACCTCCCGGTTGAGAAAAACGGTTCTGGAGTCACTGTCGTATATTCCGGAATGATAGATCCCTTTGACATCGACAGTGACTGCTCCGGTCTGTAACCCGAATATAGTATATTGCATATTGGCAGGTGATAAGAGATTGAGTTTGTCACCTATGTCTAGTTGCAGGAAACTGGCCAGGCCAGAACCTATTACTGCATCGTACCTGCCTGATAACTCTCCGCTGCCTTGCGTTATATAACGATGATAATTGGTTGGTGGGTCGGGATGCTTCCAGTCCATACTCCGGGCAATTACACCCCTGACCTGCTTCTCACCAGAGGCCATTATCTGAGTCATCATAATCGGAGTAAAAGATTCAACCTCCGGCTGGGTTTTGAGAAAATCTGCTAAACGGGAAACCTCGCCATTGCCCAGTCTATCGCTACTACCATAAATATAGACGTGGGCATTTACTCCTAACAAACCCTCTTTCAGGGTCCTGTGATAACCATCAAGAAGTGTCAGAGAGGCCGTCAGAATTGCTACAGAGATAGCAAAGCCACCATACGAGACGAGTGTTTCCGATCTTTTGAGTTGCTTTTTCCCTAATTTCAGAGAGTTTCTGAGAAAAAAGAGAACGATCTTGATAGCTCTGGCCATGTTCAGGTCCCGGATATTACAAGTGGAAACGGCCATCCCGGCGGAAAAAAGCTCCACAGAGATGGCCTTTTCATCTAACCGAATAAATCTGTGCTTTAGAAGAAGAGATGTCGGTTATCTTCTATCTCTGCCTCTTCCATCAGGTTGCGGTACCATTCATTAAGGTGCTGGTTCTGTTCTCTCTCCAGCATCTCAGCATAAAGGGTATCTTTTCTCGCTTCGAAGTCTTCCATATCGGGGTATTCTCTGGTATCGACGTGAGCGATATAAGCTCCCCGTTCACCTTTGACAAGAGGTGTAAATTCTCCGCTTTCCGCTTCCAGGATAGCTTCATTCAACTCCTCTACTCTTCCGATTCTCGGAATTGAACGGTCTACTGTAACATCTTGAGCCTCGATTATCTCCCACCCTTCCTGGGTTGCACTGGCAAGAAATTCCTCCGGTTCACGAGTTTCATAGAATTCCTCAGCTCTTGTCTTAACCATCTCTCTCTTTTTCTCTAATTCAAGAGTTGATCTTATTCTGCCACTGACAGTCTCCAGATCGTCATATCTTTCCGGTAATTTCTCTGCCAGCTGGAGAACATAGAGGTCACCGTTAGGTGATTCTTTGATCTCTGGAATAGCCCCAACCCTTCTGTTGAAGGCAAACTCTACCAGGTCGGCGAATCGTCCCAGACCCTGTATAAACTGGGCATCTTCTTCGAAAAGACCCGATTCAGTAATCTCCAAACCTTCTGCAGCAGCAGCGTCCTTGATTCCATCACGTGTAACTATTTGTCGGAAATCTTCTACCCTGTCGCGGATCTCGAGTCTGGTTAATTCGGATGGTTCAATTCTAAGCAGGATATGGCTTGCTCTTACCTCTTTTTCACCCTCTTCATTTGTTCGTGTATCGGTAAGCTCTATTATGTGCCAGCCGAACTGTGACTTAACAGGTTCACTAATTTCTCCAACTTCCATTGTGAAAGCCTTCTCTTCAAATTCAGGTACCATTCGACCTCTACCGAAGAATCCAAGATCACCACCCTGTTCGGCATTACTGGGGTCCTGGGAAAACTCAGCTGCCAGGGCGGCAAAATCCTCGCCATCCATTAACTCCTGATATATCATATTGGCTGTTTCCAGCACCTCTTCTTCGTCCTTTTCACTCGGTTCCATCGGGAAGCGGACAAATTGATAGCGGGCACTGGGTGCTCTTTTATAATCCTCTTTATTCTCTTCGTAATAAGCTGCAATCTCTTCTTCTGTTATCTCAACGTCGGTAATCTTGTTGGGATCAAAAAAGATTACCTTGGCGTCAGCCTTGTTATTCTTCTTGATAAAATCTTCTCTTACGTCATCCTCTGTTATACTCACCTCTTCTTTCACTCTTTCGAGCAGGATCTCATAGGGGAGTTGATCGCGAACATGCGTCTCCAGCCAGCTTAAATCGAGAGGTTGACCATTGGGTGCTACGCCACTTACGAGAGTGTTCCAATATTTATCCATGTCAAAGGCTCCGTCTGTCTGGAAGATATCTGCCTCTCTGATAAACTCGGGCGGATCGTTCCTCAGTTTCTCTATTACATCTTCATCACTGACACGAATACGCCTTCTCTTTACCTCTCTGTCAAAAAGTATAACCTGGATCAATTGTTGCCATGTCTGATCGTTTATCTGCTGAAGTGTCTGTTCATCTGGCTGTACATCCGGATTTTCTGCCATATAGTTCTGATAGGCATTCTGTAACCATTGCGTATACTCCTGATAGGAGATATTCCTCCCGGCTATTCTGCCTACATGCTGGGAATGACGCCGGTCAAATAGACCACTGATTCCCATTACCGCCATACCAACTATGAATACGAAGGCTGTGATATAGATTATTATTTTTGCCTTCTTTCTAAAAATATCTAGCATTGCTAAAACCTCCTGTTTTAGAACCACTACGAGTAGCTAATCTTTTAACCAGATTCTATTACTGGTCATTTTGTCAATCATAACTTTTCCAGAGAAGGAACGTATCAAAGTAAGGGGAGAAAAGAAAAGCTATTCAAAGCTATCGAGCAGCAAAAAATAAACAAAAAAAGCCCGCTTTCTTAATTAACGGGCTCTCTTAAACTGAAACCAAATATCAATCGAACATAGTCTGGAAGTTCTTCAGGGTCGGCTTATGTTTCTTGATCAAATCATAAATTGCTTCCTTACCCAACTCCTCCAGCTTCATTCGCTTGATAGCAGCTATTGTCTTGAAAGTTGCTACAGTCTCATCGTCCAGCCTGAAGGTCAGACGAGTAGCCTTGGGATCATCCATCCCTTTTGTTTCTCTTTTTTTTCTTCCCTGTGCCATAATTCACCTCTCTTGTCGAAGATTTTAACCAAAAAGGAATTGACCTTAAGGTTAATTTTCCGTATTTGTTAATCAGATATTTTTGTCTGCCATATTAACTATTATGTCAACGAGAAATAATAACTTTTGTTGCAATAAAGGGAGTAAATAATAATAACTGTCTTATAAGCGGTAGGTTAGCAATAAGATAACAAAAATGAACGCCATTCATAATCTGAATGTTTTTAACCGGTTTTGTTATCTG
This sequence comes from uncultured Candidatus Cloacimonadota bacterium, assembly GCA_964490765.1. Lineage (GTDB taxonomy): Bacteria > Cloacimonadota > Cloacimonadia > Cloacimonadales > JAJBBL01 > CAZBDV01. Next base: position 109,678 of record CAZBDV010000005.1, on the reverse strand, counting down.
GAGAGTCAGCTTTAACTCCTCCTCTCTCTCTATTAATAACGGAGGTATAGCAATGGTATTTCAAGCGAGCAATTTGTTAGCAGATATCCATGCAATTGCACTATTCTATCAATGTCTTAACTCTTTCAGAGAGAGTGTGTGTAGATATTTCAACATCTTTTCTGGTAATCGTTGTTTGAGGGTGGTTATCAGACATTTCATTCTTTTTGAATAAACTTGACCTCTCATTAAAGTGGTATTTTTTTGTCAGATATCATAATTAAGAGTTCAGACCAAGAGGTAATAGGGAAGTTTTTTTAGAGACAGTATATTGCAATTAGTCCGGCTGCGGCAGAGAGAGGTGAAAGATGGACCAAGAGATAACGACGAGTGATTTAATACAGATACTCTCCAGTTACAGTGCAGAGCATTTAAAGGATTTGATAGTCGATATCCATCCGGTAGATATATTAGAAGCTATACTTCAGTATGAAGGAGACAAGCGGGAGTTAATCAACAAGTTATCGCTTAACACTGTAGTAGAGCTTTTAGAGCGAGCAGACGATGAAGATAAGTATCTGATCTACAGTCTTTTATCGGAATCTCAACAGACTCAGATACTTCGGGAGATGGCTTCTGACGAGTTAGTGGACTTTCTGGAATCTGTAGAGCCAGAGAAAGCAGCAACGATAATTAAGAAGCTCGACAGAGAGGATGCTGCTGAAGTCAAGAGACTGATGGAGTATGGTCCCGAAACTGCCGGTGGTATAATGGCCACAGAGTTTATCGTCGTCAAGAGTGATATGACGGTATGGGACGTAATACATCTTTTACAGAAGGAGGGTAAGGAGGCTGAGACGACCAATGCCTTGTATGTCCTTGACGAAGATGGTATATTGACGGGGGTAGTATCCCTCAATATTCTGGTAGTCAGTGACTTCAATGCCAGGATTTCGGATATTATGAACGAGAAGGTAATAAGTGTCAGGATTGATGTAGACCAGGAAGAGGTAGGTCGGCTTTTTCAGAAATACGGTTTTGCGAGTATCCCTGTTGTTGATCATCATGGCCGGATGCAGGGTATCATTACCTCAGATGATATTATGGAGGTATTGCGTGAGGAGAATACAGAAGACTTCGAGAAGATGGCAGCCCTTATACATCACGAGCAGGATTATCTTGATACAAGTGTTTTGAGTCTGGCCAGAAAGCGTATAGCCTGGTTATTGGTATTGATGATTTCGGCCACTTTTACCGGTTTAATCATTCAGGGTTATGAGGATGCACTGACAGCTGTAGTGGTTCTTGCTGCTTTCATACCGATGTTGATGGATACAGGGGGTAATGCCGGTTCACAATCTGCAACCCTGGTAATCAGAGGGATGGCTGTAGGTGAGTTAAGTATTAAGGACTTTTATGTAGTTCTTTTCAAGGAATTTCGGGTTAGTCTGATAGTCGGTTTAATGCTGGCGGTCATTAATTTCGGGCGGATAATGTTGCTCGACAGGCCCGGTATACTGGTAGCTCTAACTGTTTCGATTGCCATGTTCTGTACGGTAGTCATTGCCAAAGCGGTAGGGTGTATCCTGCCGCTAATTGCCAAGAGTTTAAAGGTCGATCCGGCTATAATGGCTGCACCGATAATAACTACGATTGTTGATGCTCTCTCTCTACTGATTTATTTCAGCCTGGCAACTGCTATACTGCAGATTCCGATCAGCTGAAGCAGCCATTTTGGAGGTATAGGATCTTATGGTGTTCCAGCCGAAGCGGATGTTTGGTCAGAACTTTCTGATAGACCGCAACATAGCAGCAAAGATTGTGAGATTAGCTGATGTATCAGAGGGGGACAATGTATGGGAGATAGGTGCTGGAAAGGGAATTTTAACAGTTGAACTGCTCAAGACCGGTTGTCAGCTTACCTGTTTCGAGATAGATCGTGATCTGATTTCTGATTTAAGAGAGCGGTTTGGTGAGAGGATAACACTGATAACGGAAGATGTACTCAGGGCAGACTGGCAGAAGGTCTTTTCAGCTTCAGGAGGGAAGAGGGTGAAGATTATAGCCAATATCCCTTACAACATCACTTCTCCTCTTCTCTATAAGATTACCAAACATATTGGCTATTTTGCACAGATCTGTATTATGGTCCAGAGAGAGGTTGCGGAGAGGATAACAGCTTCTCCGGGAGTAAAGAGTTACGGTGTTATGAGTATCAGGATACAGCACAGTTTCAGGGTGAGAAAACTATTTAGCGTTAGCCGGCATCTCTTCAGGCCACAACCCCAGGTTGATTCGGAAGTTATAGAACTCGTGCCACGACTTGACAGGATGGAACCGGAAGATCCAGCACTATACTGGCAGATAATCGAAGCCTCATTTCAGGCGCGACGCAAGACATTAAAGAACAATCTGAGCAATATTCTGACGACCGAAGAGATAGAGTTATTATCTAAATTAACTGCCAATCGTTCTTTAGAAGAGTTGTCGAGACTGGGAATAAGGCTTGACAAACCTTTGAGCTTTGACTTAGGAAATCGGGGGGAGAGTTTAGATGAGGAAGATTTTTCTAATCTGTACCGGATTATTCGTACTGTTCGCCATCCCGGAGAGTGAAGCTATTCTTCTGGAGAGTGAATATCAGAGTTATTTCGGTAATATCTCCTTTCTGAACAACTATCAGTATAATTACGAATTTCTCAATGGTTTCCAGTTCAGTAATTACGGTAATTTCAGCCAGAGTCGTAACAGGCGCTTTCAGCGTTACAGTAGAAATGCCGATATGATCTGGGAATTGAGTAAAGGGTATAACAGTGTTTTTTATACACTTCATCTCGATTACATTTCTGCAATAGATAAGGCACAACCTGATCTGGAACAGTATGAAATCAAGAAGACCAGGCGTCATGTAGGTCTTGAATTGCTCTACAACCCGATAGACAGTCTCTCTATTATCGGAGGGTTGACCTATATTCATGCAGATGATATCAACAGCAGATATTCCGACAGTTCGGTCAGGAGTGACGGTTATCGGAGTAATAACAATATCCGCTTTGCCCGCGAATATGAAAGTGCATATCTCACTCTCGACACTTTTTTCAATATTGTCCATCTTGACTACGATTTTTCCAGGATTTACGGAGCAGAAGTCCATTTCGACCTGGTCGATCCCATCATAGATACAGAACTTTTCTTCCAGCGGGATAGGAATAAGATCTATCTGCTGAATGATGAGATCGATACACATATCCGTTCTGACTACCGTGCGGCTGTTCAGCACGAAAACCGCCTCAGTGAAAACATAACAGTCCGTCTGGGCGACAGGTTTCAGGGGCGAGACAATCGATTGCAGGAACGGAGAGAACGGAACTACCTGGAACTTGATAATTCCCTCTTTGCCGATACAGTTTATCGTTGGGGCAGTTTCCTTTTAACTGTCGGGTCTGAATACAGGGTCGTGTCCCGCTCTTTCGAAGATGAATCAAATAGTAGGGAGCAGGAACAGAGAATCCTTACTGCTGGTGTAACCTATGCACTTTCGGATCGGGATTCACTGGTGTTTATCAACAATCTAAAACTCACCCAAACCGATTATCCTGCCAGCGGAAGTATCCTCGATAATGATCAACGTATCGATGAGAAGCAGATCAGTTTGCATACATATCTCCGTGACAATATCAAGCTGATTAACCATTTCAACTACACACGTATGGAGGAGGTCTATCTGAAAGCGGGTATGTCGGCCAATAACAAATCAACCCGTAAGTATAATCTGCTTCCCACTCTGAATATTGCGCTTAATAACAACCTGCTGTTACAGCAGGAATATCATCTCCGTGCCGATTATGACGACTTTCACTTTGAAGATGCGATCATGGACAGGATGTACAGGAAGTATTCCGCGACTTATTCTGTCCTTACCGGTTTTCCCTGGGTATACAGTTATTATGCGATTATACCCGAACGGGATTACTTCTATCATTATTACGATCTTCTTTTGGGGGTATCTTATACATACGATACGAATAACAGTGGTAACAGGGTTGGTGAGGCTTACGAGATATTTGCCGAGAACACGTATCATACTCTGGAACTGGAGATGTTCCGCCGTATCGAGCGGCTGGAGTTCAGATTCCGGCCGAGATTTATCTGGTCGAATATCAGGTATGAATTCAACCATCTTTTCGAGTTAACCTATCTATTACCCGACCGCAACAGTCTTGTAACTATCGGAGTAAGCAGTACCGGTAACAGTATAAAAGAACAGCTCTGGCGAGTCAATGCACTCGTCTACTTCTCTTTCTGACAGTTCATACAGATATCTGGTCAGTTAAATACAGAAAACTCTGCTTTCGGGATAATATCTCTCTTATTTTGTTACAGTAGGTTAGAAGCCGGGCCAGAATTCAAGTATCATGAGTCCGGCTTCACCATTGGCCAAATAGAGATATCTCCCCTGTAGCAGCACATCCGACATCTCTCCTGCTGCAGGACTGTAGTAAGCGATTTCATAGGGGTTATGAGGATCGGAGATATCGATAATCGAGAGACCGTTTCTGCCAATAGTTACATAGGCGAAGTCACCTCTGACTGTAACAGACCGGGCAGTAGAGGGGAGATGTACGAACCCGAGTAATTCAGGGTCGTAAGGATCATTAACGTAATATACTCTTAATCCACCTTCGTAGGCTACGTAAGCCCGGTGATCGACAATCTCGATATCATAAACATGACTCGGTGCACTTTCGTAGTGTAATTCGATAGGTGCTATCGGGTTTTCTATATTAACAATAGAGAATCCGTACCTGCTCGATACATAGAGATAAGGCCATTGAACGGTAACGTTATTAACTCTCTGCCCCTGAACCATCAGGTTGCTGATCTCGTAGATACTGAAGGGATTTGAAACATCTAAAATTCTCACCCCTGACATCTCGTCTGCCAGATAGACGTATTGCCCAGCATAATCCAGACCGAAAGCATTGTAAGTGGCGTACTCATCTATCAATTCCGGTCCGAAGGGACTCTTAACATCGATTATCTTGAATCCAGCTTCACCGGCAGCTACATATACGTAATCACCACCACTGTACTTCACATCGTAATAGATGCCCACATCTTCGTAGTAGTCTTTTTGTTGCGGGAAGTGGGGAGAAGCGACATTGATTATCCTTAATCCGCCGGCTCCATCGGCTACATAGACATCATAATCAGAGATATCAACAGCATAGGCGAAACCAGGAGTATCCAGTTCGCCGATATGATAGATATTAGGTGAAGTGCCACCCGGTCCAACTGAATCACCGATCTTACAACCGGGCAGAAGCAAGATCGCCAAAATGAAAGCGGGCAGCAATACTATTACCATTCCTGCTGTGCTGAATCTCTTTGTCCGATATCTATATTTTATTCTCATTAATAACTCCATTCAATCAATAAACTAATATCGGCAACGATTGTGTCAATCTAAATTAGCCAGAATAAGCTTGATTTTCCCGGCTCGGGAGCGAGTTAGGAAGGGACGGTAGATCAAAGTGCGGAGAGGTCTGGAGATCAAAATATTCAAACTATAGAAAGCTCATACCCGGAAACCCGGACTGATCGTTTGTATAGTAGGAGTGTCCGGTAGTAAGTCCTGTTCTAACCTGCAGGCTGCTATTACGCTGGTGAACAGCCTGTACTCGTGATAGATTCAGGTTTTCAGATCATTAATCTCCCTGGCATAAAATATCTGGTCGGTCCCGCTGGCATAATAATTTTTGATAGCCAGCTTACCATTCTCATTAATCAACTCGCCATCCTCACTCGATGTAACGATCTGAAAACCACTCGATTCGAACAGTCGCTGCGAGGGGATATTGACAATCTCTACTGTTGCACTGACTAATCTGCATCCTTTCTCACCGGCAGCCTTAATCGTCTCTTCCATAATCTTCCCGGCAATCTTTCTTCCTCTGTAACGTGGGTCAACCCCGAGTTGCCAGATGAAGTACTCTTCCGGATTGGTCTGAGAGACAAACCCGAGCAGAAACCCAGTGAGTTCACCCTCTTCCTCGGCCAGGATTATGGTATCACCGAAATAGCGGAGCATAATCTTATAGAAGTGTGGGGGATGCTGAACAATGTTCTCTATCCTGCCGACCAGCTCGTGAAGTTTAAGAAAATCTTCAACTGATGATCTTCTGATTTCCATTATATTTCTCCGTCAATTCTTTCGTTCCGATATCCCTGCGATGGAATATTCCCTGACCACGGATCAGTTTCAGGCATTCCTCACATTTCCTGTTGGCACTATAGATATCACTCGCCGTTGTTGTAACAGCGAAAAGCCGCGGGCTTGGTTCATAGAGGTTCTCATCCATGTCAAAACAGGACTGAAAGAGATAACCACCCAGTTCAGTGATCCTCTCTCTATCGATCTCTACCTTCACCGGTTTTTTACCAGGGGTAGGGAATCCGGGAGGAACGACATACTTGCAGACAGTTGCCCTGTTCTTGTATTCAATCTGTAAATCATCGAGTCTACCATCTGCGATTGCAAGACATATCTCTGTCAGGTCGGTCTCCAGCAGCGGGATTATATTCAGTATCTCCGCATCTCCGGGACGTACATTTATCTCTATTAGTTTCATACCTTTATCTGTAAGCATAAACTGCCCGGTTATGAAACCTTTATAGATCGCCCCATTCTCCCTCTCCATGATCTGCAGGATTCTCTTCAGTGAGGCAGTTGCCTGCCTGTATGTAGTCCTGCTCAAAAAGGGAAGAAGATGATTTACATCACTGTAGGAACCCATCCCGGGTGTATTGGTTCCCCGGTCTCCCTCCTCTAACATCTTGTAATCCCGGACTGCAGGCATGGCAACGACACTCTTACCGTCAGTAAATGCCTGAAGCGAAAACTCTTCACCCTCGAGTTTCTCCTCGACTATTACATATGGATAACCACCTATGGAGTTATCAAAGAGATGATCTATGTAGGCTGAAGCCTCATCCCTGCTCTCAAGTTGTAAACCCATTACCTTGACACCGTCACCTTCAGTTACGCCAGCTGGTTTGATGGCATACTCCTTATCAGAATGTTCGATATAATCCTTCGCTTCTTCCTTATTATGAAAAACAGAAAATTCGACAGCCTCTTCAAACCTGTGCTTCTGCAACATTTTCCGGAGAAAGACCTTGTCACTCTCCAGAATACTGCTAGCCCGGGATGCCCCTACCGTCGGGATCCCCTTTGCCGATAAAACATCTGTAATCCCTGTCTTCAATGACATCTCCGGGACAATTACTACCAGGTCAAAATTTCTATCCAGAGCATAATTCTCGATTGCCTTGCTATCTTTCAGATCAATCAGTTGATAATCTTCTGAGAGTGCGACTATCGACCCGTTCTTCCTGTCCATCATAGTATAGAGCTTCACTTCACTGTTGCGCTTTAATCCCATTGCCAGGGCATGTGTCTTACCCCATCGTCCTACTAAAAGTACTTTCATTCTCATCACCTTCCTCATAGATAATGGTTCTTCCCGGATAATTCCCCGTGACACAAGAGATTAAAACCGAACATCAAATCCAGGGAAACACCAGTTTAAGAACTATTTATCTTATTATCTATTAAAAAGATAGAATTCAGACTGTCAAGTAATTTCTCAGAGGTATGCGAATTTGCGGGAAATAGTAGAATGTGGATAATTGAATAGATGTTCCTTAATCCTGTTATGATAATAATGCTTTGAAGATGTATGTATGGAACTATGGTTGCTTACAGGATTTTTATGGAAGAGATTAATTCTGGAGAGCAGAGGATCCAGATCAGAGCAGTTTTCTGATATTCCGGCTGAACACCTCTTCCTGGCTTCTTGCCTGCAGGAGCCAGAACTTTTTGCCGTCGATATATGGTATGTCATTATCCTGACAGGTAATAGCAGTTTCTGTCGGTTTTTCTCTGTAGGGGAGGTCGATCATTTTTTCTGGCAGAGCAGCACCTGTAACGGCAAAGAAATCTTCACCCGTCATACCGACTGGGGTGGTATTAACAATCAGTTCAAATTTGTCCTCTTTCAGTTTATCGGGAGCCAGGTATTCGACCTTCCGGTTATCTCTGCATTTGAGTGTATTTTCTCTGTTTCTGCCACAGATAACCAGGCCCGGCAGGTGGTCAAATTCATCGAGGAAAGCTCGAGCCGAACCACCGGAGCCATAGAGGAGTATCCTATCGCTCTCCCTGACTTTCAGGATAGAGAAAGCTTTTCTGAAAGCCTCTCTGTCAGTATTAAAGAAGAATTCTTCTTTTCCGATTGGGAGTTGTTCTTCTTCATCTGTTAACACCGATATGAGATTAACCGGCCTGTCTCTGATCTCCAGCATCCGAGGTAATGCCTGTTTGAAGGGCATTGTCACAGAGAACCCGAAAAACCTAGTTTTTCTATTCAGTTGCTTTAACCAGGAGAGGAAATCTTCGGGATCTTTTACCGGGAAAGGTAGATAAGCGATCTTGCTGTCAATCAATCTCAACCGCTGGTTGTAATAGGACATACCGATAGAATCATAGACCTGCTGTCCACCTATAAGTCCGCCGATAATGGTCTTTTCGTCCAGATATTGACAACCGAAGAGGGTATATTCCTGAGGGGTGAGTTGTTCGTCAGCAGTTTGAAACTCCTGGAGGCCGGTATAAACTCCCGCAGAGCCGGAGAGTTTCCAGAGGATACGGGACAGTTTCCCCAGAAATCCGCTGCCAGCTATTATCAATGGATTATCAGAGAGGTCACTCCAGTCTCTTAATTTCGTCAGAGCCTTGTATCTTTCGAGTGGCAGAACAATTTTCAGATATCGGATCTGGAGTCGATTAGCCTGCTCGATTGTTTCAAGGACGGTTTTTTCGATGTTATCCTCAGCTGGAGTGATATGCCGGGAGAGTATAAGGTTCTGAGGAGGGAGGTCAGGTCGATGTTTCTGAAAGAGTCTGATCTCACAATCGACCATACAGTTGAATCTTCTGATTACATCCTGATAGAGTCGGATTTTATTCCGGAAAGGGAAGGAATTAATGCCCCCCTCTGAGATATCCCGGAGCGTAACGATAGTGATCGGGTCGAGTGGCAGGAAGTTTCTGATCCTCTCGATAATCTTTTCAGGCTCATTAGAGTAATCCAGCCGTATCTCCTGCAGATCATAATCGTAATTCTTCAGTTCAGTATAGGGAAAATGATCTAATGCCGGAATAGCGAGAATATTCACTGTCTGTTCCTGCTATGTTCTAATAAAATCTCCCATATCTTTCTGAGCAGTTCAGGATCGATGCCGAGCTCTGCTCCTTTAGCGATCAGGTTTCTGAATACCTCCCTCTCTCTCTCAGGCTGATAGGTTTCCAGCTTCTCACTTCTCTTCAGTTCGGCTACCTGCTCTATGAGCTTATCACGACGGAAAATAGAGAGGAGGATGTCCTCATCTACCTTGTCGATCGCCTCTCTCAGAGTAGTCAGATCGGATTGTTTGTTCTCTACCAGCCGTTGATAGCTAATCGCATCGGCCAGAACGAGTTTGAGCATAGCCTCGGCGACAGGGATAATTCTCGGGACCAGGCAGGTATCAAAACGCCCTGAGAGCTTCAATGTCCGGTGATTGCCGGAGCGATCAACACTCTTTTGTGGTAACGAGATGGAAGGGGTAGGTTTGACGACAAAACGGAATGAGAGTAGATCACCGGAGGAGATACCACCGTAAATTCCACCGCTATTTGTCGGTTCCTCACTGAAACTGAGCGAATCAAGCGGATCATTAGCCTCACTTCCCTGCATACTGCCCAGCTCAAATCCTGCACCGAATTCTATACCCTTAACTCCACCAATAGTCATAATACCCTTGCTGATATTGGCATCGAGTTTTTCAAATACCGGATCTCCAATACCAGCAGGTAATTTCCGGATATTTACCTGTACGATACCCCCGACAGAATCACCTTTCAGCCGGATATCCGCCAGGTAATCCAGTAAACTGTCGAAGGTTTTCCGACAGGGCCAGCCGAGTTCATTACTGTTTAAAAACTCGAGATCAATATCCTCTATTCTGATCTTCCCGATAGAGAGGGGATATATCTCGATCTCAGCCGGTTCAATAATGCTGGCTACAAGTGGAGAAGCTGCTACGCGGGCAATGGTCTCCCTGCCCGAAACCCTACCACCGCCACGATAGTCAAAGATTTTGAATTTGCGGTAGAGGCTGAGATCTGCATGCCCGGGCCTGAAGAGTTCCTGTAAAATTTCATAATCTTCTGAACGGGCATCCCGATTGTAAACAACGAGACAGATAGGCATACCGGTAGTCTTACCTTCAAAGAGGCCGGAGAGAACTTCGAATTGATCCTTCTCCTCTCGTGAAGAGACAAATTCCCCCTTACCGGGCCTTCGCCGTTCAAGAGCCTGACGGATCTCGTCGAAAGGGAATTCGATTCCCGGTTTGATGTCTTCGATTACGACACCGACTGCCGGGCCGTGACTTTCGCCAAAAGCGGTAATACCGAAAAACCTGCCCCAGTGATTACCTCTCATAGCGAAATGAAAAAAAGGTTAAACAGAATCGCTCAGGAGTAGTTTACCCTGAATACCAGTCTGCGGAGCATTGATATAACACGTGAGAGTGGTTTCTCAGTATGATAATATCTCCTGTTTTGATAATCTTTGAGGGTCTTCACTTCCGGGATCTCCTCATCTCTGTAACCTTTCTTCTTCTTTAAAGAAAAAAACGACATATAATCCTCCATGATTATACAATTTCTTTCCATTAATACAGATTATGTATAAATACCTGACACTATAATTATTGTCAAGTTATTATTCACATTCAGGCCAGCCTGGCGTTTTTTTTCGGATGTTTCCAGTCGCTGATAATCTCAATCCCTGCAACTCGGAAATGTTCCTTAGCGCGTTAAGTTACCGTAATTTATACAGGGATGATCATCGAAAATTTTCTGCCAGCTACCGGGAAGAATCATTTCGTTTCCAAGAGGAGATAACAGAATGTGTTTCTCTTATTTCTTGACATAACCATTGTAAGAGACTTTTTTTGACACCGAAGCAAGATAACGCACTCGGGAAAAGCTTCCGAATCTGTAGTTTGATTCTGTAACGGTAGTTATGAAATATAGATAGAGACTGCAAAGTCCAAAGATCAAGAAAGGAGATTAATATGGAGACCAATCAAGAGATTTATCAGCAAACTACAGGTGGAGGTTATCTGGAACCTCATCGAGGAACAATGGTTCTTGTCTTCGGTATTCTGGGATTGCTCTGCTGTGGAATTTTCGCTATTCTATCCTGGATTTTTGGTGATACTGATCTCAAGAAAATGGATCAGGGAATCATGGATCCTTCGGGTAGAGATATAACTAATGTTGGAAAGATACTCGGAATTGTTGGGGTTTGCCTCTGGATTCTCGGTACACTTATCTATCTGATCTTCTTTGTTTTTGCTGCTGCCTCCGGATTCTGATTTCTCGCTCTTTACAGAAACCAGGTAACCGGAAATCAGGGATAATAACACCAAGGGGCTATGCGTCTCCGTTTTCATAAGACAGGAGGGAATTTTCGGCAAGAGAAGCTGCCGATATTGCTCTTTTTTTTCGGCCTTTTACTCCTCTATCTGGTTCACACACTGAGCCATAATAATGTGCAGCTTTGTCTCTTCCACAGAGTTTTTGGTTTTGAATGCCCATCCTGTGGAATCACCAGGGCATTTCTCTCTGCTTCCAGGGGAAATTTCCTGACAGCTGTGAGCTACAATCCACTGATGTTCATTCTCACCTTGATAGTGCTGATCTACATGGCCTTACAGCTGGTTTTTAATATTTCTATAAAACTGGTCTGTTCCAGACGGGAACAGAATACCATATTTGTCATCTTTCTCCTGCTGCTCATGCTCAACTGGCTGTATGTTATTCTGGCCTGATTCCTGTTAGTGATGCATAATGTAATGAAGGAATAACAACTTTTCATTGGTCAACATCAGAGGAGCAGGGGAGTCGGATAGTGCCGATTCCCCTGCTCCCTGATGGACTCTCTGAGAGAAATTGCTTTACGGGATTTTAAGAGCAGAGAGGTAACAAAGCGAGAGAAATCGGTTAAGCAGGTATAACCAGCAAAAGATTGACAACAAAGAGAGATGAGATTTTTTGGAGAGAGTAAATTAAGAGAAAGGGAAGAATAACTATGCAGATCAAGATCATCTTATTTAGTGTATTGATAACCCTGATGAGCCTGTCGGTATTATCAGCTAATTCGGTATTTTCCTTCACAGGAATTCCCAATAACGAGAGTAACAGTGATATCTACGGTTCCGGTATGGGAGAAACAGGAATTGGTGATGTGTTCAGGATCAACACAGGGTACAGCAATCCCTCTCTTGCGACCACTATCAATCAGGTTCATTTTTCGTCCGGCATCGTCTATGGCTATTTCTATTACTATGACGAAGCGGGTAATGATTTTCGCAAGGATGGGATTCATTTTCCCTATTTCAATTTTACCGTGCCGTTGAGCAGACATCGAATCGGATTCGATTTTACCCCAATTCTTTCTGGGAGTGCTGATGTTTACAGCTATGACAGGACATTTGAACTGGAGGGAGAATCGTATAACTATACAGAGATAAACAAGGTCCGCTCCTATATATATAAAACCTCATTTTTCTATGCCTACAAACACCGAATATTGAATACCGGTATCTCATTCGACTATTTTCTCGGCCATCATTTCAGGGCCTGGTCTCAGGAGTTCGAGGGTATGGGTAATGCCATCAATCCCAGGTATGAGTTGAACCAGACTTTCCGTAGTCCGGGGATTTCAATCGGTGTAAACAGGAATTTCGGCAACTATGCGTTAGGAGCTTTGTATAGGATCCCGGTATCACTCGAGGGTGATAAAGAGCTGGTGACCGTTCATTCTGTTTATGACATGGGTGACAGCAATTTTGAATTGCCACAGAAGACCGGGATTGGCATGGCATACAAACTGACGGATAATTATCGCCTGACTGCCGATCTGGAGTATGAGTTCTGGAGTGAGACCGATTTCTATGACGATCCTTCCGACACTTATAGCATCGGCCTGGGTCTTGCCTATACACCCTATTGGGGCCGGGACAGGTGGTATCGCCGCATACCTTTAAGAATAGGGGGTTATTATCGGACTCTACCCTTTCAGGCTAATGGCAATGATCTAAATGAGATGGCCTTAACCTGTGGTATTACCATTCCACTCCAATCGCCCAATAATCAGATAGATCTTTCACTGAAGTATATGGTTCGAGGAGACAAAGACGAGAACAGGTATCAGGACAGGAATATCCTCTTCGGGATCAGTCTTTCGGGCTTTGATTTCTTCCGGAGTCGTCCGAAAAGAATAGGAGACAGAGAGATACCAGAGGCAGAGTTTGAGACCTACAGGTAAACTCAAACATCACGCTAATAGATTCGAAGCCTGTAGGAGGGAAGAGAGACAGCTATGAAATGGATCATTAGAGAACGGACGGCATCGGCACTCTCTGAGCATCTGCAGAATTTGAGGAGTGAGATAGAACAAAACAACTTCAGTGGAGCACATCTTTATGAATATTTCGGTTATTCACTCCCAGATGAGAAGAGGATGAAAGATCTGGAGGCGGCAGCATTGAGAATAATAAAAGCTGTCCGCAATGGCGAGAAGATCATAATTTTCGGGCATGATGACCTCGACGGAATCACGAGTACCTATATTCTCTTTAATTTCCTCAGCCGGATCGGTTCCCGTTCACATTACTATTATATTCCAAACAGACTGATAGAACACCACGGTATCCAGGAGAGATTTATAGAGAGAGTCAAAAGGGATGGCCATTCTCTTGTTGTTACTGTCGATGGTGGTATCTCTTCCCACGCTGGCATAGAGCGGCTGAATGAACTCGGCTGTGAGACGATCATCACAGATCATCACATCGTACCGGACGAGTTACCCAAAGCCTCGTTGATAGTCAATCCCAAGCAGGCTGACTGTCCTTATCCTTATGATATGCTGGCCGGTGTAGGGGTGACCTTCTTTCTCGTGAAGAGGATGGCGGAGCTGCTACAGGAGACCTTACCGGAGAACTACCTCCTCTGGACGGCGATTGGAAGTATAGCTGACAAAGTGCCGATGACAGGAGTAAACCGTATTCTCTGCCGGATTGCCCTCAAGAGGTGGTTCTCTATCGACGATACGACCCTGATGCTCTGCCCGGGATATAATATGGTTAAAGACGATTATTTCTCCAAAATGTCATTTTTAACCGGTATCATCAAACTACTTAACAATGGCCGGGAGAGTGATGGGGAGAACTCTGCACTCTATCTCCTGCTGGCACCGGTGTATAAGAAAAGAGAGATCATAGCTGAACTTCTCCCCAGGAAGGGGGATTACGAGAGTAATCTCTATATTGTCAAACGTTACATAGACCAGTATCTACCAGATAGTGATGACCTCTTCTATATCTATCATGATAAAGAGGATAAGATTCCATATTCACTTCTCGGCTGGGCGGCCAACTATATAACTTATCATTATAAGATCCCGGTGCTGATGTTGAAAGACAAGAATAGCGATTCTGTCTGTGAAGCGAGATGTACAGACGGATTCAATCTGGTAAAAGCTTTTGATTATTGTAGCGAAGCTCTGGATCAGTATGGGGGACACGTCAGGGCAGCCGGTTTTCTAACAGCTAAATCGAAGATTGACCGTCTCAAAGAACTCTTTGCAGAATACGTGGAGAAAGAACGGGCTGCAATAAACCAGCATCGCGTTATATATGTCGATGCGATCATTGAAGAGGGAGAACTCAGCCGGTTACCTGAGATACTGAATCGTTTTGCCCCTTATGGAGAGAGTGCACCGGAACCGGTATTTCTCATCGAGAATTATCAGATTGAGAAATTGATGGATAATATCTGTCCTCTCTCTTTTAAGAGCTATACTCCTGGTATCAGCTATGATATTGTGTTTACGTTCAAGCCGGACGGGAAATACCTGATACTCGACTTTGAAGCGAGCCAGCAGGATAACGCCGGATAATTAATCTACAGATTATATGAAAAAGAGAACGAGAGACCTGAATAAATGGAGATATTAGATGATAGTGAACAGAGATTTATGTGATCTGTGTGGTAGTTGCATAGCAGTTTGTCCGGTTGATGCGATCAGTATGGATGAATTTTATCTTCTGATCGATAATGAGAGATGTACCAAATGTGGTAACTGTGTCGTCGTCTGTCCTGCCCGGGCAATATTGACAGAAGAGTTGGCTGAATGAAGAGCATACAGACCGGTTATAATGAAAGAGGAACAAATCAGAAGTAGTAAAATATAGCGGGGTGAGTTAAAAGATGACGATGACAGATTATGATGTAATAGTTGTTGGTGCCGGGCCTGCTGGTAGTGTTACGGCCCGTTTTGCGGCAGAGAATGGAGCTTCGGTTTTGATGCTGGAACGAGACAGGGAACCGGGAATTCCTGTCCGTTGTGCTGAAGGTATCTCAGGTGGTGGCTTAGAAGATTTTATTAAGATCGATAAACGGTGGATAGCCTCCGAAATCGATACGGCAAGGCTTTATACCCCGAATGGCAGCAGTCTGGAGATGAAGAGTGAAGTCAGGGGTTATGTTCTCGAAAGAAGACTGTTCGATGCGGCACTCTGTGATATCGCCTGTCGAGCCGGTGTCGTGATGAGTACCAAAGCGAACGTTACCGGGATCGAGCGGAATAGCGATCGAACTATCACGGTAAAATACAAGAAGATGGGTGTTATCCATCGTGTCAGCTGTAAGATAGTTATCGGAGCGGACGGCATAGAATCTAGAGTGGGACGCTGGTTTGGGCTGAAAACCAATCTGAAACTGGAAGATATCTCAACCAGTGTGCAATATACGATCAATAACATCGATGTCGAAGATAATGTCATATCATTCTTCTTCGGTTCAAACTATGCTCCGGGTGGTTATGTTTGGATTTTTCCGAAATCGAAGAGGTCGGCGAACGTTGGATTGGGGATCGCTGGTTGTTTTGCTCATGAGAAACCGGCCCAGGAATATCTGGACGAATTTATCGCAGAGCGGTTTCCCAATGCTTCGATCAGTTATACCGTCTATGCTGGAATACCGATTACTACGACATTAAAGCAGATTACTGCTGATAATCTTCTGCTCGTAGGCGATGCAGCCCATCAGGTCAATCCTATTACAGGTGGGGGAATCAAACAGGCTATGATAGCTGGCAGAATAGCGGGGGTGACAGCAGCCGAAGCAATTTCAAAGGGAGATTATTCCGAACGGGCTTTTAAGGCATATCCCCAGAGATGGGAGAAAGTACTCGGTTCCAAGCACCGGTTCATGTATTCAATAAAAGAGAAGGTACTTAATGCATCTGATTCAAGATTGGATAAGATAGCAGAGATGTGTAATAACATACCACCGGAGAAATTTACGCTTACCGAACTGTTTAAACAGGTGATCAAGGGTGATCCCAAACTGATTGCCGAAATGGCCAGAGCCTTTGTAGTCAGCAAAGTAGCATTTTAGTGAGACAATCATCGGGTCGCGAATAGATCCGATAAAGTGGAGATAGAGATGAGAGGGGGTCTGATATTAACCAGGCGGGAGATTAAAGAGCTTTACCGGAAATCTATCCATATCTCTTCGATAGCTCTTCCCCTTGCATACCGCTATATTCTTGGTTATAACAAAACTCTCGCGATAATGATCCTCTTCCCCTTTGCTTTTGCAGCGGTAGTTATTGAGTTGATCAGACTGGAAAACAAGACATTTAAACGTGTATTCTACAGAATATTCGGGATTATGATGCGGAAGCACGAGATATTCGATCTGACCGGTGCCTCATATCTTCTGACTTCCACGGTTTTTACAATTGCTCTCTTTCCCAGAGAGATTGCCTTTGCTGCTCTATCTTTTCTCTCTCTGGGAGATACACTCGCGGCTATTTTGGGTATCAGATACGGGACGAGAAAGATCCGGGGAACTTCGAAGAGCCTGGAAGGTTCATTAGCCTGTTTCACATCCTGCCTCGTCTATGCCCTTATCTTCGGCCTGCATCCCGGGATGGCGCTCGTCGGTGCACTGGCAGCTACTCTAGCCGAGCTGATAGAAATTCCAATCAATGATAATGTGAAGATGCCTATCCTGACAGGGATCATCATGTCAATTGCCTCGGTGTTCATTCCGATAAGTATTTAAGTATGGGAGAGAGAGTGAGTAAATCAAGGAATAAACCCCTAATAAGGTGGTGAGATTATGACAATATCTGTTATCATTCCGGTATATAATGAAGTAGAGAGTTTAGAGCAGTTGTACAAAGAGCTCAGAACCGAACTCAAGGGATACGATTATGAGTTGCTCTTCATCGATGACGGGAGTAATGATGGTAGCTTTGCATTACTACAGAAACTGGGAATAGATGATCACCGTGTCAGGGTTGTCAAATTCAGGACAAATTACGGTAAAGCGGCCGCTCTTCAGTGTGGTTTCAGAAGAGTAACCGGAGAGGTAGTATTTACCATGGATGCTGATCTGCAGGATAGTCCGACAGAGATAAGACATTTCATACAGAAACTCGATGAGGGTTATGATCTCGTTACCGGCTGGAAAAGAAAGAGATTCGACCCGCTCGGTAAGCGATTAGCTTCCAGATTCTTCAATTTTGTAACATCACTCTTCTTCGGCCTGAAACTGCACGACTTCAATTGCGGTTTCAAAGCCTATCGGAGAGAGGTGGTGAAAGAACTCGATATCTACGGTGAATTGCATCGATACATACCGGTACTCGCTGCAGCCAGAGGTTTCAAAATCTCAGAGATGGAGGTGGAACACCGTCCCAGGATCCACGGTAAGTCAAAATATGGAGGTGAGCGTTTTCTGCGTGGATTTTTCGATCTGCTTACCGTGAAATTGATCACCGATTACAGCAGAAGTCCCCTCTATTTATTTGGCGGAATCGGGAGTATTTTCACAATCGCCGGGGTTCTGACAGGCCTCTACCTCTCCTATTTGAAACTCTTTCTCGGTATGCCACTCGGTAACAGGCCACTACTCTTTATGAGTATCCTGCTCATTATGGTCGGCCTGCAGTTTTTCTCTATCGGCCTGATAGGTGAGTTAATAGTCAATCGGAGCAGGCAGTTGTCAAAAGAAGATAAGATATCGATAGAAAGAGAAATAGGTAGCGATTAATGGGAGATGGCAACCATTTTAGGCTCCAGGAGATATAATGCAGGCAAGTCTATCTGAGACAGTATCTTCCTGTTTTTATGAATTTTGCCGCTACAAGAAGATCTCTGACAATATAATCGGGACTGTATTCCCAATCTTTACGGTTGTTGAGAAACTCCTTTTCTCCATCACCAGTCAGGACAAGAATAGTTGTCAGGCCCGCACGTTTACCGAAAACGATATCACTGTACCTGTCTCCGATCATAAATGAATCTTTCGGGGAAAATGAAAACTCTCTCCTCGCTTTCTTGAAGAGGCCGAGATTAGGTTTTCGATCTTCATGGTCAACAACATAAGGGTCGACTGTTCCTTCAGAAAAATAGGGTGAAATGTAAATTCCGTCTATGCTGGCACCCTGTTCTGCTAGCTGCTCTTTCATCCTGGAATGGATTTTATCCAGATCATCCAACGTATAATACCCCCGGGCCACTCCTGACTGGTTAGTAACAATAAAAACCAACATTCTGAGATCGTTCAGCATCTTTATCGCTTTGCCGGCATAGGGATAGATGTTGAAATCTTCAGGCCGGCTTATATAGCCTTTATCGTGATTAACCGTTCCGTCACGATCGAGAAATACTGCACCAGGCAGGCTATTTATGTTACCGTTTTTCATAGTCCTGCTGGATTCACTATTTGCTAATTGCTTTTTCATAGTACCATCATCGAATTCTCTGCTTCCCTTTACAGAGTTACCTTCGGATCATCCCCTTTTGTATTCTGAGCGCCTTATTCTCAGGGCATCAGGGAGAGTTATATTGTAGAATTGCAGACGGTAAGTCCAATAGTCACCCTGCTTCGACCAGGTAAAGAGTAAACGCCAGCAGGGCATATCTCGGCTGATCGATATGGATTGAGAAACGAGTTCATTCCTCTCCAGATTGACATAGTTATTATAGTTCAGAGACCAGTTCTGAGTCAGTTTCAGGGAGAGCGAAGAACGGAGATTACTCGTATAGGTACCGGTCTCTACAACGCGTGAATAATCGTAGTTGAAGTTAATATCCCAGGGGAACTCGCTGCTGAGCCTGGTAAGGTCTCTAACTGTCTCCTGCGATTCATTATCGATAAAATCATTCTCTTCAGGTTCGGGCTGGAAAGCAGCACCGGTAAAGAAGACATTCTTCTCCAGAGGAAAATAATCAAAATAGGAAGATTCTCCGCTCAAATTGAGAGTGTTACCGATCCTCCAGCTGATGATATTGAAATCATAGGCATCCTGCCGTGCTGAGCCGGTGGTATTAAAGCGGAGATTAAACCAGGGGAGGGAGATCTGACCGGGCCGGAAACCTGCGGAATGACTGATATCGGAGAATCCCTTCCCCTCTCTTTCCAGATCGTAGGAAATCGAGGAGTTCAGGGTGAAAAGGTCGTTCAGGACCCTCTCTCTCTCTGTCTCAGAATCGAATATACGGAAGGACCACTTATGATTCAGGCCGAAGTTGATCCTTCGCTGCTTGCCACTCCTGTTAAGAGAGATACCGCTGAAGGTATAGAACCGTTCATTATGCGAAAAATCGGGGGAATAGTTGAAGGACAGAGAGGGGCTCATAACGTGCCTGATTGCCCTTATCCTGCTGTCCGGATAGGCAGCGAGTCCATAAATCGAGGCGGAGAGGCGTGTAGAACTACTGTAATCGTTGCCCCGGACGAAATTCGATCCCTCTCTATCTCTGTCAAACCAGACCTCGTTACCGCTCAATGATTGACCGAAATTCAGCCAACCAGCCAGCGTCCTGTTGAATGAAAGCCCTACTGAATGTCTGATACCGGCATTGTGTTGATTTATATAGTTCCCGTCCGGATCCTGACTATTCTTATAGATGATATCGGCCAGAGAGGGTGCAGGATCTGTAATATGACCGTAATGAACCGCCCTCAGGCTATAGGAATAGTTGAAATTAGTCCACCAGGCATCGACAAAACGGTCCTTGGTTGTAAACAGTTCGTAAACCGGCTTGGAGGGTAGCGAGAAGGAGAGAGTAGGGAGGATGATCTGTTTTGTCTCTTCGGAGAGATTATCAATGTAATTGGCACCGGTACTGAGAGTAGTAGAAAAGAATGGACGGCGATAGGCGACAGATGAAGTAACTCTTTCCATAAGTCTTTCATCGATATCTTCGGAGCTCTCCCAGATAGTTCTACTGCTCATAAATTCGAGATTGGCATCGAGAGTGGAGCGATCCGGAAAGTCACTGTGGTGCCTTCCTCGCATATACCATTCCTGTCTGGAGGTAACTGGTGAGTCAATACGATGCTGATAGCGAGCGAGGAAATCACCATTAAAGTAGTATCTTCTGATATAATTGCTTTCCAGCCTTGCTTCCCATCCGGTCTTTTCGCGCCAGTCGAGAGCGGTAGTAACATCGAAGTAATCATCATAGGCATAGTAGAGTGCGATATTATCGATATATTTACCATCGACACTGTTATAGCCCGGTTCCGGGGCCAGTATTCCACTGGCTCTTTCTGTTTTGACCGAAAAGGTTCCAAAGGGGAGGAGGAGAATCGGGAAATGATTGACATAGAAGATAATTGGTCTGGCAACTATTTTATCTCCGTAATAGAGCCGCATTCGGCCTGAATAGATGAAGAAATGTGGTTCTCTGCTCTCACAGGTTGTGAAATATCCCTGATCTATATCGTAGACATCATCCCCTACTTTGCGTATCTCCCGGCCATAATAGAAACCTTTCTCCAGTTGACTCGCTCCATCTCGTAATATTCCCTTCTCTTCGCTGATATCGAATCTGACAGATCTGCCGAATAAGATCTGAGTGCCATCCTTCATCCAGGTCTCACCCTCGGTATATGCCTGGTCGTTCTCCAGATCGATGAAGATCTCATCAGCATCAATTGTAGAACCGTGATAGTTCATCGAAGCATTGGATGAGAGTCTAATCTCTTCGGCGATAACATTGTAATGGATGCTGTCGGCGGCATAAATCACCGAATCGAGTTCGACTGTCTCGTAGGGAAGATCTGTTTCGGGTAGAGTGATATCGAGAGTGTCCGGTTCGCTTGGAGAATCGGTTACAGGTAACTCCTGAGCAACTGTAGTTACTACAATTAGTGAGAGTGTAAATATTGCGATTACTCCAACAATAGTTCTCATCTCGAACCGAATTATTCTCCTTGGTTTTTTAATTCCCGACCACAAGAAAAACAGGCTTCATAGCTTACTGAAAGTGTCAAGTAATTGATTGGTCATCGAGCTGTCAGTAAATGGCTTTGTTTTAACAAGCCTCCCTGCTCTATTACCGGGCCAGAAAGAAAGGGAGAAGATCCGGCAGTTTGTCGCTGCAGAAAGGAATCAGGAACTGCAACAGCGTTATCAGTGATATGATCTATCTGTAGGGAAGGATTTCTTCCCCTGTGTCGTATAATCTCGCCATTATCGCTGTTAATGGGGAATGTCAAGTGACAATAACGTTTAGAGGAAACTGATTTGTGTTATTCCTGCTCTCTGCAGATATCAAAGAGGGAGTGGTTCAGAGAATTCGATCTGATAACAACCTGCCAGGTCACCTCACTCCAGTTCGTCCTCATCATCATCGAGTTCAGCTATAAGCTCATCTCGCTCTATGCCGATAACCCAATCCGGACAGAATATGGTATCTTCCTTGTAATCATATCCGTCAACATTCTCCAGTCCAAAACGGGTTAGAAGATCCTCTTCCCAGATAGAATAGTATACCGTCTTATCGTCAACCTTATAGACCAGTACGGGTTTATGGTACTTTCGCAATTCGTACCTTTCGTTACCGAGAAGGTCAAGGAATTCTCTGATTCTTGCTCTGTCAGTCTCTTTATGCATCATATCTCTACTCATCCTTAAAAGTTGAATGTATACTCGAAATCCAGGCTAATGACGTTCTGTCTATAGTCCTTGTATCTCGGCAGATTTTCATAATCTGAGGAAGTGTTCCGAATGTAATGTTTATAGTCAAGGATTATGTTCAAATTTTTGACAAGATAGAATTCACATCCGAGTGTGATGCGGTAACGGTTTTCCTGGCGAGAACTCTGAAAGGGTGCAACCTGCACCGGGAGTTTCGTTGTATAGTAACGGTCTTCTATTCGCAACCCGAAGTAGGGGCGGAAATCATAATCACTAAAAAGATTAGACCTTTTGTTGCGGAACTGGATATCGTATATATTACTTTCGTATTCAGGATCGGTTATTCTATCATCCATTGCTACATCATCGAGGATATAGCTGACATTCTCCGGTATGAATTCCCGGTAATAGTAGAATAGTCTAAGATAGAAGCTCGGGAATGATCTTCTCCATCCGATGCCATAAGTAGAAGCTCTACCATCGTATTCAGTGAAGAATTCATTATAGAAATAATCTTCGATCTGAAAATAGAGGAGAGGTGTATCGTATTGGGTTAAGGAAAAATAGGAATAGACTCGGTAGAGATTCTTCTCATATTCGAATTTCTCGTATTCATCTGTTCCTTCTCTGTCGATATAATCACGGGCATAAAGGTCACCATAATAACCATAATAGAGATTCAGGTTAAAATCTTTATAGCTGTTGAAGAGTGCACTCAGGATGGAATAGTTCGATTTTTCGGTATTGTTCAGATACTGGTAATAATTGGCATTGATGTATGGCGTAAATGTGAAATCACCTGAGAATATGGGGTATCTGGCTCTTATTGAGGGGTTAATGATCAGATCATCGGCAGTATCGACAAAGTCAAATATAGGATTACTATCCTCGAATCTATCCATATCGTAATCGGAGAGGGAGAAGACGTTATCATTATAGCCAAATGAAGTGCCGACAGTCAATTCCAGGCCGCTCAAAGCTCTCCTGATCATACTCTGTTCCCGAAAAGTTGTTTCATCGTAGACCGGTTCTTCACTAACAGGTATCTCCTGGGGGATTTCCATAAAGAGCCTGAAGATGAATTTATGGCCTGAGCGAGGTATGATACGGACCCGATGTTCTCCAGCCGGCAGGGTAAACTCCAGTCTTCTACCGATGGAGAGTGGCTGATTTTTATCTTCTTTCAACCAATAACTTCCCGTCTGCCTCTGAGGTATTGTTACTCTCTCAACGATTTTACCATTAACTTCAATCTCGAACTCTCCCTCGAGTTCTGTTTCATTGATCAGGAATCTACTGAACCCATCCACTCTGTTCGGGCCAGTAGCACTGAACTCTACAGGCACTTCACTACTGGCCAGGTAATACGGACTCTCAGTTTCTTCTGATTCGAGTGTCTGTTCAGCTATGTATTGGTCCGGTTCGAAAGTACCCCTCTCAGTTGGTACTGTCCAGACATCCTCTTCCCGAAAGACCTTGAAATAAGCAAGGCGGTTGGTAGTTGAGATACTTAATTGATGAGTCCCGGGGCTCAGATTGAGGAAGATGTCTTCCATAACCAGAAAGTCTCCGCTCTCATCTAGCGGTTCAACAGTAAAATTGCGGAATGCATTGTTGATCCTGATCTGATATGTCAGATTATCTATCTCTTCCCTTACTGCTGATTTGATCATTATTCTACCACCGCTAATATCGAGAGTAAGCTCACGGTTCGGTTCAGGCCGGTAGAAATACCAGCGATTATCCTCTATCTCTACTATTCGCCGGGTTCCATGCTCAGTAAAATCGATGATCTGCCACTGAGCCTGGAAAAAGCCGCTGATACTGGCTGTTAAAACGATGAAGAATAAACTGAGGTAAAACGACCTGCTCAGTTTCTTGCAAATCGAGAGTATCATAATATCTCCTGTTCCGGATCTATAATATTCGTTGTAAAATGCCTATCATAACGGTCGAAAATTATCACGATGATCAGGCAGAGTATGAGAATACCCAGACAGATTGAGGCTACGGTAACGTTATTGACCTCGGTAATGAATACACTGCCAGTACCGACTTCAGGTAGAGGAACCGGATCGACGACCAGACCGTATCGCTCGGCAACTCTCTGCGGCCTGAATACGTGAATAACCGGGACATTCCGCCGGGCAAATAACATAATTGCTCCATCAGTAGCAAAATTTCTATCGGCGAGTCGATAGTTAATCCCGTCATTGATGAGCGAAGCATTGACTGAAGCACCTACATTGGCAAGTCCACCACCGATATTGACAAAAACGCGGTAACGGGTACGTTCCGGGAGAAACTCGTCGTAAATCTCCATACGTTTCTCTATGTTACCTTCCAGATCACCCTCATTTATATAGATGACTCCGTGATTCTCGATATTCTCGACAATAATATTTCTTCCGGTAACCGGTAAGCCTCTACCGATATCACTCCCACCACCAATAGATGCAGCAGTGGAGGTGAACTCGATCAGGCCATGTTCGAGTAGCACCTTCTCCATATCGAGCCAGGTGAAGTCTTCACGATTGGCACCGAACATTGATGATCCGACCGAAGTGATAACTACCGGGTTGAGTTCGAGGGTATGCATTGCAGAGAAGAGGGCAAGATTGATACCGGGATTTGCAGCAGTCATACCGACCGCAATATAGTCACCCGGCCTGGCACGAACTGAGAGTAACATATCAACCAAAACAGCAGCAAAATTAGGATTCAATCCTGTCAGCTTATCGGAGAGAATACCCCTGCTGGTAGTAATTGCAGAACCGCTCAGCCCGATGAGACCTGTCAGATTAGGATCGTTAGTCTCATCAATTATCAGTCCTCTTCTATCAAACTCTTCACGCAGCACTTCCATACAGGCTTTCATATGCTGTGACGCCTCTATCTTCTGTTCATAACCCTCTGCCTCGATCTCACTATAACTGCTCTGGGCGATGAAATAAAGAATTATACTGATTAACGCCAGTGCGGCAAGCGACCAGATTGATTTCAATGAAGGTCTATACATCGAACATCACCTCCCCGCCAGCAATTATGATCAGGATCAATCTGACCAGGACAGCAGCGATAATCATGGTAAATAGTGTACGAAAAATCCCCTGACGTTCCATCCAGTTGGCGATCAAACCAGGTATAATATATCCAATAGATTGCATCTTCAGATCATATATTGTAACATTAATAAAGATGATATTTCTGGTAGCCCAGCCGAGAATAAATCCTATCAAGATGGAGAGGACCATCCTTCTTTTCCCGTATAGCAGGGTAACACTGGAGATCATCTTGATCAGAACCAGAGTAGCCAGGCTGACAGCAATAGTACCTAATATCATTGTTGGACGATGCAGGTACATCGCTATGTAACCCGGCACGACAATACCACCGGCAGATGCACCCAAAAGTTCACTGAAAAGAAGGCTGATGATAACTCCCAAACCGACAGCTGCTTCGACCACTTATATTCCTCCTTTTGATTTCTTATGGAAATAACTCACTATCTGAGCTCCGAATTTCTTCGTTCCGGCAATATTGCCAATGCCGATAATGTGAGATTCTCTGGTTGTCAATGATAAAACTCGTTCATAGATCAATGAAGGGGCTATCTCACCTAAGACGATCAGCTTCCCTTTTGGTATCCTTCCGTCGAGAGCATAATGTTCCAATTGCTCCGAACGTTCACCGGTCAGGATAAAATAGTCATAACTCTCCTGACTGAATGTATCAATCAATTGATATGACCTGGCGATCCTGTCAGCTCTGGTATTGAGCATTATCATCTTCTCCTCTTCGGCCAGTGGAAATGTTATCTTACTCCAGATCAGAAGGCTGGATTCCGGATCGTTAGCAGCAAATACATTATAAAAAGTGAGCCTCTTCTCCTCACTGGTGACAGTAAACTTCTGCAGAGCACCCGGATCGGGATTGGAGTTCTGCATCCCCTTTAATGCTACATCCCGCTTGATTCCGAAATGTTCACAGATCGCCAGTGCTAATGCCAGATTTTCTGCATGTTCTATATAACTGAACCGATCAAGGTCTTCCTGAGTTATACCAGCCGGCTTCGTATGCACAATCTTTGAACCACGCCTTGCAGCTATTTGACTGAGAACCGGCAGTTGCTTGCTTTCTGAGGTAAAACAGATGGCATTTTCCGGGATAGTATTTGCTATTGACCTGGCTACACTCGCAATGCTCGAACCCATTAAATCGAGATGATCGAGACGAACGTTGGTTATCACTGAAACAGAGGATTTGACAAATTTCCGCTCTGTTATCCACTGAAAGATAGGATTTACTGCCATACATTCCATCACTATAGCCTGTGGCTTTAGTGAAGCAGCGTAACGGAAAACGTACTTCTGTTCGATAATATTTGGACCGAAAAGCCTGATTATCGAAGATTCACGACCATCAGGGAGTATCAGCCTCGGTATTGTCCCTGTTGTCTTGGCCAGTGTCCTTACTCCGCCAGCTCTCAAGCCGGCAGCAATCAATCTCGTGACACTCGATTTCCCCCGGGTACCATTGACGTGTATTCTGATCGGGATGAGTCTGACATTTCTGGAGTGGCGGAAATACTCAATAACCATATGGATTATGAGTATAAGTGTCGCTACTATTAATACCGTCATATTTCCATTATATCCTTAACTACTTTCTTTATTTGCCAGAGAAATCTACATTTCCAGGCAACATATTTATCCGTAAACGTTTGATGCAATTTCTATGCCAGAATGTAATAACAACTCCGGCAATAGATTTCCGGAGGAGTGATTAGTCAAGCTAAGAATTAGCATAATTCTCTAGAGTTCCGAATTAGGCAATAGTGGGAAAATCTTGGGTTCATTCTTCCAGCGGATTGACATCGGTATGCAGAGTCATCATAGCCAGGTCGATGCGGAATGACCTGCTCAGAGCGAATTTTACCTCGGCAAAATCGATTTCACCACTATCTATACAAACTGCTGCAAGGTAACAATTAAGTTCAACATAGTTGTTAACTTTTTTTACTCTCTCGATACCAAAATGGACAATCCTGTCTTTCCAGTAATGAGAAAGCATAAGGATGAGATCTGTATAAGATACGAACTCTGAGACCCATCTTTCCGGATCTCTCAAGACGAAAATTGTCCTGACATCTGCAGGAATGAGAAAGAAATTGAGTAATCTGCTTCCCATAACCCTGTGCATGGCATTTAACTGATTCAGGAATGGGGTAATAATCTCAATCTCCTGATCATTTAAATCTGAAAGAGAGATACGGTCTCCGGTAACGAGTGTCGCAATTCTGTTCTCATCAATAACGTAGTCCTCGAGGGTATCGAATACCATACCGTCTCTCAGCTCTCTTTTTATGAGTTCTAGATCTGGTGTGATATTTTCTCGGAATGGTGGTGCTGTTAATTTGTAGGAACTGTCAGATGTTTGTAGTTTATGCCAGGGGAGTTCTCTGGTAAGAAAGGTTCCTGGATCGTCTATCTTGTTCTGTATCAGTTCCAAGCCCCAGATCAGATCGCGGTATGTTTCGATATATTCCCTGAGCGGGAGTGAACGGTCCGGGATGGATGAACCGGTATGATAGGGCAAGCTGACTGGAATCCGGCCACTTTCGGGATAAGCTTTTGAATAGTTTTTTGCCAGTGTTGCAATGGTATGTCCGTCGCCTCTCTCTGATTTCAGTCTCTTTATGAATTCGGACCCGTACTCCTTTCTCAGGGTAGCGGATAGACGGGAAGAGAGATCTGCATATTCCGGGAACTGCAGAATTATGCTATTATCGGCCGATGTTTCCAGGGTATAGAAATAGCCATTATCGTGCGCTGCAAACACTATTTGCTGCCATTCAGCTCTCTCCCCCTGAATGTAGTGATGCAGAGAATTTCCTGTCTCAGTGTATTCCCCATCAATCTCTATTACAACTCCAAGGCCGGATGCCAGATCTTCGACAAAAAAGGGCTGATCACTATTCAAACGGAAGAGAAACAACTCGAGAAAATAACGATAGTGCTGTTCTAAATGTGGTATTCCGGTTCGGATTATATTGTCAGGGACTATCTCCCTGCTCAGAACGATTAGAGCGTCTTCCAGTTCAAATTCTACCTTTACATTACTGCCATTCTGACGGTTTTGATAACTTGTTCTGATCTTCTCTTTTGAGATAGAGGCTGGTGCAGCAGGGTCAAAACTTCCACGTTCCATCCAGGAAATAAACAACTGCTGCTGATAATCATTCGAGAAGTTAGTCCTCTCCGGAATAAAGGGAGACAAATTACTCACTACGAGCAATATAGCTACTGTCATCAGAGGATATATTTTTATCATTGATTTCATATTGTCACCATAGATTTATGATAAGTCAGGTATAAAGAATCACCAAAGAGGTCAACAAAAAAGTGCTTATTGACTCAAGCAGTGAAGAGAGAATAAATTACCCTTCTTAATGAGGTATTTCTTACCTCGATAAGAGTGACAATTACCTAACAAAGAGAGGCAGCAGGGCATCCCATAAATAGATTGACACAAAACCATCCTTTTTATATGAAGCATCAGGAGTTATATGTAATGAACATAATAAATCATCAAACTGGCTGGGTTGAAGTCATTTGTGGAAGTATGTTTAGCGGTAAAACTGAAGAATTGATCCGACGTGTTCGGCGGGCGGAATTTGCCAGACAGAAGACTCAGGTTTTCAAACCGGAGATCGATAATCGGTATGATGAGGATCATATCGTTTCACACAGCAGGCTGATGATGCCTTCAGAGAATATAACGAGAGCTGCTGATATTGCACAGCTTGTGAAGGATGATACCGAAGTGGTTGCTATCGATGAAGCTCACTTTCTGGATGAAGAGATAGTTGGTATCTGTAATGAATTGGCCGACCGGGG
Organism: uncultured Candidatus Cloacimonadota bacterium; assembly: GCA_964490765.1. GTDB lineage: Bacteria > Cloacimonadota > Cloacimonadia > Cloacimonadales > JAJBBL01 > CAZBDV01. The sequence continues at coordinate 80,676 of CAZBDV010000005.1, read as the reverse complement.
TAAACGTGTCATTGTCGCAGGCCTTGATCAGGATTACAGGAACAGGCCTTTCGGTTACATGCCACAGCTGCTTGCGATTGCTGAATATATAACAAAAACAATGGCAATCTGTATGAAATGCGGTAACCCGGCAAATCGTACCCAGAGATTGATAAAAGATGAGAAGACGGTAATCGTCGGTGCTTCTGATATTTATGAAGCACGCTGCCGGAACTGCCACAAGAAGGAGGTATAAGAATGAGATCGTTCTTGCTGAGCCTCGTTGACATCTATATACTGGTGATAATCATCAGGGCTGTTTTCTCCTGGTTCTCGCCCAATCCGGCCAATCAGTTTTATCGTACTCTGGTGGCTTTGACAGAACCGGTACTGGCACCGATAAGGAGATTGATTCCCCTGCCTGGGATCGACATCTCTCCTATTATTGCCATTCTATTAATCCAGATTGTGGTTAGAGCATTAATAATCAGGTTGTTTCCTTTATAGCTAAGAGAAGGATTAAAATGAGTAAAGAGAAAAAGAAAATGTCAGTAGTGAACGAGATTAGTTCTGCAGAGATACTCCATAGAAATTTTTCCTCCAGTATGTTCGGCTACAAGAAGAAAGAAGTTGAAGAGTTTCTGGAGAAGATAGCCCTCTATATCGAAGATCTTGAGAAGAAATTGTTGTTAAATGCCCGGCAGAAACCGGCCAGTCAGCCGGAAGAGGTTGAAAAAGAGGCTTACAGCAGACGTGAAGAGTTGATCGGCAAAACACTCTTGATGGCCGAGAAGACAAAGGAAGAATTGCTGTCTAATGCCCAGAAAGAGGCTGACAACATCATCAAAGATGCCGAGTTACATAGCAAGAATATCGTGATAGAAGCGAAAAAGCGGGTTAGTATTCTGGAGCATGAGATTCTCAACCTGGAAGAGCGGAAGCGTATGTTTATCCTGAGATTCAAAGCAGAGCTGGAAGCTCTGTTAGAGAAGATCAGAGACAATGATCTTCTGCAGCAAAAGGATGATACTCCTGAATCAGAGGATACTGAAGACGGAGATACAGAAGGAGTTTAGCCCCTTCAAAGGATATGGCAGGGGAGAATATGATGTCATCACCAGATAAGAGAGAGAGCCTGGTCAGAGAGGCTGCCGGATATATTAGAGAGCACGTCTCAGACAGTCCGCTCGGGGGTATCATTCTGGGAACAGGACTGAGTTCTCTGACCGATAATGTAGAGAATGGTATTGTAATTCCCTATAAAGATATCCCAGGTTTCCCGGTTTCTACTGCTCCATCACACAGAGGGCAGCTGATGATTGGAGAATATGGTGGCAAAAGAATGCTCATTATGCAGGGCAGGTTTCATTATTATGAAGGTTATTCACCGGAGCAGATAACTTTCCCGATCAGGGTAATGCAAGAACTGGGGCTGAAGTTCCTCTTTGTGACTAATGCAGCAGGAAGTCTTAATCGGGAACTTCAACCTGGCGATCTGGTGCTTCTGGAAGATCATATCAATTTTATGGGTTTTAATCCCCTTATCGGCAAACAGAATGATCGTTTTGGTGAGAGATTTCCCAGTATGAATGAACCTTATTCATTGAAATTGAGTAAGTTAATCCGAAATGTGGCAGAAGAAGAGAAGATAGAGCTAAAAAATGGGGTTTATCTTGCAGTATCCGGCCCGAGCCTGGAGACAAGGAGCGAGTGCCGCGCATTTGCAGCTTGGGGAGCTGACCTGGTCGGTATGTCAACCGTACCGGAGGTCATAGTTGCTGTTCAGGCTAAAATCGAGGTCCTGGCAATATCTGTAGTTACAAATATGAGCAATCTCTTTCATAAGGAGGTTCATATCCAGACAGATATTGAGAGTTTTGCCCAGAAAGCTTATGATGAACTTTCAATCCTTTTACAGAATACAATTGAACGTATTTAATTGACTTATATGAATGAATATATAGGAAATAAGCTCTGAGAGCTGAGTAGATAGATATTTACAGGAGCAAAATGTCAGGAGTAATGAAATGAAAGACAAAGAATTGAGTAAAACCAAACTGAAGCAGTTCGAGAAACTACTAGAAAAAGAGAAAGAAGAGACCTTAAAGATCATACGAGATATTAACACGTCACAGAGAAAAGGGTTAAAGAACGAAAACGGCGATCTCTCTTCATATTCTACCCATCAGGCTGATCAGGGAACTGATTCCGATTCTCAGGAGAGAGAGGTATATATGTTGGAAAGCCAGCAGGAGAAGTTGAAAAACATCAATCAGGCTCTAAAGAGAATTTATGAGAAGTCTTACGGTATCTGTGAGATGTGTGGAGATTACATAGAAGAGGGAAGATTGAAGATAGTCCCCTTTGCCACTATGTGCATCAAGTGTAAAACAGTTGAGGAAGAAAAGAAAAAACGCCGAAGATAGTTAACTATTGGATTATAACAGGATAATGAATAACGGGAAAAACACAATCGGAGAACATAGTTTGTCTGGCTCTATCTGCAAAGGACACATCCTTTGGGTCACCGCTCTGGTTATTTTACTGGATCAGGCTACCAAATTGCGGGTCAGGTATTTGATGCAGATCGGCGAATCTCAACAGATACTGGGTGACTTTTTCAGACTGACCTATATAACAAATACAGGTGCCGCTTTTAGTTTTTCACTCGGCAGTGATGAGATAAACAGGCTCTTCTTTGTCATAGTATCGATCGTAGCGATACTGGTCTTTCTGTATCTCCTGTTCAAAGAAGAACGAATGATTACCCGTCTCGCCTATGCCTTGATCCTGGGAGGGGCTTTCGGAAATCTGTTCGACCGGATAGCCTACGGAGCAGTAATCGATTTCTTTGATTTCAAGTTTTTTAGTTTTGTTATGGAACGTTGGCCGGTATTCAATATTGCTGACAGTTCCATCGTTATAGCCATATTTTTACTGTTATTTGATCTTATAGTGCCCCTCAAAAGTAAAAGAATGGGGGAGAGAAACGAGAATAATTTTCAAACAATAGAGGAGAGTTTATGAAGCATCCAAAGCTATTAATTATCGCTTTTTTAGTGCTCATCACAGGGGGACTTAGCCTTTACGGCCAGGAATACGTTGTCGATTTCGAGGGCTCCGGAGAGGTTAAAACATCTTACACTGCTGGTGTCGTTAACCTGAGCGGTAGAGACTGGAATCTGGATAATGTGCTGATCGGAACGGCAGATAACGATAAGAAAAACGGGCTGAGATCTGCCAGGTTCAGACATGATCCCGACTGGTCAGGAACAATGACCATGCTGGAGGATAAACCGAACGGTCTCGGCACATTATCGTTCTATTATGCACGTTCTAATTTTTCGGGTGATACGCAGCCTACTGCACCGGTATTTGTTGTAGAGTACAGCCTGGATCAGGGAAACAGCTGGATCCAGATTGGTGGCGATGTCGATCTGGACGGTGTTGACCAATTAACAGAATTTGTTGAAACGGTAAACGTAGATGGTGATGTCAGACTGAGGTTTAGAACTATATCTGGAACTGATGGAAGACGTTTCAATGTCGATGATATCATAATGACCGATTTTGGCGATGAGGAGACTGTTGCCCGGCCGACATTCAGTCCCGCAGGCGGATCTTTCTACGAACCGGTTACTGTCTCGATATCGACCACTACACCCGGAGCATCGATCTACTATACCCTGAACGGTGAAGACCCAACGGAAGAGTCCTTACTCTTTGTAGATCCTTTTGAGATCAGTGAAACAACAACTGTTAAAGCACGCGCTTATCTGGAAGGTATGAATCCGAGTTCGGTTGCAACAGCAAACTTTGTCATAGTAACCACTATCGATGTTAACAGTATAGCAGACCTGAGAGCTGGTGTTGGTGATGGTAATCTCTACAGGCTTACCAGCGAGGCAGTCCTGACATTCAAGCAATCATTCAGGAATCAGAAATACATTCAGGATGAAACGGCTGCCGTGCTAATCGATGATGATACCGGAATAATCACAACATCTTACAATATCGGTGATGGGATTACCAACCTGATTGGAACGGTTACCGAATTCGGGAATATGGTTCAATTTGCTCCTACTGCGGATCCAGGACCACCTTCGTCAACAGGTAATCCGATTATTCCTGAGGTTATTACTGCAGCTCAATTCGATGCCAATTATTCAGATTATGATGCAAAGCTCGTTACGATCAGAAATGTCAGTTTCCTCGATGCAGATGGCAGTACAGAATTCGAGAATGGCCAGGTATATCCGATCTCCGATGAAACAGAAACGATAGACTTCAGGGCAACTTTTTACAATGTCGACTATATCGGAACAACGTTACCAGAGGAGACAGTTGATTTAACCGGACTCTGTAACGCCCGAACTTCAGAGCCTGAGGGGTTCTTCATCTCGGCCAGAAACTCGGCCGATTTCGCAGAAGTAGTACCACCCAATACAGTTGCAACTCCATCATTTTCACCACCAGCCGGTCAGTATCCCGATCCGATCAGTGTCGCGATTACGACTCTGACAGAAGATGCAGAGATTTTCTATACTACTGATGGTAGTGACCCGACAGAGAATTCATATCTCTATTCTGAGCCACTCTATTTTGATGAGAGTGTAATCCTTAAGGCAAGAGGTTATAAAGAGGGGATGAATCCGAGTGCTATAGTATCAGCAAATTACCAGATCGGTTATACGAGAATCAAGGATATAAAAGATAATTTCAATTATTATAACGGAATGACTGTGACGGTTCAAGGGGTCGTAACAGTAGGGTCTGGCAAGATACATACCGGACAATTGAGAGCCTATATTATGGACGATCCGATTATCGAGCCGTTACAGGACAATAATCGTGGTATTATGCTCTTTGATTATGACACTGATCCAGCAATTCAGAGAGGAAAGAAATTACTGGTTACAGGTGTTGTTGGGCAGTATCAGGGGGTTACTCAGCTTACCGATTTCACTTATGAAGAACGCGAATCCGGTATTGATATTGAACCGTATGTCATTGATCTTTCTATCACTCAGGCTCAGAACTATCAGGAATGGGAAGGTACAACTGTCCGGGTTAGTGGAAGACTATATGAAAATCCCTATTATGCCGGTGGGGGTTATAATGTTAATATCGAAGATGAAGGTGGCAGAAGGCTGACAGTCAGGGTCTGGGATACTACGGGTATCGATGTGTCAAGGTTAGTACGGGGTATTCCGATTAAAGCAGTCGGGCCTATTGACATCTATAATAACCAGACACAACTTGTACCGGGTTACCCGGAAGATATCGTTATCGATATTGCAGAACCGATAATTGATGATATATATTGGGAACCGGAGAATCCTCATGTCGGCATTCCTTATGTTGATGATCCGATAACGATTTACTCAGTTGTATTTGATTACGATGGGGAGATCGAGAGCGTGAAATTGTCCTATAGATTGGAGAGTCAGGAAGAGATACTGGACGATGAGCTGGAAATGATGTTTACCGCTAATGATATTTATCAGGTAGAAATTCCTTCCTTAGATACATACACCAGCCAGGAGGATAACTATATCGTCACGATCGAAGCTACGGACAATGACGGAAATGTTACAACAGCCTCGAAAAGGATTCCTGTGATGAAGAGAAGGCCGATTATTTACAATATCTCCTTCAGCAGTCCCGAGCCGGGAGATTCACTCTCTGTTGAAGCTACGATAAGCTCAGCTTCGCTGGAACCGGATGTGGAAATTACTGAGGCTCGTATTCTCTATACACTAAACTATCATACCAGGAGACATGAGGCAACAATGGAGGCAATCTCCAATGATAGATATAGAGGTTATATACCTGGACAATCTGAAGGAACAGTGGTGCAGATCATCATCTATGCTGAAGACAATGGAGGCCTCTTCTCCGAACAAGCATATGATGAAGATGGAGAGGAACTGATCTATACCTATCCGGTCAGCTCACATCAGGCAATGTTAAGAATACCACCGAGACCTTTCAATCCCTGGGATGGAGAGACTATATCAATCGGATTTTTCTCTGAGGCAGGCAATAAGGCGATTATCAGGATCTACAATGCAGAGGGAAAATTGATCTTCACCCCCAAGAACGAGATCCTCGCCAGTCAAAACGGTATCAACTACTATAACTGGAACGGTAGAGACCGCAATAACCAGATACTCCCGATAGGGCTATATATATGTCACCTGGAGGTCATTGATCGTGACACAGGTAAGAAGAAAACATCCAATGCACCGATCGTAATCGGTTCACCATTAAATTAAAAGGACTATGATTATGAGATACATAACTACTATTCTAATCTTATGTTGGGTTTTGACGACATCGCTTAATGCAGCCTTTGATGATTATGAACCTTCGGTGAGAGCCAGAGGGCTTGGTGGTGCTTTTTACTCATTATCGAATGATGCTTCGGGTATCTTTTACAATCCAGCAGGAATTATCAAAGCCGACCAGCATTTCAATGTGAGTTATGCCAGAATATTCAGCAATGACTTCCAAATACTGAAAACAGCAGCATTCTCCATGCCTCTACCTGCAAAAATTGGTACATTAGGAATAGGTATGCAGGCTTTCGATGTAGAGTACCTGGATGTCAACCTTATGTCTGAAAAAGTATATTCTATAGGACATTCGTTTACCCTGATGCAGGACGTCCATTCAGAATTTCATTTCGGATATAGTGGTAACATCTATCATCTTACAATGGAGAGATTCGGGGATGATACAGCTTTCGGGCTTAATCTCGGTGCTCTGGTCATTTTACATCACAGGACAAGATTCGGTTTTGCAGTAACCAATCTCAACAATCCCAAAATTGGAGTCAATAACAAGCACGAGATACCACAGAAACTGGCAATGGGAATTACATACAATCCCTATCAGGGTGTAAATACCTCACTGGAGTTGAAAAAACCATTTGGTGAAGCTACTCAGATTCATGGTGGTGCTGAAGTGGAGGTTCACGAGATGCTCACTCTCAGGCTCGGATTGAGAAACCACCCCTCCAGTTTCTCCTGTGGTGTTGCCTTCAATGTCTATGATGTTGTTGTTGATTATGCACTCAATACTCATCCAGTATTAAAGAATACACATCATTTTGGTGTAGGTTACCGTTTTTAAGAAAAGGATCTAGATTATGAGTAGACAACAGAGAGAAAATCCGGAAAGTAAACCACTTGTTGCGGGAGCTGTAAAGGTTCTCTTTGAGGTTATAAAACACTTTCTGCACGATTTCGAGATTAACAGGACAGCCAAAAAGTTTGAAAGATACAGCGAGCAGTTTCAGACACTCGAGAATATGCTTTTAAAAGCAGATAAGAGAATCCAGGAGTGTCGTAAAGAGATTGAGGACTTGAAGCAGAGACTTTTATGGAGTAATGTTCTGTTGGTAGCTATTCTGATACTGCTGATTGTTCAGATCGCAATCGGATAATCAGATATATTTTTGTGGTTTATACCCCGTTCTCAAGTGATTGAGAACGGGGTGTAGTACCGTTGTGTCAATTTGAAGAACAAGTTGTTCTGCCTACATCGTAAAATCTTCCAGTAATTCTTTAGCTCTCTCCCTCAACCATTTAGTTTCCAGAGTTTGCCACCTCTTTCTGGAACGGGGGTAATCGTAGAGTGCTTTGTAGAAGTTCTCTATTGCTGTGGCATTATCCCTGTTCTTCAGTAGACCGAGGAGATGATCCTGGATTTCGTCTGTTTCCTGTTCCAGGGCAAAATCCTCCATTAATTCCAGAATATCATTCAATATCGGTTCTATTGGAACTACTTCTTTGTTAAGAGTAACCTGTCTGGAGAGATCCTTGCTGGTCTTTATGACACGATGTTCCCTGGTATCGAGATAATACACTATATCCTGCTCGGTGTTCTTCAAACCTTCTGCTATATCACTTAACAGTTGCCTACTTTCATTCATAATTATAACTCCTACGAAACAACGATTCCATATCTTACCAAAATGGCAACTTATTTCATCATCCTTGCAGATTCTGGCTGCTATAATTCGGGTTTTTGATAAATTGTGATGCATATATAAGTAGAGGAGACTTTTTCCTTGACGTATATACTAAGAAGAGATGTTCATAATAACCAATACGTTAACGGAGTGAAATATTCAGGAAGTATAGAATGACAGGAAACGAGATAAGAAGAGAGTTTATTGACTATTTCCGTCGGAAAGGGCACGTAGAAGTGAGGTCTGTACCGGTAATACCCTTTGATGACCCTACACTTCTCTTTATCAACGCCGGAATGAATCAATTCAAGGATATCTTTCTCGGCAAGAGAGAGATACAGCACCCACGTGTTGTCAATAGCCAGAAATGTATTCGAGCAGGTGGTAAACATAACGATCTGGAAGAGGTTGGTCTCGATGGATATCATCATACTTTCTTCGAAATGCTGGGTAACTGGTCATTCGGTGATTATTACAAAAAAGAGGCTATCATTTGGGCTTGGGAATTACTGACAACAATCTGGAAACTGCCTGTAGAGAGGTTATACGCCACTGTGCATCATACAGATAAGGATGCATTCGATCTCTGGGAGAAAGAGACGGAGATTGATAAAACTCATATTGAATACCATGGAGATAAGGACAACTTCTGGGAGATGGGTGAATCTGGTCCCTGTGGACCCTGCTCTGAGATACACATTGACCTGGGTCAGGATTTCTGTAATCTGAAGGGAGTGAAAGGTCATCAATGCCGAGTAAATGGTGATTGCCACAGATTTGTTGAGCTCTGGAACCTCGTGTTTATTCAGTTTTCCCGTGATGAAAAAGGTACATTACACCCGCTTGAAAAACAGTTCGTAGATACCGGTGCCGGTTTTGAAAGGCTCTGCAGAGTTTTACAGCATAAGAGATCTAACTATGATACGGATATCTTTGCCCCTATTATGGAGGGAGTATCCACTATTACAGGGAAAGATTATGTTTCAGCAGAAGAAGCTACAGATAAGGAGGGACTGGAACATCGTGTAATTGCTGACCACATAAGGACCCTTACTGTCGCCATTGCTGATGGGGGTTACCCCTCAAATGAGGGACGGGGTTACGTCTTGCGCAGGATATTGAGAAGGGCTGCCCGCTATGGGAGATTACTGGGAATGAAAAAGCCGTTTCTTTATCTTCTGACAGAGAGTGTTATAACGGCCCTGGGAGAGACCTATCCTGAGCTTAAGGAGAAAGAGACCTATGTAAGAACTGTAATCAAGGCTGAGGAAGAGCGGTTTAATCAGACTCTCGATAAAGGGCTGGAAAAATTCGTCGAGATATGCCAGAATACCAGAGGTAAGAAGCTCAGCGGTAAGGATGTATTCATACTTTATGATACCTATGGTTTCCCACCCGACCTAACCGAGTTAATGGCCAGAGAACAGGGGATGGAAATTAATGCCGGCAGTTTCGAAGAGGAAATGAAGAAACAGCGGGAATTGGCCAGAAACAGTTCCTCATTCAAAATGCAGAATCAAGATGATGATTGGATTGTTCTGTCTCCCGATAATAAGACAGAATTCATCGGTTACAGAACAAAGAAGAGCATCTCTCATATCCTTAAGTTTGCTGTTCTACCGGATAAACTGGTGAAGTTCGTACTGGATAAAACACCCTTTTATGCCGAATCGGGAGGTCAGGTTGCCGATAAAGGGAAGCTCTTCAATGAAGATTCAGAGATAGAGGTTGTCGATGTCAGAAAGGAGGGGGAACTGACTGTCCATTATGGTAGAATTTTGAAAGGGGAGTTATCCGAGAAGGCATATACAGCAGAGATAGATGCAAATCACAGACTTGATGTAGAGAGAAATCATACCAGCACACATCTTTTGCATACTGCATTGAGAGAGCTGTTCGGAGAACATATACAGCAGAAGGGTTCTCTTGTTGCTGCTGACCATCTACGCTTCGATTTTACCCATTTCAAAGCTCTGGATGAACGGGAGATGGAGATCCTGGAGAAAGAGATCAACAAAAAAGTAAGAGAATGTATCCCACTCCAAATCGATTATAAAAAGTATGAAGAAGCCAGAAAAGAGGGTGCTATTGCTCTATTTGGGGAAAAATACGAAGAGGATGTTAGATCTGTCAGGATCGGAGATTATTCCTATGAATTGTGCGGTGGTACACATCTCCGTTTTACAGGAGAGATTGGTCTCTTCAAGATTGTCTCCGAAACTGCTTCTGCAGCCGGGATAAGACGTATTGTCGCTCTAACCGGCAGGCATGCCGAGGAGTTTGTCAGGATGATGGAGAGGGATCTGACTTTTCTGGCTGAAGTTGTAAATGTCCCCTTACCACAGCTTACTGATAAGATACTTCGAATTACTGAAGAGAACAAAAAACTGACCAGAGATCTGGATAGAGTAAAACAACAATCAGCGGGGAGCGAGCTTGATAAAATCATAGAAAACGGGCGAGTTATCAACGGAGTAAAGACTGTCTATGGAGAGGTCAATGTCTCTGATAATTCGGCATTGAGAAATCTCGGGGATAGCCTCAGAGGGAAACTGAAAAGCGGGATAGGCGTTCTGGGCTCAATTATAGAGGAACGGGTATCGCTTCTTGTTATCGTTACGAAAGACTTAACAGACAGAATCAGAGCTGGTGAGATAGTCAATGAAATAGCTCCTATTGTCGGTGGTAAGGGTGGTGGACGACCTGATATGGCTATGGCAGGTGGAAAAGATACCGAGAAACTCCAATCAGCTCTCAAACATGTAGAAGAGATAGTAGCAAGAGCATTCCCTTTATGAAGCTCGAGACCAGGGATGAATATTAGATAATTATGAGAATCCTGATTATACGCCTGAGCTCTATCGGAGATATCATTCTGACAGAGCCGATTATTCGCCATCTACGTGAGCAGATCCCCAACGCCAGGATTGATTATCTGACATATGAGCGGTACATGCCTCTTGTTAAGTTCATTGAAGGGATTAATGTAATTATACCTTATACCAGTAAGAGCCAGATAATCAGAGTCCTGAAAAAAAATCGGTATGATATAATAATCGATCTGCATTCGAAACCAAAAACCTGGTTAGTGAGATTTCTTGTCCCTGCTAAGAACAAAGTAACATATAACAAGAAACATCTGCTGAGATGGTTGATAGTTAAGAAAATCATTAAGCGAGAGATAGATTCTACTGTCAGTTCTTATCTCTCTGTTTTCCGTAAACTTGATATGATAGTACCTGAGAAGTTTCATTACCCCAGAATCAAAGTAAAGAAACGTAGTGACTATCTTATTAAGAGGTTAAGAAAGGAAATCGATGAGAACAATAGCAAGCTTATAGCTATTTTTCCGGGAGCATTACACCCGACCAAGAGATATCCTTTAGAACTGCTTGCTGAGTTCATCGATCAGTATACCGATGATGGTGATCCGGTTCTCTTTGTTTTAATGGGCTCCAGAGAAGATGAGGAACAAGCAGAAATACTCACTGAATTATGTGCGAATAAACCAATTAACTGGTGTGGCAGGTTTGACATTGATGAATTGGTAAAGATCATCTCTATGTTTGACTTGATCATCACAAATGATAGTGGTCCGATGCATATAGCAGCAGCATTAGGCAAAAAACAGATTGCCATCTTCGGTGCCACTCATCCTTGCCTGGGTTTCAGGCCTCTTAACGAGAAGAGTCACGTGCTGCAGATTAATCTACCCTGTCGGCCATGTTCATTACATGGTGGAAAGAAATGCCCACAACAACACTTTCTATGTATGAGAAGTATCCTGCCGGAAATGCTAGAAGAGGTTGTCCATAGTTCTATAAATTAGAACTAAATGATGATTATATTACTCTTTAAAATAACCGGCAATTTTCTTCATAACTTCCGGTATGTCAATATTTCGGGGACATTTTGGCAAACATTCTCCACAACTGGTACAACAATCAGCTCGACCCTTCTCCGGTATGAAATCAAAATATTCCTTCCTGTGCCGCTCTCTGTCTCCAAACATAACAGCTTCATTATATACTCCTATGACCGATGGGATCAATACTCCCTGAGGGCAGGGTAAGCAATATCTGCATTCTGTACAGGGAACTGCTATTCTTTTGATATACTCGCGACGTGCACTGGCATAGAGTTTCAACTCTTCTTCATCGATCTCATTGGCTCTATGTCGCCCGGCGAGATCAATATTCTCTTTTAACTGCTCCAGGTTACTCATTCCGCTCAAGACGGTCGTGCAACCGGGTAAGTTCCAGACCCAGCGGAGAGAACGGTCAGCCATTGAACCTTTGTATCTGCTCTTTTGCCAGATATCCTTCACCTCATCAGGAACAGGTGCAACAAGTTTGCCACCCCGTAAGGGTTCCATTACCAATACCCCCATATCATTTTGAAGTGCCAGCTTGTAGCCTTGAAGTCCAGCCTGATATTCTGTATCCAGATAGTTGAGCATGATGAGAGTAAAATCCCAGGTCCAGGATTGAACAATCCGTGAAAATATCTCATAATGATCGTGAAATGAAAAACCGGCAAACCGTATTTTACCTGAAGATTTAGCCTTTTCCAGAAAGGAGAGGATGTCGTGCTGTAAAAGATTTTCCCAGTTCTTACTATTCAGAGAATGTAATAGATAATAATCTATGTAGTCAGTCTGAAGACGTTCAAGCTGTTCATCAAGATACCTGTCTAAATCCTCTCTTTTCTTGATCTCCCAGCTGGGTAACTTTGTCGCTACAAAGGCTTTTCCCCTGTCTATAGTACCGAGAAATTTGCCTAACAAAGGTTCACTCTCACCCCGATGATAATTCCAGGCTGAATCGAAATAGTTTACCCCTCTATCGTAAGCATAGTGAAGGAGTTCCAGAGCCTTGTCCTCTTTTATCTGCCCACTCTCTGTCGTGGGAAATCTCATACAACCGTAACCTAATATAGATAACCTGTCTGGGGATTTAGGCATCTGACGATACTGCATGATATCCTCCGTTTATTCTACTAATACATTTTTTATAATGTTACTGTGATTCTTCTGTCAATATCTTTTCTTCGATTGGCAGGTATTGTTCTCATCGTAAAATGCCAATTCTTGGCCAACAAGCAGCAGATGTTTTCAGGTTATGCAGGAAAACAACATAAAGAGAATTGTCATAACAACTCCTGCGAAGTGGCAATTTGAAAGCATACTGTAACCGTATTTTACAGGTCGTGTAAAAATAGTTGACAAGAAACAGTGAGATTGAAAATAATCATTCAAAAATGAGTAGGATCATGGGTATGAATAGCATTATCAATAAGACAATTCTACAGCATATTGGCAAGAGTGATCTGATCAGTGAATTGCAAAGAAAACTGCATCACCAGAGTAGCGAATTGATAGAGATAATCGGTGACACTGGTTCAGGCAAGACCTATCTCTTTAACAAACTCAGTCAGCAGTTAGAGGAGAAGGGAACTGATTTTAAGTTATATTATCCTTCAGTATTTGAAATCAATCAATTCAGCAATGTATTCAAACTGATCTTTGATCTGGATAATAAAGCGTTCGAAGAGACAATGAAACAGGCAATCGATGAACAGACATCCTTCAAGTATGATTTCTTTTTTCTCCTCACGGAATTGATGAGAAAGAGTAATAAACTACAAGATCTTATTCTGCTTATTGAGAATGGCGAATTATTAGATACATACACAAGAGATTTTTTGCAGTATTTTGTTCAGTATGCCATTGGCTGCAAGTTAAAGATCGTCGTATTCACAACGAAAGAACTGTTCCCATTTTCTACCAAAGAACAGTTGGAATCATTTGATGTTTCTAATGTACTTCTCCTTCTTTCAGAGTTTTTCAATCAGAAAGAGGAGGATCTCGAAGCTCAGGCTGAGATTTTATTCAATATAACGAGGGGGAACATCTATCTGATTGAGTATATTCTGAACGAGTTTTACAGTGAGAGGAAAGATGAGGAGTTCAATCTCACAAGCTATCTTGACAAACATATATATGTTAAAATGATCTACGCTGAAAACCTGAACAGGCTGTCAAAAAAGGAACAGGAAGTCCTGAAAGCGATCTTTCTTCTCGATAAGCATGCTAATGATGATAATCTCAAACAATATTTCACTCAGAAAGAGATAAAAATCACTCCGGAGCAACTGAAAGCGATTATAAAGAAAATGGTTAAAAGATTGATAATAGAGAGCACAGGATATGGAGCAGAAAAACAACTTCCTGCCACCAGTTCTGAAACTAAAACTACGAGAAAGAGCAAATTACCTACATCTTCTGATTCTCGCTATGTTATAATGAAATTGGAGTGTTTTAAAGAGTATTTTGCTGACCTGGAGAAAGAGAAACGGAGGAAGAGTTATCAACTTGTCGACAGTTTTCTTGATGATAAACAGTTAGACATTCCCCTTCTGAGAGGAGCATATCAGATCAGCCGTTATCTGTATGATAATGATGCACCTGTACCTGATAATAATACAATAGATCATGTAAGTACCATTCTGGAATATTTGCATGATTATGATAATCTGATGGAAGTAACCCTCCTCCATAATAAGTTGTGTAAATCGGATAATAAGAGAGTTGCACTTCAATTGAGAATGGCTAAGATCAATAAAAAGTTGAATCGTTTCGAATCAACCTGTCAGAACTTGCGTGAAGGCCTGCATATTGCCAAAAAACACAAAATCCCTGCTGAAGAAATTGTCTATGAATTGGTTGACAGCCTTTACAGGATGAACTCTTATGCATACGCTCTCGAGGTGATCAAAAAATATTATGCATCGATGAAAGATAAGTACTGGCTCTGTAAGTTAATGCTCTTACAGGCTGAGATTAACATAGAACTCAACAACGATAAAGAGGCTAAACAATACATTGAGAAGATCGGTAAAATAAACGATAACATTGCAGATAGTCATCAGAGAAAGATCATTGCTGCAGAGACAAAGAAAATATTAGGTAAGATACATTACTATACAAATCAGTGGGATAAGGCAGAAGTCGCCTTTAATGAAGCCTATTCAAACTATGAGAGTATCTCTGATATAGCAGGAAAGGCAGCAATAAATAATAATCTGGGTATTCTCAAGATGTATAAAGGTGAATGGAAAGAGGCTGAAGAGCACTATCTTAAGAGTCTCGACCTGGAGAAGAAGAGATATAATCTGGATGGAATATCTGTCTGTTACAATAACCTGGGAGGACTCTGGGAAGACAGGGGAGACTATAAGAAATCACTCAAGTACTTCAATGAAGCACTGAAGATTAAGATGATGCTGAGTGACCGTTACAACGTCTGCAATATATACAATAATATCGGTGTAACCTACATGGATAATGGGGAGTTCGAGAAAGCAGATGAGGCTTTTGAGAAGACTCTGGAAATAGCGAGGAATTTTAATCTATTACGGAACCTGATAGCAGCACTCAATAACAAGGGAGCTCTCTGTTTCAAATCCGGTAAATGGTCAAAGGCGATTGAATGCTACAATGAAGCAATAGATAAATCAAAGAAGAACGACTTCATAGAAGGATTATGTAAGTCTTATAACAATCTCGGTGAGCTTTACGAACGGCGCGGTGAGTTTGAGCTTGCTTACGATCTGTTCTTTAAAGCTTTCAATATAGTCGGTGAACTAAACGATGAGTACCAGCGTGCTGAGATATGGGGTAACATGGGTAGTGTGTTGACGCACCTCAGACAATTCAGCGAAGCCTACGGGTATCTTGTTGAAAGTCTCGACTATTTTAAAGCTCTGAATGCCCACGACAAAATCATTGAGGGGTGTCATAAGATTGCACACTATTTCATTCTTTCCCGTAATTATGAAAGTGCATCATACTATTTAGATCAGGCACTTAGCTTAGCCGAAGAGATCAACAACAATTTTGCTATTGGACAGACATATTTTCTCAAAGGACTTCTGGAGCGAAAGAATCCGCCTAAAGCACAGGAATACTTTGAAAAGGCTATCAAAATTTTCGTCGAAACCAAGAATTATTATGACCTTGCTCTGGCTAACTATGAGTTTGCAACTATACTCTATGAAAACAAAGAATGGCAGCAGGCTCTTGAGATCCTTCATAATAATAAGAAGATACTCAAAGAGTATGGTGCTATCAGTCTTATAGAGAAGAATGATATATTTATCCAGAAGATTGAAAAGACATTCGATCCAGAGATCAAGGAGAGCCGGAGACACGAATCTTTGCTGATCAAGTTTAACGAAACAACCCAGAACCTGAAATCGATATCGAGATTTGATAACCTTCTGGAATATACCCTGGATAGTTTTGTAGATCTGGCAGAAGCAGACGGTGGGATAATCTGCCTATATAACACCAGATCACATCCCGACAGCTGGGAGCATAAACTCTTCAACAATTTCTCGATCGAAGACAAAGATTATGATAGTATGATGAACGTCATTCAGAAGACTCTGCAGGAGAATAAACCCCAGAACTATAAACAACCACACTTCGCCTCAGAGTATAATAACATCATAACCTTTCCGCTGAGTCTTCATAATCAGGTGTTCGGAGTTATACTTCTCTTCAGCAAGCATGGTTCTCACTATTTCTCGGAACGAATCTGTAACTTGCTGAATGCACTCTCTAACCAGGCGGTTGTTATAATCGAGAATTTCCGTCATTCAGCTCTCTCCCTCTCTCATGCCTCTATCAGAGAGGAGCTCAGCTCACCGCAGATATTTACTAATATAATAGGTAAGAGTGAGAAGATGAGAGAGATTTTCGATTTAATCGAAAAGATCAAAGATGTTCCTACTACCGTTTTGCTTGAAGGTCCAAGTGGTACTGGTAAAGAACTTATAGCCAAGGCAATCCATTATAACAGTATAAGAAAGAACAAGAAATTCGTTGCCCAGTATTGTGGTTCACTTCCCGAAACCCTCCTGGAAAGTGAGTTGTTCGGTCATGTCAAAGGTTCGTTTACCGGAGCTACATATGAAAAAAAGGGGCTCTTTGAGATTGCCGATGGTGGTACCTTTTTCCTCGACGAAATTGCCGATATCAGTCTATCCACACAGGCTAAACTACTCCGTTTCCTCCAGGAAGGAGAGATTAAGCGTGTTGGCTCGACAAAAACCAATAAGGTTGATGTCAGAGTAATTTGTGCAACCAATGTCCCCCTTAAAGAGAAGATAGAAAAGGGAGAATTCAGGCTTGACCTCTATTATCGGCTTAACGTTATAAAGATCGATGTACCCTCTTTAAAAGAGAGGAGATCTGATATTCCGCTTCTAGCTATACATTTTCTAGATAAATACAACAAGAAGATGAATAAGAGCGTTAAGGGTATAACTGATGAGGCTATGAAATACTTTATGAATTGTGACTGGCCCGGTAATATCAGACAGCTGGAAAATGAGATAGAAAGAGCAGTAACTCTGGTAGAAAACGATGCTTATATCAAACCCTCTGATCTTTCGGAAGATATTTTCAGACAATCCATTGCAGAAGAGTCAGTCGATCTTGGCAATAAGACAGTATTGAGGGAAGCAATTGAGGAGTTAGAGAGGAATATGATATTACAGGCACTTCAGAATAACGCCTGGAATCAGACCCAGACAGCTAAAGAACTAGGATTGAGTAGACAGGGGTTGATAAAGAAGATCAAACGCTACGATCTTGAAAAATAGTAGTATTACATAATCTTTAGCTTAATTTAGGAGTAGAAGATTGGAGCATAAAGAATTCTGGAATTCAGAGTCGTTTGTCTCTTTGGATATTGAGACTACAGGCTTGGATCCACAGAAGTGTGAGATAATAGAGATCGGGGCAGTAAGATTTAGAGAGGGGTCAGAGGTTGGCCGTTTTGCTGTTTTAGTCAAGCCGACGACTGAGGTTCCGACCTTTATCAAACAGTTGACAGGTATCAGAGAAAATGAACTGGAAAGGGGTGTGAGTATTAAACAGGCTCTCACCGATCTTCTTGAATTTGTCCAGAAGGATTGCCTGGTCTGTCACAATAGTAGATTCGATATCGGATTCATTCAGAATCAGCTAGCATTACATCTTTTACCATCATTGAGTAATTCAGTGTATGACACTCTTGATCTCAGCAGGATTTACTTTCCCTTTCTTAACAACCATAAACTTGCAACGGTTGCCAGAGCTCTTCAAATAGAAGATGACAAGCAATACCACAGAGCATTGAATGATGCCCTGATTACCGGTAATGTCTTTCTCAAGCTGACCGAAGTCGTACTGGGTCATATCTCTTTTGAGTTAAACACTTCACTTCTTGAACTGGCTGAATATGCAGAACAGAGAAACAATCTTGAGCAATATTTCCGACAAATCGTCAGCTATCAGAGACGATTTGCTCTTATTAACCCCAATAAAGATGACTCTCATAGCCTATACGAATCTCCCCTCGCCCCATCACTTGGTTTTTCCGGATCACATAATCTGATCAGGACCGAAGACTGGTTTCAGAATGATGTTGCTCAGGACTCTGAAGAGAGCGATGGACTTCTCTTCTCGACTATTCCAGATCCCCCTTTAAAATCAGGAAAATCAGAGAAGGAAACCTCTATTGTTGATAA
Source organism: uncultured Candidatus Cloacimonadota bacterium (assembly GCA_964490765.1). GTDB lineage: Bacteria > Cloacimonadota > Cloacimonadia > Cloacimonadales > JAJBBL01 > CAZBDV01. Next base: position 62,141 of record CAZBDV010000005.1, on the reverse strand, counting down.
GAGTTTCGGCCACAAAGGTTATCTGGCCAACAAGTTCCCGGAATATGAGTTTCGCACTGGCCAAATAGAGATGGCAGAAGCAATTGAGAGAGTTTTTCATAATGATGAATTTCTTGTTGTCGAAGCAGGGACAGGAATAGGTAAGACTCTCGCCTATCTTATTCCAGCTCTTCATTTTGCTCATAGAAATGGAACGAAGGTTTTCGTCTCTACAAATACAAAGAACCTACAGGAACAGCTTTTTTTCAAAGACCTCCCTATTATCAAGGAATCCATTCCAATATCATTTCAGGCTGTTATCCTGAAAGGTAGGGAGAACTATCTCTGTTATCGCAAATGGAATGATATCAGGAAGAACTTTCGTAAACAGCTGACCCAGTATGAAGCAGCGTTATTTCTCAATCTACTTGTCTGGCAGAGGTATACCCGTTCCGGTGATATTGCCGAGAACAGCTCTTTTTACCGGGATTCCGATACGGATAGCCGTCGGCATTATTCAACTCTCTGGCGTAAACTTTCTTCCGAACGGTATTTCTGTGCAGGAAGGAAATGTCCCGAACATAGCCGTTGTTATTATATGAATGTCCGACAAAAGGCAGAAAGGTCAAGTCTGGTAGTGACCAACCATTCTCTCTTATTGACCGATCTGAGTTATGACCGGTTCAGTAAAGAAGAAAACAACTATTTGATAATTGATGAGGCACACAACCTGCCGGAAATGGCATCCAGTTATCTGGGAATTTCAATCTCCTATACAGATTTGAACAGTTTTTTTCAGCAGCTTGCTCATATCAATATTCGTAGAAAGCTGCAAACAGGTATCTTACCTAACCTGAAAGGTGACATACAAAAGAGTGTCATAGACAGTGGTAAGAAGAGTATGATGCAGCATGATATTGATCATATTATTTTTGCTTTAGACGAAAAGAGACAACCTATCAGTGATTTCTTCAAGCAGATTGCTGATCAAGTGAAGAACAGTGGTAGTTTCGGAAAGTTACGAATCAAGAAATTCGATCAGGAACTCTCTGCAAAAATAGATGAACAGATATCCTTCTTAACAATACTACAGAGTAAACTCTTCAGCCTCTCTCAACATCTTCAGCAATTAAGCAAACAACAGATCAACGATTATGATGAGCATCAGGATAAATTATCGGGTGCTCTGGAAAAGGTTAAGGACCTGGTTGAGGCGTTAAAAATACTCAGAGAACCGGATCTGGAAAATTTTGTTCTCTGGTTGAGTAGTTTTACATCTGTTGATCCGAATACTCCCTCAGGAGTTATCAACTATGCCCCTCTGGAAGTTGCCGATTATCTCAAGAAAATTCTCTATTCTCGGATGAATTCGTTAATATTTACCTCAGCCACCCTTGCTCTCAGAGGTAGTTTCAAGTATTTCTCTCTCCGCATGGGCCTTGATTTTGTTGAAGAGAAAGAGATATCAGAACTGATCATTCCTTCTCCTTTTGACTATGATAAACAGACTCTGGTAGTTGCAGCCGGATATCTTCCAGCACCGTCTGATGAGTATTTTACTCCACAGAGTATCGAACTGTTGAAGACAACTATCTACAGTGCCGGTGTGGGATCTATGGTACTCTTTACCTCCTATAAAGACCTCAACAGAGTCTATGATCATATCAGTGAGGAATTTTATAAGAAGGAAATACTGCTTCTGGCCCAGGGCAGAGGTCAGAGTCGTACAGTAACACTTAATGAATTCAAGGCTAATGGTAGAGCTGTCTTGCTCGGCACAAGTTCATTCTGGGAGGGAGTCGATGTCCCTGGTGAATCATTATCACTTCTGATTCTTTATAAACTCCCCTTCCAGGTTCCGACAGAACCGATTATAGAAGCATATTACGAGAAACTGAGAAGAGAGGGGAAGGATCCCTTTATGCATTCCACCCTTCCCAACGCTATGCTTAGATTCAGACAGGGTTTTGGCAGGTTGATACGTAACAAGAAGGACCGAGGAATCATCCTCATAGCCGATAGCCGAGTGATTAACAAATATTACGGAGTATATTTCAGAGAAATTATCCCGACTAAGATTTATAATGCCACTACACTGGTAGAGATTTCTGATCTGGTCTCAAGCTGGTTTAAAATCTAATCTCCTCGCCTTAATCAGATAGGCGACCTCTCTTCCTTAACTCCTGAGATTTGTAAAAGAATTGTTGACATTGACAATTCAATTTCTGAAACTGTCATTGTTTTTACTGGAGAAACAGAGAGTATATTGGGAGACTGAAGCGTTTATGGGAAAATTATCACCCTATCTTTACCTGTTGCCGGCAACCGTTATCCTGCTATTATTCCGGTTCATTCCGATCGTATTGTCATTTGTGATAAGTTTTTTCGAATGGACTATAACCGGTCCTGCAGGATTTATTGGATTGGAGAACTATCAGCTAATGATGCATGATCCCGAATACTGGCAGTCTATGCTCAACACCTTCTATCTGGTTATATTTGTGGTACCTACTACTGTGATCCTCTCTCTGGTCTTCGCTGCTCTGTTGAATACCGCCTCTTTCCTCAGAGGTTTGTTTCGCACCGTTTACTTCATACCTACTGTAACTTCTATGGTAGCAGTATCCATTGTCTGGCGAACCATATTTAATCAACAGAGTGGACTGGCCAATTTCCTTCTCGAGAAGATAGGAATAGCACCTTTAGGTTGGCTTGCTGAGAGTGATGGTATCTTTCATCTCCTTTTCCAGAATCTCGGTATAAATTTGCCTGCTGCCCTGGGTGGCCCTTCACTTGCTCTTTTTGCCATCATAATTGTTACGGTTTGGAAGAGTACGGGGTATAATGCAATCATCTATCTGGCAGGCTTACAGAATATTCCCAGGGTATATTACGAAGCAGCTGATATCGATGGTGCCAGCAAGGTAAAACAATTCTTCAAAATCACACTCCCACTGATTTCTCCGACAACCTTCTATGTCCTAATAATGACCACGATTGTAACTTTCCAGGTCTTTGCGCAGGTATATATGATGACCGGTCCCCCAATTGGTGGTCCACTGGGAACTACGAAGGTCATAGTTTATTATATATTCGAACAGGGTTTCGGTGAAGCACAGAATCTCAGTTATGCCAGTGCGATTGCTCTGGTATTATTCCTGATAATACTTATTCTGACCATTATTCAGAAGCGGATGGAAAAATTCGTCCACTATTAAATTATAGAAGAGAGAACTCAGAATGACCAAAGTTGGAAAATTTGTCGTCTTTATGTTGTTATCCATATTCGGGTTGGCGATGGTCGTCCCTTTTGTCTGGATGATGGTAACAGCCGTCAGGTCTCAGTTGGAATTCAATAAAGGTAATGTCGGTTTTCTTCCCTTAGAAAAACATACGATGTTTGTAGATAATGAAGAGGATACGATTATCTCTATTGTAATGGTAGATGGTGACAGCACCTATGTGCATTTTTACGATGAAGAGGGTCATATCGAACGTGCTTTTGTCAAAGTGCCTAATGAAGGAATAGTGGAACGAACACGATTAAGAATTCATTGGGAGAATTTTATTGATGCCTGGAATAGAGCACCCTTCGGGCGTTACTTCATGAATACCATAATCGTTTCTATTTTGACACTTCTGGGGATTTTGGTAACCTCATCACTCGCTGCTTATGCCTTTGCCCAGATGAAATTCAAGGGTAATAATCTGCTCTTTACCTTTTTCATCAGTATGATGATGGTACCCCAACCCATATATCTGATTCCTTCTTATGTGTTATTGAACAATTTAGGCTGGATTGATACATATATGGCTCTCATCGTTCCCTGGTTAGCACATATTTTCACTATTTTCCTGCTAAGACAGCATTTTAAATCGATACCGCGTGAGCTCTTTGATGCAGCTGAAATAGATGGATGCAGCAGGTTTGGCATACTCTGGCGGATTGTAATTCCTATATCTAAACCGGTACTCGTCACGGCCTCAATCTTTTCTCTTATCGCCAGCTGGAATAGCTTTATGTGGCCTTTGGTAATGATCAATTCTGAAGAACTGAGGGTATTGCAGGTCGGGTTGAGTTATTTCTCACAGGAATCTTCTACTTTGACGACTCTCTTGATGGCTGCCTCAACATTTAGTATAATGCCGTTGGTTATCCTGTTCATAGTTGCCCAGAGACAGATTATTGGCAGTGTTGCCAGAGCAGGCTTGAAGGAGGGATAATAGGGTTAAGGAAATAAACCTGACTCTGGGACACGAATATTGAACACGATTCATCCTCTATTAATCGGAGAATTTTGCTGAGGTTCTATCCACTGAAGGTGGAAAATCCCAGGAAGAGGTTACTTCATAAAACCTGATTGTTTCGGTTGCTTCTTCTGAGTAACCCGGCTCACCAACAATAGCTATCGGTTCGCCCCAGATATCCAGGTAAGGGTCTTCAGAAGCATATATTATGTAAGAATTTGCTCCCTCTACTTCTTCCCAGACCAGATAGATATAGCCGTCTGAAAATGAGTAACTAACTACTGGCGGATCTGGCGGCATAAACTCATCTGCACCGATACAGGGTGTTTCTGTATCTCTTGCATCTCCATCTATATCGTCAATAATAGACGGGATGGAAAAACCTGACTGATAGAGCTGAGTTCTCTGGGCATGGAGATCAAACGAACTTAGATATCGGGGATTACCAACGTGAGAGTTGAGATCGAAACCATGATTTTGAAGAGGTTGCAGGTTAGAGATGTCAGTCTCGTAATAGATGAAATTCGTGCTGTTTCCTACAAAGTAGTTGTTATAATCATTCTCCAGAAAGTTGTTCTGTACTGCATAGTAGGCAGCACGTCCATTTTCGTTACCGGAATATGCAAATGAGTTATTCAACAGTTTTAAATTGGTAGCGCTATTTGTGATACGTATGGCGGCATCTAGACCATAATTCAGATTAATACTGTTATAGAAAACATTAATATATTGCGAGTTATTGAGTAAAATACCACTGGAATACAGACTACGAAATCCACCACCGAGCATATTGTTAAAAATCATGTTCGGGGCTTCAACTGTGCCAATAACATTACTATCCAAATTTATCCCATAGCGGCCGGGATTTGTGACTACATTATAAGACAGTTCAGACCCATCATAGATATTTGACAGGAAAATTCCAGATCCATTGGAAGTCGTTGTGCCTACTGAACGGATGTCTATGCTGTTTTGGCTCATTAGTGGAGCTATTGCGTCATAACCATAAATACCGTTTAAATAGCTATTAACGATTTCATTATTGAGTATTTCAAGTCGGGATATCCGGTTGTTACTTAAACCTCGTGCATAAATACCATGAAAACCACCTGAAACCTTGCTGTTTTCTATCAGGATATTATTCACATGGGCTGCGCCCGGTATGTAGTTTGTAGGGTTATCTGAGACGATGATTCCACAGTAGTTATCTGATGAAGAGTTATCGTGGGTAATAATATGACAGTTCCTGATCTGAATATCCTGACAGCCACTCATGACATGTATTCCCCAGCCCCAGCCTTCCGTATTAAGAGCTTCAATAGTCAGATTTTCGAGTTTAATGTGCCGGGTCCAAGTCATTCTAAGCACATACCTGTTATTACTATTAAATGGAGCGGATCGTACAACCACTTCATCTCTGCTATCTTCCGGTCCTCTAAAAGTAATAGTATTGTCCTCCGAGCTACCCCAGATTCCGTTATCAAAGTTTATCTGTTCAGTATAGATACCGGGAGAGACATTGACAATTACTGGACCTGTTACTCCTCCCGACATAAGATGATATAGCGCATCATTAAAGCTGGGGAAATCACCGGAGCCATATTGGTCAATCACATAATTCCCGGAAAGAGGAGAGATTGGTTCAAAATCGAATTCGTTTGCACCGATGCAGGGGGTTGCAGAATGCCGTGGTTCTTCGTAAAAATCATCCTCAATACCGGGAATTGGAATCCCTTTTTGATAGAGAAAACCACTCTGAGCATAAAGATCAATTGGGCTATTGTAACCTGGATTAGAGACAAAAGAATTCAGATCTCTGCCGTCGTTCTGTAATGGAAGCAGATCGATAATATCTTCTCCATAATATATGAAATTAGTGCTGGTTCCAACATAGTAGTTATTGCGGTCGCATTCATTAAGACTTGCCGGTGATGCATAATAGGCAGCGTAACCATTTTGAAGTCCTGAGTAGGTAAATGAGTTGTTAATAACTCGCAAGTTGCTTACATTACTGGTTGAATAAAATGCAGCACCAGAACCGGAATCGAGATTGATACTATTGTAATAAAGACCGATGTGTTGAGAGTTGGAGATATTTATCCCTCTTGAATTACCGGCAGTTGTACGATATCCTCCACCGATCATGTTATTATAGATCATGTTTAAATTGTCTACAGAACCGTTAACATCATCAAGATAGATGCCTCGTGCTCCGGCATTGATTATCCTGTTGTAAGCCACTTCTGTTCCCTCGTTTACGTGTATCAAAGATATCCCTTCGCTACTGTTCGATATACTTCCTGATGAACGGATAACAATATTATTACCTGTTAGTATAGGATTAGTAGCCCGAACAACATAAATTCCTTGATAGTATGAGTTTAAGATTTCATTTTCTTGTACATTGATTCCGGTAGCGTAACTAATTTCTGTTCCGTGAACCGTTATTCCTGCATAACCACCGTTAAATGTGTTATTTTCTATTTTAATGTCATCTATTGTGTAAGCTCCGGTAGTGTGGTTTGTTCTACTACCCGAAATGACTATGCCACTATAATCAACTGACGGTGAATTAGTATGTGTAATAATCTGGCAATTGGATATCTCGATATTCTTGCAACCGCTCATGATATGGACAGGCCACCCCCAGCTGGATGTATCAAGAACTTCTATTGTCAGATTCTCGATCTTGACATGTCTGGTCCAGGTAAATCTCACTACGTGTCTATCTTCACTGTCTACAGGAGTATACCTTAATATTACAGCATCTCTGCTATCTTCATGACCTCTGAAAGTAACAATATTGGCTTCTGAGCTACCCCATATTCCATTATCGAAGAGAATCTGTTCTTCATATATTCCGGGTTGAACATTGAAGATCACCGTGCCGCTTATTCCACCTGCCATAAGGTTATCGAGAGCGGAGGAAAAGCAAGTAAAATCACCTGTTCCATCCTGACTGATAACATAATTACCTGAGAGGGGGGATACTGGATTGTAATCAAATTCATTAGCACCAATACATGGTGTCTCCGGATGACGTAGTAGACCGAAATAGTCATCTTCAATATCGGCTACAGGAGTACCACGCTGATAGAGGAAAGCGCCCTGAGCATAGAGATCAGTCGGATCATAATAATCAGGATTGGAAATAAAGGAATTACGATCATGGCCGTCATCTTGCAGTGGAAGCAAATCAATAAGCTCTTCACCATAATAGATAAACCTGGTACTATTTCCAACATAATAGTTATTGTAATCATTTTCGAGCAAACTTGCCGGCGATGTATAGTAGGCTGCATAACCGGTATGTTGCCCTGTATAAGCAAAGGAATTGTTCAATATTTTCAGGTTACTAACGTTGCTTTGTGAGTATATTGCATAACCGGAACCGATATCGACATTGATACTGTTATAAATAATAGCGATGAAATGTGAGTTATTCAGATTGATACCCTGTGAATAACCAGATGTTGAACGATATCCTCCACCGATCATATTATTGTAGATCATACAATAATACTCCGCAGAACCGTTCACGTTATCGAAATATAATCCGGTTTTCCCTGCATTGACAATTCTGTTGTAGGATAACACAAGACCGTTAAATACATATTCCAGGCTTATCCCCTGACTGTATGACCATGATGTCCCGATTTCCAGGTTATTGTTCTTGATGATTGGAAACGATACCTGCCTGCCTGAGATACCACAGTTATGGCTCTGAAGAATATGATTGTTAACAATCATCAAATTTGATACCAAGCTGGTATTCAAGCCCCGAAAAGTGATGCCAGCAAAACCACCGGTAATGGTATTATCCTCTATCAGGATATTATCTACATTTTCTGCTCCTGTCGTATAATATGTGTTGCTGCCAGAGACTACAATGCCAATGTGATTTGCGGTTATCGATAAGGAGGAAGTAATGATCCGGCAGTTAATGATTTTGATATCCTGACAGTTATCCATTATATGTATAGGCCACCCCCAGTTTGCAGTGTCAGTCGCTTCTATGGTCAGATTATCAAATCTTAAATGGCTAGTTCCTATAAAACGAATGACATACCTCTCTTCACTACTCGTCGGAACAAATTGCAGTGCTGTATCCTGTGAGTTATCTTCAGACCCAATAAAGGTTATTGTATTCGTTGCAGAGGCTCCCGGAATCATACCATTGAACAATAACTGCTCATAATAGATTCCCGGTAATACCTGTATTGATACTGCTTGATCAATACCTTCTGTATAAAGATACAGGATAGCATCAGAAAAACCAGTAAAATCCCCAGAACCGTCCTGACTGATAATATAGTTCTGAGCCAGAAGATTAGTACTAAGGAGACTAAATATAAAAACTATCACCAAGTACTTCATGATACCTCCTTATCATGTTACCCAGTTGTATTTACTTTCTGAACGCGGTGAAGAATATTGAACTATGATTGAATGTAACTTAATCAATCAAAAAAATAAAAATCACGTTTTCTCTCATCCTTCAACCATAGAGACCTAAATCTCTCCCTTAATGTTAATATGATAGAACTGGCTGTTTTGTCAACTAACATTTGTCTGTCTAACTGACGTAGTTTTATATATGCAGGTCTGTATATATCTTTGTGTATAGACATAATCTGCCGAACAGAGAGAAAATATTCCCAACAACAGGATAAACATTGACAGTAATTATTTGAATTCCTATCATATTAGTAGGAAAAATAGAAAGCTGATAATTCAGCCACATTTATTCGATCTTGAAGCCGATAATAACTTTGCCAGGTAATTTATCCGGGGGAGATTATGAGAGTTACCATTATTTATGACAATACTTCTTACAGGAAGGATTTGACTGATGACTGGGGTTTTGCCGCACTGGTAGAAGCCTGGAGCAGGAAGATTCTGTTTGATACGGGTGGTAGTGGATACATTCTATTAGAGAACATGGAAAAATTGAAAATAGATCCGCAGGGAATTGATGACATCTTCATATCACATGCTCATTTCGATCATATTGGTGGACTATCTACCATCCTCGATTTGAAAAGCGATGTCAGTATCTGGATACCCCGTTCTTTGCGGGGAGTAAGGAAGGCTCAGGAGGTAATAGAGATAGAACATTCCGACAGGCTATATGAGGGACTCTATACAACAGGTGAACTTGAGGGTATAGAGCAGTCGCTCTGTGTAAAGACGGAAAGAGGGATAGTTATTGTGGCAGGTTGTTCCCATCCCGCCATGGAGGTTATCATTGAAGCAAGTTCGCAATTCGGAGAAGTTTACGGTATAATAGGGGGTTTACATGGAAACAGGCCCGAGAGCTTAAATGTTTTCCAGCTAATCTGTGCAACCCACTGCACGCAATACAGGGATGAGATAAGGTCCCTTTATCCGGACAGGTATATTGAAGGGGGAGCGGGTCAGGTGATTGAGATAGCATGAAAATCAGAATTTTAGGGGCAGAGTCTCTGGGTGTCAGGGGGCTTGCCTGTATTGTTGAATTACGGCAGAGAAAGATATTCATCGATCCAGGGATAGCATTGGGCTGGTCACGTTATGGATTTCTACCTCATCCCTTTCAGATAGCCATAGGTTCGGAGATAAAACAGCAAATAGTACGAGAGTTACAGATGGTTGACGATGTTATCATCAGCCATTTCGATGGTGACCATTGTCCTCTGCTTAATGCCAATCCTTATCAATTAAGTCTGGATGTGGTTAAGAGTAGCCTGAAAAACTGCCGGATCCTGGCAAGGGGTTTGGAACGTTCTTCTGTTGTTCAGCAGCGGAGGAGAAACGATATCGCTGAAGCTACAGGATGCGAAGTGATTAATGCAGAAGGGAGAGAAATCGAATTTGGAGCATTTTCCTTTCCGGTTACACACGGCCCACCAGACAGAGCAGATAACTTCGTGATGATGAGCAGAATATCGGAAGCTGGAGAGACTTTTGTACATGCATCGGATATTCAACTCATTGATTCTGGGACAATCGATAAGATTTTAAGTTGGAAACCCGACAGAGTCCTTGTTTCAGGACCACCATTATACCATTATACTCAACCTTCACATCTGGGTTTACGTCAAAGTGCCCTGCAAAATGCCCGGAGATTGGCCGACAGTGTTGCTGAGTTGATAATCGATCATCATCTATTGAGGTCGGAAGAGGGTATAAGATGGCTGGAATCATTGAAGAAGGAATTTGATAACAGGATTCTTTCAGCAGCAGAATACATGGGAAGAGAGCCGATCTATCTGGAAGCTTGGCGCAAGGAACTCTATCGATGGCTACCAGTAAGGGCGGGTGAAGATGATGAATTTATAGAGGAGAAAACTGATTTTTGTAACTACAGACTCCAGGGATGGAACGTATTGATAGAACGGGGCAAAATCAAGCCCTGTAGATGGTATTACTCTTGTCCAATAAGAAGATACACAGAGAGTGGAAAACTGGAACGTTACTGGATCGAGAATTACTGTCTGGTTGGTAATAAGAACTGTAAACGTTTTCAGCTGGAGGAGAAAGGGGAGTATCATCCAGACAATATGCTTCCCGACGGACAGATCAAAGGAGATTTATAATATATAAGTATTGCATATAGGAGCTAACATGATTGAGAAAAATGTCAGAAGAATATTGGATGAATTGCCTGAGGGAGTAGACTTAGTAGCAGCAGCTAAAGGAAGAAATGCTGAAGAGATTCAGAAAGCAATCGATGCCGGTGTAAGGATTATCGGAGAGAATTACATCAAGGAAGCCAAGCATGTTCATTCAGCTTTAGGGAATAGCGTAAAATGGCATTTTATAGGTATCCCTGTCAAACAGAAGCACGACCTGATGAGGCAAAGGGTACTGGAGATATTTGATATGATAGAAACGATTGATTCACTACCACTGGCTGAAGAGTTAAACCGGAGATGCAGGAAGATCGGGAAGGTAATGCCAGTGCTGGTTGAGATAAACAGCGGACGAGAATCCCAGAAATCTGGAGTAATATCGGAAACAGCCGAGGAACTGATACGTCAGATGGCGTATCTGAATAATATAAAAGTCAGTGGTTTAATGACTATGGGCCCCAGATTCGGGAATCCTGAAGAGTCAAGACCATTTTTCATCGAGACAAGGAGGATATTCGAACAAATAAGGAAGCTAAACATTCCGAATGTGGAGATGAAGCATCTCTCCATGGGGATGACAAATTCGTATCGCATCGCCTTGGAGGAAGGGGCAAATATAGTCAGGATAGGGACCAGGATATTCGAGAATGAGATTTGAACTGGAATCTTGCAGAGGGAGAAAATGAGAAATGAAAAAGGAGATGAATAATGAAGCTGTATCTGGACTGTATCCCCTGTTTTCAGCGACAGGCGTTATTTGCTACCAGAGATTTGGATGAGAAGAGAAGGTCAGAAATTTTAAGAAAGGTTATGAATCTGCTATCTCAAAGAAAATGGGATATTTCACCCGACGAACTTTCTCAGGATATCTATAGACTTATCCGGCAGGAGACAGGGATTGATGATCCATATTATGAGATCAAGAAGGAGAGTAACCGGGAAGCACTGGAGTTCTATCCTCATTTGAAGAAAAAAGTTCAGGAGATCGCTAATGATGAAGAAAAATTATATACTGCGGTAAAGATAGCTATAGCCGGTAATATAATAGATTTTGGACCCCAGATAAAAATAGATCTGGAAAAGACTCTGTTAGAAGTATTGAGGCAAAAGCCGGGTATTAACCATTTTGACCGATTATACGAGAAAGGGCTCAAGGCCAAAAGTCTCCTCTATTTTGCCGATAATGCAGGAGAAATCGTATTTGATAAAATCTTGATTGAGGAGTTGATCGCTTTGCGAAAGAGTTCATTCAGTAAGATTACTTTTGTTGTTAAAGGAGTTCCGGTAATCAATGATGCAATGTTATCAGATGCGAGGGAGGTTGGTATCGACAAACTCCCCAATCTGGTATTTCAACAACTGGGTGATGGAGACGTGGAAACGGGCCCGAAGCGGCGGGATGAAGAAGTCAGGCAATGGATTAGAGGCCACGAGCTGGTAGTATCCAAGGGTCAGGGTAATTTCGAAGGGTTGAGTAATTATTCAGGAATATGTTTTCTGTTGATGGCTAAATGCCCGATAATTGCAGGAGAACTGCAAGTGAAGGAGATGGATACTATAATTAAATTCGATCAGTAAACTGCAGGAATGGTTTGGTTTTGCTCAGAAGTTTTCACAATAAAGTTCATTCAGGGATACCTCAAAATCACGAGTTTATGGGGTAAGTGATTCGAGTTCCATTAATCGATCTCTGATTTCAGCTGCATCTTCAAATCTCAATTGCTCTGCCGCAATTTTCATCTCTTTTTTCAGTAGTTCGATAATCTCTTCCTTTGATTCCAGCTTTAGATACTTTTCGAAATCAGACTTCTTTTGCTTCGGCTCATACTCCCTATATCCTTCGGCAACAGAAGTAGATTCCATTATCTCATCCACACTCTTCATAATAGAAACTGGAGTTATATTATGTTCTCTATTATACGCGAGCTGTTTATCCCTTCTCCGGTTAGTTTCACTTATGGCTTCTCTGATTGCAGGGGTTACATTGTCGGCATAAAAAATCACTTTTCCGCTGATATTTCTCGCTGCTCTCCCTGATGTCTGAATCAGAGATCTGGTAGATCTGAGAAAACCGGTTTTATCGGCATCGAAGATTGCCACAAGAGATACTTCCGGCAGGTCCAGGCCTTCCCGGAGGAGATTAATACCTACCAGAACATCGTATTCACCCAACCGGAGTTCTCTGATCAATTTTGCACGTTTGAGTGTTTCTACTTCACTGTGTAGATATCTTACCCTGACTCCTGCCTCTGTCAGATAGTCAGTCAGGTCTTCTGCCATCCTCTTCGTTAATGTAGTTACCAGTATCTTCCCCCTTAACTCCCCCTTCTCATCTGTCCTGATCCTTATCTCTTCCAGAAGGTCATCTACCTGGGTTGCTAGAGGTCGTATCTCTATCTCCGGATCGGGCAGTCCTGTTGGCCTGATAACCTGCTCCACAAAGACCCCTTTCGTTTTCTCGAGTTCATAATCACCAGGGGTAGCAGAGACAAAGATAGCCTGATTGATTCTCTCTTCGAATTCCTGAAAGGTCAAAGGCCTGTTATCATAGGCAGAAGGGAGACGAAAGCCATATTCTACAAGGTTTCTCTTTCTTGAGAGATCGCCACCATACATGGCATTGATCTGTGGCAAGGTAGCATGAGATTCGTCAATTATTATCAGATAGTCGTCAGGGAAGTAGTTCATCAGGCAGAATGGTGGAGAACCGGCTGGAACTCCACTGAGATGTCGGGAGTAATTCTCTATTCCGGAGCAGTATTTCAACTCTTTTAACATATCGATATCATACAGAGTCCGCTGCTCTATTCTCTGTGCTTCAACGAGCTTGTTCTGGCTGTTGAAATAACGGACCTGCTCCTCGAGCTCTTTTTCTATAGATTCTATGGCTCTCTCAAGTTTCGCCTCTGTTGTTATGAAATGCTTGGCGGGATATACTGAGTATTCGTCCACAACTTCCAGTACTTTATTATCTATTGGATTTATTCTCGAGATCTTCTCGATAAGGTTATCGAAAAATTCAATGCGAACTGAGTGTTCCATATAAGCTGGATAGATTTCGACTACATCACCCAGAACCCTGAAACAACCACGTTCAAATCCGATATCATTCCTGCCGTAATGGATAGCAATCAGCTTTTCCAGAAGCTCCTGCCTTTCAATAATTTCACCTGTGCGGAGATGGATCAACCCCTTTTTATAGTCTTGTGGAATTCCCAGGCCATATATACAGGAAACACTCGCCACGATAACAGTGTCACGTCTTTCCATTAATGACATTGTTGCTCTGAGCCTTAATCTGTCTATCTGTTCATTAATATCGGTATCCTTTTCGATATAAAGGTCTTTCATCGGCACATATGCTTCCGGCTGATAATAGTCATAGTAACTGATAAAATATTCCACAGCATTGTCAGGAAAGAGCTGCCTGAATTCTCCATAAAGCTGGGCAGCCAGTGTCTTGTTATGTGAGATGATCAGTGTCGGCTTGTTCACTGCAGCTATGATATTAGCTATGGTAAATGTTTTGCCTGAACCCGTTACCCCAAGCAAGACCTGAAACTTCTTCTTCTCCCTGATGCCTTCAGTCAACTCGTTTATAGCCTGAGGTTGATCACCCGTGGGCTGGTAGTTCGATACTAACCTGAATTCGCTCATAATTACTGAACCCTCGATATACTTTTCAGGGGATTATGGCCTGATTGACTCTATTGTTCACTGGTTTAATAGAACGGATCAAATTAATGTTGAATTTCAAAAAATAATTACCCTGTGTCAGATCATTGAAGTTAACATCGATTTTTAGCCAATCCCTGTAAGACATGAGAGTGAGGTCACTCAGATAGTATTGATCGACTATCCTGATGTAATCTTCATAAGGGAGGAAATCGAGCACTCTTCCCAAAGGCCTTGCCAGAGAACCCCATTTTGGTGTCTCATTCGTCCCGGTTTTCGAACTGTTTGCCGATATCTTTGATACTGTATCAGGATAGACCATTCCGGTATAATAGAAACTACTGCTCCGGATGAACTGACCATAATGTAACTCCCAGTTGTCGTTCATGAATATCTCCATCTTTTTTGTGAAGATGTCACGCTCCTTGCCACCCTGCTCATCTGTATGAATCAGTGCCGAGATCGGTAATGGTAAGCAGATTAATGATAGAAGAAGAGTTAGCATCATATTCTTACCAGCACTACTCATAAGCATTCTTTCTCCAATTGCACTATCGATTTCGGGATTCTTGCCCCTCTCAATAAAACGGATAATCCTCGAATAATTTCACTGTGATTTAGACTTTATATTGTAAAGATATTTTTCGCTCCGAATGCTATTCTAGAGGTGTTTTGAACTGAAATAGTACATTAATGAGCAATATAACCTGCTATATTGTCGTAATTTAGCTGGAGCAGGAGCAATATTACAACTATTTTATTTGAAAGCAACGGCATTTAGCAACTCTTTGCAAAAAAAATTATTGACTATTATCTCCGATTTTTTTTTAGAGTCCGAGAATAAAAAAACGAGAGGTGAGTTATGCCAAGAGGTAGACCAAGAAAAGTTAATACTGAGTTTGATGAATCCAAAGCTGTTCGTTTGACATTCAGGCTTGATGAAGATACTGTTGCAATGTTCAAAACCATTGCAGCTATCAAGAGAATGAAGCTTGAAGAACTGGGTAAAGAAGCAGTACATGATCTGATCAAGAAATATGTACCCCTTTTAAAGAAACTTCAAAGCCAAATTGACTAAGGATAAAACTCTGATCAAGAAATGCCCGTCAAATTAGACGGGCATTTTTGTTTTTGGAGGAGGACGGGTTTACGGGGATGTTTCCTTTATGACAGGATGTTCAACTTTCGTGTCTGCAGCGATTTGTTATTCAGATTACAATGATGAATGACAAACAGAGAGATACTCTTCTGAAAAAACTTGCTTAAAACCGCAGAACAAAAAAGATAGAACGAATTGATAAAATGCAGTAGAGGAGCTTTGTATGAGTACAAACAAGGAAAAGATGGAACAACTACTGAAACGAGAACAAAAGGTACTGGAAATGGGGGGTGCTGATAGAATAGAGGCACAGCACAATAAGAATAAGCTAACTGCCCGTGAAAGGATTGATCTCTTTTTTGATCCCGGTACATTCAGAGAAATTGATATGTTCGTCAAACACCGCTGCAATAATTTTGGTATGCCAAAAATCGATATTCCTGCTGACGGTGTTATAACAGGGCACGGATTAGTTAATGACAGGCCCGTTTTTGCCTATGCCCAGGATTTCACCTCACGTGGTGGCTCCTTAGGTGAGAAGCATGCCCAGAAGATAGTTAAGATCATGGATCTTGCTCTAAAAGCCGGGGTCCCGGTCGTTGGGATGAACGATTCAGGTGGAGCACGAGTAGAAGAGGGTGTCGATGCCCTTTATGGCTATGGTAATATATTTTTCCGTAATTCCCGAGCGTCTGGCGTAATTCCACAGATCTCTATGATAATGGGTCCCTGTGCTGGTGGTGCTGTTTATTCCCCGGCTATGACAGATTTTGTCTTTATGGTAAAGCATTCTAGCTATATGTTTATTACCGGGCCAGAAGTTATCAAGACTGTTACCGGTGAAGAGACCAATTTCGAAGATCTTGGTGGGGCAATGGCTCACAACGCGAAAAGTGGTAATGCACACTTTGCCTGTGAAGACGACAGGGATGCTATTGAACAGGTAAAAATCCTCCTGTCCTATCTGCCGAATAACAATATGGAAGACCCGCCAGTAAGTGACTCACAAGATGATCCACACAGGCTATGTCCGGATCTGGACACCATTATTCCGGATGACCCGAAAGCAGGATATGACATGAAAGACGTGATTCACTCTATAGTTGATGATGGTCAGTTTTTCGAACCACATCAATTTTATGCTACTAATATCCTGATCGGCTTTGCCAGGCTTAATGGTAAAGTGGTCGGCATAGTAGCAAACCAGCCGCTGGTGCTGGCCGGCTGTCTCGATATTGATGCTTCTGACAAAGCATCTCGGTTCGTCAGAGTCTGCGACGCCTTCAATATTCCACTTCTGACCTTTGTCGATGTCCCGGGTTATCTTCCAGGAACACATCAGGAATGGGGAGGGATCATCAGGCATGGAGCAAAATTACTCTGGTGCTATTCTGAAGCCACCGTACCCAAACTGACCGTAGTGACCCGAAAAAACTACGGAGGTTCTTACATTGCAATGAGTTCACAGCACCTCGGTGCCGATATGGTATTTGCCTGGCCTACTGCTGAGATTGCCGTTATGGGAGCACAGGGTGCAGCCAATATAATCTCCAGTTATCGTAAGGAGATCAAAGCAGCTGAGGATCCTGTTAAGAAGCGACAGGAGAAGATCAAGGAGTATGAAGAAGCTTTCAATAATCCCTACATCGCAGCAGAAAGAGGTTATGTCGATGCAGTCATCAGACCCTCTGAAACAAGAACCAGGTTGATCGATGCACTGGAGATTATGAAGACTAAGAGTG
Organism: uncultured Candidatus Cloacimonadota bacterium; assembly: GCA_964490765.1. GTDB lineage: Bacteria > Cloacimonadota > Cloacimonadia > Cloacimonadales > JAJBBL01 > CAZBDV01. The sequence goes on along the minus strand of CAZBDV010000005.1, from coordinate 44,784 downwards.
AAGCACTTCCACCCAAGAAACACGGTAACCTGCCGGTATAGGAGTTGTTATGCAGGAAGAGAGAAGAAAGAAGATCCAGGCTGCCATTTCCGGAGTACTCTATCATCTGCAGGAGGAAGAGGAGAGAAGAGCCAGCTCGCAGGACGACAGGTATGTAAATCGTCCGAGTAACTGGTCACTTTACAGCAGGCAGTTAACAATGTTGAATCGCGACCGTTATCAGAGAAGAGTAGTTAAACGATAAAGTAAGATAAATAGTAAGGAGGATTTATGAGTCAGGATACTGAAAAATTCAGTATTGAGGAATTCGATAATCACAATGCTGTTGTAATGACAGAGATGAAATATGAGAAGGATAGGCCAGAGGCTGAAAACCCGATAAAGATACAGGATTTAACTTTCCGCGATGGACATCAGTCAATTTTTGCTACAAGAGGCCGGACAGAAGATATGCTCGGTGTGGCAGAATTGATGGATGAGGTGGGTTTCTATTCTATGGAGATGTGGGGTGGAGCTACCTTTGATACAATGCATCGCTATCTTAACGAAGATCCCTGGGAGAGGATCAGAACACTGAAAAAGCATATCAAAAAGACACCATTCTCAATGCTGTTACGTGGCCAGAACCTTGTCGGTTACCGTAATTATGCTGATGATGTGGTAGAGGCTTTTGTTCAGCGCGCCTGTGATAATGGTATTGATATCTTTCGTGTCTTCGATGCACTGAACGATTTCCGCAACTTTGAAACTGCGGTAAAAATAATCAAGAAAAACGGTAAACACTTTCAGGGAACTATATGTTATTCACTGACTGAATACAGAATGGGTGGAAAGATCTACAATATCGACTATTATCTTCAGAAAGCAAAAGAGCTTGAAGAGATGGGAGCCGAGACAGTATGTATCAAAGATATGGCGGGGCTTGTATCGCCATATGATGCCTACAACCTGATCAAAGCCCTCAAAGCAAATCTCAAAATACCGGTTCATCTCCATACCCACTTTACCTCTGGTATGGGTGATCTGGCAGTTTTTAAGGCGATAGAAGCAGGAGCTGATCTTGTCGATACCTGTATGGCACCATACGCTTATAGAACATCCCATCCAGCTATAGAACCGATAGTTGTATCTCTATACGGAACAAATAGAGATACGGGATTCGACATAGAACTTCTGGCTGAGATTGACCGACGGTTGGAAAAGGTCTGTCCTAAATACCGTACATATCTCGATAACACGAAGTTATCGATTATTGATACCAATGTAATACTCCATCAGACACCTGGTGGTATGCTCTCTAACCTGGTTAATCAATTACGTCAGATGGATGCCCTTGATAAACTCGATGAAGTTTTCAGGGTTTTACCGCAAGTAAGAAAAGACCTGGGACAGGTTCCCCTCGTAACCCCTACAAGCCAGATAGTTGGCATTCAGGCAGTCAACAATGTTCTTTTCGACAGTTATCCGGGCGAATACAGCAAGATTACCGAACAGGTAAAAGACCTTTGCTACGGACTATATGGGCAGACCCCGGCTCCGATTGATCCGGAAGTACAGAAGAAGGCCCTGAAAGGTTATCCCAGAGGTGAGAAACCGATACAAGAACGTCCCGGCAACATCCTGGAACCTGAGTTACCAGCAATTGAAGAAGATGTTAAAGAGCTGGCTAAAGATCTGGACGATATCCTCATCTGTGCCCTCTATCCAGTAACAGGCAAGCGTTTCCTCAAATGGAAATACGGACTGGAAGAGGTTCCTGCAGATATGAAACCACGTACGGAAGAAGAGTGTAAAAGAGAACAGGAATTGATAAAAAAAGCTCTCGCAGGTGAATTAGTAGAAAAGCCTCAAAAAGAAACTCCACCCAAACCTGAAAATCTTCGCAGTTTCAACGTCTTTGTCGATGACGAATACTTCAAGGTCGAAGTTGAAACGGACGGACATCAGTATAAACCTGTAGCAGTCACTTCCAACCCCGGGCCTGCAGCAGCAAAATCAGCTCCCAAACCTGCAGTTGTGAACAGGCCAGCGCCAGCGACAGAAAAAGCAGCCTCGAATCCTGAGGAGACCGTCCATGCCGGTCAGGGAGAGGATGAAATCGTTGCTCCCATCCCGGGTATGGTCGTTGAGTATAAGGTCAAAGAGGGTGATACTGTCAATGCAGGTGATACGATAGTCGTACTGGAAGCTATGAAGATGTACAATAATCTTACCGCACCGAGTGATGGAGTTATCAAACTGATCACCAAACAGGCCGGCGATAATGCAGGCAAAGATGAGGTCCTCTGCATAATAGAAAAAACTTAAGTAAACAGGGGGGAGATTAAAATACTCCTTGACTAATATCGGGTCGTTTTTTTTCTAAAACTCGACCAAGGAAAATTATCCGGAATAGCTCAGCGGTAGAGCGGGTGGCTGTTAACCACTAGGTCGGGGGTTCGAATCCCTCTTCCGGAGCCATATTAGACCGTTCCTGCAACTGCAGGAACGGTCTTTTTCTTACCTTGAATCTCCACTACATCCAATTCATTTCTTGACAGTTAATTAGAGCTTCTACGTTAATGGACAAAATTTTTATGTTACTGGATGATGGTGTCTGAAGGTGAGAAAATAGTTTTTTTTATCTCTGGCATTAAGAAAAAGTATGAGTAGTCTATCTGATAGATATCAATATAAAAAATAATAGATCTAACGGACTTAAAACGGAGGATCTAAATCCAAAGGAGATTGTTATGCTAGTAAACAGAGCAGGAACTCTGCTTTTTCTCTTGATTTTTTTCTTCACAGCGAGTTCAATTATAGCAGTTGAGAAGGTGGAATTCAATGATGCCTGGGGTAGTCACGGATTATCTTTAGAGAGTTATTCATCTCGGGAAGTTAAACTGAATTATTCAATACAAGAATTGCAGTTGTTAGTAGAGGAATCTGATGGGGATAAGATCCATAATCTGCTCTTACCGGGTGTTTTCCTCCCCAACGAAGAGGGTGCTCCCAATCTACCGACAGTCAGTCATTATATAGCAATCCCTCAGGGTGCAGAGGTAGAGCTTAAGGTTATCTCGAGCCGAACTGAAGAGCTGCAGAATCTTAATATATCTCCAGCTACCAGGATTCCTGCAGGGGCTGATGATGACCCTCTGGAGGCAATTCCGGATATGGCCATATACTCACGAGACGAATACTATCCTGCCAATCCAATAATAATTTCTGAACCGACCAGGATCAGGGGTCTGGATGTAGTAATCATCAGTATTACCCCATTTCAGTATAATCCTGTCAGTCAGGAATTACGGATCTATCGTGATCTGAAACTGGAAGTCGATTTTATCGGGGGTAATGGCCACTTTGGTGAGGACCGTCTTCGCAGTAAATGGTTTGACCCTATATTGTATGATCTGGTGATTAATCCCCGTATGATCCCCACAATGGATTATTCATCCCGTGACTTCCATGAACTTGACGGTTACGAGTATCTGATCGTTGTTCCGGATGATCCCGCTTTTATCGCCTGGGGTGATACGATAAGGGAATTCAGGAGCATGCAGGGGATAAAGAGTGACCTGGTTACAATCTCAGAGATCGGGAGTAACAATCATACTCAGATCAAGAATTACATCCAGAATAACTATATCAACGATGATATACCTCCAGTAGCTGTCCTCTTTCTGGCTGATTACGGAACTTCCGGTAATACAATAACCAGCCAATTACGGACCGATCATCCCTATCCTTACACATCCAGCTATATAACCGATAACTATTATGCCGATATGACCGGTAACGAACTGCCCGATATAATAACGGCGAGGATCACAGCCCGAAATGCCGCAGAACTGGAACTAATGATAAATAAATTCATTGATTATGAGACCAATCCACCTTCAAATCCGAATTTCTATCTCAATCCTGTTACAGCAATGGGGTGGCAAACAGAAAGGTGGTTTCAGCTCTGTGCTGAAACGGTTAGTGGTTTCTGGGAACACGGGTTAGGTAAACAACCAGCGCGGCATAATGCTATTTATCAGGGGACTCCATCCGGTACCTGGTCAACTGCCACTAACACAGGAACGGTATTAAATGTCTTCGGGCCCAATGGGATGGGTTATCTGGAGGCAACTCCCGATTATCTCAATCAATACGGCTGGAGCGCAAATGCTACGACGATAAACAATTCGATAAATAGTGGTGCCTTCATGCTTCTTCATCGTGATCACGGTTTCGAAACTGGCTGGGGTGAGCCGGATTATAATAATAACAATGCCTATTCTCTCGTTAATGAGGATCTCACCTTCGTATTCTCTATAAATTGCCTGACCGGTAAATTCAACATAACAGGTGATTGCCTGGTAGAGGCCTTTCACAGACATACGTATGGAGCTCTCGGTGTAGTAGCTCCCACGGAGGTCTCCTACTCTTTCGTCAACGATACACTTGTCTGGGGTATGTTCAATAATATGTGGCCCAGCTTCTTACCCGATACACCGGCCTATGAAACAGAATTTGGGACACGTTATGTCATGCCCGCCTTCGCTATGGCCGCCGGTAAATGGTTTCTGCAAGGGTCATCCTGGCCTTACAATAATGATAGCAAGATAATCACACATCGACTCTTTCATCATCACGGCGATCCCTTTACCAATGTCTGCACGGATCTACCTGAACCAATAACTGCCAGTTATAATCCTGTACTTATTACAGGTACTGAGAGCTTCTTTATTACAGCAGAAGAGAATTCTCTGATCTCTCTTTCGGTCAATGGAGAAATCATTGGAACGGCATTAGCCACAGGAGAGTATCAGGAGATTGAGATAGAACCTCAGTATCCACCTGATATTGTTGATCTGGTTATCACCAAACAGAATCGTATTCGTTATCATTCATCTTTCCCCATTATTGTTGTAGAAGGTTCCTACATAACCTGTAATCCTCAAGTTCTTGATATCAAGGGGGTTCAGGGTGAGACAACCATAAGCAATATGACAATTAATAACTTCGGGTCATCCACTCTGAATTTCAATTTCTGGACAGCTGAAAACTGGATTTCTTTCAATCAATTGTTCGGACAGGTCCAGTCGATGGAGAATACTAACGCAGGTATAATATTCGATGCTACGAGTATGGAGACCGGTGTTTATGAAGCAGAGGTTTTAATCTATCATAATACATCCAATTTGGAAACCATAACTATCCCGGTAACATTCACTGTTGTTATTCCCGAACTGGTTGTTGATCCGCAGCAGATAAATTTCGGAGAGGTAGAAATACTCAATCCGGTTGTGGTTGATTTCGAGTTGAGTAATCTTGTCGAAGTGGGTGATATCGAAATCTCTGATATCAGTTTACTCGGTGATAATGATGATGAGTTCGAATTGATTTCTCCTCCGGTTCCTTTCCTTATCAGTGACGAAGAGACTGTTTCCCTGACGGTAACCTTCGTACCCCTGGTCCCCGGCGAGAAAAATGTCATATTGAGACTGGTAAACGATACCGATGATGATATTATAGATATAACTATCTCAGCTACGAGCATCCCGGAAGTAATTGGTCAGCCAGTCGGATTAGCTCATACTGTTTTTAATTTCAATAACGTGGAACTAGACTGGTCGATATCATGGAACAGAGAAGACGGACCAGGCTTTGATGATACCCCCTTCTCCAGCTATGGAGGAGAAGATTTGAACTCAACAAGAGGATTGCAGGGTTACAATGTCCACCGTAACGATGATATTATTGCTGAATTGATATCTGCTACTGAATTCACGGACTATCAGGTACCCAACGGGACATATACCTATCAAGTAGAAGCCGTTTTCTTCACAACTTCCACCTGGTCGAACACGGTTGAGGTCACGATCGATGCTGACGGGCCAATTAGCCTCCCCTTCAGTGAGAACTGGAGTTCCAGCAGCTTTGCATCGAACAACTGGTCAGCCGATAATAACTGGTCAGTACATACTAATGTTGGTAATCCTGCTCCCTCAGCCCGTTTCTACTGGTCCCCCACTGTTACAAATTATGAAAGGAGCCTGACAAGTTGGGGTATAAATGCTACAACTTACTCGGAGGTAACAGCTCAGTTCGACATCTATCTCAGTAATTATTCTGCAACCGGTCAAGAATGGCTCTCTTTTGAAGTTCACGATGGAATAGAATGGCAGTCTCTCCAATCCTGGAATAATACCGGAAGTATAGGCTGGACAACAGTATCCTTTGACATAAGTGAGTATGTCGCGCAAAGAGTCTTCCCGATCAGATTCCGCGCCTATGGTGCAAATAGCTATAACATCAACAACTGGAATATCGATAATATCTATATAACTGGAGAGCAATTAGTTGCCCTTGATCCACCATCAGTAACATCCGAAGTTATCGCTGGACAGATCCATCTTAACTGGGATGACATAAACGGTGCTAATTCCTACAGGATCTATCGAACTGATAATCCCTATCCGGAAGAATCTGATTGGGTAGAAATAGCCATTGTCAGCGAACCGGGATATGCAGAAGAGGCAACGTCAGAAATGCGATTTTATCGGGTGATAGCTTCGACAGACCACGATATTCTGCCGATGTCTGGCACTCCAGAAATAGGGAGATCGGAAAACAACAACTCTATCAGAGAGTGATATCATCTATCAACCAGAGGGGAGTCTACGAGTCGGCACTATCCGACTCGTAGACTCCCCATTAATTATCGGGTGTTAAACACTCTTTAATCGAATGTGATAATGACGTAGTTTTTTTATTATATCAATAAATCTTGACGGGCAAGATATCTTAATCAGGAAATTATATGTAGAAAAGTGGGGAGGATTCGAGGTGAAAGATAAGGTCACAGAGTATGAGAAGAGATTGAAGGCTACCGGAGCATCTGAGCATACGGTGAGGGCTTATATCAGTGATCTGAATCAATTCTTTGATTATATAGCGAGATTTTTTCCTGCAGGGGATGTGGAATTACAGGGTGTTACAAAGCTTATGGTTCGGGACTTCCTTCGTGAATTAAGCCAGGAGAACCGTTGTAACAAAACCCTGTCACGCAAAATGACAGCAATAAATAACTTCTTCCTCTTTGCTGTCAGGCAGAAGTATATTGCCATCAACCCTATCAGCGGGATGGCGATGCCTAAAACAGAATTCTTTGTCCCTACCTATTTTACTGAAAAAGAGATGAATACACTCCTGCAGATACCGGATCTCCAGAGTAAATTCGGGATCAGGAACAGGGCAATGATGGAATTGATGTATTCGAGTGGGCTGCGTATCTCAGAGGTAGCCGGATGCCGGATCGGCAACCTTGACCTGAAAAAAGGGGTGGTTAAGGTGCTCGGTAAAGGCAATAAAGAGCGTATTATTCCTGTCGGTAAGGTAGCCATTGAGAGCCTGAAAGCTTATGATAAAATCAGATATAAATTTCTGACAAAACATAGTGACGATTCACTTTTTCTCTCCAAAAGTGGTAAACCTCTCCAGGCAGACGAGATCAGAGCTATTCTTGACCGTTATATCAGGCTTGTTGCCCGGACAAAAGGGTATTCTCCACATACAATACGGCATTCCTTTGCCACACATCTCCTCTCCAGAGGGGCAGATCTGCGGGCGATTCAGGAGATGCTCGGGCATAGTAACCTCGCTACTACAGAAAAGTATACACACGTTTCACATACCGATCTTCTGAAGGTTTACAGGCAGGCACATCCGAGAAGCAAAGAAGAGGAAGATAAATAAACAGCGAAGACAATAATCGAGAACCATCCCATAAATCAGTTGAGCACCCAATTACTCTAAAGAGGAATACTTAGAAGATCATTAATAAACAGGGATTTACAGGGTTCCTTACTAATGAATCATTGTATCATCCTCATAAACTTCTTACTACCACATTGAAGAATAGAGGAACAATGAATAATCAAATAAACACTCAATAGATTTATGCAGCATGCTAAGTGACGATTTAACTTGACATATAAACGCAAAAATTTCCAATTACAGGTATAAATATTTCGGAGGTATCAATATGAGGTTAGTAGCTTTTTTACTCGTAATAGTCATCCCTGTGGCTTTATTGTCTATCGATATACGAGATTACAAGTTCCCAGAGTCATTTTTTCAGGAAGCTTATTTACGTGGAGATTTCACTTTCAGAGATGGGAATCAGGATCAATCCAGCTATGATGGTAGCTTTGGTGGTAACTATAATGTAAACTACAATTCACTTCCATTTACCTGGCGATTGGCATTGGATGGAGCGATTGATTTAAAACAGGGTCCCATGGAAACAGACGATTCAATGCAGGGTTATCATATTTTCATGAACACTAATGCCGACAGATATCTTGGCGATACGGATGCTTTTGCTTATGGAGCAGCAGAATTCGGTTATCGTGAGCGTTTGGCAGCCGATGAAGCTGATGATCCTTATGCCAAGATAGGTGTTGGCGCGGGATACGGCCGGATTATTGATGCCACTGTTCTGGCTCGAGCTATTGGTATAGTAGATGAATTATTGAAGTATAATGTAATCAACCGAAGGCTTTCCGATACAGCTTATATTGAACTGGCCCAGATCATTGATAAGGAATCAGAATACAAAGCTCAGTATGGGGGTATGGAATACAAGAGATACTGGCTCGAGGCTATGGAAGAGGTCTTTTTAAGAGACGGGGTTTTAGTCGAAGAGTATCTTGGTGCTATGGGTATTGTCAGAATACAGGATGTACTCGATATGAGATTCAGTACAAGAAAACACGGATGGATGATCAGGGGTGGTATCGGATACATTCTCTCAAATTATGACGGCAGTGATAGTGATCCAACTCTCGATGTTTCATTCGAACTGGCACACCCCTTCTCCTATAAGCTGCAATTGATCGAAAGGCTCGATTATTCGACGGTTTTAGAAGATGATCTTTCTCACAGGGTTATTAATAGGTTGTCAGTCAGCTATCAACTTTCACTTCAGACGGACTGGGTAAATAGCCTCGTTAATGAGTTCGTTTTCCCCGCCGAAGGTGACACCATACAAAATCATATGTTTGAGTCGAGTTTCTATTATTATCTGACCAATCAGTTGAATCTCAATACGACCCTTCGCTTTAGTTTATATGACGACGGTACAGGAATAGACGATGATCTGGTTACTACCTTCATAATGGGAATATCATACAGACTTAGATAACTTTAAAGGATTATCGTTACAATCGGGGGCTGGATACCAGCCCCTTTTTTTTATTGGTTTTTTATGATGTTACTCATACAGCAATAAAAAATGAAGGGATTAAGCAGCTTTTGCTTGGTTTACTGTCCTGTAATTCCTGATGGAGAGGTGGTGAAAGCAAATCTGATTGACATCTAAATACTCATCTGTTCTATTGTAATACTTATTGACTCTCGTCAAGCGGAAGTCTGCAATCAGAAAGCAATAGGGAGTGTTGATGACGATTGAAGAGAAAGAGAGATTCTTTCTGCAAACTATAAACGATGAAGAGGTGGAGTTTTCCCGGATTTTCGGGAATAATCGCCCGGTTCATATGGAGATCGGTTCGGGTAGAGGTGAGTTCCTTATCGAGATCGCTCAACTTGAGCCTGATTTGAACTTCCTCGGTCTGGAGATCAAGGGGAAGAGGATAAAGACAATACTCAGGAAACTCGACCTGGAGAGGCATAGCAACGTCAGATTGATCAGGGTTATGGTCAACGATAGATTGTTACAGCTCTTTCCAGAGAACTCTATTGAACGGGTTTATATCTTTCATCCCGATCCCTGGCCGAAGAGGAAGCATCATAAACATCGCCTTATTCAAGAACAACTGATAGAAGCGCTTGGAAGAGTTTTATGTTCTGGAGGTGATGTAATGATCACAACCGACCATCAGGATTACAAAGAATGGATTGTGGAGCATTTTGCACGAGAAACTGATTTTCTTTCGGTTTTTCCGGATGGTTTTAGCCGAGAACCTTTCAGAGGTCATATCGAAACCCATTTCGAAAAAAAGTTAAAAGAGAAAGGTTTTCCACCTTTCTATATGAGATATATTAAGAAATAGAGGTTTTCATCCCCTGCAATTATCGGGAGAAAAAGAGTACAACCAGTTAAAGAGAGAGAACGAGGTAAGGAAGATGATAAAGAGAGAAGAATTAAAGAAGATTTATGAAGAATCTCAACATCTGTCAGAAGATTATCTATCACCTTATGCCTGTAAAGATAGTGAAGCTTACAGGCTGAAAGGAGAATCCCGCACACGTCTCAGGTCGAGCTATGCACTTGACAGGGATCGAATACTATATAGTGGTTCTTATCGCCGTTATCAGGGGAAAACACAGGTCTTTTCCTTCTCGAATATGTTCGATGAAGAGATGACTAACCGTTCGCTTCATACGACTTATGTCTCGCAGATTTCACGAACGATCGGGAAGATGTTAAGATTAAATCAGGAATTGATAGAGGCTATCGCTCTCGGGCACGATCTCGGACATCCACCATTTGGTCATGATGGAGAGAAAGCGCTCAATACTCGCTGCCTGAAATACGGGATCGGAGAATTTCATCATAATATCGAGAGCCTCCATATTGTTGATTATATTGCCCGGCATGGTAACGGACTGAATCTGACCTTTCAGGTCAGAGACGGTATTCTGTCTCACGATGGTGAAGTACACAATACCCGGCTCTATCCCAAATCAGAGAAGAAAGAGGAAGATCTGCACAACTATATCAAAGTAACCAAAGAGGGTGGAGAAATAGAGAATTGGATGCCTGCTACCCTGGAGGGTTGCGTGGTGAGAATCACCGATACGATAGCTTATATCGGACAGGATATAGAAGATGCTATAAGATTTAATATTCTAAAGCGTGACGAACTGCCGAAAGACTGTTCGGAATATCTTGGTAACCGGAACAGCGATATAGTTGATACCCTGATAAAGAGCGTTATTCAGAACAGTTATGGTAAGCAATATATCTCATTCGATGAGGAGACCTCCCACTACCTGGCGAAACTCAAGAAGTTTAATTACGAACGGATCTACCACAATGAAAATGTTAAAGCTTATAACGATATCATCAATAGATCTATGAGTCTCCTCTTTGATAAATATGTTGACGATATAGAGCAGAATAACAGTAATTCGAAAGTGTTCAAACATTTCTTGAATCATAAGTCTGAAGAATATCTGGAAAGATTCTCGATACCTGAAAAAGTCAGGGATTTTATCGCCACAATGACAGACCGTTACTTCAATGAAGAGGCAAAGGACTTTTTGATTCCCTGGAAATGAATACTGTTGAGAAAGGAAGCGGACAGAAGAGGTTTAATAACCGGGGACCCGGAAGTAAGAAGAAGTCCCGGAGATAATTATTAACTATGAGAAACGTGTGTTAGATGTTGAAAAAAAATAAAGGATGGAGAACGCTATGGATTTACAGGAATTGTTAAGGGAGATCGATTATCTGACTGATAAGTTACAAGAAATTCGGAGGTATCTTTGATACGGAGAAGATAAGTAATGAGATATCAACTCTGGAATTACATACTAACGAACCAGGTTTCTGGTCAGATCAGAACAGGGCTAAAGCGATAAGTAAAGAGATAAACTTATTGAGAGAAAAGCTCGAGAAAGACAGGAATCTGGAAAAGATTATCAATGATCTCGAGACTTATAAGCTGCTCCTGGAAGAGGAATATGTAGAATCGTTCTTTCAGGAAGCCAGGGCTAAGTTCCGGGAATACAGTAAAATTGCTCAGCAGACAGAGATAGAATTCATTCTCAATGAAGAAGATGACAATAGCGATGCAATTTTGACTATTCATCCAGGTGCTGGAGGAACAGAATCCCAGGATTGGGCAGAGATGCTGATGAGAATGTATCGGCGCTGGGCTGATACCAAAGGGTTCAAGGTCTCAGTTGACGATCTGCAACCGGGAGAAGAGGCCGGGATCAAGAGTGTGACAATGGAGATCAACGGTTCCTATGCTTACGGTTTCCTGAAATGTGAAATGGGTGTGCACAGGCTGGTCAGGATTTCTCCCTTCAATGCTCAGGGGAAACGCCAGACATCGTTTGCTTCGGTTTTTGTCTATCCTATAGTAGAGGATGAGATTGAGATCGATATCAACCCCTCCGATCTGAAGATTGATACCTACCGGGCCAGTGGAGCGGGTGGCCAGCATGTCAATACAACCGATTCGGCAGTCAGGATCACTCATCTGCCTACAGGGATTATTGTTCAGTGTCAGAAAGAGAGGTCGCAGATAAAGAACCGGGAGACAGCGATGAAGCTTCTCCGTTCACGCCTTTACAAGCACTATAAGGAGATCAAAGATAAGGAGAAGCAAGCTGTAGAGAATCAGAAAACAGAAATAGGCTGGGGCAATCAGATTCGCTCCTATGTCTTTCATCCTTATCAGATGGTAAAAGATCATCGGACAGATCATGAAACAGGGAATCTGAATGCCGTAATGGAAGGAGAAGTTGACGAATTTATCTATGCATATTTAAAAAGTAAAGCTCTGGATAGGGTTAAGAGTGAAAAGTAAAACCCTGTAAGAGGTTGATTATGGATACATATAAGGATTTACTGACGAAGATCGAAAAACTCAGATTACCTCAACATATTGGGGTTATAATGGACGGAAACGGACGCTGGGCCAAACGTAACAATACTACCCGCCTTAATGGACATAAGCGTGGTGCCAATGCGGTCAGGGAAATAGTTGAGGCCAGTGTTGAACTCGGATTGAACTTTCTGACTATCTACGCTTTTTCAACCGAAAACTGGCGACGGCCAAAGACTGAAGTTCACGGTCTTTTAAGACTGATAATGGATACACTGATCAAGGAGATCGACGAGTTATCCAGTAACAATATTCTGGTAAGGTTCATAGGAAGTAAAAAGGGGCTCGAGCCCAGGTATTATGAAAAGATCAGCAAGACCTGTGCAAAGAGCTGGAACAATACGGGACTGAATCTCAATGTTGCTATGAATTACGGTGGGCGTCAGGAGATTGTCGAGATGATAGAAAAACTGCTCAACGATGTTCAGAAAGGGGTAATCAAATCGGAAGATATAGAACAGGATCTGATTAGAAAGTACCTCTATACAGGTGATATGCCGGATCCTGATCTTCTTATCAGAACAAGTGGTGAGTTAAGATTGTCGAACTTCCTCATCTGGCAATCTGCATACGCTGAACTATGGTTTACAGAAACCCTCTGGCCTGATTTCACCCGGGTAGAGTTTCTGAAGGCAATATTAGATTATCAGAAGAGAAAACGGAGATTTGGAGCTAGTTAAATATGATTGTTCTGAAAAGAGTTATCGTTGCAGCTATATTTATCCCACTGATCCTGGTGGTTTTCTTCAATGGTGGTTATCCCCTTCTCGCCCTACTATCCATCTTTACCTTTTTCGGGTTATATGAACTGAGGTTACTCTTTAAGGAGAAATATGGGCTCATCCCGATCGTTGTTTTGCCGCTTGGTGTTATCTTCCTCTGGCTGACCCCCCTTCTCGGGAGTCTGGCTACTATCTTCTCACTTCTCTTTATCTTGCTGATCGTTGCCGGATATGACATCTTTCTCAATCGTATCGATGGGGCAGTTAACAGGATAGCACTTTCTCTGTTCGCTGTCATCTATCAGCCATTCCTCTATTCCTATGTTTTTCGGCTTCGCAATGTGCATAATGGAGAATATTTACTGATGGCGATCATTATCCTTATCTGGATAACTGATACAGCAGCTTACTTCCTGGGTATGCTGGTCGGAAAGCATCGTGGCGTATTTAAGGTCAGTCCCCAAAAGTCTGTCGAGGGTTTCATTTTCGGGATCATCTTTGCCTTTATCGGAGCCTATATCCTGTATCTATTGCTTTCGGAATGGGTGACTCTGCCTGTTATGCTTCTTACTGCTCTGTCGGTCGCTTTTTTTGGTCAGTTAGGTGACCTTTTGGAATCTCTTATCAAGCGTGATACAGGAGTTAAGGATAGTTCTCAAATTATTCCCGGTCACGGGGGAGTTCTCGATAGATTTGACAGTTTTATTATTGCAGCCCCTGTTTTCTACATCCTCTACAAACTCTTTGTTTGAAGGTAACTAATAATGCGCCTTCGTTTTATCAGATTATCACTTCTACTGCTTGTTTTCATACCCTGCACAACGCTCAGAGGAATTGAGGTCTGGAACAGATATCCTCTCGATAGTCTTTATCACAGGCCTGAAGATATACTCCAGTCTATCAAAGAGAGAGTAGAGGCCAATCCCGGTATGGTTAGATGGGAGATAATCGGAGCAAGTAGCAATACCAGAGAGCCGATCTATGCTTTCTCTATATCAAATCCCGTCACAGGGCCGGCAGAGAGCAAACCTTCTGTGCTCTTTCATGGCCAGCATCATTCTGAAGAACCTATCGGGGTAGAGATAATCTTTTATATGAGTGACCATTTTCTCAGAGAATACGAGAAAGATCCTTTTGTAACCTATCTTTTGGATAATTATAATCTCTGGTTTGTGCCTACGGCAAATCCGGAAGGATTCCGGATAGTAAACCGGGGTATCTATCGCCTCAAGCGTAAGAACAATACCGATACGAATATGAACGGTATACTTGAGCTGGATAAGGATGGAGTTGATCTCAACCGTAATTATCCTTTCAACTGGGAGAAGGATGATGCGGAAGATCCGGAAAGCCCCTACTTCAAGGGATATATCCCTGCTTCACAAGCAGAAACTATAGCTATGATCGATTTCTATGCCAGAGAAAAATTCCAGCTCGCCTTCTTCTATCATAGCTCGGCTTCAGGTTCCTATTCGGAAAGAATCTTCTTTCCCTGGAAATGGGGAGATATTATCTCACCCGATTATGAAGATATACATTACCTGGCAGAAATTTTAGCAAGCAATCTGCCCCGTGCCTATGCCAAAGGGCTCTATTCTGTTCATAATCTTAATACTTCTAGACGTGGTTATGCCCGTGATTATATATATTCACAGCACGGAACTCTTGCCATGCTGATCGAAACAGGGGGAGATTCCCCTTATGGAGAGGGGGTTGTTAATCCACCCAACGAAATACTCAAAAGTATTCTGATAAAACAGACTGAAGCAATGCTCAATCTCCTGCAGGAATACGACAGAAATCTTCTCATCGGTCAGGCCAACGGAGAAGACGATTATCCTCTATCTGAAGCTGAGATAGTCATAGATCAAAGAGTCAGTCCTTATAAAAAAAACATAGTAACCAATAATGAGGGATACTTCTTTCACTATCTTCCACCGAGAGAGTTCCCATACGAGATAGAGGTCGATGGTCATAAATTTACACTGCTGAGGGATCAGATACAACGGACAGAATTGTCATTTTCCATCAATAATAGAAATAACCCATCCTTTCTTCAGGAGGGATTAAATAGTGGTGAAGCGATAATAATGGTTAACCCTGTTTTTCAGTACTTCCAGCCCCTGCTAGTCAGAGAAGAGTATAGGGGTGAAGTTGATACTATCTATCTCTCACTGACAGATGGTGGCAAATTACTTTACCGTAGAGCTCTGGATGGGGATGACGGTGAATTCAACCTTCCCTGGATACCAACCAATCTGACAAAATTGGGAACACTCTCTCTGCAATACTCTGACATCAACCCTCACCTCGATCAACAAAAAGTAACTAATAAGATAGTATTTCTCAATAATGATCGGGAAATATTGAGTTATGTGAATGATTATAATCCGCTATACTCCTGGTATCTGCAACCGGAAGCCGGGATAGGGATCGATTATTCGCTTTATACTTCAGGTAATAATGACTATATGATAAGCCAGATAAACGTGATGAGTGATTCTGCTTATCGCTCTAATTATCTGGAGTTGCTCCTCTATAACGAGGGAGAGATAGTCTATCAAACAAGAGATTTCATTTCTTACACTGACAGGATTGTTTTCGATATACCTGAAGTCCCACTTCCGGATAATCTCTTTCTCGTACTCGTTAATAGGGGATTTAAGCCAATGTCGATCCATCAAGAAGCAGGGATCTATAACTCATCCAACAGGTTATACGATTACAATTCCGAATGGCTACCGGCAGAACGACCAGATCCGGCAATTGATATCTACCTGCAGAGAGAGGGGCTTTAGATATTCTCTTTAAAGGAGAGAAGAATGAGTTACGTATGTAATGATAGTATGAAGAGAGTGAGAAGGATTAACTATAAGCTGTTATTGTTGTTAACTGTTATAACCTTCTGTCCTGCTCTGTTCCTCGCTATAGGTCCGCAAGAAGAGAATGATTATTTCCAGTTGAGCCTCTTAAAACCCGATATCAGTAATACTACTTGTCTCTTCATTCTCCAGGATGAGCCTGACGAAGACAGATTGATAAAGAGAGAGGAGTTCATTGAGGGTCATTTTGAGTTTGCACTGCTGAATCTTGAGGCTTTCAGAAACGCTCTCAATGAGTTCCTGACCGCTCGTGAAAGTAATAGATCCTTCCTGGATTACTCGGTTGTTGACGATACCATATCAGGCAGGTTACAGGTCAGCCTGATGGCCGGGGCAGATTATCAGAGTGATCTCGAAGAACATTACATACATCTCTATCGAGGAGTTCAACTGAAGGGAAACATTTTCAACCGGATAGCCTTCTGGGGTGAATGGTGGGCAGGACGTTTTCAGGGAGATCTTGATTATGCTGAAGCAAACTCACCTCTCATTAAAGGATTCTTCAAGACTCACGAGAACCCTGAAACGACCTATACCAACCTGAATAAGATATATGGCCGGATAAGTTATCTCTTTGATTTCGGTAATGTGTCAATAGGTAGGGGGACTCATCTAATAGGGGACAACATCGGCGGGAGTACAATTCTTAACGATGCTGTCAATGATTATGGATATTTTAGCAGTGAGATAAATTTCGGTAAGTTAACACTCTCCTTTCTGCATGCTACTCTGATCCCGGATGTAATTGAACCGATCGAAGATTACGACTATCAGGATAAATATCTAGCCTTCCATCAAATTAATTATAGGGTATTGCCACAACTCGATATCTATTTCGGGGAACAGGTTATATATGCCAATCGAGGAGTAGATCCGAGCTATTTCTTACCTCATCTATTCTACCGGGTAACCGAACATAATCTCAGAGACAGAGACAACGTACAGATCTATGCAGGAGCAAGATGGACGTATAGAGATTTTGCTACCCTCTACGGGAACTTGATCATTGGAGAGTTGAGGAAAAAGGAGATCTTCAGTGATTGGTGGGGCAATAAATATGCTCTGCAGGGTGGGACTTCTCTCCTCTTTGCTGAAGGATTACTAAACCGTCAGAATAAAGCTGTCCGAACCACTCTGGAGTTCACAGCTGTCAGGCCCTGGATGTATACACATAAAACAATGGCTACACCCTTCTCTCATGACGGTATCGGATTGGGTTTTCCGGAAGGGAGTAACCTGATTCAGGCGGCAGGTGAGGTAGTCATACCTATCATTCCCTCTCTAACATTGAACCAGTTTCTTACCTTTACTCGACAGGGTAGTGTAGGTAATTCCTTCTCAATTAACTATAATGATCGTCCCTCCAATACCGCAAAATGGTTGGAAGGCGATATTTCAGACAGGTGGTTGAGCAGGAGTATGTTCTCCTGGTCAATATTAGCTCATCATAGACTGAGAGCCGGTCTGGAATTTACCCGATACGCTAATGAGAGCTGGCGTAAGTCACTCGTTTTCGGTTATCAGGCTAGATACTAAGGCGAAAGGTATCGTGTGAGTTTCGTCATTATCTGCTTCTCTCTAGCACTACTATTAGGTGGTATTGGTATCCTTTTCAATAGAAGAGGAAGAGAGAAGAAGCTGAGGACTTTTTCGATAGCCATAATAGCCCGTAATGAGGAGAGGGTATTGCCTCAAACCCTGGAGTCACTCGGCAAGATAGATTATCCGAATGATATGTATGAGATTTTTCTTGTTGATGACTGTTCAACTGATAGGACAGCCGAGCTCTTCAAGAGCTTTGCTGTAGAAAAGCCTGAAGTTTCAGTTATACAAATCAAAGAAGGGGAGAAGATTCTTCCCGGGAAAAAATACGGATTACAGAAGGCACTGGAGAAGGCGCGGAATGAGATATTCCTGCTTACCGATGCCGATTGTCTGGTGAGTTCGAACTGGTTAAAGGATACTTCTGCATACTGGAATGATGAAACAATCATGCTCGTGGGCTATGCTCCTGAAGACTATTCAAAATTGATTCAAGGTGCCGGTTTTTTTCGCAGGATAAGCTTATACCTGAGGAGGTTTATCCAGTTAGCTAATGCCGGTTCTTATGCCGCTCCTATCGGATTGAAGATCCCCTTCAGCTGCAGCGGCAGAAACCTGGCTATTGCGAGAAAACCTTTCCTGAATGCCGGTGGTTACTATAGGACCGGAGAAGAGAGGTCAGGTGATGATAAGCGAGCACTTTCAATAATGATGAAAATACCTGGAAAGATAAGTTACTCGCCAGTCAGGAATGTTACAACTCATCCCCTGTTCGAGAACTTTCACCAACAGCAGAAGAGAAGGTTCGGTAAAATGAAGATGTCTTCACCTTTCTATTTTATCACTACCGTTCTAATTATCGGCTTTTTCATATATCTTCCTTTTAGGGTGATACTATTTGCTGATTACTACAGTTTCCTTCTCTTCTATACATCTGCTCTCTTCGTCTGGAGTATAAATCTTGCCTGGCACAGGGAGAGATTTGTTCTGTTCGATCTTATCTTTCTCATCATATATCCCTATTATATGATCTATTATACGCTACTGGGTTTCAAGGGAGACTGGCAATGGAAGAACTGAAACCGAAAGAGAGGTTTTCATTGGCTAAGCTGAATCCTCTAAAACCATCAGGAAAGCGAGCTTTCTGGAAGAGTAATAGCAGCAAAAGGTTGCTGTTCTTTCTGAAGATTATTGTTACATTAATCATACTCTGGATAATATTCCAGAGAATAGATCTTCAGGAAGTATTCCGGGCAGCTCTGAAGATCAAATTCCATATAATTATCCTGCTTCTGGTAATCACTATATTCAAGTTCATTATACAGCTTAAAAACTGGGAACAGTGCCTGAGGATAACGACAGCGTATAAACCAGCCAGATATGAGATATTGAAATCGCACTTTATCGGCTATGCTCTCCGTTTTCTTATACCGGGCGGTCATGCTACCTTTGCCAAGGTCTATTATGTCAGTAATAAGAAAAAAATAACCCTCTTTTCGATAGGGATTGAGAGATTTATGCTCACCTGGACAAACCTCTGGTTTGCCGCCTGGGCTGGCCTGTTCTACTTCAAGCAATTTTCGCTTATTTTTCGTCTGATTGCCCTGTTTATCATTACACTTCTCCCTCTCGTGATTTATTGGTCTTCAAGAATATTGAAAAGAGATTCCTGGAAAGAGTACTTTGACCAGTATATCAAGCTGGTTCCCATCATCACGTTCAGGCAGATACTCTTTCTCCTGTTAACGGTAATGCAATACTATTTGATAATCTCCCAATTCCAGAAGATCGGTGTTATAAGTGTCCTGATGAGTGTTCCCCTGATACTCATAGCTAATTTAATTCCAATAACTTATGCCGGTCTCGGTTTGAGAGAGTCATTTGCCATTCATTTATTCAGAGTGTATAACATCGAGCCAACAATAGCAGTAACAGCGTCTCTCGTTATTTTCATCATCAATTCTGTCCTGCCTGCTCTGGTGGGAGCCCTATTATTGATCACCACAAAAGATGGTGCTAATCAGAGGGGAAAAAACTTGACATCAGATTAACAAAGATAGGAAAATTGCCAAAATAGTTATAAAACTGAGTATAGAAGAGGAGAGTAATAATGAGATTCCTTATTTTGTGTAGTTTGCTATTATGCGCCGTCACCTTATATCCCCTGACAGAAGAGACTGCCTCTCTGACAGATTTTATGTACGGTACGACCGATGCTACAGCTTACGATAATTACTATCACAGGATTGTCGAAGGTTTAGCATCTCCAGGTTACAATCAATATGCTCCATGGGACAGCCAGACGAACGGTTTCGGTAATTTCGTCAATGCCAGTTCGACACAGAGAGCTAATTGGGGAGAGGTTATGGACTTCTTTCTGGCAGAGATGTTCACAGAAGCTCAATCTGCTATCGATCAGCACGGTTTCCCTTACGAAGTAGTGGAATTTCATGATACCGATACAGGCCGAACACTCTATATGCTAAGAGAGCATCTTAACCTCGATTACTTCGATGACAATGATGCACCCGATCAGCCCGATATTCATCAACACGGAAGTTTCGATTATGGGTGGGGCCTTTATGTATTCAACCCGGCATCAGATATTCCTGTAATCGTAAATGTCGTTCATCCGAAGGATGATTTTATAACGATACCAGTAGCGACAAAAGCTTTTCAGTTATGGGATGCACGGTATATGATGATTTCCGGTGCTGGAAGAGAAGCTCTCTGGACGAACGTTCCTCCTTACTGGAATTCGAAGTCCTTGAGCGATCCCTCAAGGAATGCTAATCACGTCTTTAATGTTGCCTATAACAGGATCTGTGATGAGATAAGAGATACCTTTGCCCGACGAGAACACTCAGTTCAGATCCACAGCTTCGATTATACTCATATGGGGTATAATCATCTGCAGATCTCAGGAGGTGGCTGGAATTATAATTATCCGGGCTTACCTATCAGGGATATCAGCGGTAACAATCTCGATCTGGTAAATGCCTCGGAATATGTTGTCATTCCTGCCAATACTATCGGTATCCATGATGATATACTTGTTACAGATTATTACTCTGTTCTTTACAATCAACACGGTTTGTATTACACTCTGGGCGATGAATTATTACCGATAAGTAATAATATTAATCTTCCCGGTGCAGATGGTAACAGGCAGGTTGTCTATACACAGTCTAACTGGAACAAGTATGATGTATTCACCCCCTTCTTTCATATTGAGTTGGAGGAGTTACCGAGCGTATATCCTCAGAATATGAATTATTACAAATGGTTTTACGGCTTTGATGCTATTACCCAGACCTGGAATGTTGATGAGTTATGGAGCAGATCATTAGAGTTCTATATACCGTGGTTAGAGCACTATGCAGAGATCTTACCCGATATGCTGGAGTTCGATGATGGAGTTCCACCATCTGACCCATCAGATCTGGTTGCAGTGAGCACATCTTATAACAATATAGTACTGGACTGGGAACGTTCCTATTCTTATGATTTTGAAACCTACGAGATTCTCTTTTCCACCGAACCGATAAATCTGGTTGATCCCAACTACTCTATTCGGAACAGGAACAATATTTCAACGCTGGCCGGCCAAGCCTATACAAGGGCTACTGTAACAGGTTTACAGGCGGATACTCAATATTTCTTCATGATCCGTGCAAAAGATTATAACGGTAACTATTCGAATGTTAGCAATGAAGTATCCCGCTATACAGGAAGTGCAACGATTGCCAATTTATCTGCCCACGGAAGAGATGGTTATGTAGATGTCAGATGGCTTGCTCAGTATCAGAACAACAATCAGGGATTTAATGTCTGGAGATCACTCAGTGGTGAAGAAGATTATGAGCTGATAGCTTCCTGGGAGACAGAGGAGGAGCTTGTAGGATCAGACGATAACAACATATACTACAATTATGCAGATGATCAGGTAGAGAACGGCTTGATTTACGACTATAAAATTGCTTCGGTCGATGACGAGAATAATGAGTATCTGCATATTTTCGTAGCTTCTGCCTCTCCTCAAAGGATCTATACGCTCACAATTCAGAATGACTCCGGTATCATCTCCGATACGGTAGAGTTTGGTGCCAATCCATTTGCCTCAGACGGCTATGACAGCAACTACGATATCTTGAAAGATGACCCACCAGGTGGGGCATATATCTATGCTATGTCCTATAAAAGTAACTGGTCAACTGCTCTAAGAAATCTGCAGAGAGATATCTATGGCTATTTTGATCCTGATATGGAATACAAGACCTGGACGATCAGGGTGAGTACCAATCAGACGTCTCAACCGATTTCTATCTCGATATCTGATAATTTTGGACGAAACAGTGAAAAACTCTATCTGAGGTGTACCACCACAGGTAATATGATAGATTTGACAGAAGAGTCACTCATTTTCGAAGCTGAATCAACATCATACCGCTATTTCACACTTTATTGGGGTAACTTATTACCGACAGTCAACATAAACAATATCAGCAACAGATTTCTCCAGGCAGGTGATGATATCATCTTTAACTGGTCGGCCAGTTTTAATCTACTCATTGACAGCATAGATATCTATCTCAGTAACGGAACTGACAGCCTTAATATAGCGAGTCAACTACCTTATGATACAACATCTTACAGCTGGACAGTCCCCGATAACATTCTTCTGACAGGTGCCAATCTAGTTATCAGAACAATCGTGATTGATGGTTATCCTTTAGATCATATTTCAAATTACAAACTCGGAATAATCCCCACAACTGTAAACTTTATGAACCAGGCAGGCTGGCATCTCAAATCAAACCCTTTTGAGAGTCCCAATTTCTCCGGTACGATCCTCTTTGGCCCTGATTCTCAGCTCTTCAGGTATAATCACGATGAGGGGACCTATCAGGAGGTGATCTCCTATCCATTCGGTGTAGGTCACTGGTTATATATGCCGGTAGATTACGAGTTAAGCACTACAGGTAACATCCGCAATTTACAATATGAGATACCGCTTCTGGAGGGGTGGAATCTTATCCCCAATGTATTCATGGAAGACATATATGCTAAGGATTTCCTCTTTGTCCTGGACGGTTCTCTTTTTACTTTTATAGAAGCTGTCCAGTATGATATGATAGATAGAGCGGTCTATGGAGTTGAGAATAATCGTTATCGTTTGAGCGACAATCTGAGAAAGCAGGAATCTATATGGCTCTACTGTCTGATTCCCGACCTGGTTTTGCGATTCATTCCATTCCAGGATAACCCCGATTTTGCAGACTTCCCTTATAACTGGCAGACGACTATAGTTGCCGAACAATCTGATTTCAGAGCAGACGAAGTTATTGTCGGTAGTGCTAAATTTACAAATGAGTATTATAACCCGTTGTTTGACCTGCCCAAACCACCACACAGACCGGAGACAGCTTTCTACTTCTATCTGCCGGTAGATGAGAATACCCATCCGGTGGATAGACTCCATTCCGATTTCAAAGGTGAACTGAACGATAATAATAATGAATCGCGATTCTGGGATTTTGAGCTGCTTATTGATTCAGAACTCAGTCCCATCCATTTCAGAAGAACTGAATCCGATCTACCTGATCTATATAGCGTTATCCTGAATATAGGTGATGAGAGTTTAACACTGTATGAAGGTGAAGAAGTTATTTACATTCCTGAAAGTGATATCATCAGCGGACAGATAGAAGTGAGAAATTATGGTGGTACTGCGGTTGAAGATGTCCCGGAAGCAGCTGTCTTGTTAGGTAACTATCCCAATCCCTTCTTTACAGGAAATACTTCCAGGCAATCGACAGGGACCAATATAGCATTCTCTCTGGACAGGAGAGATAGAGTGAAGCTGGAAGTCTTCAATATAAAAGGGCAGAAGGTCATAACTCTGCTCGACGAACCGAGAGATACCGGCAAACATACCGTATACTGGAACGGTTACGACAGCAGGAACAGAGCAGTGGCAGCGGGAGTCTATCTCTGCCGGTTAATTGTTGGTGATCGAAAGACCGAAGTGCGGAAGATGATGTTACTCAAGTAAACTGTGAACCGGTAACAGGTCACTGTTTGACAGTTAATTAACAGTGAGAGAAAAATTTACAAAAAGAAAGGCTGCTAACCTGAAGGTCAGCAGCCTTTTATTTTACTATTGTTAGAAGTTGTATTAGAATTTGTACATGAATCTGGAAACGAGTGCCAGAGTATTGTCAAGGTCCTCACCGAAGAATTCGCCAGGCATAGCCATTGCAGCGACTAAATCGAAGGAGAGATTTCTGTAGAATTTGTAATTCATACCGAAATTGATCTCCATTCCCATATCAGTATTCTCAGCTTCAACAGCGTTCATAAAGCCGAAAGCAGCTTTAAGTGTCAGATTGTCATCAGCTGGATAAGAACCGTTAAGAACAACACTCATTAAACCGTGTCCATCGTTACCCGGTTCAATCCCTTCACCGACACCAGAGTGGATGCCTATACCGAGAATTTCCAGTCCATTCTGATAATAGGGATGAATTGATTCGAATTTGCTGGTTGAAGTGGGATCACTTCCATCGTCTCCACTGGTATAGAGGAAATCGAGGCCTAACATGAGTGGATCGAGATCGTATGCACCTTTAAGAGAAACAGCAAATCCGGTGTTGGAATAATCTTCTGCTCCCTCTTCAGTTACGATGAATTCAGAGTAGTTTGCCTGATTCAAAGCAATAAGCAAATTCAATTCTAAATCTTCAATCATGTAATTGAAATAGGGCATTGCCCAGATGTCAAGATTGCTGCCTGCTTCCCAGCGTCTGAAGATTGTGTCCAGACCAAACATATCAGTTCCGAAGTTAACGAAGAAGAGGTCAATATCATCATCTGCATCATATTCCCCTTCGTATAATTTTGCTGTTCCCAGGCCTACCATTATACCTTCACCAAACTCTTTGTTCAGCATAATACCAGCAAATGGTGCCTTGTCATCATCCAATACTAAACTACGTGGGTCACTCCATTCTTGAATACCAATCTTTGCATTCACACCTGTTAACGGGCAGAGAAAACCCAAATACAGATTTTGTGTTTTGATGTTTTCAGCTCCAGCTCCTAATCCGGCGCCTTCTTCACCCCAGACCAGGTCTCCAACTTGCACTTTCCATACACCTGTCAGGTAGTCACTGATACGCTGTTCAAAGGTCATCTGGAATCTGCTGTCGATGTTTGACTGGGTTGGCATATCTTTGCCAATGTCATAAAACAAAGCCATGCGGGTTCTTAGTTCCCCTCGTGTTAATAACTCTGCATAACCTAATGATGCGAAAAGGGTGAACACAATTAGTACAAGAATAAACTTCTTCATATTTCCTCCTTATTTGGGATATAGTTACTCCTGAGAGCATCTATACAGAGGAATTAGATTTATAGGCCTGTAAATTGTCAATAAAAAAAGGTGATTTGAGCGGTGTAACAACTTAAAAATCAGTATAAATAGGTAAAAACTGCAGGGAATAAACTTCCGCTAAGTTGTTGCCTGACATATCTTTAGAGCTTTCCAATATCCGGAGCTGGTAAGGAGTGCGATTTGTGAGATTTTTTTTCGGTTTTACCTTGATTTGACGGGAGTCTTCAAGCTCAATATCGAGTTCGATCATCTCTCCCGAGATTGTATCTATCATATGTAAATCTATATTATCGACAATCATAAATTTGTTAAAAGTAATATATAGCGCTGGACTCGGCTCTTCAACAATAGCACCATTACGTGGGATAGTTCTTACTATCTCCGGGCCGGTAGAATCAGCCCGGGTGATACCTTCGAATTCTTTTTCAATTATATCGGCGATATTATCTTTATAATCGCTGACAGAGCTGAGAGAGATTCTGTACTCCAATGAATCCATCGGTGCAGTAACGATTTCCAGCTCATCACCGATGATATCGTAAGCAACTAATTCCAGTTCAGTCTGCAGACTATCGTTACTGGTAATATCAATCCATCCGATATCCCTTACAGGTTTATCGAAGATAACAGAGAGGAGGTTATTATATTGCACTCTCAGAGAGCGTATATCAGGGGGTGTATCATCGAAATACTCGAGTGACAGGGTCACTTCATTATTTTTCCCAGCGTGGAAAGTAGTTTCATAATAGGGATCGATTCCGATGTCGTATCTTTTATTCCGATTCTTATCGATAAATGCTCTTATGAGATAATCTCTATCTTCCAGATTCTCGATGGAATAGTGTTCACCAGAGATCACTTTACTGAATATTCTCAACGAATCAGCGGAGAGTAATGTGAAGTTTATCGGTAAACCACGGTCGTCTTCTCTTTCGTAGCGGATGTTTCCATAGACCCTGTTATTCTGCAGCTGGCCGGTATGATAGACAAAGTTGTAACTTTTATCAAGGTTGTTGTTTCTCAGGTCACGGATCTGATCCGAGAGGATAAGGTAATAATTCCTTTCTGGTTCCAGCTCTTCGTTGATCTCAATGGTCAATGTATTGTCACTCCAGCGGAATTTTTTTTCTGAGATCATAGGGAAGAAGTTGATCCCTCTTTCACCCTCATATATCGAGCTGCGATCTATCGGTTTGGAGAAGGTTATCTCGATATTCTTACCACTTATATCAGAATATTCTTCCGGTATAACTGTGACAATAACCGGATTCTCTGTATCGACTTTACCACCGGTCGGGCTTTTCCTGTTACCGCAACCGGCGAAGAGAGAAATGATAATCAGCAATATGAGTAGATTAAAAACCCTCTTCACGAATTTTCTCCTCTGTCAGTTGACTGGCTCGATTATCGAGATAACGGGTGATATACTTTCCTATGATATCGAACTCGATATTGAGTCTGCTGCCCGGTTTCAGGTCATTGAGATTCGTCTGTTCAAGGGTGTATCCAACCAGAGAAACAGTGAAACTTTTCGCTTTTATGGAGGCAACTGTAAGGCTGACTCCGTTCAGAGCAATCGAACCCTTATCGACGATCAGGGTCCCATATCCTTCCGGTATGGCGATCTCCAGAATTTTACTCGCTTCTCGCCGCTCTATCCGTAAAACGTTCGAGATGGAATCAACGTGACCCTGGACAATATGTCCGTCCAGGTTTGAACCAGCCATAACCCCTCGCTCAAGATTGATACGCTCCCCTGTCTGCCAGTAGGAAAGGGTAGTTCTGCTGATAGTCTCTTCCATCGCTTCCAGGGTGATCTCATTCCGATCGAAACTGGTCACTGTAAGACAGATCCCATTGCAGGCAATACTGGCTCCAGGTTTAATATCAGATTGGATATCACGACATTCGATTACTATTTGCCTGCCGGAACCTTTACGTACTATCCGCTTGATTTTGCCTGTGTCCTGGATGATACCGGTAAACATTATATCTTTTTACTCACTGATCGAATAACGTCTTTTAATTGCATTCGAGAGTGTTGTTGGGCTACTATACTCGATATTACCTCCGAAAGGTAGTCCAGTAGAGAGCCGTGTGATAGTTTTCCTGTAGGGAGCTAACTCAGAAGCTATCAGCTCAATAGTTGTCTCACCTTCTGCAGATGGGTTGAGAGCCAGAACAACTTCGGTAATGATTTCACTCTTAACCCTGTTTAGCAGTTCAGGGAGATGGATCTCGCTGGTGCCGATTCCATCCATAGGTGAGAGCAGGTGCCCCAGCACGAAATAATAACCGTGAAAATCTCCCGTGTTCTCTATCAGATAAACATCGTATGTGTTTTCTACGACACAGAGTATAGAATGGTCTCGTTCTTCATTTCGACAGATGACACAGGGATTGGAATCACTCAACATATTACATACTTCACAGAAAGTGTGACTCTCAACCGCCTCTCGGATAGTATCTGCCAGGTTCAAAGAATTTTCTTTGTTCTGGTTTAGCAGATAGAGTGCGTATCTCTGGGCTGTTTTCTCGCCCACTCCCGGCAACTGTTTCAGGCCGTTTTTCAGATCATCGAGCTTGTTATTGAAGATCATATTACATCAATCCGGGGATATTCATACCACCAGTCAGTTTGGACATCTCCTGTTCTGAAGTCTGGGCTATCTTATCCCTGGCTTCATTGAAAGCCGCAATAATAAGATCTTCCAGCATTTCTGTATCCTCCGGGTCAATGACCTCGGGGTCAATTTTCAGTTTCTGTATTTCATATTTACCGTTCATTGCGATTGTAACCATTCCACCACCTGATGACGCTTCTACTACTTTATTAGCCAGTTCTTCCTGTGTTTTCGCCAGGTTATCCTGCATTTTTTTCGCCTGACTCATTAAATCTTTTAAACCCTTCTTTCCACCTGGAAACATATCTCTTCTCCTCTGAATTTTTCTTATAGTGATTGTCAATCCCCGCTTTATGTCAAGGATTTTCACCTCTGATAAACCTCAGATATAACGGTGTGATAATCTCCCTTATTACAGCTGATTTTATCAATAGAAAGGGTTCAATTTATCTATACAGGGGAGAATACCGTTCTCTGCAGACCGGAGATGACACTCAACTGCAATCTGGCCGTCTTAAACCTCTGGAGACTCCTATAGTCGGTTGGAAGCCGACTATAGGGGCTCCCAGTGTTACTTGAGAAGTTTTCGGCCGGAGTGAAGTAATAGCATCATGTGTGTTGATAACGAATTAAGTGTATCGGAAAGAAGTAGATGAATCAGGTATTGGTCACGTTCGAATCGTGGGCAAGAGCATAAACCCTGTTTTTCGGGACTTTTAAATCTTTACTGACACGATTGATCGCAAAGCTCTTCGTTTCTCCCCGGGACATATACTCCTTAAGGTTCTTCAGTATCTCACTATCGGGTATTGCTGCCGGCCTGGCTGCACCTTTACAGACAACGGTGATTTCACCCTTCAGCTTTATCGTATCCTGATGCTCGATAAAGTAACTCAATCTGTTTCGATAGAAGGTTTCGAACCTTTTTGTCAATTCACGACCGATAACGATATCTCTGTCACCCAGGTTTTCGTGGAGTGTCTGTAGAAATGAGATAAGTCTATGTGGCGCTTCGTAGAATATGAGGGTCATCTGTAGTGGAGCTATCTCCTGCAGGAGTGCTTTTTTATCTTTCTCTTTTACTGGCAGAAAACCAGAGAAGAGGAATCTTTCGGTGTCGAAACCGGAGCTGACTAGAGCGGGTAGGAAGGCAGCAGCACCGGGTAATGTGGAGACCGGGATATTGTTTTTTATTGCTTCTCTGATAAGGATTGCTGCCGGGTCAGATATTCCTGGAGTCCCGGCATCAGAGATGATAGCTATATCCTTGCCCAGCTTCAGGTTGGAGAGTAACTGTTCTAAGCGGCTTTTTTCATTGAACTTATGGTAGCTTATCATAGGGGTCTCTATCTGGTAATGTTTGAGTAGAACAGCTGACTGTCGTGTATCTTCTGCACCGATCAAGGCGACACTTTTAAGGATCTCAACAGCTCTGAAGGTCATATCGCCGAGATTACCGATTGGGGTAGGAACGATATAGAGTATTCCTCTATTCTCGCAATTGTTATTATTCATATTCGGTTCTCAAGAAAAGGGAGAGTTGAAACTCAGGATTTCAACTCTCCCGTTATTATTGATTCCGTTATCCGCATCAGATAACTTTCAATTCTTTACCGATCTTGATAAAGGCCTCTATTGCCTTATCCAGATGTTCTTTCTCATGAGCAGCGGATAACTGGACCCTGATTCGAGCCTTACCTTTCGGAACCACAGGATAGGCAAAGCCGATAACATATATCCCTTCTTTGAGAAGCATATCGGCCATCTTGAGGGCTAATGGTTCATCATAGAGCATAACCGGAACAATAGCTGTCTCACCCGGTGTAATAGTAAATCCGGCCTCCAGCATCTTACTGCGGAAATATTTAGCGTTCTCCATTACCTTGTCCTGGAGTGTTGTCGATTCTGAGAGAAGTTCGAGTACTTTCAGCGTACCACCTACGACTGCCGGAGCAAGAGAGTTGGAGAAGAGGTAGGGTCGTGATTTCTGGCGGAGCATCTCTATTATCTCCTTCCTGCCGGATGTGCAGCCACCCATTGCTCCTCCTAATGCCTTACCGAATGTCGTAGTAATGATATCGATCCGATTCTCCAATCCGTAATGTTCCCAGGTTCCCCTCCCTGTCTGGCCGATATAACCACTGGCGTGACTGTCATCGACCATCACAAGTGCGTCATACCTATCTGCCAGGTCACAGATCTCCGGCAACCTGGCGATATCTCCGTCCATGGAGAAGACACCATCGGTTACGATTATGCGGTATTTCTGAGGCTGTGCTTCCTGCAGGCATTTCTCCAGTTCTTCCATATTGGAATGTTTATAGCGAAATCGTTTTGCCTTACAGAGCCGTACGCCATCAATAATCGAAGCGTGATTGAGCTCATCAGAGATGATAGCACTCTCTTCACCGAGTAATGGTTCGAATACACCACCGTTAGCATCGAAGCAGGCAGCGTAGAGTATTGTATCCTCCATACCGAGGAATTCAGAGACCTTCTTTTCCAGTTCTTTGTGTATCTGCATAGTGCCGCAGATGAATCTAACTGATGAAAGGCCGTATCCCCAGTCATCCATCGTTTTTTGTGCAGCAGCGACGACTGCGGGGTGGTTAGATAATCCTAAATAGTTATTTGCGCAGAAGTTAAGGACTTCCTCTCCGGTCGAAACCTTGATTTTCGCTCCCTGAGGGGTGACAATGATCCTCTCCTTTTTGAAAAGGCCCTGCTCCTGCAATTCGCCAAATGTCTTCTGTAAATCGGTTTTCATTTTTCCAAACATATTACCTCCGCTATATATAGCATTTATTTTAGTCTGTTATCATCAGCATTCCGGTTCCTTACCTGTTTTACATTGAGGTCTTTAACTTATTTCTGGAACGGTCTTTAGATTTCGAGAATGACCGTAGCCGAAGCATAGTCTCTGATGTGGGTAAGTGAAACCAGGATATTATTTATCTTCAGTTCATCGACAATTTCTTTTGCCCGGCCGGTAAGCCTGATAAAAGGTTTTCCCTGCTTCTTGTTGAGAATTTCTATCTCCGACCATTTTATCGAATCAGTCCAGCCTGTACCGAGAGCTTTAAGGAATGCCTCTTTGGCGGCAAAACGTGCTGCATAAGAGAGGAATTTATGTGTAGTGGCTTCGCAGTATGCGATTTCATCAGCACTATAAATCTTCTCTTTGAAAGAATCTTTAGCGTTAATAGCTTTCTTTATTCTTTCCACCTCTATCAGATCGATACCCGTACCGTATGTCATTACAGGAGGCCGTTTTATTTGAGCTTTTCCGAGAGTACCTTCAGCATATCATCGGTCATCGATTTCAGATCATACCTCGGGTTCCAACCCCATTCATCACGGGCAGCAGAGTCGTCGAGTGAGTTTGGCCAGCTGTCAGCAATACCCTGTCTAACCGGATCCACATCATAATCCATCTCGAATTCCGGGATATGTTTTCTGATCTCCGCAGCTATATGCTCGGGAGCAAAGCTCATAGATGTAACATTGAATGCGTTACGGTGCTTCAATCTAGCCGGATCGGCTTCCATCAACTGAACAGCACTTTCGAGGGCGTCAGGCATATACATCATATCGATGTATGTCCCCTCTTTCAGGAAACAGGAATATTTTTTATGCTTGATGGCATCGTAATATATATGGACAGCATAATCTGTAGTTCCACCGCCAGGTAGTGCTGCATTGGAGATAATGCCAGGGTAGCGTAATCCTCTTACATCAAGTCCGAATTTCAGATGATAATAGTCGCAGAGCAACTCTCCAGCAACCTTGGAGACGCCATAAATCGTTGTCGGCCTCATTATTGTATCCTGTGGTGTATTATCGAAAGGTGTTCCGGGCCCGAACACTGCTATCGAGCTTGGTACGAAAACAGCACAATCGTGCTCGCGGGCTATCTCCAGAATATAAGTCAGGCCGTTCATATTGATATTCCAGAGAGTCTGGGGATCTTTTTCTCCGACTGCTGACAGGACAGAAGCGAGGTGGTATATGGTATCGATTTTGTATTTCTTGACCACATCCAGGATACTCTGTGGATTTGTAACATCTATCAGTTCGAAAATCCCATCGTTCATCAAGATATGACCCTCTTTGGGGCGACGTGTACTGGCTATCACATTCTCTTTTCCGTATAAATCTCTCAGGTAGAGGACTAATTCCGTTCCGATTTGTCCCAATGCTCCTGTAACTAAAACTTTTTTCATAACAGTAACTCCTCTTAATGCAGAATTTTTTAAGCAAATCTCGTTTAATCCTATATTTGTCAATCAAAAATATGAGTTAAAAACCGGGACAAATGGGGTGGTTATTGCATAGCCTTATATGCTGCCAGAAGATTCTCGCCACTCCTCTGCCAGTTGTAGATCTCTTGCACGGCTTTGCGGCCGTTTTTACCCTTCAGAATTATTTCCTGCCGGTTATTGACAGCATACAACATTTTTTCGCTCAGGTCAAGGTGGTCTCTATCCTGATAGATGTAACCGGAATCAGTCTTCTCGATGATTCTCTTTATCGGTTTGCAGTTACTGGCAATAACAGGTTTAGCAAGCATCATATACTGAAAGAGTTTATTGGGTATGGTATGATCGCTGTGCGGATTTTTCAGATGCGGTAGAATGGCTACATCTCCCTCTGCAATAAAGTTCAACATCTTCTCATAGGGTTGCCAGCCGCAAAAGTCTATCTGTTCACTCAAAGAGAGGTCATCGGCCATTTTCTTCAAGTGGTGGGTTGTTCTTTTACCATTCCCGACTAACCGGAGCAAAAAAGCAGGAGATTTACTCACCACCTCCTTCAGGGCGGAAAATACTATTTCGATTCCCCGGTTGGCACCGAAATTACCGGCATAGACAAATACAAATTTATCGTTTCCCTTTCCTGTCCCGATCCCGGGTATATCAGATAACTCCGGTGTATTGGAGACGAGATAGATTCTCTCCGGTGCTGCGCCCAGCTCTATCAATCTCTCGCGTTGTTCTTCTATCACGGAGAGGATAATGTCAGCCTGACAGACCATCTCTCTTTCGTATCTTACCCATTGTTCGTGTGATGATAAAAGCTTACCGGCCAGAGTTTGAGTGTGGTGAGAGACCTGGAGCAACCAGGGGTAGTTCTCGTGCAGATCTAACAGAACTGGTATCTCTCTCCTTTCTCTGATTTCGATAGCAACTCTGGCCAGAGGGAGGTCATGAACATGAATGAGGTCAAAGGACTGCTTACTGTATAAGGATTGTAAAAATGCCCGCCAGAAGTTGAAGTAAAGAGGGAATTTAAGTGCTGCAACACTCGTTTTATAGATGAATTCCGGTATTCGCTTCCTATGGATGGTCAGAAGTCCCTGGCGAATAATCTCGTCCTTACCGGTTCTGGTAATACAGGCGAGCACGATCTCGTATCCTGCCGAGGTAAGAGTCCTAATCTCCTTCTCTACTCTGATATCGGGTGAAAAGTCATTTTCCAGGGTCATGAGAATCTTCATAGTTTCTGGCCTGTTCCTTTTCAACTGATCATACTTCTGCTTTGAGTACAAAAACTCCGCCGGCCAGACCGAATATAATATTAGGCAACCAGGCTGCAGCGAAGGGGGAAAGAACCTCATTGTATCCTAGACTCTGGCTGATTCTCAAAACAGTGAGAAAGAGGAAACAGATCAGGATACCAAGTAGAAAAATCATACCTCTGTATTTACTCCGCATGGAAACCGTTGCAAGCGGGACACAGAAGAGGAGTATGATAAAGTTGGCAAAGGGGAAAGAGATCTTTGTGTAGAGATCAACCAGCTCATTGGTATAAGATTCTCCAACTCTTTTCAATCTTTCTATGTAGTCACTCAATTCGAAATAGTTCATAGAGAAGGGACTTTTAGCACTCTTTACGAAATCCTGGGGTGTCACGTTTATATCGTCAAGGGTAATAGATTCATAATGTTCACTACTCGTTAAGCGGCCATCGTGGAAAGTTCGTATCACGCAGTTGATGAAAACCCACTCGTCATTCTGCCAGTCAGCATTAGTAGCGGTCAACTTTCTCACGATCTGATAATTATCGGGGTCAACGGTCGTAATATCGATCATACGGAGTGTATTTCTGAAACCGTCGAAAAAGCCGATATTATAGAGTGTATTGCCTTCGCCCCTGTACTGGATATTAGAACGCATCCGGACGTCCTCATGCTCCTGTCCTCTGATTTTGACTCTTGAGACATATTCTCGCCGTTCTTCGGTTTTGGGAAGTATAATATCCCCGAAGAACATAATAAAGAGAGTGTATAATAACCCAAAGATGAAAAGAGGCGTAACGAGCCTGATAACACTGACACCCGACGCTCTGATAGCGACCGATTCGTTATGCCTGGAGAGCATATCCATCAGAAATAGTCCTGCCAGCAGAACGGTAACGGGTGAGGTCAATACGAAGAGGTAGGGTATTCTGAGCAGAAAATACTGGGCGAGATATTCGAATTCCGTTGTGTTACGGAGCAGTCTGGGTAGTCTGTCGAAGACATCGACTACAATAAAGATTATGGCCAGAGAGAAGCTGATAATCAGGAATGTTTTCAGAAACTGAGTAACAATATACCTGTCGATAATCTTCATTTTCTTTGCCCCCTGCGGAAGATGCGTCTCAGCCGGGTAGACAGGCTGTTGATCCAGCGTCGCCATTCTATCGTCTTCATATCTTTGGTCGAAGAGACTACCAGATAGAGCCCTATTGACCCGAAGAGGATATTTGGTGCCCACATAGCCAGCCAGGGAGTAACGATTCCCTTATCACCGACTTGTTCACCACTAACCAGACAGATATAATAGATGATGAAAATGATAGCACTCGCCGTAAAGGCGACACCCACACCGCTGCTCCTGATCATCATCCCGATAGGAATACCGAGAAAGACAAATATGAGACAGGCAAAGGCGATGGAATATTTTTTGTGAATCTCGACCTTGTATTCCCTGATTCTCGTTTCCAGATCGGAAATCTTGTTGATCTGCATAGCGATCAGGTTATTGTTTCTTTCTATCTCCCTCGCTACCTGAAAGGAGTCCTTATCCTCTTCCAGCAGCATGTTTCTCGTTTCCAGTCTTCTGATCTGTTCTCTGGTGTTCGTGATATCCTGTTCTCGATCTTCGATTATCTGAAGCATCTGCCGGGAGCTTAGCTCCCTATCACCACGCTGGTCTGAATCTTCAACGTTCAAATCGAATCCGAGATCGGGGAGATGGATAATCAGTCTCTCGAATTTCTGTAATGTATATTTCTGAGGGTCGCGGTCATCCCGTTCGTGCACCTGCCCGTTATGCAGAATAGCCTTAAAGTTATTACCCCCATCGCTCAGCTCTATCTGTCCTCGTTCAGCTGTAATTGTCTGGGGAAAATTAGTCCCTTCCCTGTTATAGATCGTCAGACCGAAGAGATCATCACCCCTGATATCGGCAGCATAGATAGTATAGTTCTTGATCGTGGTGAATTGGCCCGGTTGTATATTGGTTACAGGTCTTCTGTAATGTAGCCTTACAAGCAGGTTTTTCAACTTATAATTAGTATCCGGCAGAACCTCATTATTGAAGTAGACCATAGCAACTGAGAGGATAAGAGCAGCAATAACCGTAGATCGCATCAGAGTATAGATGTTGATCCCACACGACTTGAAGGCTACCAGTTCATTATCTACCGATAGTCTTCCGAAGGACATTATAGTGGCAACGAGAACAGCCATAGGAACAGTTAGAGCGAGCATGAAGGGGAGGCTGAGGCTGAACACCGATATTATTGCCGAAATATCCAACCTCTTATCAATAATCAGATTGAGCAGTTCAATCAGCTTGTCGAGCAGGAATACGAAGGTCAGGACCAGTAACGAAACCAGAAATGGTTTTGTATTCTCTCTCAGTATGTAACGTTCAAGTATTTTCATAGATCTACATCCTGCTCATTGAAGAAGTTGATACTCCCGGGGAGCATAGTAACCAACCTGTAATACAGTTTAACTTCCATATATAATCTAATCAAGTAACTGTTCGAATTCTTCTTCATTTATAATCTTCACTGTCGGGATTTTACTCGCTTTTTGAAGCTTGGAGCCCGGTTTTTCTCCTACTATGAGGTAATCGAGTTTCTTGCTCACTGAAGAGATTACCCTTCCACCCGATTCCTCTATCCTCTTCTCTGCTTCTTCTCTGGTGTAACGACTTAATGTGCCTGTTATTAAAAAACTTTTTCCCTGGAGCTTGTCACCTGTAGGCTTTTTTTCCGCTTTGAAAGACAGGCCTGCCTCCTGTAAGGCTCTTATAGTATTGAGACTCTCTTCGTTATGCAGGAAGTCATAGAGAGATTGAGCGATTTTATCGCCGATCTCTTCTACCTGCAGAAAATCTTTGACTTCGGCCTGCAGTAAAGACTCC
Organism: uncultured Candidatus Cloacimonadota bacterium; assembly: GCA_964490765.1. GTDB lineage: Bacteria > Cloacimonadota > Cloacimonadia > Cloacimonadales > JAJBBL01 > CAZBDV01. Next base: position 8,584 of record CAZBDV010000005.1, on the reverse strand, counting down.
AGATCACTGAAGTGTTCGGTTATTATCTTTGCTGTTTTATCACCTACATAGCGAATACCGAGGGCGAAGAGAATACGATCGAACGGTTGCTGCAATGATTTTTCTATAGCCTGTTTCAGATTGTAAACCGATCGTTCACCGAGTTTATCCAGTTGCAGTACTTTTTGATAATCAAGGCGGTATATATCTTCCAACTTGCTGATGATACCCTTTTCCAGGAATTTTGCTATGAGAGCTTCGCCCAGCCCTTCAATATCCATAGCTTTTCGTGATACGAAATGCTCTATTCGGCGCTGTATCTGTGCCGGGCAATTAATATTATTACAGTAGCGGATAACCCCTTCCGGTTCTCGTGTTAATGGAGTATGGCATTCTGGACACTTGCGGGGGAAGTTAACTCTCTCTGCTTCCGGAGAGCGGTGTTCTGTTTCAGCTCTCAGTATCTTTGGGATGATATCGCCCGATTTGACGAGAGTAACTCTGTCGCCATAATGAAGGTCAAGCCTGGCAATCTCCTCTTCGTTATGGAGAGTGGCTCGCGATACGGTTGAGCCGGCAATATAAACCGGTTCTAATATAGCGACCGGAGTTACAGCTCCGGTTCGGCCGACCTGAAAGCTGACATCGAGAAGCTGGGTGCTCTTCTCTTCAGCTTTAAATTTATAAGCTACTGCCCAGCGTGGGCTTTTATCGGTAAATCCCAGTTCCCGCTGGAGATACATATCATTGATCTTGATCACTACCCCGTCTATTTCGTATTCTAATTCGGAGCGACGTGCTTCCCATTTCAGGCAATAATCTCTTATCTCGCTGAATCTTCTGGCTAAGACATTATAAGGGCTGATTCTGAAACCTTGTTGTTTCAGGAATTCCAGAAGCTCGCATTGTGTATTTATGTCACTTTTTTCAAAATAGCCGACAGAATAGATCAGTGAGTCGAGTTTACGTTCTGCGACCAGCTGGCTGTTCTTTACCTTGATTGTTCCAGCTGCAGCATTACGGGGGTTAGCGAAGTTCTTCTCACCCCGCTCTTCTCTCTCACGGTTTATCCTGAGAAATTCACTGAGAGGGAGAAAGATCTCACCTCTGACTTCGATAGGTTCTTTGTATTCGATCTTTAGGGGAATGGAATCTATCATCCGAACATTTTCAGTTACAACCTCCCCCTTATATCCATCTCCGCGGGTAGTGGCATATTGTAACCTCCCATCTTCATAATAGAGATTTATACTGAATCCATCGATCTTCAACTCCAGGGTAACGGGATGGAATAACTGTCCCGTTTTTTTGGCAGCTCTATCCAGAAAGGACTCTACTTCCTCCAGACTGTAGGCATTTTCCAGACTGAACATTCTGACTCTGTGTTCTATGACTTCTGCTGCTGGCCTGATATCACTCCCAACCTCTGATGTCGGGGATGTTTTACTCTTGAACTCTGGATATCTCTCTTCCAGTTCGGCCAGACGTTTCAGCATCTGATCATACTCGTAATCACTGATTTCTGGTTCAGCAAAGAGATAGTAGAGCTGGTTGTGTTTTTCGATCAATTTCCTCAATCTTTTGATCTCCTGACGTGCTTTCTTCTCTTCTGCAGTCATTGCTTTATCTCCCGTTAGAATCGATACATTCGCGTGAACTGTCTGACTGTCTGTTATTGTACTTTTCAGGCAATAGTTCTCTAATATATTCCAGTGATTTTGCAAAACCGGTAACATCAGTTTCCAGTGTGTAAGTAAGGTCTTTCCCTGCACTGGCATCGAAAAGCTCTCTGAAATCGATCTTACCATCTCCGAGAGGGAGATGACTATCCTCATCTCCGTAATTATCGCTCAAATGAATGACCTTAATATTATCACTACAGGCAGACCACCATTCAGCGAAAGATGCCGGAGAATAACAGTAGATATGAGCAATATCGAGACACATGGCGAGATATCCTGTCGGGTAATTTTCAAAGATACTGGAAAAGATTTCCGGAAGATGCTCGTGAGTATTCTCTAACAGGAGTGTTATATTCTTCTGCTGACAATATTCGAGGATCTTTTCCAGATTGCGGTAGAAGCTATCCAGCCATTTCTGTTGTCCTTTTATCGGTATATAGGGGGGAAAGGATAGATGCATTATAGATCTGGGAATCTGTAATTCGGCGGCCAGGTGTAATCCCTGCATAATCAGCTTGAGTGACAGCTCCCTGATATAGTGGTCTTTACATCCCAATTGCAGGCCATAGAAAGGGAGATGAAAATTAGATTTAAGGTTCAATTCAGCGATTTTCAGGCGCAGCAGGCTTTCTGCCGTACAGAATTTTTCAAAAAGATATCGGGAATCGGTTATGCATAGTTCCAGATTCAGGTTCAGTCTCTGCAATTCGAGCAGATTATCCAATACTCTTTCATCGAGATTGACCTTACCGAACATTCTATCCAGGAGTATATCTGCCATAGAGTTAACTTCTTTCCTTTACTTCTGATTACACACAGAACTCTAACTGCTTTTCATTTACCAGGCAATCAATTAAAAAATGATCCAATATTTACTATTCTTCGATATCCCTGTAAGCTTCTAAGCCTCTCAGAAGGATATTCATCGCTTTAGCAAGTGACTCGGTATTAAGCACATAAGCTATCCTTATCCCGCTCTTACCCTCTCCCGGCGTCGCATAGAATCCCTCTGCCGGAGCTGCCATTACGGTCTCTCCATCGATCTCGAACTTACTGAGAAGCCAGATTACAAATTTTTCAGCATCCTTGACCGGAAGTTCAGGGAATATATAGAAAGCACCGCCCGGTTTGGTACATATGATATCGGGGTCATTCTCTAATTCACTAAAAACCAGATCACGCCGTTTCGTGTATTCCTCTATAATCTGTTCAAAATAGTCTTCACCGAGTTCTAAACAGGCATTTGCTGCAACCTGGTCAATGGTGGGAGGACAGAGTCTAGCCTGGGCAAATTTCAAGACAGCAGCCATCAACTCCTGATTACGAGATACAATACAACCTACTCTGGCTCCACAGGCACTATACCGTTTGGAGATACTGTCCACAACGATTGACCGGTCTGCTATCTCCTCAAAGCTCAATATACTGGTGTGCTTCAACCCGTCATAGACAAATTCCCTGTAAACCTCATCAGAAATGACGAAAAGCTCGTGTTCTTTTGCTAACTCGACAATCCGCTGCAGTTCCTCTTCAGTATAGACAGTACCGGTAGGGTTGCCGGGATTACAGATCAGGATAGCTTTCGTCCTGGAGGTAATAAGTCTGGCAATCTTATCTCTTTCTGGTAGTGAGAATCCATCTTCTGCAAAGGTAGTCAGAGGAATGATTTTGACCCCTGACAGAGTAGAGAATCCATTGTAATTAGTGTAAAATGGCTCTGGAACGATAATCTCATCCCCAGGATTACAGGTAACATTCAGGGCAAAAGTCACAGCCTCTGACCCGGCAACGGTGACTATGATATTGTCCGAACTGACCCCCAATCCCTTTTTCTGATAATACTTTGCCAGTCCCTGACGATACACTTCGATACCCTGTGACGGGCCGTAGCCTAATACCTTCTCATTGAAGTTATGATAGGCTTTCATCATGATAGATGGTGTCTCAATATCAGGCTGGCCTATATTGAGATGATATACCTTGATGCCTCTCTTTTTGGCTTCATTGGCGTATGGCATCAATTTTCTGATCGGTGATTCCTGAACATCATAAGCTCTTTGTGACAATTTCATCTTTTTGCTCCTCTATTATATTTCTTTATTATTCTACTTTTCTGTCTTATATTCGAAAGACTCGATCTTTTAAGCGTCACTTAACTACCCTGTTTTCTTACTATTCCCCATTCCCGATTCATAAACTGTAACCTGTCCATTTCGAACTGGAGATCTGCCAGTTGTTTATCTAAGTTATCTTTATCCTTTACGTAATAAGGGTTACCATAAGAGATATTTACGACACCTTTCGGTTTGGGAACTCGAAAAAGGTCCCAGGTAGGGAAAAGCCATTCTCTGTCGATATCAACTGCCATGGGAATGAGAGGAAGTTTCGTATGATAAGCAATAAACAGGACACTCTTCTTCATAACTTCCCTGGGGCCGACCGGACCGTCGGGTGTTACTGCTATACTCTGATTGCCAGCCGATTTAACCAGCTGATAAAGGGCTTCGGTTCCTCCTCGAGTTGAGGAACCTCTAACAGTTTTGTAACCCATAAGTTCAACCGGACCGGCAATGATTTCGCCGTCACGTGATTGTGAGATAATGATAATCACCTGTTGATTGCGGTAAAGATACATTAAGGGGATAATATTGCGGTGCCAGAAGAGATAGATACAGGGGGTTCCGGGACGGGGAGTATGTTCACGGAAGATCAGACTCTTACCTAAAAGAAGCGTTAGATACTTAACCACATATTTCTCCAGCAAGAGAATGGTATTTATCAAAAAGGGTTCACCTTTCTTCATTTACCATTTCCTCAATGATCGAGGCTACTTCCTGTGAGGCCTTTTTTTCGCTGAGCATCTCTCTAACCCTGGCCAGTTCTGCAGCCATTTTTTCATATTCTTCTCTGTTATTAAGGAATTCGAGTATCCTGGTATAGATATTTTCACCGGTAACCTCATCCTGAATCAATTCCGGTACTATATCATTCTCCAATATTATATTCGGCAGGCCGATTCGTTTGATTCTGACCAGTCTTCTGGCGATGGAGTAAGAGAGTCTGCTCGATTTATATACTATGATAAAGGGGGTACCGATATAGGCAGTCTCCAGAGTGGCTGTACCGGAGGTAACAACCATAAACCGTGAATATTTAATCATTTCATACATATAACCGTCAATAAGAAAGACCCTCTTCAAAATATTTTCAGGGAAATAGCTCATAAAGAGTTCATGATTCACCGTATGTGCCTTGGAAACCAGAAATTGGAATTCGTCGGTACGAAACCTTTTGATCGCATCGATAAATGCGGGAAGCATCTTTATGATTTCCGAATCGCGACTGCCAGGCATGAATCCAATCCACTCTTTATCAGGGTCAAGTCCAAAAGTGCGGGCAAATTGTTCACGGTCTACTTCGATCTTGATCTCTTCTGCTATAGGGTGACCGACATATGCCGAGGTTACTCTATGAATGTCAAGTGACTCCTTCTCAAACGGGAGGATAGAAGCGACAAAATTGGTGTTCTCTTTCAACTGCTTGACCCGGCTGTGTCGCCAGGCCCAGAATTGGGGACAGATAAAATAGAGAACCGGTATATCAAGATCGTAGGCACGCCTGGCTAAACGGAGATTGAAGCCGGGATAATCCACCAGGACAACTAAATCCGGTTTTATGTTCTCCAGGATCTTATAGATCTTCTGTTCGACACGCCAGATGAATGGCAAACTCTGGACAACCTCCAGAAAACCCATTATAGAGAACTTCTGAAAGGGGAACATCGATTTGAACCCGTGAGCCTGCATGCGATGGCCACCAATCCCGAGGTGATGATAGTTGTTTCCCCGCTCATTTAGAGCTTTGATCACCATTGATGCATGAAGATCCCCCGAGTTTTCTCCAGCTACCCAGAAGATGTTCTTTTCCTTACCACTCATAATTTTCCTCAGATAAACTATCAATCCAGGTATTAAATATTTGTAAAGAAAATCTTTGTTATCAGAGACTTGACTTGATTTCGTACCATCTTTTGATGATGATGTTAAAGTTGATAACCTTCGGCCAGGTAATGGAGAATCCTTGACAGATTATCAATATCGTTAGCATCTTAAAAGGATAAACAATGAACTATAATGATAACTAATATGAATGAGATATCTCAATATGATTATCAATCTCCTTTCGGGATACTGACGATCAGAGCTTCTGCTGACTGGCTTCACACTGTCTCATACAGGGTCAAAGATTCAGGGAAAGAGAATGATAAGAACTCAATTATCAGAGAGACTGTCAAACAGCTTGATGAATACTTTTCCGGACAAAGGAAGGTGTTTAGTTTACCATTATATCTGGAGAACTATACACTCTTCCAGAAAACTGTCTGGAGACTGTTAAGCGAAATTCCTTTCGGAGAGACAAGGTCCTACACTTATATTGCCCGGCAAGCAAAAAGGTATTCGGCTGCCAGGGCGGTTGGGAACGCCTGTGGCCAGAATCCCTTCCTTCTGATAATTCCGTGTCATAGAGTGATCAGAGCAGATAGATCACCAGGTGGGTTTTCTGCCGGGTTGAAGCTAAAACATCAATTACTGAAAATGGAGCGTGCCCTGCTCATACATCCTTAGAAAGAATATCTTTGCCTCAATGCCGAAAAACATTAGATTGAAACTAAAACGATAATCAAGGAGGTTATCATGGCAGAAGTAAAACTGAAAGGTAAGCCGGTTCAACTGATTGGTGATTTGCCACAAAGAGGTACAAAGGCACCTCCTTTCAAGCTGACAAAATCTGATCTCACTGATACTACTATAGATGATTTCAAAGGTAAGAACATCATATTGAACATATTCCCCAGTATAGATACTCCGGTATGTGCAATGTCTGTTCGTAAATTTAACGAAGCGGCAGATAAATTATCAAATACCTATGTTCTGGGTGTATCACACGATCTCCCTTTTGCACTGCAGAGATATTGTGCAGCAGAGGGATTGAAGAGCATTATTCCCCTCTCTGCTTTCAGATCTCCAGAATTTGGTAAGGATTATGGACTTCTGATTACCTCCGGCCCGATGAAAGGCTTGCTCGCCAGGGCTGTTGTGGGTTTAGATAAAGATCAGAATGTTGTCTATACTCAGTTAGTACCGGAAATTGGCAACGAACCCGATTATAATAAGGTACTGGAAGCATTCAAAAAATAATCGTTGCTACTCGTTAAATACAGTTGATAAATAGAAGGGAGGGAAACAATATATCCCTCCCTTTATCTTTAAACATCATACTTACTCTTACGATCAGACTCTCTCTCCAGATCACGCTTCTGGATGTCTTCTCGTTTGTCGTATCGCTTCTTACCTTTCGCTATTACTAGCATTACCTTGCAGAGCCCCTCATCATTGATGTATATCTCTTTCGGGATCAAAGTAAGCCCCTGCTCCTCCGTCTTTTTAGTCAGACGACGAATCTCGTGACGATTTAAGAGGAGTTTCCTCTTTCGCTCGGGATCATGATTAAAAACATTTCCTTTATCATAGGGGCTTATATGCAGATTGTATAACCATACCTCGCCATTCTCAACTCTGGCATAACTATCCTTGAAATTCACCTTACCCATTCTGATCGATTTTATCTCGGTGCCAACCAGAACGATACCGGCTTCTATCTCGTCTAAAAAGAAATAATTGTGTCTTGCTGCTCTGTTCGTAAAAACTCGCATCTATCCCTTCCTCTCTGTCATTTCTGATTTCAGGGAATTGAATCTGGGTAGAGCTGTCAATATTATATGTTTTTCTGGTAGTAATCTCACTAATATGAGATACGGAAAGTTACTCCGTGATTTCGTCCAGTCCGCTTCAATCCAGTATCGGAGAGCAATGGCTCCTGTCAGGATTCCAAAAAATGGGTTGACATAATGCATTAAGAATTAAACAAAGGCCTTTAGTTAGAATCGGTTATAAAAGTGCCTGATGAGGCACCTGTGAGGAGCATAATAAATAATGTTGATATGTGATACAATTTCGAGTCTTGATACAGACACAAAGTGTCAAGATATCTCGCGTAAAATGTCATTACTATAAGAGTAACGAGGGCTTTGGTGTTGTTACATCATAAATACGGGCCCCATAAATAGATTAACCAATCACAATAACAAGGAGTGACTTGATGAGACTACGACTATTCAAACTACTATTCATTATCATGATTGTAGGTATGGGGACACTATTAAGTGGCCAGACCACAATGATCGATCTGGGAGAAGGTACCGATACAAACACAACGACCGGTGCTGCTCCCTTCAACATTTTCTATAAGAGTCTGAGAAGCCAGTCTGTTTATACTGCGACGGAAATTAACGAGACAGGCTTTGGCGGACCGGCTACTCTCGAAGAGATCGGTTTTTATGTAACCGATGCTCCGATCCATGCTCTGCCGAATTTCATTATTCGTGTTAAACATACTACAGCTAATGATGCTTCCGCCCACGATAATGGACCGTTCGAGACGGTTTATACCAACCCGGCATTGACGCCGGTTGCTGGTGACTGGTTTATGATGACCTTCACTACAGACTTCGAGTGGAATGGGACCGATAATATTCTTATCGATACGGCCTTTGGCTTACTCGATAACTATAATTCTTCCGGACAACAGTGGATTTATGATGCACCCAATGGCATGCGGTATGGCCGCTCTGATACAGTAGATCAGACCAATGAGGAGACTACATCTACAGCTGCTTACAAACCACAGATCAGATTGGTCTTCGATGGTGGATCGTTCATTCAAAATGACATGGCAGCAATAGCTATCAATGGACCTACATCACCTTCAATTGCTAACAGCTATGATTATGTTATCACAGTGAGAAATCTTGGTGCTGTAACTCAGGACAATTACACAATCAAATTGATGCAGGAAGGGGATAT